>NZ_JBHZTA010000011.1:0-91744 GCF_042879215.1 Kocuria arenosa | reverse complement strand
AACCAATCAACCGAATAAAACATCCGGTATCAACAAACATGGCACACTATTGAGTTCTCAAACAACAGACCAGCAACCAGGCACCACACCCGGAAACCGTGTTGGAATTCTTTTTCGCTCGGTTCTCGCGATCTCTCGCTTTCCCCGCGGCGACCTCCTCAGCCTATCCCCATCTTCTCCGCTTCCCCAAATCGCTTTTCCGTCGCTCGGCGACGGTCGGTTCTTCGGGAGGAGAATTCGTGGATCTGCCGGATTCGGCGCCGTGGGCCGCAACGATCTCTCGCTGCTGCCCGAAACAGCTCCACCAGCGTACCCGACCCGATCTCGGCCCACAAGCTGATGTCCACCGCGCAGCGGTGATCGGCTTGATGGTTCGAGGAGGTTCGGTCCGCCGGATTCGGCGTTGCCGTCCGGGGCGATCTCTCGCGTCCCTTGCGGCGACTCGGAATACATTACACAGGCCCCGGAGGACCGTCAAAACCCGTGCCGGGCCGGGCCGGAGTCCCCTGGTCACCGCTCTGCGCTCCCGCCGATCGCCGCAGGATCGTGCGGCCGGGGCTGCGGTGGCGGCAGTGCGTAGGCTGATGGAACACCGATGCCCCGACCCGAAAGGACAGCAGATGAGCACCTCACCGGAAGAGCTGCCGGAGACTCCCGACGCCTACGAGGGCGCCGCCGAGATCGATCCCGAGCACTGGCGCGAGGACCCGCTGATCGAGGGCGACGAGGCCGTCGTGCAGGACGAGCGCGTGGACCCCGAGCACCCGGTGGTCCCCTCGGAGCAGGAGCTCCGGGACGAGACGGCGGAGGCCCGCTACGAGTCGGGCGACGAGCAGGTCCCGCCCGAGGAGCCTCGCATGGGCGAGGCGATCGCGGACCTCGACATCCCCGAGGATCCCGCGTTCGAGGACGAGATCGACTCGAGCAACGACTCGTTCCACGGCGGCGCCGACCTCTGAGCCCCCACGGACCGAGCACGACGGCGCCCCGGCCTCGACGGCCGGGGCGCCGTCCTCGTTCCCGGGCCGGCCCCAGCGATTCTGTCCTCAGGGGTGGCGCAGCTCCTTCCTGCGCACCGTGCCCGTCGCGGTGCCGGGCACGGCCTGCTCCCCCTCGAGCGAGGAGACGTTCTCCCCGTCCCAGATGATCACGTCCTTCCCCCCGGTCCTCGAGCTGGAGGCAGTCGTCGGGGTGCATCACCCCGAGGTCCCCGGTGAGGCACCGGCCGCCGGGGAAGGCCTCGGCCGTGACCCCCTCGTCCTCGTGGTAGCCGAGCATCACGTGGTTGCCGCGCAGCACCACGTCACCGAGGGTCTCGCCGTCGTCGTGCGGAAAGGGCGAGAGATCAGGCGAAGGCGGAGATGCCGGTGATGCCGCGCCCGATGATCAGGGCCTGCACGGTCTCGGTGCCCTCGTAGGTGTGCAGCGCCTCGATGTCGGCGAAGTGGCGGGCCACGCGGTTCTCGATCAGGATGCCGTTGCCGCCCATGAGGTCCCGGGCGTTGGCCGCGATCGAGCGGGCCGTGCGCGTGGAGGTGTACTTCGCCAGCGACGCCTGCTCGGCGGTGAGCCGGCCGGCCTCCTCCCGCTCGGTCATCCGCGCCACGAGCAGCTGGATCTGGGTGAGCTCGCTCAGCATCCGGGCCAGCCGCTCCTGGACGATCTGCGAGGCGGCGAGGGGCCGGCCGAACTGCACGCGCTGGCCCGCGTACTGCACGGCGGTCTCGTAGCAGGCCTGGGCGTGACCCACCGCGCCCCACGCCACGCTGATGCGGGTCGCGAACAGGACGTCGGCGGTGTTCCTGAAGGACCGTGCCGCGGGCAGCGCGTTCTCCTCCGGCACGAAGACGCCGTCGAACCGCAGGTGCGCCTGGTGGATGGCGCGCAGGGCGAGCTTGCCGCGGATGGTCGTGCCGGTGTAGCCCTCGCTCTCCTGCGGGACCACGAAGCCCCGGACCTGGCCGTCCTCGTCGGAGCGGGCCCACACCACGGTGATCCCGCCCATCGAGCCGTTGCCGATCCACTTCTTCTCACCGTTGAGCAGCCAGCCGCCGTCCACCGGGGTGGCACGGGTCTCGAGGCTCACCGAGTCCGAGCCGTGCGTGGGCTCGGTGAGGGCGAACGCGCCGAGGAGCTCGCCGGTGGCCATCCGCGGCAGCCAGCGCTGCCGCTGCTCCTCGGAGCCGCACATGGCGATCGAGCGCATCGCGAGCCCGCCCTGGACGCCGGAGACGGTCGCGATGGACCCGTCGCCGCGGGAGAGCTCCATGCTGATCAGCCCCGCCGCGGTCTTGGACATCGCCTCGTGGCCGTCGACGGCCACGCCGTCGCGCAGCAGATCGAGCTCCCCGAGCCGGCGGACGAGGTCGAGGGGGTACTCCGAGCGGTCCCAGTGCTCGGCGATGACGGGCAGCAGGTCCTCCTGGACGAACCGGCGGGCGCGCATCCAGTGCTCGCGGTCGGTGTCGGAGACGGCGTCGAAGGCGCCGGCGGCGTCGGTGTCGAGGGCCTCGTCGAGGACGTAGTCGGGCTCCACGGTGCCGGCGGGGAACAGGTTCGCGCCGGTCTCAGGGGTGGCGGTCATGGAAGGATCCTTCGTTCTGTGGGCTGGCGGGAGGTCGATCGGGGACACGGTCAGTCCCGGTGGAAGGGGCGGCCGAGGACGCGCTCGGAGGCGCCGGTGCGGTCGAGGTACGGGGTGATGCCGCCCAGGTGGAAGGGGTAGTTGGCGCCGAGGACCATGCACAGGTCCACGTCCTCGGGCCCGGCGACGACGCCTTCGGCCAGCATCGCGCCGATCTCCTCGGCCAGGGCGTCCTGGACCCGCGCGAGCAGCTCCTCCGGCGAGGCGGGGGCGCCCGGGGTGCCTGCGGGGCGCTCCGCCCGGGTCCGCTCGAGCAGCCGGGCGGCGTCCGCGGCGAGGTAGCCGTCCGCGCCCGTCTCCGGGGCCTGTTCGGTGGGCAGCACGTGGGTGAGGCCCGCCTCGACCACCGCGTCCATCCACGGGGACCGCGCGAAGCGCTGGGGATAGGCCCGGTGCATGGTCTCGTCCACGTGGTGCAGCACGGCCGGGCCCACGAAGTCGAGCAGCCGCAGCGGGGTCATGGGCAGGCCCATCGGATCGGGGGCGTGGTCGGCGGCCGACACGTCCGTCCCCGCGTCGATCGCCTGGACGATCACGTCGAACAGCCGGGTCAGCACGCGGTTGACCACGAAGCCGGGGGCGTCCTGGACGCGCACCGCCGTGCGGCGCAGCGCCGCGGCGAGCTCGAAGGCGGTCGCGAGGGCGGCGTCGCCGGTCCGCCGCCCGGCCACGATCTCCAGGAGCGGGGTGACCTCCACCGGGTTGAAGACGTGGAAGCCGACCACCCGCTCGGGGTGCCGGAGGCCCTCCGCCATGGCGGTGACGGACAGGGAGCTCGTGTTGGTCGCGAGGATCGCGTCCGGCCGCACGACCTGCTCCCACTGGGTGAGGACCTGCTTCTTCACGTCGAGGTCCTCGAAGACGGCCTCGATCACGAAGTCCGCGTCGGCGAGGTCCTCCGGTCCGCTCGCCCCCGTGACGAGGGCGCCGAGCTGCTCGGCCTGCTCCGTGCTGATCCTGCCCCGGGCCGCCTGGGCCGCGAAGCGCTCCCTGGTCCGGGCCACGCCGGCGGCGAGGCGTTCGTCGTCGAGGTCGGTCATGACCACGGGGATCCGGGCGCCGCTCGCGACGAGCGAGGCGAGCTGGCCGGCCATCAGGCCGGCGCCGATCACGGCGGCCTTGCGCAGGGGAACGGGCTCGGCGGCGGGGACGTCGGCGGCCTGCCGGGACCGTGCCGAGACGAGCTCGAACGCGTAGAGGGAGGCCCTGGCCACGTCCCCGCGGACCAGTGCGGCGAAGGCGGCCACGGCCTTGGTCCCGTTCTCGGTGCGGGTCTCGGTCCAGGCGTCCGCCACGAGGTCGATCGCCACGAGCGGGGCCGGCGCCGCGCCGTGCCACGTGCGCTCGGCACGGTCCCGGGCCTGCTCCACGGCGTCGTGCCACTGCTGCTCACTGGTGCCGCCGGGCGTGCCCGCGCGGCGGCGGGTCTCCCCCGCGTCGAGCGCGGTGAGCTTGTCGGCGACCCACCGCTGCCAGGCGGTGTCCCACTCCCCGGTCCCCGGGGCGGCGTCGAGCACCACGTCCACGAGGCCGAGCTCGAGGGCCTCCGCCGCCTTGGCGTTGCGGCCCCGCAGGGAGTCGAACACGATGACGCGCAGCGCCGCGGCCGGGCCGATCAGGTGCGGGAGCAGGTGCACGCCGCCCCAGCCCGGGAAGAAGCCGAGCCGGCACTCGGGCAGTCCGAGCGGACCGGTGCGCGGATGAGCCGCGCGGTAGTCCGTGTGCAGGGCGAGCTCGAGGCCCCCGCCGAGTGCCTGCCCCGTGAGCAGGGAGAACGTCGGCACGCCCGCGTCGGCCAGGACGCCGAAGGCCTCGTGGCCGAGTCCCACGTACCGGTCGGAGACGCCGGCGAGCTGGGCGTGGCGGATCTCCTTGAGGTTGGCCCCCGCGCCGAAGGACCGGGCGTTGCCGGTGACCACGATCGCCTCGACCGCCGACTGGTCGATCGACTCCAGGACGTCCCGGAGCTGTTCCAGTGCCTCGGAGCCCCAGATGATCAGCCCACCCGGCGGGGTGGAGTCCAGCCGCACCAGGGCAACGGGGGCGGACCGGCCGGGCAGGACCAGCTGTTCGACGTCCACCGTGACGGTGGACGGGAAGGACGGGGCGGGCGCGGCGGGTGCCATGGGCGGACTCCTGACGTGTGGGTGATCGCCACCACTCTGACTGATACTGAGTATCACGTCAAGGAATTGAGTCTCAATGTCGTCGCGCGGCGTCCGGTTCCCGGGTGTGCAGGCCGTATTCTGGCTGGTGATGATCGACGTGCTGCCCCCAGAGACCGAACGCCTCGCGTTCCGCCGCTTCGACGCCGCGGACCTCGACCCCATGCACTCCTACCAGAGCCGCGAGGACTACGCGCAGTACGCGTGGCGGGGTCCGCGCACCCGCGAGGAGTGCGAGCGGACCCTGGCCGAGAACAGCGGCATGCGCCCCTGGGGCCGGGACGGCGACCACGTCCGCTTCGCCGTCTCCCCCCGGGGCTCGCGGGAGCTCGCGGGCGAGGTCGTGCTGACGCTCACGGACGCGGCGGCCGCGCAGGTCGAGATCGGCTGGGTGGTCCATCCCGACCACGCGGGCCGGGGGATCGCCTCCGAGGCCGCCCGCGCCGCGATCGAGTTCGCGTTCGCCGAGCTGGGCGCGCACCGGGTCTGCGCGAGCCTGGACGCCCTCAACGTGAGCTCCGCCAAGGTCTGCGAGCGCATCGGCATGCGCCTGGAGGCGATCCTGCGCGAGAGCCACCACCAGCTGGGCGAGTGGCGCGACGAGCTGATCTACGCGATCCTCGCCGGCGAGGTCTGAGTCCTCAGCGCAGGGCGTCCCGCACGGACGCCAGGATCTCCTCCGTGTCCGCGCCGGGGTCCAGGACGGTGACGACGACGGCGGGGCGCGCCCCGGCGGCGGCCGGCCGCGCCGCGCCGCCCTCGTAGCCGGAGACGAGCGTGCGCGCGAGGCGCTCCAGCTGCACCGCCAGCTCCGCCGAGGGGTCGGTGTCCGGGGCGCGCAGCCAGGCCCGCAGGGCGGCGTTGTGCACCGCCACCGCGGCGGCGGACAGCGCCGTGGCCAGCGTGGCCCGCCCCGGCGAGTCGGGCAGCGCGGAGCGCAGGTAGCGCTGCAGGACCCGCTCGTAGCGGTGGGACGTGATGAGCTCCCGGTCCCGCAGCTGCGGGACCTGCCGGAGCAGGGCGTTGCGGGCCAGGGCCCGCTCCCGGTGGTCGAGGTGGTGGCGGAAGACCAGCAGCACGCCGTCCCGCAGCGCGACGGCCGGGTCGGCGCCCGGCTCGTCGGCCGCCCGGGCCAGCTGCTGCTCGAGGCGCTCGAGGTTCGCGGCGTGGTCCGCGAAGACGATGTCCTCCTTGGACCCGTACTTGCGGAAGAAGGTGGCCCGGCTGATGCCCGCGGCGAGCGCGAGCCGGTCCACGGTCGTGGCCTCCCAGCCCTGCTCCGCGAGCAGGCGGATCGAGCCGGTGACGACGTCCGGGGCCGCCCGGGGGGTCTCGGTCATGGGTTCCTCCTCGCTGCGATCCTAGACCGGCGGCCTCCCCACCTCCTGGCCGCAGCTCACCGCACTGCCGCCCGCGCCGGGGGCCTCAGCCCGCGGCGCGGTCGGCGTTGGCGTGGATCGCGTCGCGGACGTACTGCGCCAGCCCGGGCTCCAGGTCCTCGTAGGTCCTGGTGAACCGCGGGTCCCCCACGTACATGTCCCCCAGCGCCCGGTGGAGCTCGGGCGAGAGGTCGTAGAAGCGTTCGTGGATCTGGCGCCGAGCCGCCTCCGCGGCGTCCATCGCCTCGGCCGAGCCGGCGGGCAGTCCGGCGCGCCGGGCCGCGGCGAACCGTTCGTTGATCGCCGAGGTCTCGGCGGCGATCCGCCGCCAGTCCTCCTGGTCGTATCCGGCCGCGCGGCGGTGGGACTGCTCCCACGCGTCGGTGCCGCCCCAGCGGCGCTCGGCCTCCGCCGCGTACGCGTCGCTGAAGCCGTCGCCGAAGAGCTCGCGGCGCTCTTCGGGGGTCAGGTCGATCCCGGTCATGTCCTTCTCCAGTGCTCGGTCGATCGCGGTGACGAGGTCGGACAGCTCGGCCTGCCTCGCCAGGACGGACTCGCGCTGCCGGCGCAGGTGCGCCCGCACGGACCCGGGCTCCTCCGCGGTCAGCAGCTCCTCGATGCGATCGAGGGGGAAGCCTAACCGGCGGTAGACCACGACGTGCCGCAGCCGGAGCAGGTCGCCCTCCGTGTAGAGGCGGTACCCGCCCGCCGAGCGTTCGCTCGGGCGCAGCAGGCCGACGTCGTCGTAGTGGTGGAGCGTGCGCACGGTGACGCCGAAGCGCTCCGCGACCTGCCCCACGGTGAGCCTCTCGTCCGCCGCCGCCGGCCGCTGTCCGTCCATGCCCTCCATCCTGGGCCCTCCCGCCGCGTGAGGGTCAAGCCCGTCAGCGCCGGGCCCGGCGGCCCAGGAGCAGCGCCCCGGCGGCGCACAGCACGGCGAGCACGGCGAAGGAGAGCGCCGACGAGGTCCCCCCGCTGAGCAGGGAGCCCACGAGGGCGACGACCCACACGAGCACGAGCAGCCACAGCAGTCCGGCGGTGCGCCTGGGGTTCCGCACCGCGGTCAGCCCTCGAAGGGCAGGACGGGAAGGCCGGCGACGTCGACCCGGACGGCGAACAGGGAGCCGGCGGCGGGATCCTCGTCCGCGGCGAGGTTCTCCCGGGAGGTGGTGATGTAGAGGGTGCGCAGGTCCTCCCCGCCCAGGCAGCACGCGGTGGTCTGGCGCGCGCCGACCTCCACGACGGCGTCCAGGGCGCCGTCGGCCGTGTAGCGGTGCACCTGCCCGGCCCCGTGCAGCGCCACCCAGACCGCGCCCTCGGCGTCGACGGTCAGCCCGTCGGGGTGGACGTCCCCCTCCGCGAGCTCGGGCACCACGAAGGTGCGGCGGCCGTGCAGCCCCGCGGCCTCCGACCAGTCGAGGACGTCGACCTTCCCGGTGGGCGTGTCGTTGTAGTAGGCCAGGGTGCCGTCCGGGGACCAGGCGATGCCGTTGGAGACGGTGACGCCCTCCAGGACCGGCTCCCACCGCAGGTCCGGGTCCACGCGCCAGAGCGTGGCCGCGCCCTCGGCCTGGTCCCAGGCCATGGAACCGACGTAGAAGGAGCCGTCCGGGCCGGCCCCGCCCTCGTTCATCCGGACCGCTCCGGGCTCCCAGAGCAGCTCGGCCGGGTGGACGGTCCCGTCCGGGTCCTCGAGGGCCACGCCCGTCTCGACGGCCAGCACCGCGCCCCCAATCGCGCGCGGGCGCACGCAGGCCACGACGTCCCCGACGTGCTTGCGGAGCACCTCGCCGTCCGCGCCGAAGGACAGCACGTCCCCGGCGAGCATGTCGACCCACCGCAGTCCGCCCCAGGCCTCGGACCAGCACGGCCCCTCGCCGTGGTAGGTGACGGAGTCGGTGATCCGTTCGGCGTTCAGCCGCCGCACCGCCATCTCAGCGGCCCGTCGCGCGTGCATCAGGCCGGTTGCCGGGCTGGACGCCGGCGTAGATCGCCGCCTCCTCGTCGATCCGGCGGAGCAGGCTCCCGCCGAACAGGGTGCCGTTGGCGTTGAGGTCCTCCGGCGTGACCCACGTGCGGGTGCGGAAGGAGATGTCCTGGGTCGTCATGCCCCCACGATAGTCAGGGCCGGCGTCCCGTGCGCCGTCGGCTACAGCTCGACGGTCCCGCGGACCACCGGGCTCACGTGCCCGCCGACCCATACGGTCTCCGCGTCCCGCTCCACCACCACGCGCCCGGTGCGCCCGAGCACCGTGCCCTGGGCGGCGACGTAGCGGTCCGGGGCCCACCCGTTGTCGGTCAGCCACCGGGCCAGGCCCGCGTTGAGGCTGCCCGTGACCGGGTCCTCCACGACCCAGTCGCCCACGAACGCCCGCACCTCGACCGCGCACTCCGCGCCCTCGGGATGGGACCCGACCACCCCGAGCTTGAGCCCCGCCATGGCGGACCAGTCCGCGCGGATCCCCAGGACGGCCCCGGCGTCGGCCACGCGCACGCCGATCCAGCCGGGACCGTTGTCGACCCAGGAGACGTCGAGCATCGCGGACGGGTCCAGCCGCAGGGACCGTGCCACCCGGTCCAGCAGCGCCGGCTCCACCACGGGCTCGTAGCGCAGCAGGGGCGGGGCGGCGAACGAGAGCCGGTCCCCGCGGCGCCGGACGGTCACCAGCCCCACCCCGCACTCCTGGACGACGTCCTCGCCCGCGGCCTCCCCGCCGAGGGCGAGCCAGGCGGACGCCGTCCCGAGCGTGGGGTGCCCCGCGAACGGCAGCTCCCCGCCGGGGGTGAAGATCCGCACCCGGTAGTCGGCGCCCGGGACCGTGGGCTCGAGCAGGAACGTGGTCTCGGAGAGGTTGGTCCAGCGGGCGAAGCGCGCCATCGTGTTCTCGCCGAGGGCGTCGGCCCCGTGCACGACGGCGAGCGGGTTGCCGCCCAGCGGCGCCGCCGAGAAGACGTCCACCCAGCTGATCGCGTGGCTCGTCACGGTCTCAGAGCACCGGCCCGCGCGCGTTCCTGCGGGCGGGCCGGGCCCGTCCCGCCCGCCGGCCGCCCCGGCCTGCGGGCGGGACGGCGGTCTCGCCGCGGGCCGCCGCCCGGTCCTCCCGCAGCCTCCGCACCACCATGCCGACCAGGACGGAGCCCACGGTGCTCAGCACCAGGGGCAGCACCGCGCTGCGCTGCTCGCTGTTGTCGTACATGGCCGGGCCTCCTGCCGGAAGGCGACGCGGGGCGTCGTCGGGTTCGGTGCCAGGAATCCTACGCACCCTCCGGCGCCTCCGGCCACACCCCGGAGCTGCCCCGGCGGTGGCTGCCGACCAGGTGGGTGTCGACGATCCCGACCGCCTCCATGAGCGCGTGCATCGTGGTCGGCCCCACGAAGCGGAAGCCGCGCCCCCGCAGCGCCCGGGACAGGGCCTCGGACTCCGGGGAGCGGGTCGGGACCTCGTCCGCCGTGCACGGTCGGGGGGTCCGCGCCGGGCGGAACGACCACACGAGCTCGGCCAGCCCGCCCTCGCCGCGCAGGGCCACGGTGGCGCGGGCGTTGCCGACGGCGGCCTCGATCTTGCCCCGGTGGCGCACGATCCCGGCGTCGCCCAGCAGCCGGTCGACGTCCTCCGGGCCGAAGCCGGAGACCGTGTCCGGGTCGAAGTCCGCGAAGGCCGCCCGGAAGGCGGGCCGCTTGCGCAGGATCGTGGCCCAGGACAGTCCGGCCTGGAAGCCCTCGAGGCAGATCCGCTCGTAGAGCCCCCGCTCGTCCCGCACGGGGACGCCCCACTCGGTGTCGTAGTACGCGCGCAGGAGCGGGTCCGTGGCCGCCCAGGCGGGGCGGGCGAGCCCGTCCTCGCCGAGGACGAGGCCGGTCGCGGGATCGGGCAGGGAGCTCATGCCGAGCATCGAACCACACCGGAGGGCTCCGACACACCCCGGAGCAGTACCCCCTGGGGTATATGATGGCGGTCATGCACCCGACGAACTCCACCGTGGACCGGCGCGCCCTCCAGCGGAGAGTCGTCCGCGTCCTGGCCCTCGGCCAGGTCCTCGGCGGGCTCGGCGTCGGCGCCACCCTGGCCCTCGGCGCCCTCCTCGTCACCGAGGTCTCCGGCTCCTCGGCCTGGTCGGGCATGGCCGCGACCATGAACACCCTCGGCGCGGCCCTGCTCGCCGTCCCCCTCGCCCGGCTCGCCCAGGCCCGCGGCCGCCGGATCTCGCTGAGCACCGGGGCGTTCACCGCCATGGCGGGCGCGTCGATCACGATCGGCGCCGCCGCCCTCGCGAGCTTCCCCGTCCTGCTGGTGGGCCTGGCGCTGCTCGGCGCCGGCTCTGCGCTCAACCTCCAGTCCCGGTTCGCGGCGACCGACCTCGCCCCCGACGACACCCGCGCCCGGGACCTGTCCCTGGTGGTCTGGTCCACGACGATCGGCGCGGTGCTCGGCCCCAACCTCTTCGAGCCGGGTGAGCTGATCGGGCGGACCCTGGGCCTGCCGGAGCTCACGGGCGGGTTCGTCATCGCCCTCGTGGCGCAGGCCTGCGGAGCCCTGGTCTACCTCACGGCGCTGCGGCCGGACCCCCTGCTGCTGGCCGTGGCCGACGGGGAGGCCGCGGGGAGGGACAAGCCCTCCCCCGCGGGCGGGCTGGCGGTGCTGCGGTTCTCGTCGCCCGCCCGCCGCGCCGTGCTCACCGTGGCGCTGAGCCACGCCGTCATGGTGGCGCTGATGTCCATGACGCCCGTGCACCTGACCCTGCACGGCGCGTCGCTGAGCGTCGTGGGCCTGACCATCAGCCTGCACGTGGCCGGGATGTACGCCCTCGCCCCCGTGTTCGGCTGGCTCGCGGACCGGGCCGGCCGCCGCCCCACCGTCCTGCTCGGCCAGGCCCTGTTCGTGGCGTCCCTCGTGCTGTCCTGGCTCGGCTCGACGTCCCCGGTGCTGGTGACCGTCAGCCTGGTCCTGCTCGGTCTCGGCTGGTCCGCCTCCACGGTCTCGGGCTCCACGCTCGTGGCCGAGGCCGTCGCACCGGCCGAGCGGCCGAAGCTGCAGGGCGTCTCGGACCTGTTCATGAACCTCGCCGGAGCGACCGGCGGCGCGCTCGCGGGACCGGTGCTGGCGCTGATCGGCTTCGACGGGCTCAGCGCGGCCCTGCTCGTCCTCGTGGCGGTCGTGGTGCTCGCGCACCGGGCCCGGACCAGGCCCGCCCCGGCTAGGTGAGCACCGGCAGCTGGAGCGGGTAGCGGTACACCTCGCCCTTGTTGGCCTTGAGCACGGCCAGGACGTGGCACACCACGAGCAGCACCGCGGCGAGGATCCACAGCACGACCGCCACGGGGATCAGGATCACGGTGAACAGGCACACCCACGCCGCCACGTTGAGCAGCCACATGGACAGGTTGAAGTTGAACGACCCGGCGGAGGTGGCCCGCAGGAAGGGGTTCCGGTCCTTGTACACGAGCCACACGACGAGAGGACCCACGAAGCCGAGCCACCCGACGGAGACCAGCGCGCCGATCAGGCCCGACAGGTGGGTGAGGACCGCGATGGTGCGGTCGTCACCCTGCGCCCGGTGCTGCGGACGAGGTGCTGACGGTGGAAGGTAGGACATCGGGTTCTCCTGGTGGGCAGAGACGGAACCGGTCGCGGCACCCGGTGCCGCGGACGCCGGACCGGCGCGGTGCTGCCAGCGTATCGGGACCGGGCCCGCGCCCGGTATGGGGGATGACCGCACTCCACGGCAGCGGTTCCCCGCCGCCGCGCGCTGCGGGGGCGCCGCCCCGCACCCTGGTCTACGATTCTCTGCAGACCGTTCCCGGCCCGTCTCCTGGCGGGCCCCTTCCCGAGGGAGGCCCGTGGCCCCGCAGCTGCGCCCCAACAAGTACGCCTACCGGGCCATCGTGCTCGCCGGCCTCGCCGCGGTGAAGCTCTTCCGCGTGCCCCTGCTGGCCACGGGTGAGGAGCACCTGCCCACCGACCAGGTGGTGCACGGCCTGCACCGGGAGATCCGCCCGGGCAAGGGCGCCGTCGTGGCGGTGACCCACTTCGGCTACCTCGACTTCGTCTTCGCGCAACTGGTGGTCTGGCGCCGGCTGCGGGCCCACTCCCGCTTCCTCATCACCCGAAAGCACACCGGCAGCGCCCTCGTCACGGCGGTGTGCCGGCTGTGCGACCACGTCGTCGTCGACCGCGCCGACGGCGCCCCCGCCTACGCCGAGGCCGTGGCGAAACTGGCCCGCGGCGAGTTCCTCGCGGTGTTCCCGGAGGGCGGGGTCAGCCGCAGCTGGACCGTGCGCCCGCTGCGCACCGGCGCCGTGCGGATGGCCGCCGAGACCGGCGCCCCCGTCATCCCGGTCTCCGTGTGGGGCGGCCACCGGATGCTCACCCGGGGTCGCGGCGGGATCCGGCTGCGCGACGTGTGGCGCACGCCGGTGCGCGTCCATGTCGGCCCGGTGCTGCAGGTGGAGCCCGACGAGGACGTCCGCGCCGCGAGCGCCCGGCTGCGCGCGGCCCTGCAGGACGGGATCGACCGGTGCATCGAGAGCTACCCCGTCACCCCGGCGCCCGGCGCGTGGTGGATGCCGGCGCACCTGGGCGGCAGCGCGATCACGGTCCAGGAGCAGATCGACTCCGACGCCCGGGAGCGCGAGGCCTACAAGCGGACCGGCTGAGCCCGGCGGGCGCGCAGGGGCACCCACCGCCTCACCGGAATCCGGCGCGCAGCACCAGCTCGAGCTCGAACCGGCTCTTGGGGTCGTTGAGCCGGTCCCCGAAGACCTCCCGGAGCTGGTTCACCCGGTAGCCCACCGTCTGCTCGTGGATGTTCAGCTCGGCGGCCATCGCGGCGCGCTGCCCGTGGTGCTCGAGCCAGCACAGCAGGGTCGCGGCCAGCCGCTCCCGCTGGCCGGCCTTGAGGTCCACCAGCGGGGCGAGGCACTGCGCGGCGAGGTCCTCGACCACGCTGCGCTCGCTGTGCAGGACGAGCTCCATGAGGTGCTCCGAGACCCACAGCGGACCGGGGTCGGCCGGTTCCACCCGCTGCAGCAGGTCCCGGGTCAGCACGGCCAGGCGCAGGGAGTCGGGGGCCGCGTACCAGGGCCGGCCCGGGCCGATCACGGCGCCCCGCCCGGTGAGCGCGCGCTCCAGTTCCCGGCGGCCGGTCGGCGAGGAGGGCTCGGGGACCACCGCCACGACGTCGCCCGGGCGGGAGGTGAGCAGCGCCCGCTCCCCGAGGCGCGAGCGCAGGCCCACCCGCCGGTCGGCGGCCAGCGTCACCACGACCACCCGGTCGGGCACCGGCCACCCCGCGGCGGCGGCGGCGGTGCGCACCGCGTCCTCCGCCACGTGGCCGCGGACGAGCATGTCCGCGAGCACGTCCAGCAGACGGTCTTGCTCCCCCGCGCGCTCGGACTGCTCCATGGCATAGCCCTCGGCGCTGGCCGCGGAGAGCTCCTCGATGTAGGCGAAGACGGACTCCGCGAGGCCGATGAGCACGGACGCCTCGAACCCCGCGTCCATGGCCACGCGGGAGAGCGAGCGCAGCGTGGTGCGCGCCCCGGAGCGGTAGGCCGCGAAGAGGGCGTCCATCGGACGCCCCTCCCGCACCTCGCCGCGGCCGAGCCCCTCGTAGACCCGCCGGTCGTCGCCCATCAGCGCCGGCTGCTGGGTGCCGGGCAGCTGCAGGAACCGGTTCAGGGCCACCTCGACCCCGCGCCGGATGCTGTCGCCGAACAGACCCTCCAGCGGCCGGGCGTAGACCGGGACGTCGAGCCGCACGGAGTCCAGGAGCTCCTCGGTCACCGCGGGCAGGTGCGGGACGAGGAGGGGGGTGAGCGCCGGCGGCAGCGAGGTCCACGGCAGCTCCCGGTCCGCCCGGTCCGCCGGCCGCGCGTGCTCCGTCGTGTGGTCCACCCGATCCACGATCCCCCGCTTTCATTCCGACACCACAATTTCTCTGCTGAAAGAGTACGCGACGGGACGAGAACCACGGCCGGATTTGGGGCACAGTTATTAGGTGCCCCAAATGCGACTGTTCACCCGCCTGGCTTCGGCCTTCACCACCCCCCGCTCCCCCGAGGACTTCCTGCGGCTCATCGACCCCTTGGCCAGCGCCCGCCAGCTGCGCGGCCTGGTGACCTCCGTGGTGCCCGAGACCGCGGACTCGGTGACGATCCGCTTCCGTCCCGGCCGCGGCTGGAACGCGCACGAGGCCGGCCAGTGGGCCCGCATCGGCGTGGAGATCGACGGCGTGCGGCACTGGCGCTCCTACTCCCTCAGCACGGGCGCCGGCCAGGACCCGGCCATCACGGTGACGGCGATGGGCAAGGTCTCCACCGCCCTCGTCCGGGGCACCCGGCCCGGCGACGTCCTGTTCCTCGCCCCGCCCGAGGGCGACTTCGTCCTCCCCGAGAGCCCGCGCCCGCTGCTGATGCTCACCGCCGGCAGCGGCCTGACGCCGGTCATGTCCATGATCCGCACCCTCGTCCCCCGCCGCGCGGACGCCGATCTGGTGCTCGTGCACTCCTCGCGCTCCCCGGAGGAGTCCCTGTTCCGGGAGGAGCTGCTGGAGCTCACCGACCAGTTCCCCGGCTTCCGTCTCGTCCAGTGGTTCACCGGCGAGCGCGGCCGCCGGCTCGACCTCACGGCCACCGCCGACCTCGACGCCGCGTGCCCCGACTGGCGCGACCGCGCCGCCTACGCGTGCGGCCCCGCCGACTTCCTCGACGCCGCCGAAGCCCTCTGGCAGCAGGAGGAGGGTGAGCTGCGGGTCGAGCGCTTCGCCGCCGTGGTCGCCCCCGGCTCCGGCGGGGAGGGCGGGCGCGTGACGTTCGAGAAGTCCGACACGGAGGTCGAGGCCGACAGCGGCACGACACTCCTCGCCGCCGGGGAGGAGGCCGGCCTGATGATGCGCAGCGGCTGCCGCATGGGCATCTGCCACGCGTGCGTGACCCCGCTGCTCTCCGGGCAGGTCCGGGACACCCGCACCGGCGAGGTCCACGGCGAGCCCGGCCACCTCGTCCAGACCTGCGTGTCCACGGCCGCCGGTCCCGTCAGTCTCGACGCCTGACCCGACACCTCCAGCACTTGTTCCCCGACCCCGTTCCCGAAGGACAGACATCATGACGATCGTCACCCCGTTCCTGCTCGACTCCGGCCGACCCGCCGAGTCGACCAAGCCCTCCGCCGCCGCCCACCTCTCCGACGAGCAGGTCGAGGAGCTGGGCCGCGAGCTCGACGCGCTCCGCGAGTCCGTGATCGCCACCCGCGGGGCCAAGGACGCGGCCTACATCCGCCGCGTCATCGCCACGCAGCGCTCCCTCGAGCTGGCCGGGCGCGCCACGCTGCTGCTCGCCAAGCACAAGCCCGCCTGGTTCGCCGGCACCGGCATGCTGACCGTCGCCAAGATCCTGGAGAACATGGAGATCGGCCACAACGTGCTGCACGGGCAGTGGGACTGGATGCGCGACCCCGACATCCACTCCACCACCTGGGAGTGGGACTTCGTGACCCCGTCCAAGGCCTGGCAGCACACCCACAACGACCTGCACCACACCTGGACCAACGTGGTCGGCAAGGACCGGGACGTCGGGTACACCATCCTGCGCATGGACGAGGACCAGGAGTGGACGCCCCGGAACCTCGGCAACCCGCTCTACAACGCGCTGCTGGCCCCGGTCTTCGAGTGGGGGATCGCGATCTACGACCTCGAGCTCGACGAGTACCGCGAGGGCCGCAAGCCGAAGGCGGAGCTCGTGCGCGGCGTGAAGGCCCTCGGCGCCAAGTTCCTGAAGCAGGCCGCCAAGGACTACGTGGCCACCCCCGCCGCCGCGACGCTGACCGGCTCCGGGAAGCAGGCCCTGGCCGCGACCCTCACCGCCAACGCCGCCCGGAACATCTGGGCGCACGCCGTCATCTTCTGCGGCCACTTCCCCGCCGGCGCGGACACGTTCACCGAGGCGCAGATCGAGGGCGAGACCCGCGGTGACTGGTACGTGCGGCAGATGATCGGCTCGGCCAACATCTCCGGGTCGAAGCTGATGCACCTCATGACCGGCAACCTGTCCTTCCAGATCGAGCACCACCTGTTCCCGGACCTGCCCTCGAACCGCTACGCCGAGGTCGCCGTCAAGGTGCGCGAGATCTGCGAGCGCTACGAGCTGCCCTACACCACTGGGCCGCTGCCGAAGCAGGTCGCCTCGGCGTGGGCGAAGGTGTTCCGCCTGGCCCTGCCCTGATCCGTCCCCGCACGACGACCGGCCGAACGGCCGCGATGCTCCGGCACGCGGCCGTTCCGCATGCCGGAGCGCAGGCGGGGCCCGGCCGTCTGCCTGTCGGGCGGCGTTGGTAGGCTCGCGGGACCCGCACGAAAGGCAGGCCATGAGCTCTCCCCAGCGCGTCCTCATCACCGGTGCCACCGGTTACATCGGAGGGCGCCTGGCGCCCAGGATGCTGGAGGCCGGGCACACCGTGCGCGTCGCCGTCCGGTCCCCCGGCAAGCTGCACGCCGTGCCGTGGCGGGACCGGGTGGAGGTCGCCGAGACGGACCTCAACGACCTCGACGGGATGACCGCCGCGTGCCGCGACGTGCACACCCTGTACTACCTGGTGCACTCCATGGGCGCTTCCCAGCAGTTCGAGGAGGAGGAGGCCGAGATGGCCCGGACCGTGGCCCGGGCCGCGGAGCGGGCCGGGGTGCGGCGCATCGTCTACCTCTCGGGCCTGCACCCCCAGGGCGTGGAGCTGTCCCAGCACATGCGCTCCCGGGTCCGGGTGGGCGAGATCCTGCTCGAGAGCTCCGTCCCGGCCGTCGTCTTCCAGGCCGGTGTGGTCATCGGCTCCGGCTCGGCGTCCTTCGAGATGATCCGCCACCTCGGCGACACCCTCCCGGTCATGCCGGCGCCGTCCTGGGTGACCAACAGCATCGAGCCCATCGCCGTCCGCGACGTGCTGTACTACCTGGTCCGTGCGATGGACCTGCCGGAGGACCTCAACCGCACCTTCGACATCGGCTCCCGCGACGTCATGACCTACGCGGACGCCATGCGCCGCTACGCCCGGGTCGCCGGGCTGCGCCGGCGGGTGGTCTTCCACCTCCCCCTCCCCGCGCCCCGGCTGTCCGGGTTCTGGGTGGGCATGGTCACCCCGATCCCCCTGGGCCTGGCCGTGCCGCTCGTGCAGTCGCTGCAGCACGACGCCGTGGCGGGCGAGCACGACATCGACGACCACATCCCGCCGCCCCCCGAGGGGCTGGCCGGCTACCGCCGTGCGGTGGCGCTCGCCCTGAAGAAGATCGAGGACAACTCCGTGGAGACCACGTGGGACGTCCACTACAGCTCCTCCGAGGCCGCCGCCGATCCGCTGCCCTCGGACCCGGACTGGGCGGGGCGCACGGTGTTCGTGGACGAGCGCAGCCGCACGGGCCCGGCGCGGCCCGAGCAGGTGTGGCGGGTCATCGAGTCCATCGGCGGGCGCAACGGCTGGTACTCGCTGCCCCTGGCCTGGCAGGTCCGCGGGATCATGGACAAGCTCGTGGGCGGGGCCGGCCTGAACCGCGGCCGCCGCGACGCCACGGACCTGCAGGTGGGCGAGTACGTGGACTGGTGGCGCGTCGAGGCCATGGAGGAGGGGCACAATCTGCTCCTGCACGCCGAGATGCGCGCCCCCGGCCGGGCGTGGCTCGAGCTGTCCGTGGAGCCCGAGGGTGACGGCAGCCGGTACACGCAGCGGGCCATCTTCTTCCCCCGTGGCCTGCCGGGCCGGCTCTACTGGTGGGGTGTGTGGCCCTTCCACGGGTTCATCTTCCCGTCGATGGCCCGCAACATCCTCGCCACCGCCGCCGCGCTGGACGGCCCCGGGGCCCAGGAGCAGCAGACGGCCTCGGCGGACCAGGCGGCCGCTCGGATCACTCCTGCCGCGGAGACCCCGGTCCGGGACTGACCCCTTCCGGGCCCGCCACGGGCCGGGGACCGGGACGGCCCCACTCGCTCCAGGAGCCGTCGTAGACCACGACGTCCTCGCGGCCGGCCAGGTGGGCGCCGAGCGCCAGGACGCACGCCGTGAGGCCGGACCCGCAGCTGGTGACGATCCGCCGGCCCTCGGGCGCGGCCGCCGCGATCCGCTCCCGCAGCTGCGGCAGCGGCAGCAGCCGCCCGTGCGCGTCCTGCAGGTCGGTGTACGGCAGGTTGACGGCCCCCGGCATGTGCCCGGGGCGCAGACCCGGCCGCGGCTCGGGCTCGGTGCCCGCGAACCGGCCGGCGGAGCGGGCGTCCAGGACGGTGGCGCCCGGGTCGCCCAGCGCGCGGGCGACGTCCTCCGCCCCGACGAAGCTGCCCGCGCGGGGCACGAGCTCCACGTCCCCGGGCTCGGCGGGCGGCGCGGCGTGCGCCCCGGTGGGCCGCCCCTCGGCGAGCCACGCCGGGAGGCCGCCGTCGAGGACGCCGACCCGGTCGAAGCCCGCGGCCCGCAGCATCCACCAGACCCGGGCGGACGCGAAGATCCCCTTGGCGTCGTAGGCCACGACCGTGCTCGTGCGCGAGATGCCGAGCGCACGGGCCGCCGCGGTCAGCTGCTCCGCCGGGGGCGCCGTGTGCGGCAGGTCCGAGGACGGGTCCGAGAAGGCCCCGTCCAGGTCCAGGAGCACGGCCCCGGGAAGGGCCTCCTCGGCCCGGTTCAGCGTGGAGCTCGCGTCCACGAGCACGAGCCGGGGGTCGTGGAGGTGCTCGGCCAGCCAGCGCGTGCTCACCACGGGCCCGGGGAGCTGGAGCGGGGTGTCGTCCTGCGGGGTGTCGTCCTGCGGGGTGTCGTCCTGCGGTGTGCCGTCCTGCGGGGTGCCGGTGCTCATGCGCCCCAGGATAGTGCCGTCCGCGGCGGGCCGCCGGGTCAGGAGACGTCGGCGAGCGCGCGGTCGAGGTCCTCCAGCTGGTCCTCGACGTCCTCGATGCCCACCGAGAGCCGCACCAGGTCCACGGGCACGGCCAGCGCGGTGCCCCGGACGGAGGCGTGCGTCATCTCCGAGGGGTAGCAGATCAGGGACTCCACCCCGCCCAGGCTCACCGACAGCGAGTACAGCCGGGTGCCCTCCGCCACCGCGCGGGCCGCGGCCTCCCCGCCGGCGAGCCGGAAGGAGACCATCCCGCCGAAGCCGCGCATCTGCACGGCGGCGAGCGCGTGGCCGGGGTGCTCGGGCAGCCCCGGGTAGAGCACCCGCGAGACCTCCGGGCGCTCGAGGAGCCACTCGGCGATCCGCTGCGCGTTGTCCTGGTGGCGCTCCATCCGCAGGCTCAGGGTCTTGAGCCCGCGGGCGGCCAGGTAGCTGTCCTGAGGGCCCGCCACGGCGCCGGCGGCGAACTGCTGGAAGCCGACCGCCTCCGTGAGCGGGGCGCCCCGCCACTCGGCCGTCCCGACGACCACGGCGCCGCCGAGCACGTCGGAGTGCCCGCCGATGTATTTGGTGGTGGAGTGCACCACGGCGTGCGCGCCGAGCTCGAGGGGGTTCTGCAGGTACGGGGACGCGAAGGTGTTGTCGACGACGAGCAGCGCCCCAGCGTCCCGGGCCAGCTGCGCCCAGGCCGCGACGTCGGCGATGCCGAGCAGCGGGTTGGACGGCGTCTCGAGCCACAGCACCCTCGTGGCGCCGGGCCGCACGGCCGCGCGGACCGCGTCGAGGTCCGTGATCTCCACGGGCGTGTGCGCGATCTCCCACGGGGCGAGGACCGTGGTGATCAGCCGGTTGGTGCCGCCGTAGCCGTCGGCGCCGAGCACGATGTGGTCGCCCGGGCGCAGCACCGCGCGCAGCAGGGCGTCCTCGGCGGCGATCCCCGAGGCGAACGCGAACCCGCGCTCGCCGCGCTCCAGGGCCGCGAGCTGCTCCTCGAAGCCGCTGCGGGTGGGGTTGGAGCCGCGGCTGTACTCGTGCCCGGCGCGCAGCACGTTGATCCCGTCCTGGGCGAACGTGGAGGTCTGGTAGATCGGCGGGATGACCGCCCCGGTCAGCGGGTCGGGCTCCTGGCCGGCGTGGACGGCGGTGGTCGTGAAGCCCCGGTGGCGGGTGCGGGTCTCGGTGGAGGACGTCATGGCGGTGCTCACTTCCGGGAGGTCTGGACGGTGGCGACGACGGTGTCGAGGGCCTGGCCGAGGTCGGCCACGAGGTCCTGGGGGGACTCGAGGCCGATCGACAGCCGGATCGTGGTCTCGGCGATCCCGCCGGCCCGGCGCTGCTCGGGGGTCAGGCGGCAGTGCGTCATCGCCGCCGGGTGGGCCACGAGGCTGCGGGTGTCGCCGATGTTGGCGACCAGCTTGAACAGCCGCAGCGCGTCGATGAACGGGCCCACGGCGTCGTCCGGGGCGGCGAGGTCGAAGGAGAACACGGAGCCGGTCCCGCGCGGGAAGTCGCGGACCGCGATCCCGGCGCCCGGGTCCCCGGGCACGCCGGGGTGGTGGACGCGGGCGACGGCGGGGTGCTCCGCCAGGAACTCGGCCACCTCCAGCGCGGAGGCCGTGTGGCGGGCCACGCGCAGGTCCAGGGTCTCGGTGCCCTGCAGGATCTGGCTGGCGTTGAACGGGGACAGCGTGGTCCCGAGGTCGTGCACGTACTTGGCGCGGACGAGGTGCAGGTAGGGGCTGGCCCCGGCGCACTTGTCGACCAGGCTCAGCCCTCCCCAGCGGGCGCGGGCCCGGGTGAACTGCGGCCACTTGTCGGGCCGCGCGGACCAGTCGAAGGTCCCGCCGTCCACGACCGCCCCGGCGAGCGCGTTGCCGTGCCCGCCCAGGAACTTGGTGGCCGAGTGCACCACGATGTCGGCACCCTTCTCCAGCGGCCGGTACAGGGCCGGGGACGCGAGGGTGTTGTCGACGACGACGGGCACCCCGGCGGCCCGGGCGACGTCGGCGATCCCGGGCAGGTCCGGGAGGGTGGCCAGGGGGTTGCCGATGGACTCGAGCAGGAACGCGCGGGTGTCGGGGCGCACGGCCGCGGCCCACGCCCCCGGGGCGGTGGGGTCCACGAAGGAGACCTCGATGCCGTAGTCCGCGAAGGAGTCGGTGAGGAGGTCCACCGTCCCGCCGTAGAGCTTCTCGGAGGCCACGAGGTGCTTGCCGGCGCCCTGGCCGAGCAGTGCCAGCAGCGCGACGGCCACGGCGGACTGCCCGGAGCCGGTCGCCACGGCGCCCGCGCCGCCCTCGAGGTCGCTGATCCGCTGCTCGAGCACGGCCACCGTGGGGTTGCCGGTGCGGGTGTAGGTGAAGCCCGCCCGGGTCTGCGCGAACATCTGCCGGGCCGCCTCGTAGTCCGGGAACTCGAACGCCGCGGTCTGGTAGATCGGCACCGTCAGGGTGCGCTGGGTGACCTGGTCGTGGGTGCCGGCGTGGATCTGCCGGGTCGCGAGGTCGTGGTCGGTCACGGGGGTGGACATGGCGCTGCTCCTGTGCGCTTGCTCTTACCCGCACCGGTCATCCGCGCCGGCCCGGTGGGCACGCCGCGGAAGATGCAGGCCGCTTCCTCATCCGAACCACCCAATGAGCATGGGGTTGGTGCGTGACCAAGTCGGAGCTTGGCGGTCACGTCTCGTGAAGCTGGAACAACACTATGCGCAGAGGTAGTGGGTGTCCCTCCGCGACGGAAGATGACGACCGTGACGGTTCATGACGCCGGCCGTGCGCGGCGGACGTGCCGGGCCCGGGCGTCAGGCCCGCGTGTCGATGTCCTCGAAGATCAGGAACGTCTGGGTGTCCACCACGCCGGGCAGCTGCTGGACGTGCTCGAAGATGACCTGGCGCAGGTGCACGGTGTCCACGGCCCGCACGAGGAGCATGACGTCGAAGTTCCCGCCCACCAGGGCGATGTGGTGCACGGCCGGGATCGCCCGGAGCTGGGCGCACAGCTCCCGCCAGGTGTTCTGCTGGAGCTTGAGCGTCACGTAGGCGGAGGCCTGCAGGCCCGCCCGCACCGGGTCGATCACGGTGCTGAAGCGCAGGATCACCCCCTCGTCCCGGAGCCGGTTGATCCGGGCGTAGGCGTGGGCGCGGGAGACGTGCACGGCCGCGGCGATCGCGGTCACCGACTGCCGGGCGTCCCGGGACAGCTCCGCGAGGATCTTCCGGTCGGTCTCGTCCAGCGTCACGGGCGTCGAGGGCACGGCGGGCTCCTTCGCGGCGGGTCGGTCGCAGCGTCCGGAACGCGCCGGACGAATGCGTGTGCTCCACGCCACACTAGAACATTTCGTCCACGCACAGTGCACTGTCTGTCTCAGTCTTCTGCATTTTCCCGGTTCTGTGGATACGAACCATGCCGGGTTCCCATACTGGGGAGACAGAGCTGCACCAGCCTTCCTGCCTCCCCGGGCCCGCGAGCGGACCGGGGACCGACCGAGGGGACACCATGAGCCAGACCGTCGAGACCCCCGGGGACCCCATCCTCCGGGCCTCCCAGACCTTCGGCATCACGCCGGAGCAGTACATGCTCCCGGCCCGCGGCGAGATCCGCATGGTCGACCCGAGCGGGAGGCTGCTCGCCCCCGAGGAGCAGGGCACCGGCCCCGGCCACGAGTACCCGCTGCCCGCCCGGGACGTCCTGCTGGAGGCCTACGAGAAGCTGGTGGTCGGGCGGCGGGTCAACGACCAAAACTCCGCCCTGGTCCGCCAGGGCCGGATGGCCGTCTACCCGTCCAGCCACGGCCAGGAGGCCTGCCAGGTGGCGGCCGCCCTGTGCCTCGAGGAGGGCGACTGGCTGTTCCCCACCTACCGGGACACCGTGGCGGTGATGACCAAGGGCGTGGACCCGATGCAGGTCATGGCGATCTTCCGCGGCGAGTGGCACGGCGGCTACGACCCGTACGAGCGCTGCGTGGGCATCCAGTCCACCCCGCTCACCACCCAGCTGCTGCACGCGGTGGGCGTGGCCCACGCCGCCAAGCTGCGCGGCGAGGACACCGTGGTCCTGGCGATGTGCGGCGACGGCGCCACCAGCGAGGGCGACTTCCACGAGGCCCTGAACTTCGCGGCCGTGTTCAAGCTGCCGGTCGTGTTCTTCGTGCAGAACAACGGCTACGCGATCTCCGTGCCCCTGTCCCAGCAGTCCGCGGCCCCGAGCCTCGCCCACAAGGCGGTCGGCTACGGCATGGCCGGCGAGCGCGTGGACGGCAACGACCTCGTGGCGCTGCTCGCCACCCTGCGCCGCGCCGTGGACCTGGCGCGCTCCGAGTCCGAGCCCCTCCTCGTCGAGGCGCACACCTACCGCATGCAGGCGCACACCAACGCCGACGACGCCACGCGCTACCGGGACGACGCCGAGGTGCAGGAGTGGATCGCCAAGGACCCGGTGACGCGGATGCGCGCCTACCTCGGCGCCGAGGGCGTGCTCGACGACGTGGCGGAGCAGCGCATCGCCGCCGCCGCCGAGGACGTCGCCACGGTGCTGCGCGACGGCATGAACGCCGACGTGGAGATCGACCCGCTCGAGCTGTTCCGTCACGTCTACACCGAGCAGACCCCGCAGCTCGCCGAGCAGGAGCAGTTCCTGGCCGCCGAGCTCGCCCGAGAGGAGACCGGACAGTGAGCACCCTGCACGCCCCCGCCCCGGCCGGCGGGGCCCGGGCGGTCAGGCCCGCCACCTTCGCCCAGGCGCTCAACACCGCTCTGGCCGACGCGCTGGCCGCCGACGACGCCGTCGTCGTCTTCGGCGAGGACGTCGGCACCCTCGGCGGCGTCTTCCGCATCACCGACGGGCTGACGAAGCGCTTCGGCCGCACCCGGTGCTTCGACACCCCGCTGGCCGAGTCCGGGATCGCCGGCATGGCCGTGGGCATGGCGATGAACCGGATGCGCCCCGTGATCGAGATGCAGTTCGACGCCTTCGCCTATCCGGCCTTCGAGCAGGTCGCCTCGCACATCGCGAAGATGCACAACCGCACCCGCGGCGCCGTGCGCCTGCCGATCGTCATCCGGATCCCGTACGCGGGCGGCATCGGCGGTGTGGAGCACCACTGCGACTCCTCCGAGGCCTACTACGCCCACACCCCGGGCCTGAAGGTCTTCACCCCCGCCACGGTCGAGGACGCCTACCTCATGCTGCGCGAGGCGATCGACTCCGACGACCCCGTCGTGTTCTTCGAGCCCAAGAAGCTCTACTGGTCCAAGGCCCCCGTGGACCTGGCCGAGCTCAAGGACCGCTACGAGAACCGGTCGCCCGAGCGCCGGGAGGGCCGCGCCGTCGTCGCCCGCGCCGGTGAGGACGCCACGATCCTGGCCTACGGGCCGTCCGTGCCGACCGCCCTGGCCGCCGCCGCGGCCGCCGCCGGCGAGGGCCGCTCGCTCGAGGTCGTGGACCTGCGCAGCATCGTCCCGTTCGACGACGAGACGGTCGCCGCGTCGGTGCGGAGGACCGGGCGGGTGGTGGTCGTGGCCGAGGCCCCGGGCTTCGCGTCCGTGGCGGCCGAGATCGCGGCCCGCGTCCAGGAGCGCTGCTTCCACTCCCTGGCCGCGCCCGTGCGCCGCGTGACCGGGTTCGACATCCCGTACCCGGCGCCCAAGCTCGAGGAGCACTACCTGCCCGGCGTCGACCGCATCCTCGACGCCGTGGACGACCTGCAGTGGGAGGACTGACCATGACCGTGAAGACGTTCACCCTGCCGGATCTCGGCGAGGGACTGACCGAGGCCGAGCTCGTGAGCTGGCTCGTGCAGGTGGGCGACACCGTCGCCGTGGACCAGCCGATCGCCGAGGTGGAGACCGCCAAGTCCGCCGTGGAGGTGCCCTGCCCGTTCGCCGGGACCGTGCACCAGCTCCACGGCGCCTCGGGGCAGACCCTCGACGTGGGCGCGCCGTTGATCTCCGTCGACACCGGGGACCGGGCCGGCACCCCCGCCCCCCAGGGCGGCGGGCCCAAGGGCGGGCAGTCCTACCGGGAGGAGGAGCGCGCCGGGGCGGACCCCGCGGCGGCCGCCGAGGCCTTCGTGGCCTCAGGGGGTTCCGGGGCCTCGGACGACGACGCCGGATCGGGCAGCGTGCTCATCGGCTACGGCACACCCGCCGGCAACACGGCCGGGCGCCGGCGCCGGCCGAAGCGGGCCGGCTCCGCCGCCGGTGCCCCCGCCGCTTCCACCGTCGGGTCTGCCTCCGCGCAGGCGGCGGAGCAGACGGCGGCCCAGGCGGCGCAGGCCGCGGGTGCCGCCCACGACGCGATGGCCTCGGCCCCGCGCCTGGCGCCCACGGTCGTCTCGCCGATCGTGCGCAAGCTCGCCAAGGACCGCGGCGTCGACATCTCCACCGTGCGCGGCTCGGGCCCAGGCGGGCTCATCCTGCGCCGCGACGTCGTGGCTGCGGCGGACGCCCCCGCGGTGCCGGCGCCGCGGGAGAGCACCGCCCCGTCGTCGCCCCTGGCCCCGGAACCGTCCGGCGCGGCACCGTCCGCCGTGGTGCCGTCCGCCGTGGACGCCCGCACGGGGCTCGGGGTGGCCGAGCGGCTCCCGGTCTCCGGGATCCGCAAGGTCATCGGGCAGGCCATGACCCGCTCCCGCGCCGAGATCCCCGAGGCGACCGTCTGGGTGGACGTGGACGCCACGAAGCTCGTGGAGCTGCGCGCCGAGCTCAAGGCGCAGGACCCCGCGACCGCGCCGGGGCTCATGGCCCTCATCGCGCGGTTCGTGCTCGCAGGCCTGGCCCGCCACCCCGAGCTCGCCACCCGGATCGAGACCCTCGAGGACGGCAGCCAGGAGATCGTGCGCTTCGACGGCGTGAACCTGGGCTTCGCGGCGCAGACCGACCGCGGGCTCGTGGTGCCGAACATCCGCAACGCGCACACCCTCAGCGCCCGCGGGCTCGACGCCGAGCTCCGGCGTCTCACCGAGCTCGCACGCGCCGGCAAGGCCGGCCCCGCCGAGCTCTCCGGCTCCACGTTCACCCTCAACAACTACGGGGTGTTCGGCACGGACGGGGCCGCGGCGATCATCAACCACCCGGAGGTCGCGATCCTCGGGATCGGCCGGATCATCGACCGCCCGTGGGTGGTCGACGGGCAGCTGGCCGTCCGCAAGGTCACCCAGCTCTCCCTCGCGTTCGACCACCGCGTGTGCGACGGCGGGGCCGCCGGCGGCTTCCTGCGCATGGTGGCCGACGCCGTGGAGAACCCGGTGTCGGTGCTCGCAGACCTGTAGCCGCCCAGGAGCCCCGCCCGCGAGGGGTCGCGTTCAGCACTCTCCCGCGGCGAGGGGTCGCGTTCCGCCGGTGTGTCTGCCCCAGACCGGCGGGACGCGACCCCTCGGCATGGAGCCGCAGCGGAACGCGACCCCTCGGCGCCGGGGGCCGGCAGCTCAGGGCTGGTCCGCCGTCGCGTCCCTGCGGGAGAGGTCGGGGTGGCGGCGGGTGCCGAGCAGGTGCGGGCCCAGGTCGGCGACCGTCTCGGCGCCCATCAGCTGCATGCTGATCCGGACCTCCTCGGCCAGCAGCTCGATCGCCCGCTCCACGCCCTGCTGCCCGCCGGCCATCAGCCCGTAGAGGTAGGCACGGCCGATGAGCACGAAGTCCGCTCCGGCGCACAGGGCGGTGATGACGTCGGCGCCGCTCATGACCCCGGAGTCCAGGATCAGCTCGACGTCCTCGCCCACCTCGTCCCGCACCTCGGGCAGCGCGTGCAGCGAGGCGGGGGCCCGGTCCAGCTGCCGGCCGCCGTGGTTGGAGACCACCAGCCCGTCGGCCCCGGCGGCCAGGGACTGCCGGGCGTCGTCCCGGGTCAGCACCCCCTTCACGAAGAGCTTCCCCGGCCACACGGAGCGGATCCACTCGAGGTCCTCGTAGGACAGGGTCGGGTCGAACATCGAGTTCGTGATGGTGGGCAGGTCGGCGCTCGTGCTGGAGAGGGACGCGAACTTCAGGGAGTCCGTGGTCAGGAAGTTGAACCACCACTCGGGCCGGTAGGAGGCGTCGGCCACCGTCCGCAGCGTGAGCCTCGGCGGGATGACCATGCCGTTGCGCACGTCCCGCAGCCGCTGGCCCGCCACCGGGGTGTCCACGGTGACGAGCAGGGTGCCGTAGCCGTCGGCCGCGGCGCGCTCCAGCAGGTCCAGGGACCGGGCGCGGTCCTTCCACAGGTACAGCTGGAACCAGCGGGTGGCGTCCGGGCCGGCCGCGGCGACCTCCTCCAGCGAGCGGGTGCCCATGGTGGACAGCGTGAAGGGGATGCCGGCCTTCTCCGCCGCGCGGACTCCCCCGATCTCGCCCTCCGCGTGCATGAAGCGGGTGAATCCGGTCGGGGCGATGCCGAACGGCAGCGCGGAGCGGGACCCGGCGATCGGCGTGGACAGGTCAGGGGCGGCGATGCCGTGCAGGATCCGGGGCAGCAGCTCGACCGCGTCGAACGCCTCCCGCGAGCGCCGGCGGGTCAGTTCGCGCTGGGCGGCGCCGTCCACGTAGTCGAACGCCGGGCGCGGGGTGCGGCGTCGGGCGATCCGGCGCAGGTCCCAGAGGTCCGCGGCCCTGGCCAGCCGGGCCGCGCGGCGGTCCAGAGCGGGGGTCTCGAACTGCAGGAGCGGGCGCAGCTCGGACCACTGGGGCAGACGCCGTTCCATGGCGGACCTCCTGACGGTCGGGGTGCTCCCGACCACACTACGACGGGGATCCTGCCGCCGGGGCCCGTGCCCCGGACGGTGCGCCGTTCAGTCGGTCTCGGGACCCGCGCAGTACGGGCAGTCCTGCTCGACGTCGGACCAGCTGTGCCGGCCGGCCCGGAGGATCCGCGCCGCAGTCCCGCAGTCGGAGACGTCGTCCGGGCGCGGGGAGGTCTGGGGGGAACGGGACGGGAGCAGGTCGACGGTCATGGTGCTGTCCTCCGGGAGGGGTGGTGGCGGGCGGGGCGTCGCCCGGTCCTTCCAGTATCGAGGACACCACCCGTGAGGAACAGCGACGAATCCCGATGCTGACCCGTCAGTCCGCCTGATGGGTTCGTCCGCGGTCGCCCTGCCGGTCACGGGCCCTGGATGCCTGCCCCGGGGCGCTGCGGCCGCCGCCCGGGCTCAGAGCCCGGTGAGGACGTCGAGGGCGGTCCGCAGGCCCTGCTCCTGCCGGACCGCGCGCCCCACGCGCCGCGCCTGCTCCCGGCGGGCGAGGGCGTCGCCCACCGCGGGGACCAGGGTCTCCGGCGTCAGCCTCCGGTGCGGGATCGGGGCCGCGGCGATGCCGAGCCGGTGCAGCTGCCGGCCCCAGAAGGGCTGGTCGACGAGGAAGGGCACCACCACGGACGGGATGCCCGCGCGGGCCACCGTGTGCGCCGTTCCCGCCCCGCCGTGGTGGACCGCGAGGGCGGCGTCCGGGAGCACGGCGTCCAGCGGCGCGGCCGGCACGACGAGCACGTCCTCGCCGCGGCGGTCCTCCGGCAGGGCCAGCCCGCCCCAGCCCGTGACCAGGAGGGTCCGCAGCCCGTGGGCGCGCGCGCTGTCCACCACCGTCCTCCCCCGCGCGGACGGGTCGCCGGCCGCCATGGAGCCGAAGGTCGCCACCAGGCACGGCCCGCCCCGGACGAACTCGGCCACCGCCGGGTCCGGGGACGGGAGGCCCGTTCCGGGGTGCCAGGAACCGGTCAGGTGCACCCGGGCCGGCCAGTCGGCGGGCCGGGGCAGCAGCTGCGGGCTGATCCCCATCAGCGTGGCCCGGGACGCCGCGGGGGCCGACGCCGCTCGGCCGCCCGGCAGCTGCCGGCACGCGCGCTCGACGTCCCGCCGGAACAGCCGGGCGCCGCTGCGGGGGACCGCGTAGGTCGCCCGGTTGAACCGCCCGAGGTCCTTGGAGACCGTGGGCCCGCCCGGCGCGGAGAACTCCTGCGTGGGCGTCGCCACCGGCACGAACTCGGCGAGTGCGCGCGGGACGCCGAGGGCGTCCGCCACGGCCGGTGCGGTGAGGATCAGCGGGTGGTGCAGGACCAGGTCCGGTCCGAACGCCAGAGTCTCCCGCACCGCCGCGGAGAACATCCTCCGCATCCCGGGGCGGACCTCCGCACGGACGTGGTGCACCGCCGCCCGCGGCGAGGCCCCGGGGGCGTCCATCAGCCGGTGGAAGTCCACGTCCAGGCTCACGGCGTCGACCCCGGAGAGGTCGACCCCGGAGTTCTCCGGCACCCCGAGCCGGACCCGGTGGCCCTGCGCGGTGGCGTACCGGGCCAGGGCCGCGAACGGCTCCACGTCGCCGCGGGTTCCGGAGGTCAGCAGCATCATGCGCACCCCCACAGTCTGCCCCGCGGCGGGACGGAGCACGACCGGACCGGCGGCGGTCCCGGTGGCTCGGGGCCCGCCGCCGCGCCGGTCCCGGAACCGACGTAGTGTGGGGTGCACCCGGACCCCCGGGTCACCCGACGTCCGAGGAGGTCCGCCGCCGTGCCCCAGGCAGGATCCGCCCCCGCGCTCCAGCGGATCGTCCACATCTCGCGGCCGGTGCTCTGGATCAACGCCCTGGGCACCGGTGTGGTGGGCATGTGGCTCGCGGGCTCGCTCTGGCGGTGGGAGGCGCTGCCGCTCCTGCTGTGGCTCACCCTCCCCTTCAACCTGCTGATCTACGGCGTCAACGACGTCTTCGACCAGGACACCGACGCCCTCAACCCGCGCAAGGGCTCGCTCGAGGGAGCCCTCATCGACTCCTCCGAGGTGCGCACGATCCTGACCGCGGTGCTCGTCACCAACGTGCCGTTCGTCGTCTGGTTCGCCGTCGCCCTGCCCCCGGCCGCGCTGGGCTGGATCGCGCTGTACGTCCTGGTCTTCGTGTTCTACTCGGCCCCTCCCCTGCGCTTCAAGGCCCGGGCGTACCTCGACTCGCTGAGCAACGCCGCCTACGCGCTGCCGCTGGTCTTCGTCGCCTTCGCGCTGGGGGCGACTCCCGTGTGGCCCGCGGCGCTCGGCCTGATGGCCTGGAGCGTCGCCAAGCACGCGTTCGACGCCGTCCAGGACATCGAGGAGGACCGCGCGGTGGCCATCACCACGACGGCGGTCCGGCTGGGACCGCGTGGGACGGCCCTGTGGAGCGGTGGCTGGTGGGCCGCGTCCACGCTGGGCTTCGCACTGGTCAGCTTTCCGGTGGCCGCGGTCAACGCGCTCATCGCCGGGTGGCTCGTGGCCTCCCTCCTGCGTGACCCGCGGCCCGGGACCGGGCACCGGCTGTACAGGCACTCCATCGCCTTCCCCTACGTCGCCGGCGCCGTGGCCGGCGTGCAGCTGACGGTGGCGCTGTTCTTCGGGCTGTACCCGTGAGCCGCGTCGTCGTCGTCGGCGGTGGCATCGGCGGGCTGACCTCGGCCGTCCTGCTCGGCCACGCCGGTCACCGCGTCACCCTGCTCGAGTCCGCCGACCACCTGGGCGGCAAGAGCCGCCGCCTCGAGGCCGGGGGGCAGCGCCTGGACACCGGACCGTCCCTCTTCACCTTCCCGGGCGTGTGGGAGGAGCTCCTCCGCCGCCTGGACCGCCTGCGGGACGCCGGGACCGCGCGGACGGGGGCCCGGGCGCCGAGGGCCGAGGAGACGGCCGGGCTCGTGCTGGAGCGCCTGCCCGAGGTCGGCACCTACTACTACCGTGGCGCCCGGTGCACGCTGCCCGTCCCGCCCGGGCACCCGTGGCACGAGGCCTGGGCCCGCTTCGAGGCCGAGCACGGCGTGCTCGGACCGGACATCACGCGGCTGCTGACCACCGACGTGCTGGACCGGGCGGCCTATCCCGCGCTCGGTCGGCTCGGGAAGCTGTACGGGCGCCGGCTCACGACCCGCGACTACCTCGACAGCCTCACCTGGATGCCGGAGGGCCTGCGCGAGGTCATCGCCATCCACACCCTCAACGCCGGTGTCGGCCCGGCCCGGACCCCGGCCCTGTACGCGAGCATGCCCGCCGTCATGGCGCGCGACGGCGTCTGGATCCCCCGGGGCGGTGTCTACGAGCTCGTCGAGGCACTCCGGCGCCTCGCCGCGGACGCCGGGGTGGAGCTCCGCACCGGGGAACCGGTGACCTCCGTCGCCCGCCGGCACGTCCGCACGGACCGGGGCGCGTATCCGGCCGACGCCGTGGTGAGCGGGGTCGACGCGCACCGGCTGGACGGGCTGCTCGCGGGGCGCGCCCCCCGGACCCCGCGCCGGCTCAGCTGCTCGGCGATCGCGGTCTACGCCGTGCTCGACTCCGAGCTGCCCGAGGGGACGCCCCGGCACGGCGTCGTGCTGCCCGACCGTCCCGCCGACCTCTACGCCGATCTGGAGGCCGGGTCCGAGCCCGAGCAGACCATGGCCTTCGCGAACCACTACCCGGCGCGCGCGGGCCGTCCCCACAGCGCGGCCACGCTCGCCCTGCTCCTGACCGCGCCGGCCAACGGGAAGTCCTACACCCTCGAAGACCCGTTCGTCGCGCGCGAGCTCGAGCGCACGGGGCGGGTGCTCGGGCTGTCCGGGCCGCTCACGGACCGCTTCCGGAGCACGGAGATCCTGGACCCCGCGTACTTCGCCGCGCACGGCTCGGAGGGCGGGGCGCTGTACGGCGCGGTGCGTCCTGCGTGGCGCAGCGGCCCGTTCCACGCCCCCGCCCACAGCACCCCGTTGCGGCCGTGGCTGTGGCGGGTGGGTGCCTCCGTGCACCCGGGTGGCGGACTGCCCGCGGTGCTGGGCGGCGCCATGATCTCGACCGACAAGCTGCTGAAGCGCCTCGGGTAGGGCGGAAGCCGCCGGCAGGTCTGCGGCCACGGTCCGGGCGGACGGTCAGCGGGCGAGCTCCCACGCCCAGATCAGCAGCAGCGTCACCAGGAACCCGGTGAGGTAGTTCAACCACAGGAACCGCCGCCAGCCCCGGTTGGCGCGCTCGCAGCCGGCGTCCGTGATGGTCAGGAACGGCACGAGGTTGGCGAGGTAGGGCAGCACCAGGAAGGACGCCACCGGTCCGGGCCAGGGCGTGAGCAGCAGGAGCACCCCGGCGGCGAGGTAGAACGCCGCGGCGGCCCACACCGTGGGGCGGGCGCCCAGGACCGTCGCGATCGAGCGCAGCCCGCCCTCCCGGTCCGCCTGGACGTCCTGCACGGCCCCGAACGCCTGCGAGGCCATCGACCACAGGAAGAACCCGGCGCACAGGGCCACGAGTCCTGGCGACCAGTCCGCTCCGGCGAGCACGAGGCCGTAGACGGCCGGGGACACGAAGTGGGTGGCGGAGGTCGCCGAGTCCAGGAACGGGATCTCCTTGAAGCGCAGCCCCTCGAGGCTGTAGGCCGCCACCGCGAACAGGCTGACCACGAGCACTCCCGCCGCGGCGGCCCCGCCCGCCAGGAGCAGGTAGGCCAGGAAGGGCAGCGCCGTCAGCACCGAGCCCACGAGGATCGTCCGGTGCTCGGACCGGTCCACGAGCGCGCCCTCCACACCGCCCTTGCGGGGGTTGCGGAGGTCGGACTCGTAGTCGAAGACGTCGTTGATCCCGTACATCAGGAGGTTGTACGGGAAGAGGAAGAACAGCGTCCCCACCACGAGCGGCAGGTCCACCCGACCGGTCGTCAGGACGCCGGCCGCCGCGAAGGGGTAGGCGGTGTTGACCCAGGAGACCGGTCGGGAGGTGGCCACGAGGGTGCGCACGGTGGCGGCGAGGCGGCCGCGCTCCGCCAGACCCCACCACAGCGAGGGCAGCAGCAGCAGTGCGGCGAGCGGGTACGCGAAGTCCTCGACGGGCACGAGACCGATCCGCAGCTCCGTGATGTGCCCGGCCCCGTAGTCGAAGAACCCGGCGGCGATCATGAGGTTGTCGAACACGGCCGTCAGCACCGCGAGCACCACGAAGGAGATCCCGAGCACGGCCAGGGCCCGGCGCCGCGGCGGCGCCGGGGAGGGCCTGCGGACCAGCAGGGTGGCCGGGGTCAGGGCGAGCGCGAGGAAGACGGGGATGACGAGGGCGTAGGTCACGGGGCGTCGGCTTCCCCCGGGGCCGGAGCGGCCGCGGCGGAGCGGCGCGCCAGCACCTGCTCCGTGAGCCGGACCAGGTTCATGGTCAGGTAGCAGAGGAACACGAGGAACACGACCTCCTCGACGGGGATCTGCGGGGCCACCATCCAGCCGGTCGCCCAGACGCTCGGGCTGTGCAGGAAGATCCCCAGGCTGATCCCGGCGACGTCCCAGGCGAGGAAGAACACCAGGCCCGTGAGCAGCACGAGGGCCGCCCGGCGGGGGTCGTGGGCGAAGAACAGTCTCTCGCGCACGTCGAGGAGCACCATCCCGGCCAGGCTGAACAGCAGGAAGCCGAGGTACACGAAGCTCATCCGCGCGGCACCAGGGGTTCTGCCAGCGGTCCGGTGGAGGTGTCCCCGCGCAGATCCTTGAGCAGGATCTCCGCGCTGATCAGGCACATCGGCAGGCCGATGCCGGGGATGGTCGAGGCCCCGCAGTAGTGCAGGCCCGCGACCTTCCGGCTGCGGTTGGCGCCCCGGAAGAACGCGGACTGCTTGAGCACGTGAGCGGGTCCCAGCACGTTGCCGCGCCAGGAGTTGAAGTCCCGCCGGAAGTCCTCCGGGCCCACGGTGTGGCGCACCACGATGCGCTCCCGCAGGTCGGGCACGCCGGCCCACGCCGCGACCTGGTCGATCACCTGGTCCGCGACGGCCTCGACCCGCGGGGAGCCGGTGCCGTCCGGGCCGCCCGCGCCCAGCGCGGGGTCGGCGGGGACCGGGATCAGCACGAAGAGGTTCTCGTGCCCCTCCGGGGCCACGTCCGGGTCGGTCGCCGAGGGCTTGCAGACGTAGACGGACGCGGGGTCCGGGACGCTCGTGGGCTCCTCGAAGATCGCCCGGAAGTTCGTGTCCCAGTCCTCGCTGAAGAACAGGCTGTGGTGCGGCAGCTCGGGCAGCTCCCCGCGCACCCCGAGCATCACGAGCACCGCGCCGGGGCCGGTCTGGCGCTTGTCCCAGTACCGCTGCGGGTAGCTCTGCAGCCCGCGCGGGAGCAGCGCGGTCTCGGTGTGGTGCAGGTCCGCGGCCGAGACGACGACGTCCGCCGCGAGCTCGTGCTCCGCCCCGTCCGCGTCCCGCCACACGACGCCGGTGGCCCGGACCGGGCCGTCGGCGGCCGGGGAGGTGCTGATCCGCACCACGTCCGCCCCCGTCCGGATCCGTGCCCCGTGGGCGCGGGCGAGCCGCTCGACGGCCTCGACGACCCGGCGGAACCCGCCCTGCGGGTACTGGACGGAGTCCGTGAGGTCCATGTGGCTCATGAGGTGGTACAGCGACGGCGTCATCCGGGGCGCACTGGCCAGGAAGACGGCCGGGTAGCCGAGCACCTGCCGCAGCCGTGTGTCCTGCACGGTGCCGGCGGCGAAGTCGTGCAGGGAGCCGGTGAGGTGCCGGGCGAGCTCCGGCAGGCCCCGCACGACCGGGCGGGTGAGCAGCGGCGTGAACGAGGCGTAGGAGGTGTAGAGGAAGTGGTCGACGGCGAGCTCGTAGGTCCGCTTCGCCGAGGCCAGGTACGCACGGATCCGCGCGCCCGCACCGGGCTCCACCGACTCGAACAGCGCCACGGTGTCCTCGAGGTCCGAGCGGATGTCGATCGGCTCCTCGTAGCGCTCGCCCCAGACCCGGTACGCGGGGTCCAGTCGGAGCAGCTCGAGCTCCTCGGCAGCGCTGGAGCCCATGAGCCGGAAGAAGTGGTCGAAGACCTCGGGCATGAGGTACCAGGAGGGCCCGGTGTCGAAGCGGAAGCCGTCCCGCTCGAGCCGCCCGGCGCGCCCGCCCGTCATCGTCCCGCGCTCCAGGACGGTCACGTCCCAGCCGTCCTTCGCGAGCAGGCCCGCGGCCGCGAGCCCGGCGATCCCGGCCCCCACCACCACGGCGTGCCGCCCGCGGGGCCCGGTGGGGCGACGGCGGGTGCGCGCCTTGACCACGGCGGCCGCGGCGAGCCCGGCCTTGCGGGGGTTCGGCACGCGGATGCGGGAGCTCAGCAGCTCCCGGGCAGGGGTGGCGCGGATCCGCACGGACAGCTCCCGGAACAGGTCGTGGGCGGCGAGGACGGCGGCGCGGGAGGACCCGGGTAGGTCCCCGATCACCGCGCGGGCGGCGGCGAGGTCGGCGTCGATGTCGTCGAGGAGGCGGTTCTTCTCGGCCTCGGAGAACTCCCCGGGCTCCACGCCGGGGAAGTACACGCGGCCGAGCTCCCCGTAGTCCTCGGCCAGGTCGCGCAGGAAGTTGACCTTCTGGAACGCCGCGCCCAGCCGGCGGGCCCCCGCGACGAGCTGCGCCCGGCGCTGCTCGGGCACGGGACGGCCGGCCAGGAAGACCTGCAGGCACATCAGCCCCACGACCTCGGCCGAGCCGTACACGTACTCGTCGAGGGAGTCGGCGCTGTGCCGGTCCTCGCTGAGATCGGCGCGCATCGACGCGAAGAACGGGCGCACGAGGTCGGGGCCGATCCCCGCGTGGCGGGCCGTGCGGGCGAAGGCGTGCACCACGAGGTTGCTGCTGAAGCCGCGCTCGATCGCCCCGTACGTCTCGTCCTCGAGGCCGTCCAGCAGCTCCCTCGACCCCCGGGGCGGGACCCCCGCGCCGGCGCTGGCGCCGTCGACGATCTCGTCGGCGATCCGCACGAGGGCGTAGACGGCGTAGACGTGCGGGCGGATCTCCGGGCCCAGCAGCCGGCAGGCGAGGCCGAAGGACGTGGAGTAGCGGCGGATGACGGTCTCGGCGGCCTGCCGGGCGGTGTCGTCGTACCGGGCGGCGGCCTCGGCCGGCGACCCGGTGTGCTGGGCGGCGCTCACCGGACGCGCTCCGTGGCCCCGGCCACGATGCGGCGCAGGTCCCGCTCGAGGGACGCGGGCAGCCCCGCGGCGTCGAGCAGGGCCCGGGCCTCGTCCGCGCACTCGGCGACCATGTCCTCGACCTCCTGCCGCGCCCCGCACTGCTCGAGCAGGTCGCGGGCCCGCAGGGCCTGCTCGCTGCTGATCTCGTGGCGGCCCAGGATCGCGTCGAGCTCCTCGCCGGCGGGCGTGCGCTGCGCGGCGGCGACGAGCATGGTCCGCTTGCCCTCCCGCAGGTCGCTGACCGCGGACTTGCCCGTGGCCTCCGGGTCCCCGAAGACGCCGAGCAGGTCGTCCACGAGCTGGTAGGCGGTGCCCACGGTCCGGCCCAGGCGCCCGAGCACCTCCACGTCCCCGTCGGGGGCCCCGCCGAGCACCCCGCCGGCCTGCAGCGGGGTCTCGAAGGAGTACACCGCGGTCTTCAGGCACGTGGCCGCGAGGATCTGCTCGCGGTCGGGACGGGCCCCGGGCAGCGTGTGGTCCACGTCCAGCAGCTCTCCCGCGGCCGAGGAGAACAGGGCGGCGTCGAGCAGGTCGAGGAGGCGGGGCAGCCGCTCGGGCGAGAGCCCGGAGCGGGCCACGAGCCGGTACGCGCCGGCGAGGGCGAGGTCCCCGGCGATGACGCCCACGCTCGCGCCGTACTGGCGTGCCTGGTCCGGCCCCGAGCCCGAGGCGAACGCCCGGGCGGCCGCGGCGGCGTTGATGGTGGGCTGGTGCCGGCGCTGCTCGTCCTGGTCGATGACGTCGTCGTGCACGATGAGGGCGGTGTGCAGAAGCTCGAACGCCGCGCCGACGGCCTCGACCACGGGCTCCGGCTCGGGCGCGGGATAGGCGCCGGCCGCGAGGCGCACGAGGTGCGGACGGATCTGCTTGCCCCCGGAGCTGAGCCGGGAGACCTCGCCCCACAGCCGGGCGAACCCGGGGTCCACGGCCTCCGCGCGGCCGGTGGCCTCGGCGAGGAAATCCTCCAGGACGGGCACCCGGGCAGGCTCCCTCCCCCCACCGTGCCCGGTACGCGTCCCGGTGCCCGGACGAGCGCTCGAGGAGGCCGATTCGCGCGAGAAGACCGTCACCATTCCCCCATTCCACCACAGTCCTTCGATAATCGAATCAATCATCTGCGTCACGCCGTGCGCGCAGCCGTCCCGGGCCCTTCCGGAGCCGTTCCGGGCGGGACCGGCGCCCCCTGCGTCGCCCCGTCCTCGCGCGGGCCCTCCCCCGCCCGCTGGCCGGCCCGGCGGACCGCCTCGGTGAGCTGGGGCAGGCGCCGCCGCAGGACGTCGATCTCCTCGTCGGTGCAGTCGTCGAGCACCGCCAGGACCTCCTCGCCCATGGCCGAGAACATCCGGCGGCCGGCGCGGTAGGCGTGCTCGGTGGCCTGGAGGCTGACTTCCCGCCGGTCGCGGGGATCGACCGCGCGCACCAGGTGTCCCGCGCCGACCAGGCGCTTGATGACCGTCGTGGTCGCCGAGCCGCTCAGCACGAGCCGGCGGGCGATGTCCCCGGCGCGGATCGGCCGGCCGGCGCGGTTGGCCTGCATGACCTCGTTGAGGGCGTGGACGTCCTTGTGCGCCAGACCGAAGCGGCGGCGGACCTGGTCCGCGTACCGCTCGGCCTCGGTGCTGAACTGCTGCAGCAGGAAGAGCACGTCGAATCCCCGCCGCCCCTGGTGCGCGCTGCCGCCCGGCGCCGCGGCGCCGGGCGTGCTGATCGTGCCCTCGTCGGACTGCATGTGCCGATTCTAGGGCGCGGGCACGAGAGAATGGGGCCATGACGGAGCGCAGAGACCACACCGGACCGGACCTCCCGCCGCCGGGGACGGCCGGCGCCCCGGCGGTGTCCGTGGTCGTGCCGGCCCGGAACGACGCCGTGCACCTCGCGCGGTGCCTGCGGCTGCTCGCCGCGCAGACCCGTCCGCCGGACGAGATCGTGGTGGTGGACAACGCCTCGAGCGACGGCACCGCCGACGTCGCCCGCGCCGCCGGGGCCCGTGTGGTGTTCGAGCCCGTGCGGGGCATTCCCGCCGCCGCCGCCGCCGGCTACGACGCCGCCCGGGGGGACGTGGTGGTGCGCTGCGACGCGGACAGCCTCCCCGGCCCGGAGTGGATCGCCGGGCTGCTCGCGGCCCTCGAGTCGCGTCCGGACGTGGTCGCCGTGGCCGGCCCGGGCCGCTTCCACGGCCTTCCCCCCGGCATCGACCGGCTGCTGTCCTCGCTCTACATCGGCCTGTACGTGCTCACCACGGCCGCCGCGCTGGCCCACCCTCCCCTGTTCGGCACCAACATGGCGATGCGCCGGTCGTGGTGGCTCGAGGTCCGGGACGGCGTCCACCGCGACGACCCGGAGCTGCACGACGACTTCGACCTCAGCTTCCGGCTGGACCCCGCGCACCGGATCCTGTTCCGGCCCGGCCTGTCCGTGGGCATGTCCCCCCGGGCGCTGCGGGGCGGGCGCCCCGCCGTCGTCCGGCTGGCGCGCGCCTTCCGGACGATCCGGCTCAACTGGGCGGACGAGCGCCCGTGGGAGCGGTGGCAGGCGCGCCTGGGACACCGGCTGCACGGGGGCCGTGCATGAACCGGCTCGCCCTCGCGGTGCGGTGGATCGGCCCGCTCTCCGTGCTGCTCACCGCCCTGTTCTTCGACGCCGTGGGCGCCTCCGTGATGATGCTCGTGTGCCTGGCCATCACCATCACGTGGCGGGCCCGGCTGCCCGCGGCCCTCGAGATCACCACGGACCTGACGCTGCTGCTCGCGGCGTGGAGCTCGGTGTTCCTGCTCTACGAGAGGTTGGAGCACTGGGACCTGGTGGTCCACTTCGCGGCCACCGCGGTGCTGGCCGAGCTCGCGTTCCGCGCCCTCGAGCGCTGGTCCCGGCTCGCGTCCCCCGGCCCGGTGTCCCACGTGGTCCTGGTCAGCTCCCTCGGCGCGGCGCTGGCCCTCGTGTGGGAGTACCTCGAGTTCGCCGGCTACTACCTCGTGGACCCCCAGGTGAACGTGGGCTACCTGGACACCATGGGGGATCTGGCCGCCGGCCACGCCGGGGCGGTGGTCGCCGGGATCCTCGGCACCTGGGCCCGGCAGCGGGCTGCCGCACCCGGCGGCACCCGCGCGCACCGGGACCGCGCCGGTCACGGGGACGCCGTCGGGAATCCGCGCGCCGCCGAGAACCCGGACACCACCGAGACGAAGGACTGATCCATGTTCTGGACGAATCTGCTCAAGACCACCGTGCAGACGGGGGCGGCCGCCGTGGCCGGCACCGCGGCCTCCGCCGGGGTGGACAGTCCCTGGTACCGGGACCTGCGGAAACCGGGGCTGCAGCCGCCGGCCGCCGTGTTCCCCGTCGTGTGGACCGCGCTCTACACGGACCTCGCGGTCACCTCGGCCGCCGTGCTCACCGAGCTGCAGCGGCAGACCCGCCCGGGCCTGCACCGCCGCGGCCCGCGGGTGCGGACGATCCGGCGTCCGGGGTGCACCCCGTCGGAGGCGGCACGGCGCGAGCGCGGCTACCGCCGGGCGCTCGCACTGAACCTCGCCCTGAACGCGGGGTGGAGCTGGGTCTTCTTCACGAAGCACGACACCGCCCTGGCCGCGGCCACGGCCGCCGCGCTGACCGCCAGCACCGCCGATCTCGCACGCCGGGCGGCGCAGGCACGCCCGCTGCACGGCGCCGCCCTGCTCCCCTACGTCGGCTGGTGCGGCTTCGCCACCGTCCTGAGCGCCCGCATCCACCGGCTCAACGCCTGAGCCGGTCCCGGGCGCCCGGACCCGCTCAGCGGGCGGAGATCGTGATCGCGCCGTGGCGGTAGCTGATCGATCCGCCCTGGAAGCGCTGGAGGACCGAGTCCCCGGAGCGGTGCTCCGGGGTCGCCGGGTAGCCCAGACGGCCGTGCTCGCCCCGGAGGTCGGCGTAGGCGCGTCCGATCGCCCCGCGCACGGGCTGCGCGCCGGTGGCGGGCGACCACAGGATCCGGCCCCGCTCGAAGGCCTGGTGCGCCCCGCCGCCGGCCAGTCCGCCGCGCTCGCCGCCCAGCGGGTGCCCCAGGGGGCCCGTCTCCCCGCCCAGGGCCGCCCAGCGTGAGCCGATGGCGCCGCGCACGGCGGCCGCTCCGGTCCCGGCGCTCCAGACGACCGTGCCCCGCTGGAAGCGCTGGTGGACGCCGCCGGCGCCGTTGCCCGTCTCCTCGGTCCGGGGGTAGCCGAGGAGGCCGTTGACGCCGCCGGCCCGGTTCCAGGTGCTCCGCACGCTGCCGTGCACCCACCGGGCGCCCGAGCCCACGCTCCAGTAGATGGCTCCGCGCTCGAACTCCTGGTAGCAGCCGTCCTGCGCGAGGCCGCACCGTTCGTGCGAGCGCGGCGCCCCGGTGGAGGCGCCGATCCGGGCGTGGAGCGCGCCGATGGCGCCCTGCGTGGTGTAGCCCTTCTGGAGAGTGGCCCGGGCGACGGCGGCCCTCGGGTTCAGGAGCCCGGCGCCGCAGCCGCCCGGGCAGGCTCCGGGGAGGGGCCGGGCCGTGGCGACCAGGACCTCCTTGACCTGGGCCGGGGAGAGGGACGGGTCCGTCTCACGGACCAGGGCCACGACCCCCGCGACCGTGGGGCTGGCCATCGAGGTGCCGTACTTGTAGGCGTAGGTGCCGCCCCCGGGCCGGGCCCTCCCGGCGTCGGCGGTGGACAGGATCTGCCGGGCGGGGTCCCCGCCCGGGGCGGCCAGCGTGACCCTGCCCCAGTTGGAGTACCCGGCGCGGGCGCCGTGGGCGGTGGTGGAGGCCACGGCGATCACCCCGCGGCAGTTGGCCGGGGACTCCAGCCGGGCGTCGCGGTTGTTGTTGCCCGCCGCGACGACCACGCTCGCCCCGCGGGACAGCGCCCGGTCGATGCCCTCCTGCAGGGCGGCCGGGCACGTGCTGGAGAGGAAGCCGAGGCTGAGGTTCACCACGGTCGCCGGGTGGGGGTTCGCCGGGACGGTGTCGACGTCGTCGCCGGCGGCCCAGGCGATCGCCACGGCGATGTCGGACACGTACCCGTCCCCGCAGGCCCCGAGGGCGCGCACCGGCAGGAGCTTCGCGCCGTGGGCGACACCGGCCACGCCGGTCGCGTTGTTGCCCCGCGCCGCCGCGGTGCCGGCCGTGTGCGTGCCGTGCCAGGAGGAGGACCGGGCCGCGGAGCCGGACCCGCACTCGCCGGGGCCGGCGTAGTCGCCCTCGTCCTGCGGGTCCGGGTCCCAGCCGTCGCCGTCGCGGGAGTGGCCGGGCTGCACACCGCCGGCGTGCAGGGAGACGAAGTCGTGGCCGGGCAGGACGTTGGCGTCCAGGTCGGGGTGGGCCGTGATCCCGGTGTCGACGACCGCGATGGTCTGGCCGCTGCCGGTCGCCCGGTCCCAGGCGCTGGGCAGGTCGAGGCCCCCCGCCGTGGCCTGGAGGTTCCACTGCGACGTCGCGTAGTAGGGGTCGTCGGGCACGGCGGCGGTGCTCGCGAGATGGTCCGGCTCGGCGTACTCGACGGCCGGGTCCTCCTCGAGCGCGGCGGTCAGGGTCTCGAGCTGCGCCGCGTCGAGGAGCTCGTCCGCCGCCACGACCCTGGCGGAGTCCACGGTCTCGCTGATCTCGTCCAGCAGGGGCGCCGCCTCCTGGTGCTCGCCCGCCGCCGCCGCGCCCCGGGGCGCGATCCGCTCCGCGGCCTCCGCGTAGACGCGCTCGCGGGCCCGCGGGGCGGGCTCCGCGCCGTCCTTGAACCTGACGATCACCCGGTCGGTCGCGCCGGGGCTCCGTGGCCCGCCCGTCGCGGGCGCGTGCGGGGCCGGTCCGACGGCCTCCGCCGGGGGCCGGGCCGCCGCGGGGGCCGGGGCACCGGCCAGGATCAGGACCAGGGCGGCCGCCAGGGCACGGCCGTGGAAGGACGTCATGGACTCTCCAGCCGGTGGGGGGTGCAGCGCGCAGCGGGCAGCTGCAGTGCACCGACCACGGGAAGCGGGGAGTCGGCGCCGCTGCGCTCAGCGTACGGAGCGGTTGCTTGTGTTACCGAATGGGAAGATCCATGTTTTCCGATGAGTCGACACGTCCCGGAGGAGCCGCCCGGGGACGACGACGGCGCCGCCCACCCCAGGAGGTGGACGGCGCCGTCGGGCGGGGCGGTGGATCAGCCCGCGGAGGGGATCGCCCACCACTGGGCCGGCAGGGCCTGCTGCCAGCGGGCGCCGAGACCGGCGTTCCAGACGATCCATCCGTTGGCGAACTCCTGGAAGCACGGCGTGCCGCCCAGGGCGCACAGCTCCCGGGAGCGGGCCTCGCCGGTGGTTGCACTGATCTTCCGGTGCAGCGCCCCGATGCCGCCCGCGGTGGTGAAGGGCTCGCCGCCCTGCACCGCGACCAGCGCGGAGACCGGGTCCACGATGCCGGCGCCGCACCCGGCCGCGCACCCGCCGGGGGCCTGCCGTGCGGTGGAGGTCAGCGCGTCCCGGAGGCCCGCCACACCCAGTCCCGGCGCGACCTCACGGAGCAGCGCCACGGTGCCGGAGACCGCCGGCGCCGCCATGGACGTGCCGTTGCGCTCCGTGTACGTGGGCGCGCCGAGGGCCTGGACCCCGGCGTTGCCGGTCGAGAGGATCTGCGCGTACGGATCCCCGCCCGGGGCCGCGAGCGTGACCGAGCCTGAGTTGGAGTAGGGGGCCAGGGCACCCGAGACGTCCGTGGCGGCGACCGAGATCACGCCGGCGCAGTTGGCCGGGGCGGACTGCGCGGCGTCCGTGCCCTGGTTGCCCGCGGCCACCACCACGGGGATCCCCCGGTTCAGGGCCTCGCTGATCGCGGACTGCAGCACCGCCGGGCACTCCCCCGGGACGCCGAGACTGAGGTTGATGACCGTCGCGGGGTTCGGGTTGGCGGCGGCTCCGGCCACCGGGGCACCGGCGGCCCACAGGACGCCGGCCGCGACGTCGGTGATGTACCCCTGGCTGCAGGCGCCCACGGCGCGCACCGGGAGGATCTTCGCGTCCGGGGCCACCCCCGAGATGCCCAGGCCGTTGTTCGCGTCGGCCGCGGCGATGCCGGCCGTGTGGGTGCCGTGCCACGTGGACTGCGGGGGCATGGGGCTGTTGGGGCACAGCACGGCGTCGGGGTGGTCGCCCATGTCGGTCGGGTCCGCGTCCCACCCGTCGCCGTCCCGGCCGTTCGTGGCCGTGGAGACGAAGTCGTAGCCGGGCAGGACGTTCGCGTCCAGGTCGGGGTGGGAGGTGATGCCCGTGTCCACGATGGCGATGGTCTGTCCGGCACCGGTGGCCCGGTCCCACGCAAGGGGCATGCCCAGGCCGGCCGGGTCGTCCCACAGGCTCCACTGCAGCGCCGCGTAGGACGGGTCGTCGGGCACCGCGGCGGTGGTCGCCAGGAGGTCCGGTTCCGCGTACTCCACGGCGGGGTCCTGCTCCAGGGCGGTGGTCAGCGCCTCGAGCTCGGCGCCGGCCAGCATCCCGTCGGTGCGCACCACCTGCGCGCCGTCCGCGGTGGCGGCGGTCTCCACGAGCCCGGCGCCCCCGGACCGGCCTGCGGCCTGCGCGTACACGACGTCGCGGGAGTCCTCGGGGGCGGCGCCGTCCCGGAACTTCACGACGACGCGATCGGTCGCCGCCACCGTTCCGGAACCAGCTCCGGCAGCCGTACCGGCGGCCTCCGGGACCGGCGGGGTGGCCTGGACGGCAGGCGCGGCGGCCCCGGTCGCCGCCGCGGCGGAGCCGAGCGGGACGAGGGCGAGGGCGGCCGCGAGCGCGAGAGAAGCGGTGGTGCTGCGGGTGGTCGTCAAGTAATCCTCCGGCCGTCGGGACGGGAGGCGGCATGGTGCACACAGCCCACCCCCCGATGGACTGGAGCGGGAGAGATCCCCCTGCGGAAACGGAGCCCCCGCTCCTGTGCTCTGCCCAGCGTAGGGAGGGTGTGCGTGTGTGACCGAATGCGAACCCCGCGGTCCGGGGACGGGGAGGCGCCCCGTGCCGAGCGATGGGCGCTCAGCCCGCCCGGGCGATGCGCAGTGCTCCGGCGATCAGGGGGACCTGCAGCGGGAGCCGCACGAGCGTCACGGCCCGCCGCAGCGGGGAACCCCGGCGGGCGCGCCAGGCCATGGTGACGTTGCCCGGCCACACGCCCACGAAGAGGGCGGCCGCGGCCCAGCCGCCGGCACGGCGGGTGCCGGGGTGGAGCAGCAGCGCTCCGATCCCGAGCTCCGCCACCCCGGAGCCCAGCGTCCAGGTCCGGGGCGTGCCCGGCAGCGACCGGGGGATCAGCCCGTCGAACGGTGCGGGCCGCACGAGGTGCAGCACGCCCGTCCCGCACAGGACCGCTCCCATGCGCAGGGCGCGTGCCGCCACGGCGCCGGAGCGGACGCCGCGGGGATCCGCCCCGGATCGGATCTGCGGGGAACGAAGGGGCATGGGGTCAGGCTACCCACCGGGACGTGCTGCGACGTGACGGACGGCACAGTGCGTCACCGGCATAGACCCGCACCTCTCTTTGTTGACATGTACATCAACGTGACCGCGCCCCTGAAAGGACACCCCATGGCACCCGAGACCCTGCAGGACCAGCTCACCCTCGACGCCCTCGCCGCCGACCTGCTCTTCCGCGAGGCCCGCACGGCCTCCGAGTTCCTCGACGAGCCCGTGGCCGACGAGCAGCTCCGGGCGGCCTTCGAGCTCGCCAGGATGGGCCCCACCGCCATGAACATCCAGCCGCTGCGCGTGACGTGGATCCGCTCCGCGGAGGCACGGGAGCGCCTGCTCCCCCACATGGCCGAGGGCAACCGGGCGAAGACCGCCGCGGCACCCGTCGTCGCGGTGCTCAGCTACGACGTCGACTGGCACGAGCACCTGCCCGTCGTCTTCCCGCCCGCCGCCGGCAACCAGGAGATGTTCGCTGGCAACGAGGAGCTGCGCGCGCAGATGGGCCGGGACAACGCCCACCTGCAGGCCGGGTACTTCGTGCTGGCCGTGCGCGCCGTGGGCCTGGCCGCAGGACCCATGGGCGGTTTCGACGCCGCCGGGGTGGACGCGGAGTTCCACGCCGGCACGGGCCTGCGCTCTCTGATGGTCGTGAACATCGGCACCCCCGCCGCCCCGCGCCACGAGCGGCTGCCGCGCCTGGACTTCGACGCCGCGACCACCACTGTCTGAGTCCGTCCCGGGCGGACCCGCGCACAGCGGGTCCGCCCGGCTCCCGCGCGCCCTCCGTGGCACCTGTCGGTCCGAGGACGGATACTGGACGGGATGACGCCCGCACTCCTGTCCCTCGGCACGGCCCTCCCGCCGCACGTGCTCGAGCAGACCGACGCCCAGGACCTCTACCAGGCCCAGCCCGGCACCGACCGGCTCAACGCCCGGCTGCTGCGCACGGTGTTCGGCGCCTCCGGGGTCGAGCGCCGGCACACGGTGCTGTCCGAGCTGGTCGAGGAGGACGCACGCGCCGGGTCCCCGTACATCACCGCGGACGGCCGGTTCCTGGCTCCGCTGACCGGCGTCCGGAACCGGACCTACGTGGAGCGGGCCCCCGCGCTGTTCGCCGCGGCCGCCCGGGACGCCCTCGCGCGCTGCCCCGGGCTCGACCCCGCGGCCGTCACCGACGTGGTGACCGTCTCCTGCACCGGCTTCTTCGCCCCGGGCCCCGACTACCAGCTGGTCCGGGACCTGGGCCTCGATCCGGCCGTCCGCCGCGCGCACATCGGCTTCATGGGGTGCCACGGCGGGCTGATCGGCCTGCGCCAGGCCGCGGCCATCGCCACGGCGGACCCGGCCGCCGTCGTCCTGCTCGTGGCCGTGGAGCTGTGCACGCTGCACCTGCGCCCGGCCCGGGACACCGACACCATCCGGGGGGCCGCCCTCTTCGCCGACGGCGCGGCGGCGGCCGTGGTCAGCGCGAGGACGCCCGAGGGCGTCACCCCGCTGCTCGAGCTCGACCGGTTCCGCACCCTCGTGATCCCCGACGGCGAGGACGCCATGGCCTGGACCATCGGCGACGCCGGGTTCGAGATGATCCTCGGCGCCGCGGTGCCCCAGGTCCTCGAGGACAACATCCACACCGCCCTGGCGGCGCTGCTGGACGGGCCGGAGGGGGCCGTGGACCGGGACAGTATCACCGACTGGGCCCTCCACCCGGGCGGCCGGGGCATCCTCGACAAGCTCGAGGACACCCTGGGGCTGCCGCCCGAGGCCCTGCGGGAGTCCCGCGACGTGCTCGCGACGCGCGGCAACATGAGCAGCGTGACCGTCCTGCACGTCCTGCGCCAGGTGATCGACGCGGCCCCCGAGGACGAGATCCGCACCGTCTGCGCCCTGGCCTTCGGACCCGGCCTGACCGTAGAGTCGGCGCTGTTCACGATCCCCGCCCGGGCCGCGGCACCGGCCGCGGAGCTCGATCCCGCCGCGGCCGTCCCGATCCGCTAGGAGGTTCCCGTGGACCACGATGTCGTCGTCGTCGGCGCCGGACTCGCAGGCCTGCAGTGCGCCCACCTGCTCGAGCGGCACGGACTGGACGTGGTGGTCCTGGAGGCCTCCGACGGGGTCGGGGGCCGGATCCGCACCGACACGGTCGACGGCCACCGGTGCGACCGCGGTTTCCAGGTGCTCAACCCCGCCTACACCGAGCTGCGGCGCAGCGTGGACGTCGCGGCGCTGGGAATCCAGAAGTTCGACGCCGCGGCGGGGGTCCGCCGCGGCGACGGCATCGACGTCCTCGCCGATCCGCGGCGCGTCCCGTCCCGGCTGCCGGGAACGCTGCGCAGCCCGCTCGTGGAACTGCGCCGGCTGCCCGCCCTGGCGGCCTGGCTCGCCCCGGGGCTGGACCCCCGCGCGCGGCGCCAGGAGCAGCGGGACCGGGCCTGGCACGAGTCGTTCGACGCCGCCGGGGTGCGGGGACCGCTGCGGGACCTGGTGCTCGAGCCGTTCCTGGCCGGCGTGATCCTCGAGGACGAGGGCCGCACCTCGGCGGCCTTCGTGCGCGAGCTCGTCGGCTGGTTCCTGCTCGGCACGCCGGGGCTTCCGACCGGGGGCATGGGCGCCCTCCCGGCCTGGATCCACGACGGGCTCCGGGCCCCGGCCGTCCTCGACACCCGTGTGGACGCGATCCAGCGCACCGGGAACGGGTGGACCGTGGGCGCCGGCGACGCCGCCTGGCGGGCGCCCACCGTGGTCGTGGCCACCGAGGGCCCCGCGGCAGCCCGGCTCCTGGACCTGCCGGACACCCCCATGAAGGGCGAGGCGACCTGGTGGTTCGCGGCGGAGTCCGCGCCCTCGGAGCTCGGGTGCCTGGTCCTGCCGGGCGAGTCCGCCGGCCCCCTCATCGACACGGCCGTGGTCAGCAACGCCGCCCCCAGCTACGCCCCGGACGGCCGGGCGCTGATCCAGGCGACCGCCCTCCTGCCGCGGGGCGCCGAGCTCCCTGCCGAGGCCGACGTCCGCCGGCAGCTGGGCACGATCTGGTCCGCCGACACCGCCGCCTGGGACCTGCTGACCGTGCACGAGGTGCGCCGGGCGCTGCCGGAGCAGCCGCCCGGGCTCGTGACCGACCGGCCCGCCGCCCTCGGCGACGGCCTGTACGTGTGCGGCGACCACCGCACCAACGGCTCGACCCAGGGCGCCCTGCGCTCCGGGCGCCGCGCCGCCGAGGCCCTGCTGTCCTGAGTCCGGGCTCCCCCCGTAGGTCGTCGGTGGCCGGTGGTCGGTGGCCGGTGGTCGGTGGTCGGTGGTCGGTGGCCGGTGGTCGGTGGTCGGTGGTCGGTGGAGCCTGGCGCACCCGTGGTGGGACCGGAACAACCTGCCGCCGGGCGCGTCGCGCGACAGGGCCCTACGATGTCGCCATGGCACGCACGGACACGGCCGCACGAGTGGTCGCCGCCTCCCCAGCACGCGTCTACGCCGCCCTGGTCGACCCGGACGCGCTCGCGGCCTGGCTTCCGCCCAAGGGGATGAGCGGTCGCTTCGAACGGTTCGACGCCCGGCCGGGCGGGTCCTACCGGATGGTTCTCAGCTACGCCGACGCCTCGGCCGCCCCCGGCAAGGCCACCGCCGACTCCGATGTCGTGGACGTCCGCTTCGTGGACCTCGTCCCCGGCGTGCGCGTGGTGCAGGCCGTGGACTTCGTCTCCGACGACCCGGCCTACGCCGGCACCATGACCATGACCTGGGAGCTCACCCGGATCGAGGGCGGCACCCGGGTGGAGGTGCGTGCCGAGGACGTCCCCGCCGGCATCTCCGCGGAGGACCACGCGGCGGGTCTCACCTCGTCGCTGGCGAACCTGGCCCACCACCTGGAGGGCTGACCCGGCCCCGGTGCCTCAGATGTTGGAGGCGTCCGGGGGCAGGCCCGCCGGCGGTCGGGAGGACCCGCCCTCACCGGCGGACCGGGGGCAGTCCATGCCCAGGGTGTAGGCGGTCATCGACAGGGAGCCGTAGGAGTACCCGTCGACGAGCACGCCGGTGTCCGGGGATCCGGCGGCCCCGGCGAGCCCGGCCAGGTAGAGGGACGGGATGAAGTGGTCGGGGGTGGGCACGGCCAGGTCCCAGTCCCGGTGGGCGTCCAGGGCCGCCAGCTCGGTGGGGTCGGTGAGGATGCGCTCCTTGGCGTCCTCGTTGAAGCGTCTCGCCCAGTCGTAGCCGTCGTCGGTGAGGGTCCAGTCCATCCCGCCCAGGTTGTGCACGATATTGCCGCTGGTGATGATCAGCACGCCCGCCTCCCGCAGCGGCGCCAGGCGGGCCCCGAGGTCCAGGTGGTAGTCCAGGGGCTTGTCGGCGTTGATGCTCATCTGCAGCACCGGGATCGAGGCGTCCGGGAAGGCGTGGGTGAGCACGGACCAGGTGCCGTGGTCGATCCCCCAGCTGTCGACGTCGGCCCCGATCCACGTGAGATGCACGGTGTCGCTGATCTCCTCGACCAGGCCCGGCAGACCGGGTGCGGGGTACTGCACGTCGAACAGCTCCTGGGGAAAGCCGTAGGAGTCGTGGATGGTGCGCGGGGCTGGCATCGCGGTGACCGCGGTGGCGTTGATGTACCAGTGGGCGCTCACCACCAGGATCGCCCGGGGCCGCGGCACCGAGGCCCCGAACGCCCGCCAGGCGGAGGTGTACCGGTTCACCTCCAGCGCGTTCATCGGATTGCCGTGCCCGAAGAACGCCGCCGGCATCACGACGTTCGCACCGGAGCTCTGAGCGCTCATCCCGCCTCCTCGGCGCGGCTCCCCGAGGGGCGCGCGGTGCCACAGTGGTCCGTTGCGGCCATCCTGCCCCGTGGTGCTGCTCCTGCCAAGGCGGCGCCGGGCCCCGGCGACATGACCGGGCGTGGCATGCCCCGGCCGCGGTCGAGGAGCAGGGTCCGTGTCCGGTCGGCCGTCAGCGGGTTCTGTCCGCAGGCCCTGTGGCTGCGGACGAGTCAGCGGGACGGGTGGTGCTGTGGTGCCCGCGGAGCACGACCGGCAGCGCGGCGGCGGCCAGGAGCGTGAGCGCGCTCAGGGGCACCCAGGGGGTGCCGGGCCACCAGGAGTGCCGGTCCGTGAGGTCGAGCAGCTGCCCGAGCACGGCATTGCCGGCCAGCACGGCGATGCCGCCGCAGGTGGCGGCCAGCCCGTAGTAGGCGCCCCGCCCCGAGGCAGGTCCGTGCACGGGCACGAACGAGGGGATCAGGGACAGGATCGTGGGGGTGAGGAGCATGTGCCCCAGGATCAGGACGGTGACGGTGCCCATCAGCGGCGCCATCGATCCGGGAGCGGTCCCGGGGTGCATCGAGGTCACGGCGGCCAGGGTGAACGCGCCGGCCTCCAGCACGAAGCCGACCGACAGAGCACGGCCGGGACCCATGCGCAGACCGGCGGTGGAGACCGGCAGCTGCAGCAGCAGGGTCAGGACCGAGGCCAGCAGGAACAGCGCGCCGAGCCAGGCGCCGTCGAGGCCGCGTCGGCTCAGCTCGACGGGCACGGCGAAGTAGAGCTGGTTGTAGGCCAGCATGTTCATGCTGGCCAGTGCGCAGAACACCACGAAGCGCCGGTCGCGCAGGCAGGCCCACCGGGGACCGGTCGCAGAGGGTGCGGCGGCGGGCACCCCTGCTTCCCCATCCGACGGCAGGTGGTCCGGCTCGGCCGGGAGCAGATACCACAGCAGGACCGTCACCGCGGCGAACACCGCGATCCCCATGGTCAGGGCCGCGTCGAACCCCCACCCCAGGAGGAACGATCCCACCACCGGGCCCAGGACGGCGCCGATCTCTCCGGTGATCGCCAGCCACACGAACACCGACCGCCGACTCCCCCGCCCGGAACCGGATCCGGTCGTCCCGGCCGGCCGGTCGGCGTGGGAGAGCCGGGACTCCAGGGCGGGCGAGAACAGGGCGCCTCCTGCGCCGGTGAGCACCGCGCCGAGGAGGAACAGGGCGAAGTCGGACGCCGCCGCCAGCGTGGCGTAGCCGACGATGCGCACCAGGCAGCCGGTGAGGATGGCCCGGCGAGCACCCCACCGGTCGGCCAGCATCCCGCCGAGCAGGAACATGCCCTGCTGGCTGAAGGTCCGAGCTCCCAGCACCAGCCCGATGGCCGCGGCGCCCAGGCCGTACTCGGTGCCCATGGCCCCGGCCAGGAAGGGCACGACGGCGTAGAAGCCGATGTTGAACACCAGTTGAGCGCCCAGCAGGGTGCGCGTCTCGGGCCGGTGGTCACGGAAGGGCATCGAGGTGCTCCTCGGGCAGGCGGTGCGTGTCCAGGATCGCGCACACCTGGGGCAGTGCCGCTGCCACCAGCTGCTTGCTGTGCTCGTGGCGTGGGCGGGTGAACAGCTCAGAGGTTTCCGCGAGCTCCACCAGGCGACCCCGGAAGAGCACGGCGACCCGGTGGCTCATGTAGCGGACGACGCTCAGGTCGTGGGAGATCATCACCAGGGACAGGCGCCGGTCGCGGTGCAGGCGCAGCAGCAGGTCCAGGACGGTGCGCTGGGTCACCGCGTCCAGGGCCGAGGTGGCCTCGTCGCAGATGAGCACCGCGGGTTCCAGCAGCAGTGCTCTGGCGATGGTGAGCCGCTGCAGCTGGCCTCCGGAGCACTGGCCGGGATATCGGTCCAGCAGACCGGGCTCCAGTCCCACCTCCCGCACGACCCCGTGGATGCGGTCACGCCGCTGCTCGGGCGTGCCGTCCCGGTGCCGCAGGAGAGGAGCCTCCAGGCTGGTGCGCAGCCGCATACGGGGATCGAAGGAGTCGTGCGGGTCCTGGAAGACGAGCTGCACGTGCGAGGCCGCCGCGCCGGTGCCACCACGATCGGCGCCCGCGGTGCCGGTGACCCGGCCGCTGTCCGGTGTCTCGAGTCCCACGATCAGCCGTGCGAGGGTGCTCTTGCCGGATCCGGACTGCCCCAGCACCCCGAGGATCTCGCCCTCCCGCAGATCGAGGGACACCCGGTCCACGGCGGGCAGGTCTTTGCGCCGCTTCGAGCCGAAGCGCTTGGTGAGGCTGTCCAGCACCACCACGGGGCGCGCCCCCCGGGTGGCGGGCGGTGTCCCGGTGGGGGTGAGGGACGACGCCTCCAGGAGGGCCTTCGTGCACGTGCTCCGCGGCTGGTTGAGCACGGTGCCGGCCGGCCCCGACTCCTGCACGCGTCCGGCGTCCATGACCACGACCCGGTCGGCGTAGGCGGACACCGTGGCCAGGTTGTGGGTGATGTAGAGGACCCCCAGTCCGCGGTCGCGCCGCTCGCGGTCGATGAGCTCCAGGATCTGCCGCTCGAGCACCGTGTCGAGGGCCGACGTCGGCTCGTCGGCCAGGAGCAGTCCGGGGCGGCCGGCCAGGGCCAGGGCCACCATGGCCCGCTGGGCCATGCCGCCGGAGAGCTGGTGGGGGTGCGCCCGGGCGCACCACCGGGGGTCCTCGAACCCCACTTCGGCCAGCAGTTCCAGCGTGCGCGCACGGGCCTGCGTGCCGCGCAGCCCGGCATGGAGCCTCAGCGGTTCCCGCAGGTGGTCCCCGATGGTCCGGCGCGGGTTGAACATCCGCTTCGGCTGCTGGTAGAGCATCCCGATCCGGCCGCCGCGCACGCGGTTCAGCTCCGCTTCTCCGGCCCGGGTGAGGTCCGTCCCGCCCAGCCGGATCGTCCCGGCGTCGCGGTGCACCTGTGCGGGCAGCAGGCCCAGGACGGACATGGCCGTCAGGGTCTTGCCCGAGCCGGAGGCGCCGACCAGCGCCACGAACTCGCCCGGAGCCACGCTGAGGTCGATGCCGGAGAGGAGGGGGCGGCCGCCGGCCGCGGTCCCCGCTCCGGGCCCGCGCGCGGCCGGCCGGTGGCTGAGATGCAGGTCCTCGACTATCAGGTGCTCAGACATCCCGTTCCGTCCGTGCGGATGCCGGCAGCAGCATGCTGGTGCTGCTCATGTGCGCCAGTCGTTGGCCGACCAGGGTCACGCACAGCGCGACGGTGAAGACCACCAGGCCCGGGGCCAGGATCGTCACCGGCGCCCTGGCGGCGTACGGCTGGGCCGCGGCCAGCATCGCCCCCCAGTCCGACTGCGGCGGCTGCACCCCCAGCCCCAGGTAGGACAGGGCGCCGACGGTGATCAGGAACTGACCGAACCGCAGCGCGGCCTGTCCGAGCAGGGGTCCGGCCAGGTGCGGCAGGATGTGCCGGAGGACGATGAAGGACGGCGAGCACCCCAGGACGCGGGCGGCCTCGACGAAGCCGCGGGCCGAGACGTCATAGGCCAGTGCTCGGGCCAGCCGGGCGAAGGGTGTCCAGCCGGTCACGGTCAGGGCCAGCAGCAGGGAGAGGTGGCCGGGGCCCAGCACGGCGACCAGGAACAGGGCCACCACCATCTCCGGCAGCGCCAGCAGGACGTCGTTGGTCCGGGTGAGCAGCTCGTCGACCCAGCCCCGGCGGCGGGCGCTCAGCACACCGATCCCCGTGCCGATCGCAGCGGTCAGCACGGTGGCCACAGCGGCGGTCACCAGGGAGAACCGGCCGCCGTCGAGCAGCCGGCTCAGGGTGTCGCGACCGAGGTGGTCCGTGCCCAGCCAGTGGTCCGGACCGGGCGGGGCGAGCCGTGCCGTGAGGTCCTGGGCGGCGGGCGGGTACGGTGCGATCCAGGGCGAGACGGCCACGGACAGCACGATCAGGGCCAGGACCGCCGCCGCCGCCCAGACCAGGACGGGCCGCTCACGCATGACGCCCCCTGATCCGGGGGTTGAGGATGCCGTGCACCAGATCCGCCGCGGTCGTCAGGAGGACCGCCAGTCCCACGACCACCACCACGCCGCCCTGGGCGAGGGGGATGTCGCTGTTGCGGACGGCGTCGAACAGCAGCCTGCCCATGCCGGGGATCGCGAAGACGACCTCCACGATGACGGACCCGCCCAGCAGACCGGCGAACCACACGGCCACCAGCGTGGTGAGGGGCAGCAGGCCGTTGGGGATCACGTGGCTCCGCACGGCCCGTGCGTGGCTGAGTCCCCGGGCCCGGGCGGCGACGACGTGCTCGGCGCCCAGCGCCTCGAGCATCCCCTCGCGCACCGCCGAGGTGAAGTAGCTGATCGGGCGCAGGGCCAGGACCGCCACCGGCAGGACCGCGGACGCGGGGCCCTCCCACCCGGCGGAGGGCAGCAGGGACAGCTGCAGCGCGAAGACCAGCACGAGCATCGGGGCCAGCCAGTACTCGGGCATCGCGATGAAGGCCTGGGTGACCGTGGTGATCATCCGGTCGGCCGGGCGCCCCTCCTGCAGGGCCGCGACGATCCCCAGCACCACGGACACCGCGGCCGCCACGCCGAGGGTCACGACCACCAGGCTCAGCGTGATCCACAGGGCGGGCAGCACCTGCTCGATCACCGGTGTCCGGCTGGCGTAGGACAGGCCCATGTCACCGCCGGCGAGCCTGCCGAGCCATCGCAGGTACTGCACCGCGAGGGGGTCCTGGAGCCCCAGTTCGAGCGCCAGCCCCTGGGCGGCGGCGTCGTCGACCACCTCCCCCGCGACCCGGGAGCGGATGATCTTGCGCACCGGGTCCCCCGGGGTGACGTACGGGATGAGGAAGACCACGAAGGACGCCAGCAGGACGGTGGCCCCCAGGGTCGCCGTCCTCCTGGCGAGGAACGCCGTCATCGCCGCCCCCGTGCCCGGAGGGCTCTGCAGGTGCCGGCGGTGCTCACGAGCCGGGCTTCGTCGTCTCCGCGCGCAGCACGTACCGGGACAGCGGGTCCTGGACGTAGTTCTGCAGGTCGGTGCGGACCGCGTCGATGGCCTGCTCGTTGACCAGCCAGACGTTCACGGCCTGCTCCTCGAGGATCTTCCCGGCCTGGGCATAGAGCTCGTAGCGCTGCTCGGTGTCGGCGGTCTCGGCGGCCCTGGCGATGAGCGCGTCGTAGTCCTCGTCGCAGAAGTGGCTGAGGTTGTAGCTGCCCTCGCAGGTGTAGTCGGCGGTGAGGAACCCGATCGGGTCGGCGATGTCGATCAGCCGGTTGCGCTGGCTGAGCACCATGTCGTAGTCCCCGGACAGCAGGTCCGGCTCCACCGCGGCGTACTCCTTGGTCGTGATGGTGACGGGGACCCCGACGCTCTCCAGGTTCTCCTGGACGACGGTCGCCACGTCGGCGAACTCGGCCCGCTCCACGATCGCGATGATCTCCAGCGGCCGCTCGGCGGTGTAGCCGGCGTCGGCCAGCAGCTCCTTCGCCGCCTCCACGTCCCGCGGCGGTGTCCCGGCGCCCTCGACGGCCCAGGGCTCGGACGAGGCGAAGGGACCGGTGCCCGGCAGGGCCGCGCCCTCGTAGACGCTGCCGGCCAGGGCCTCCAGGTCCAGCGCTGAGCGGACGGCCCGGCGGAAGTCGACGTCGTCGAAGGGCGCCCTGCTGTTGTTCATGTACAGCGTGGCGGTCCGCGGGGACTCGGCCTTGAGGACCTCGACCTCGGGATCGGCTTCCAGGGCGGACAGGTCGGCGACGGGAATGGACAACGAGACGTCGGCCTCGCCGGTCTGCACCTGCGTCGCACGCGTGGCCCCATCGGTGATGAACCGCACCTCGGCCCCGGCGAGCTGCACCTCCCCGCCCCAGTAGTCCTCGTTGCGGTCCAGGGTCAGGGACTGCTTGGGCTGCTCCGAGACGGGGGTGAACGGCCCGGTGCAGTGCCCGAACGGGTCCACCGTCCCGCCCTCGAAGGCGGCCGGGGACAGCACTCCGGTGTTGACACTGGCCAGGCGGTAGGGAACCAGGGGGCTCTCGGCCGGGGTGGTGATCCGCACCGTGCGGTCGTCGACGGCCTCGACGCCGCTGACGACGGCCGGGCTGAAGGCCCGGGCCGGGACCTCCGCGTCCAGGACGTTCTGCAACGAGGTCACCACCGCATCGGCGGTGAGCTGGGTGCCGTCCTGGAACTGCACGCCGTCCCGCAGGGTGAAGTCCCACTCCGTGGGCGAGACCTGGCTCCACTCCGTGGCCAGGGCCGGGACGATCTCGCCCTGGGCCTCGTCGTAACGGGTCAGGGTCTCCAGGCACCCGGACAGGGACAGGATGTAGGCGGCGTCGCTCTCCAGGGCCCAGTCGGCCACCGGGGCGCGGAAGTTGTCCACCACGATCCGCTGGTCCCGGTCTGCCGCCTGCTCGCCCTGCCCGTCCCCACCGCTGAAGCCGCAGCCTGACAACGTGAGAACGGCGACGACACCCATCGATGCCGATGCCCGGAGCACAGCGCGCACAGAACCACCTCAGTTCGGCGTCCTTGGACAGTAGCGTCCGCCGACGACATGTGAATGATCGGAAAATCCCCCGGGGGAGAGGTTAGGCTAACCTCAGTCACAGGTCCACTCGACCCGCGGAGACCGTCATGGACCGGCAGGAGTTCGGCGTCCGCCACGGATGTGCTGGGGGCCCGTTCCGGCCGTCCTGCCCGGTGGAGCCGCTCCCGCCGACACCGCCGCGTCAGGGTCCCGGGCGGCGCCGCAGCGGGGCGAAGGTGGCCGGCTTGTCGGCGGCGTGGAAGTCGGTGATCAACCGCGCGCACAGCTGCGGCTTCTCGACCAGCACCCCGTGGGAGGCGTGCGGGACCACGGCCAGCTCCCCGTGCGGCAGCGCGCGGTACGTGGCCACGGCGTGCTCGAGCCGCACCTCGTCGTCGTCGCCGACGAGCACGAGGACGGGGAGGTCGAGGCCCGCGAGGTCCGCGTCCGTGAAGACCGGTTCCCGCGCGTGCATCTGCCGCAGCTTCTCCACGACCCGGTCGTAGTGCTCGCGCCCGTCGGGGGAGACCTCCGCGTAGGCGTCGACCATGAAGTCCGGCACCTCCTCCTCGCCCTCCAGGACCCCGGGCTCCCACCCGTCGCGGTGGTGCACCCCGGCCGCGAGCACCAGGTCCCGGACCAGGTCGGACCGCTGCAGCGCCACGGTGAGGGCGATGACGGCCCCGTCGCTGCAGCCCAGCAGGTGCACCGGCGCACCGGCCTCCTCGTCGAGGAAGGCGATCGTGTCCTCGGCCATCGCCGCGTAGGAGAGCGGGCCCTCCCGGTCGGGGGTGTGACCGTGGGCGCGCTGCTCTGGGGTGATCACCCGGTACCGGCCCGTCAGTTCCTCCACCAGCGGGCCCAGGGCCCGGGAGTCCGTGCCACCGGGGTGCAGCAGGACGAACTGCGGCCCGCTCCCCCGGGCGCAGGCCCACAGTCCCCCGGCCCGGCCGGTCCGCTCCTCGCTCATGCGGCCAGTATCGCCCCTCCCGAGGACACCGCAACAGCCTCGGAGCGGCGCCGGGCCGAGGAGCCCCCGCCGTTCCCGGTGCCGGTCGCCACGGCCGCCACAGCCGCCGCGCCACCGCGGCGCAGTGGCTCAGTGGCGGAGCATCTCCCCCACCCGCCGGACCCCCTCGGTGATGTCCACCTCCGAGGCCGCGGAGTACGCCAGGCGCAGGCTCGTGGAGGCGCGCCCGTCCGCGTAGCAGGCGCCGCCGGGCACCAGCACCACCCCGTGCCCGATGGCCCGGCCCAGGAGGTCCCCGTGGTCGAGGGCCGGGTCGAGGTCCAGCCACGTGAAGAAGCCGCCGGCGGGACGCGTCCAGCGCACCCCCTCGGGCATGAACTGCTCGAGGGCGTCCATCATGGCGGCGCAGCGCGAGCGGTACCGCTCCACCGCCCGGTCCAGGGCGGGCCGCCAGTGCTCGCTGCCCACGTACTCGGCGGCGAGCTCCTGACCGAGCACGGACGGGTGGATCGTCACGGCCTCGGCCGCGATCTGCAGCCGGGCCCGCACCGCCGGCACCGCCGCGATCCAGCCGACCCGCAGCCCGGGCGAGAAGATCTTGGAGAAGCTGCCCAGGTGGATCACGGTGCCGGGGTCCAGCGAGTACAGGGACGGGAGCCGGTGGTCGCGGTCGAAGCCGAGCAGGGCGTACGGGTCGTCCTCGAGGATGAGCACGCCGCGCTCGGCGCAGACCTCCACGAGCCGGCGGCGCCGCTCCTCGGTGGTGGTCACGCCCGTGGGGTTGGAGAAGTTCGGGACGGTGTAGACGAACTTCACGCTCCGGCCGGCGGCCCGCAGCCCGTCGATCCGCTCGGCGACCGCCTCGGGGTCCAGTCCGTCGTCGTCGACGTCCACGTGGGCGACCTCGACCTCGTAGCTGCCGAACACGCCCAGGGCCCCCACGTAGGTGGGGCCCTCGGCCACGACCACGTCCCCCGGGTCGCAGAACAGCTTGGTCACGAGGTCGAGTCCCGCCTGGGACCCGGCGGTGATCTGTATCGTGTCGGGCGTGGTCTCGGCGCCCTGCAGGCGCATGAGGTCGACGACCAGCCCGGGCAGGCGCTCGATCCCGGCCCCGGAGCCGTACTGGAGCACCTCGGGACCGCGCTCGGTCAGGATCCGCGCCGTCATCGCGGCCACGACGTCGTGCGGGAGCACGCTCATGTCCGGGTTGCCGCCGGCGAGGGAGATGATCCCGGGGCGCATCGCGATCTCGAACACGGCCCGGACCGGGGAGGGCCGGAACTCCTCGGAGCGGTGGGCGAACAGCGAGGTGTGGTCGGGCCGGGGGGTCACGGCCGCACCCCCGGTCACCGGCCCTCCCCCGCCGGGAACTGCGCCCGGTCCTGCGCCGGCTCCTCCGCCGGCTCCGGGACGGCGTCCCCGTAGACGTGCCCGGCCAGCCCGTAGGCGGGGCCGCCCGGTGCCGCGCCGGGGCCCAGCGCGAGGAGGCTGATGAGCTCGTAGGCCACGTGCGCGGCGGCCACGCCGGTGAGCTCGGCGTGGTCGTAGGCCGGGGCGACCTCGACGACGTCGCAGCCGACCACGTTCGTGCCGCGCAGCCCGCGCAGGATCTCGAGCACCTCCCGGCTGGTCATCCCGCCGGCCTCGGGGGTCCCGGTGCCGGGGGCGTGGGCCGGGTCCAGGACGTCGATGTCCAGCGAGACGTAGAGCGGGCGGTCGCCGACGCGCTCCCGCAGGTGCGCGACGACGGCGTCCACTCCCAGTCGCATGACGTCGGCGGAGGAGACGATGCCGAAGCCGAAGCGGGCGTCGTCGTCGAGGTCCTCGGTGCCGTAGAGCGGTCCGCGGGTGCCGACGTGGCACACGGCGTCCGAGTCGAGGAGGCCCTCCTCGAACGCGCGGCGGAACGGGGTGCCGTGGGTGTACTCCGCGCCGAAGTAGGTGTCCCAGGTGTCGAGGTGGGCGTCGAAGTGCAGCAGCGCGACCCTGCCGTGGCGCGCGTGGGCGGCGCGCAGCAGCGGCAGGGCGATGGTGTGGTCCCCGCCGATCGCCACGAGCCGGGTGTCCTCGCCCATGAGCTCGGTGGCCTGGGCCTCGATGGAGACGATCGCCTCGGGGATGTCGAAGGGGTTGGCCACGATGTCCCCGGCGTCGGCGACCTGCGCCCCGGCGAACGGCGAGACGTTCTGCGCGGGATTGTAGGGGCGCAGCAGGCGCGAGGACTCCCGGACGTGGTTGGCCCCGAACCGGGCGCCGGGCCGGTAGGAGACGCCGGCGTCGAACGGCACGCCCACCACCGCGATGTCCGTGTGCTCGACCTCGTCCGTGCGCGGCAACCGGGCGAACGTGCCCAGCCCGGCCCAGCGCGGGGTCAGGGCGGCGTTGACGGGTCCGACGACGGGGGTGCCGTCCGGGGCAGTGCCGGTGATGCGCTCGGGGTTCATGGCGTGGGGTCCTCTCGGTGGGTGCTGACGGGGGTGGTGGCCGGGACGGGCGGGGAGCTCAGGAGCCGAGGATCCACAGCAGCACGGCCTCCTCGGTGCCGGGGTTCTCCCAGGTGTGCGGCTCGGAGCCGGGGAACGTCACCGTGTCCCCGGCCTCCAGGTCGTAGGTGCGGTCCGGGACGTGGAGCCGGAACCGGCCGCTGATCAGGTGCAGCACCTCGGTCTCGCAGTCCATGCTGTACATCGCGTCCTCGCCCCGGCCCCCGGCGGCCACGCGGGCCCGGATGACCTGGACCTGGCGCTGGGCCGACGGCGTGACGAGCTGCTCCTCGATCCCCTCGCCGCCGAGGTCGATGTGCGGGGCGTCCTCGAGCCGGACCAGCTCCACGTCGGCGGGCCCGGCGAAGAGCGCGCCCACGTCGATCCGCAGCACCTGGCACATCCGCACCAGGGAGTCCACGGACGGGGAGGTGATGTCCCGCTCCACCCGGCTGACGAAGCCCTTGGTGAGGCCCGCGGCGGAGGCGAGCTGGTCGATGGTCATGTGGCTGCGCCGCCGGTGGTTGCGCAGCCGCGAACCCACGGCGGCGGTGTGCCCGGAGCTCTCGATGGGCAGTGCTTTCACGACGACGACGCCTCCTCCCGGACGGATTCACCCGTCCGTCACGACCGGGACCCGTTCCCAAAACATGATCTGCATCATACTATGTGGGACAACTTTTGTTTCTTGTCGAGCAACCTCGTGGCGAGGAGGCTCCCGATCGACCCCGTGGGCGCCCGCGCTCCGAGGAAGAAGTGACATCCATGAACGTGCTGATCATCGTGCTCTACCTGATCGCCATGGTGGCGGTCGGGCTCTGGGCCAGCCGCAGGGCCCACGACGCCGAGGACTACCGGGTGGCGGGCCGCCGCCTGGGTCCCGGCTTCTACACGGGCACCATGGCCGCCGTGGTCCTCGGCGGCGCCTCCACCGTGGGCGGGGTGGGCCTCGGCTTCACCTACGGCATCTCCGGGATGTGGCTGGTCGTGGCGATCGCCACGGGCCTGGCCGCGCTGAGCCTGTTCTTCGCCGGCCGCATCCAGTCCCTCAAGGTGTTCACCGTCTCCCAGATGCTTCAGCTGCGCTACGGCGAGCGCGGCGGGGCCAAGGCGTCCTCGTTCGTGATGCTGGCCTACACCGTGATGCTCTCCGTGACCTCCACCTCCGCGTACGCCGCGATCTTCTCGGTCCTGTTCCCGCTCGACCGGGCCTGGGCGATCCTGCTCGGCGGCGTGGTGGTCGTGGGGTACTCCGTGCTCGGCGGGATGTGGTCGATCACGCTCACCGACATGATGCAGTTCGTGTTCATGACGGTCGGCATCTTCCTGATCCTGCTGCCGTTCTCCCTCTCCGCCGCGGGCGGCTGGACCGGGCTCGAGGACCGGCTGGACGCCACCTTCTTCACCTGGGACGGCATGGGCACGCAGGCGATCATCACCCAGTTCGTGGTCTACGGGTTCGGCATGCTGATCGGCCAGGACATCTGGCAGCGCGTCTTCACCGCCCGCTCCCCGCAGGTCGCCCGCTGGGGCGGGCTCGCCTCCGCGGCCTACGTGGCGCTCTACGGCGTGGCCGGGGCCGTCATCGGGATGACGGCCGCCGCCGTGGCCCCGGACCTCTCCTCCCCGGACGACGCGTTCGCCACGATGGCGCAGCAGTACGTCCCGGCCGGGCTCGGCGGGGTCGTGCTCGCCGCCGGTGTCGCCGCCATGATGTCCACGGCCTCGGGCGCGCTCATCGCCGCGGCCACGGTCGCCCGGGTGGACGTCGTGCCGACCCTGAGGTCCCTGCTCACCCGCCACGCCGCCCCCGCCCCGGAGGGCACCGCCGAGGCGCTGCGCGGGGACCGGATCTACGTGCTCGTCTTCGGCGTGGTGATCACCGTGATCTCGATCTTCGTCTCGGACACCGTCACCGCCCTGACCATCGCCTACGACATCCTGGTGGGCGGCCTGCTCGTCGCCGTCCTGGGCGGGCTCCTGTGGCGGCGGGGCACGAGCCTCGGCGCGGCCCTGTCCATGCTCGTCGGGTCCGTGGTGACCGTGGCGTCCATGGCGGTCTTCGGCGTGCTGGCCAACGCCCCCATCTACCTGGGCCTGGTGAGCTCGGCGCTGGTCTACGTGGTCGTCTCGCTGCTGTCCCGCCCCACGCACGCCGGGGTGCTGCGGCAGTGGAACGAGCGCCTTGCCGGCACCGGCCCGGCCGGCGCCGACCGCGCGGAGGTCCGCCCGTGAGCGCCTGGACCCGGCTCTCGGACCACCTGGACGAGAACTCCGAGGGCTACGGCCCGCTGCGGGGCACGCTCGGGGCGGGCCGGATCGGGATGATCTGGCTCGCGGCGAACCTCGTGGTGACCACGCTGCTGACCGGGACGCTGTTCGTGCCCGGGGTGTCCTGGCCCACCGCCCTGGGCATGATCGTCCTGGGCACGCTGATCGGCGGCGCGGTGCTGGTGCTCGTGGGGAACATGGGCACCCGCACCGGCCTCGCCACCATGTCCCTGACCAAGGGCTCGTTCGGTCTGCGCGGGTCCTTCCTGCCGGTGGCCGCGAACGTGGTCATCCTCATGGGCTGGAGCTGGGTGCAGGCCATGCTCGCCGGCGTCACCGTGAACTTCCTCGTGGCGCAGGCGACCGGCTACTCCAACCCGGTGCTGTTCTCGGTGCTCTGCCAGGCGCTGGTCGTGGCGCTGGCCGTCCTCGGCCACGAGGGCATCGCCCGCGTGGAGCCGTGGCTGGCGGTGGTGATCCTGGGCATCATGGCCTGGGTCTTCACGGTGGCGTTCACCTCCTACCCGGTGGCGGACTTCGCCGCCCTGCCCGCGGATCCCGAGGCGGGCTGGTCCTCCGTCGCGGTCCTCGACGTCGTCATCGCCACGGCCATCTCCTGGACCGTGCTCTCCGCGGAGTTCAACCGCCTCGCCCGGAGGCAGTCCGCGGGCATGATCGGCTCCGGCACGGGGTATGTCCTGTCCACGGTCGCGGCCATGAGCCTCGGGGCCACCGCCATCGCCTACGTGGTGCTCGACGGCGGGGAGGCGGTCGGGTTCGACCCGACGGTCCTCGTGGCCGCCTTCGGCGCCCCCCTGGCGGTGGTGGTCTTCCTGTCGGTGATGGCCACCAACACCATGGTCGTCTACGGCATGGTCTCCTCGGTGGTGAACCTCACGCCCTCGCGGAGGCTCCGCTTCCTGCCCACGGCGCTCGTGCTGGGGGCCGTGTCGGTCCTCGGCTCCACCCGGCTGGGCCTGCTGGACCAGTTCACCGAGTTCCTGGTGCTGATCGGCTCGCTGTTCATCCCCGTCTTCGCGATCATGCTGGTGGACTACTACGTGGTCCAGCGCGGCGCCTACGCGGCGGACATCCTGCGGGGACGCGGCGGCCGGTACTGGTACCGGGGCGGGGTCAACCCCGCCGCCGTGGTGGTGTGGGTCGTCGGCGCGGTCTCCTCGCTGGTGCTCACCTACGTGCTCCCGAGCCCCGTGGGCGCGACCATGCCCACGTTCGTCCTCTCCGCGGCGCTCTACCTGGGATGGGCTCTCGCGGCGGGAAGGATCGTGGCGGGCCGTCCGGCGCAGCACCACCTGTCCGAGGCGGCGGACGGGACCGCAACGCCGGACGGGATCCCGGCACCGGAGGGGGTCGATGGGGTCGGCACGGTCGGTGCGGTCGGCACGGCCGGCGAGCCGGAGGAGACCGCCGATGCGCCTCGTTGACCTGAGCCACCCCGTGGAGGCCGGCATGCAGGTGTTCCCGGGGGATCCGCCCGTGGACTCCCGGCTCGCGGCGTCCGTCCCGCGGGACGGCTTCCAGGTGGCCGAGCTGCACCTGAGCACGCACAGCGGGACGCACGTGGACGCTCCCCTGCACACCGTGGACGGGGGCCCCGCCGTGGACGAGCTCGACCTCTCCCGCCTCGTGGGACCGGCACGCATCGTGCACGTGCCGGGCCTCCAGGAGCACGAGGTGGTCCGCTGGGAGCACGTCCGCGCGCAGCTGGAGGACGTCCGGGCCGGCACGATCGTGCTGTTCCGCACCGACTGGTCCCGGCACTTCGGCACGCCGCGCTACCTGGCGCACCCGGTGCTGGACGTGGAGATCGCCGAGCACCTGCTGTCCGCGGGCGTGCAGGTGCTCGGCACGGACACCCTCAACCCGGACCGCACCCCGGACGCCGGCTCGACCGGCCCGCTCGAGCTGCCGGTGCACGCGGCGGTCCTGGGAGCGGGCGGGGCGATCATCGAGAACCTGACGAACCTGCACACCGTCGACTGGCCGAACCCGCTGCTGAGCGCCCTGCCGCTGCGGCTGCGCGGTCTGGACGGCTCCCCGGTGCGGGCGGTGGCGATGCAACTGTGAGCCCCGTCCCGTCCCTGACCGTTCCCCACCCCGAGGGCCACGACGCCGTCGACGACACCCGATCCCCGAAGAGGAGCCACCACCATGACCGCTGATGCCCGCCCCACCGCCCCGACCTCCTACCGGTCCGTCAACCCGGCCACCGGCCAGGTGCTGGCCGAGTTCCCGACGGCCACCGACACCCAGGTCCAGGAAGCCCTCGCCGGCGCCGACGCCGCGTTCCGTGCGTGGCGGGCCGTGCCGATCGAGGAGCGCGCGGACGTCGTCGCCCGCGTCGGGGCACTGTTCACCGAGCGGGCCGAGGAGCTGGCCACGATCATCACGGAAGAGATGGGCAAGCCGCTGGCCGAGGCCCGGGACGAGGTCGAGTTCTGCACGGAGATCTTCGCCTACTTCGCCGAGCAGGGCCCGGCCCTGGCCGCCGACCAGCCGATCACCGCCTCCGGCGGCGGCCGGGCGGTGATCCAGAAGCGACCCGTGGGGGTGCTGCTGGGGATCATGCCGTGGAACTTCCCGTACTACCAGGTCGCCCGCTTCGCCGCCCCCAACCTCGTGCTGGGCAACACGATCGTGCTCAAGCACGCCGAGTCCTGCCCCCGGGCCGCACTGGCCATCCAGCAGCTCATGGACGACGCCGGGGTGCCGGCCGGCGCCTACGTCAACCTCTTCGCCTCCCACGACCAGGTCGCCGAGATCATCGCCGACCCGCGGGTCCAGGGGGTGTCGCTGACCGGGTCCGAGCGGGCCGGGGCAAAGGTCGCCGAGATCGCCGGGCGGAACCTGAAGAAGGTCGTCCTCGAGCTCGGCGGCTCCGACCCCTACGTGGTGCTGGACACCGCCGATGTCCAGGAGTCCGCCCGGGCGGCCTTCGCCACCCGGATGGCCAACACCGGCCAGGCCTGCAACTCCAACAAGCGGATGATCGTCATGGCCGACGTCTACGACGAGTTCGTGGCCGAGCTGACCCGCCAGGCCGAGGCGCTGACCCCTGGCGACCCCGCCGACGACGTGCCCGGCACCTACGCCCCGCTGTCCTCCCGGTCCGCCGCCGAGGGGCTGGCCCGCCAGATCCAGGACGCCGTGGACGCCGGTTCCACCCTGCACGCCGGCGGGCGGCTGCTCGAGGGCCCGGGCGCGTACCTGGAGCCGACCGTGCTCACCGGGATCACCCCGGACATGGCCGCCCACCACGAGGAGCTCTTCGGCCCCGTGGCCGTGGTCTACCGGGTCGCCGACGACGCGGAAGCCCTCGCCCTGGCCAACGACACCCCCTACGGCCTGGGCGGGGCCGTCTTCAGCACCGACCCCGACCGGGCGCGCCGGCTCGCCGAGGGCCTGGACGCGGGCATGGCCGCCGTCAACGCCGCCGAGGCCGAGGGTGCCGAGATGCCCTTCGGCGGGGTCAAGCGCTCCGGCTACGGCCGGGAGCTGGGACCGCTGGGCATGGACGAGTTCGTCAACAAGCGCCTGCTCTACGTCAAGGACCGACCCGCCGGCGAGGACTGACCCACCGGCGCCCCACCGCACGAGACCCCCGCCGCCCCACCCCACCCCTTGGAGGACCGCTCATGACCGCCCGCAGGACCACCGCCCGTGCCGTGCTGGAGACGCTCCGGGGCTACGGCGTCGACACCGTCTTCGGCATTCCCGGGACCCACTCGCTCGAGTTCTACCGCCCGCTGCGCGAGCTGGGCATCCGGGCGGTCACCACCCGCCACGAGCAGGGGGCCGCGTACGGCGCCGACGGATGGAGCCAGGTCTCCGGGCTGCCGGGCGTCGTCATCACCACGTCCGGGCCGGGCCTGCTCAACTCGCTGTCCGGGGCGGCCACGGCCTACGCCGAGTCCCGCCCGATGATCATCCTGTCCCCCGGGCGCCCGGTGGGCCACGACTTCCGGGACATCGGCTCGCTGCACGAGACGAAGAACCCGTCCGCGGCCGTGGACGCGATCGTGGGCCGCAGCCGCCGGGTCACCAGCGGCGCCGAGGCCGTGACCATGGTCCACGACGCCTTCCGGGACTTCGCCCACTCCCGCCCCCGGCCGGTGCACATCGAGATCCCGCTGGACGTCCTGGAGGCGGAGCTCGACTACACCGACCGGCAGGTGGCCCCGCGCCGGCTCGGGGCCCCGCAGCCGGCCCCGGTCGACGACGTGCGCCGCGCCGCCGAGGTGCTGCGGAGCGCCGAGCACCCTGTCATCCTGGCCGGCGGCGGCTCCCTGGCCGCCGGCGCGCGGCTGCTCGAGCTCGCCGAGCTGCTCGAGGCACCGGTCATCACCACGACCAACGGCAAGGGCGCGATCCCCGAGCGGCACCGCCTCTCGCTGGGCGCCGACCTGCGCCTGTCCACCGCGCACGAGTTCCTGCGCTCCGCCGACGCCCTGCTGGTGGTCGGCTCGAAGGTCGGTGAGGCCGAGCTGTGGGGCGGGGACATCACGCCCCGGGGGCCGGTCGTGCGCGTGGACATCATGCGGGACCAGATGCTGTGCAACCTCGACCCGGACATCGAGCTGCCCGGGCACTCCGCGGCCGTGGTCCCGCAGCTCCTCGAGGCGATCGGCCCGCTCCCGCCGCGGCCCCCGCGCGACCTCACCGAGGTCTTCGCCGGGCTCGACGACGAGGGCCGCCGCACCGCGCCCGAGCTCGCCGCGCTCAACGAGACCATCATGGCCGTGGTGCCGGAGGGCACGATCATCGGCGGCGACTCCTCCCAGGTCACCTATCTGGGCTCCACCACGTTCTTCCGCGCCCAGCTCCCCCACTCCCTGCTCTACATGGGGACCTACGCGACCCTGGGCTACGGCCTGCCCGCCTCGATCGGGGCGAAGCTCGCCGCCCCGCACCGGCCCGTGCTGTGCCTCGTGGGCGACGGCGCCCTGATGTTCTCGATCCAGGAGCTGATGACCGCCGTGGAGCTCGGCGTGGACCTGCCCATCGTGTGCGTGGACAACGGCGGCTACGGCGAGATCCGGCAGAACATGACCGACCGGGACATCGACCCGCTCGCCGTGGACCTGCGGCAGCCGGACTGGCCGGCGCTCGCGGAGGCCTTCGGCGCGGTCGGGCTCGAGGCCACCCCGGAGAACCTCGCCGAGAAGGTCGTCGAGGCGCTCGCGGTGGAGGGACCGAGCCTCGTGCACCTCCGCATCTGAGTCGTCCGGCCGGTGCGTCACGCGAGGGTCACGACTTGCGCAGAGTGCTCGGGAAGGGACGGGGGAAGATCCGCAGAGTCCGGCGTCATGCCTTGTGAGCGCTCGAAAAGCCTGCCTACGGTGAAGGGGCACGCAGCCGGAGCCCGGTGCCTCACCGCCGATGCGCCGACCCGGTGACCATGGCCGACACCAGGAGGCACATCATGAGAACGCGTGAATCCCACACCACCCGCAAGGCCGTCGTGAGCCTGCTCGCCGCCGCCGCACTGGGTCTCGCCGGCTGCGGCAACGGCGAGCCCGAGACGGGCACCGACGTCGAGGACATCCAGGAGAGCGAGGTCATGGAGTCCTCTCCGGCGCCGCAGGAGGGCGAGGAGACGCCCGCGGACGTCGTCGCTCCCTACAGCGGCGCCTACAACCGGGACTTCTCCGAGGACCGGGCGCTCTACGAGGGCCAGGAGGTGACCCTCACCGGCGAGGTCGAGGACGTCGTCTCGGCGAACGCACTGCAGCTCTCGGACCCGGACGACCTGGAGCTGGGCTCGCTGCTCGTGCTCCACGACGCCGATCTGCCTGAGCTGCAGGACGGCGCCCTGGTCGAGCTCACCGGCACGCTCCAGGCGTCGCTGGACGTGGCCGCCGCAGAGGAGGATCTCGGTGCCGGCCTCGGCGACGAGCTCGCCGACATGGAGGGCGAGTCCTACGTCCGGGCCACGGACGTCACCGTGACCCAGCAGGAGGAGTGATCCAGCACCAGGACTGAAGCACCCCGCCGCACCGCGGCACCGAGGGGCCGCGAGCTGCCGTCGTGCGAGCACCGTGCCGGCAGCACGCGGCCCTTCGTCGTGGGCAGCGGTGGACGCGCCGAGGACGGACGGGCCCGCACCTGCGCCCCGGCACGTGCCGGAAACACCCGGTGAACCTCGCCGAAACACGGAGCCCCTACGGTGACGACTGTCCCTGAGCACCAGCCGTCCCGAGGAGAGCCGTGCACTTGACACCCCGTGAGCAGGAGAAGCTGCTGGTCGTCGTGGCCGGTGACCTCGCCCGACGGCGCCGGGCCCGGGGGCTGCGGCTCAACCACCCGGAGGCGGTCGCCCTGATCACCGCCGAGCTGCTGGAGGGCGCCCGCGACGGCCGGACCGTGGCCGACCTCATGTCGTGGGGCTCCACGATCCTGGCCCGCGCGGACGTCATGGAGGGCGTGCCGGAGATGGTCCACTCCGTCCAGGTGGAGGCGACCTTCCCGGACGGCACCAAGCTCGTCACCGTCCACGACCCCATCCGCTGACGCGACCGTCCCCGAAGGAGCGCCCGTGATCCCCGGAGAGTACGTCCTGCGGCCCGAGCCCGTCGTGATCAACGCCGGCCGGCCCACCACGGAGGTGGACGTGGTCAACCGCGGCGACCGCCCCGTGCAGGTGGGCTCGCACTTCCACTTCGCCGAGGCCAATCCCGGGCTCGAGTTCGACCGGGCGGCGGTCCGCGGCTTCCGCCTGGACGTCCCCGCCGGCACGGCGGTGCGCTTCGAACCCGGCGACCGCAAGCGGGTCCGGCTCGTCGCCCTGGCGGGGCGCCGCGAGGTCCACGGCCTCGCGAACCGGGTGGACGGGCCCCTCGACACCCCCGGCACGGGCGCCCCCGGGACCGGATCTCCTCGCACCGGCGCTCCCGGGGAGGAGCAGGCATGAGCCACGAGATGTCGCGCGCCCAGTACACGAGCCTCTACGGGCCCACCACCGGGGACCTGGTGCGCCTGGCGGACACCGAGCTGTTCCTCGAGGTGGAGCACGACCGCACGGTCCCCGGGGACGAGGTGGTCTTCGGCGGCGGCAAGGTGATCCGGGACGGCATGGGCCACAACGGACGGCTGACCCGGGACGACGGCGTGGTGGACACCGTGGTCACCAACGCCGTGGTCCTCGACGCCTCCGGGATCTACAAGGCGGACGTCGGCATCCGGGACGGGCACATCAGCGGGATCGGCAAGGCCGGCAACCCGGACATCATGGACGGCGTCGACATCCTCATCGGCGCCTCCACCGAGGTGATCGCCGGCGAGGGCCGGATCCTCACCGCCGGCGGGATCGACTCCCACATCCACTTCATCGGCGCCGACCAGATCGGCACGGCCCTGTCCTCCGGGATCACCACGATGTTCGGCGGCGGCACCGGCCCGGCCGAGGGCTCCAACGCCACCACGATCACCCCCGGCGCGTGGCACCTCGCCCGGATGTTCCGGGCCCTCGACGACCACCCCATGAACTTCGGGCTCCTCGGGAAGGGCCACGCGAGCACCGCCGAGCCCCTCGCGGAGCAGATCCGCGCTGGTGCCGTGGGACTCAAGATCCACGAGGACTGGGGCGCCACCACCGCGGCGATCGACACGGCCCTGGCCGTGGCCGACGAGTTCGACGTGCAGGTGGCCATCCACACCGACACCCTCAACGAGTGCGGGTTCCTCGAGGACACGGTGGCGGCGATCGGCGGGCGGGTCATCCACACGTTCCACACCGAGGGCGCCGGCGGCGGCCACGCCCCGGACATCATCCGCATCGCGGCGCTGCCCCACGTGCTGCCGTCCTCGACGAACCCCACGCTGCCCTTCACCCGGAACACGGCGGAGGAGCACCTGGACATGCTCATGGTCTGCCACCACCTCAACCCGGACATCCCGGAGGACGTGGCGTTCGCGGACTCCCGGGTCCGGCCCGAGACGATCGCCGCCGAGGACGTCCTGCACGACCTCGGGGTGTTCTCCATGACCTCCTCCGACTCCCAGGCCATGGGCCGCGTGGGCGAGGTGGTGCTGCGCACGTGGCAGCTGGCCGACCAGATGAAGCGGCGCACCGGGCCCCTGCCCGAGGAGACGGGCCGCGGGGACAACGCCCGGCTCAAGCGCTACGTGGCCAAGTACACGATCAACCCGGCGGTCGCGCACGGGATCGCCGACGTGGTGGGCTCGGTCGAACCGGGCAAGTTCGCCGACCTCGTGCTGTGGGACCCGGTGTTCTTCGGGGTCAAGCCCCACGCCGTGCTCAAGGGCGGGCAGATCGTGCACTCGCTCATGGGCGACCCCAACGCCTCGATCCCCACCCCGCAGCCGCAGCTGCTGCGGGACGCGTTCGGCGCCAAGGGCACAGCCCCGCACGCCAACTCCATCACCTTCATGTCCCGCGCCGCCGTCGAGGCGGGCGTCGGCGAGCGGCTGGGCCTGCGCAAGCAGGTGCTGCCCGTGGGCGGGATCCGCGGTCTGACCAAGCAGGACATGCGGCACAACCACGCCACCCCGGAGATCGAGGTGGACCCGCAGACCTACGAGGTCCGCGTGGACGGCGAGATCGCCACGTGCGAGCCCGCCGAGGAGCTGGCCATGGCCCAGCGCTACTTCCTGTTCTGACCCTTCCACCGGCCCCGCACTTGCCGAAGCATCCCGCAGCATCCCGCAGCATCCCGAGAGGACCCGCACCCGTGATCGTCGAAGCCGTCCTCGGCAACCTGGCCGAGCTCACCGAGCCGGAGCGCGCCGGCCTGCACCTGGAGCGGGTCGCCCTCTCCGGGCCCGAGCTGCGCAGGCGCGTCCAACGGGTCGTGACCGACCACGGGACCGAGGTGGGGATCCGCCTGACCGCGCGGCAGGAGCTCAAGGACGGCGACATCCTGCACCGGGCGGGCCGCAACGCCGTGGTCGTCTCGACCCTGCCCACCGACGTCCTGCTCGTCGCGCCCGCCACGATCGAGCAGATGGGCTTCGTGGCCCACTCCCTGGGCAACCGGCACCTGCCCGCCCAGTTCCTCGGCCCCGCGGCCGACGTCGCCGAGCTGCCCGGCCACGACGGGGTCATGGTGCTCCAGTACGACCACACCGCCGAGGCCTTCCTCCGGGACGCCGGGGTGCGCTTCGCGCGCGTCGAGCGGCAGATGGAGGTCCCCTTCCGCCATGCCGAGCACACCCACTGAGCGCACCCCCGCGGGCGCCCCCGGGACGCCGGCCGGGATGCTCGCCGTGCTGCAGCTGGCCGACTCCGCCCTGCCCACCGGCGCGTTCGCCCACTCCCTGGGGCTCGAGACCTACGTGGACGACGGCACGGTCCGCGACGAGCCCGGCTTCCTGGCCTGGGTCCGGCACTGCCTGCACCACCAGGTGGTGCCCGCGGAGGGCTGGGCGGTCCGGGCGGTCGCCACGGCGGCCGACGACGACGCCGTGTGGCGTGCCGACGACCTGCTGGACGCCCAGGCCCTGCCCGTCCAGGTGCGGGACGCCGCGACCGCGATGGGCCGGCGGATGACCGGCATCGGGGCCGAGAACTTCCCCTCGCCCCGGCTGCTGGCCTACGCCGAGCGGCAGCGCGCCGGGACGAGCCGCGGCAACCCGGCCGTGGCCTTCGCCCTCGTGGGCGCCGGCCTCGGCGTGGCCTGGGAGCAGCTCGCCGGCGCGTACCTCTTCTCGACCGTCACCTCCCTGACCCAGAACGCCGTCCGCGGCATCCCCCTCGGCCAGAACGCGGGCCAGCGCGTCCTGCGCGCCCTGCACGAGGACGTCGCCCGCGGCGTCGAGCGGATCGGGCGCATGGCCGACCACGAGGCCGGGGCGACCAGCCCCGGCCTGGAGATCGCCCAGATGCGCCACGCCTGGCAGCGGGCCCGCATGTTCATGTCCTGACCCGCCACCGGACCGGCCCCACCACCGGGCCGCACCGACCGCACCGACCGCACCGACCCAGGAGCTCCCCATGACCACCGTCTCCCCCGTCCCCTCCGCGCCGACCGGCCGCGGCCCCGTGCGCATCGGCGTGGGCGGGCCCGTGGGCGCCGGCAAGACCCAGCTCGTGGAGCGGGTCACCAGGGCGCTGATCCACGAGGTCTCGATGGCCGCGATCACCAACGACATCTACACGATCGAGGACGCGAAGATCCTGGCCCGCAACGGCGTGCTGCCGCTGGACCGGATCGTGGGCATCGAGACCGGCGGCTGCCCGCACACCGCGATCCGCGAGGACACCTCGATGAACGAGGCCGCGATCGAGAAGCTGTGCGCCGAGCACCCGGACCTGCAGATCGTGTTCGTCGAGTCCGGCGGGGACAACCTCTCCGCCACGTTCAGCCCGGAGCTGGTCGACTTCTCGATCTACGTCATCGACGTGGCCCAGGGCGAGAAGATCCCCCGCAAGGCCGGGCAGGGCATGATCAGGTCCGACCTGTTCGTCATCAACAAGATCGACCTCGCCCCGCACGTCGGCGCCGACCTCGACGTCATGGCCGCGGACTCCGCCGTGTTCCGCAAGGACCGGCCGTTCTGCTTCACCAACCTCCGGACCGACGAGGGCCTCGAGCGGATCCTCGCGTGGATCCGGCACGACGTGCTGATGCTGGACATGGCCCCGTGACCCCTGCCGCACCCGCCGCCGTGGCCCCTGCCGTGGGACCCGCCGGGCAGACCGCTCCGCCGGTCACCGCCCCGACCGGCCGGCTCGAGCTGGTCCTGACGCTCCGCGGGGACCGGACCGTGGCCGCCCACCAGTTCCATGCCGGGGCCCTGCGCGTGCTGCGCCCGCACCACCTGGACGGGTCGGGGCAGCCGTGCTTCGTCGTCGTCAACCCGGGCGGCGGGTACCTCGGCGGGGACCGCTACGAGCTGGACGTCACGGTCGGGGCCGCCGGCACCGCCCTGGTCACCACCCAGTCCGCGACCAAGGTCTATCGCACCCCGGCCGCACCCGCCCGCCAGGACGTGCGGTTCGAGCTCGGCCCCGGCGCGGTGCTCGAGTACCTGCCGGACCAGCTCATCGCCTACGAGGACGCCGACTACGTGCAGTCCACGACCGTGTCGATGGACCCCTCCGCCTGCCTCGTGGCGGGCGAGGTGATCACCCCCGGGTGGGCGCCGGACGGCACCGTCTTCCGCTACCGCGGCGTGGTGCTGCGCACCGAGGTGCTGATGGGCGGGCGCACGGTGGTCCTCGACAACCTCCGCCTGCGCCCCGGGGAGGACGCCGTGGCCGAGCTCGGCTTCCTGGAGGGCCGCACGCACCTCGGGTCCCTGCTGGTCGTGGACCCCCGGGCGGACCGGGAGCTGGTGGAGGAGGTCCACGATCTGCTCGCCGCGGCCGAGGCCCGGGTGCCGGGGCTGCGCTGCGGGGTCTCGGAGCTGCCGGTGCCCGGCCTCGTGGTCCGCGCCCTGGGCCCCGGCTCCGCGGAGCTCACAGACCTGCTCCTGGACGTCTCGGCGCTGCTGCGCGCGCGGTGGACGGGACAGGCCCGCGTGACCCTGCGGAAGTACTGATCCCCGCCGGATCCCCTTCCGGGCACGGGCCGGGCACGGTGCTGACGCCGAGGAGAAGTCATGGGATCGCCATCCTCCGGAAATGCCGCGGCCACAGACCGGGACGAGGATGGAGGAGCTGGGTGCACGAGACGGAAGGGGCTCCCCATGACCGCGAGCAACAGATGGATCCTGGGCCTGGCCCGGGTGCGGCCGGGTGACCGGATCGAGGCCTGGGAGCACCGGCAGCCGTGCTTCACCGGCACGGTCAGCGAGGTGGTTCCGCAGCTGGGGATCGCGTGGGTCCTCGAGGACCGCACGGGACTCCGGCGGCTGGTCTCGGTCCGCGACCACCGGCTGCGCCGGTCCGAGCTGGTGGGCACCGCCTGACCACCCGGGGCCCGGAGCGCACGGAGGTGGTTCCGGGCGGTCCGCGGCCGCGCGCGCCGGCCGGTACGGCGCCGGTGCCTCGGCGGGCCGCGGCGCGTGCCGTGCCGTGCCGTGCCGTGCCGTGCCGTGCCGTGCCGTGCCGTGCCGTGCCGTGCGGGAGCATGCCGTGCCCCCTGGCCTCGGCTCCGGCACGCGCGCACGATGGACACCACGGGCAGGCACCAGGGCCCGCCGCGGCCGGGGGAGGACACGATGCCGGAGGCTCTCACGTTCGACTCGGGCGGCGTCCCGTGCGCCGCCACGCTGTACCGTCCGCCGCGGGCCGGCGCCGCAGCGCCCTGCGTGGTCATGGGCCACGGCTTCTCCGGCACCCAGGACCAGCTGGCCGAGCACGCCGCCGGCCTCGCGGAGCACGGTCTGGCCGTGCTGACCTTCGACTACCGGCGGTTCGGCCGCAGCGGCGGCGCACCCCGGCAGATCGTCGATCCGGCGGAGCAGCTCGAGGACTGGCGGGCGGCCGTGCGCCTGGCCCGCTCCCTGCCCGGCGTCGACCCGGCCCGCACCGCACTGTGGGGCAGCTCGTTGTCCGGCGGGCACGTCCTGCGGCTGGCCTCCGAGGACCGGCGGACGCGGGCCGTGGTCGCCCAGGTGCCGGAGTTCGGCAAGGGCTCCCGGAGCACGGCCGAGGAGCTGCGGGCCAAGAGGCGGCAGGAGCACATCCCGCTCGGGACGCTCCTGCGGACCACCGTCCGGCTGGTGGCCGCGGCGGTCCGCGACGAGCGGCGGAGCCGGCGCGGGCTGCCCCCGTACTGCATCCCGGTGTTCGCGCTGCCCGGGGACGTGGGTGCGATCATCGACCCGGACAGCGACCAGCACCTCGCGCGGGCCGTGGCGACGGGCCCCACCTGGCGCAACGAGTTCGCACCCCGGCTGCTCCTCCACCCACCGGTGTACCTGCCGGGCACCGCCGAACGGGTGCGGGCGCCGCTGCTCGTGTGCGTCGCGGAGCGGGACACCGAGACGGATCCGCTGCGGGCCGCGGAGATCGCCCGGGCGGCGCCGCGGGGAGAGGTCGTGACGTACCCGGTGGGGCACTTCGCGATCTACGAGGACCCGGTGCGCTCGCACGTGCTCGAGGACCAGGCCCGGTTCCTGCTCCGCCACCTCCGCCCCGAGGCGGAGCCGACCGGCGTCGGCTGAGCCGCGTCCGCCCCGGGAGCGCCGAGCAGGGGTGGGGAAAACCACAGGTGTAACAGGTGGAGAACGTCGCAGTGCGGGAGGCCCGCGCGACCGTAGCGTGAAGGGCATGAGCACACCGCACGACACCCGGCCCCTGCCACCCGCACCGTGGAGCGGCCCCGGCCACGAGCGCCCGCACGACCCCGGCGCCGGCCCCGGGGGCCCCGACGACACCCCCCGCCCCGCCGGCGGATCCCGTCCCGCCGGCCCTGCAGACGCATCCCGGTTCCGGGAGTGGGGACCGTGGTCCCCCAGGACCCTCTTCTTCGGCACCACCGACCTCGTGGTGGACGCCGCGCTCGGCACGCTGTGGCTGACCGCCCTCGTCTCCCTGGTCTCCGCAGGCCTTGCCTCGCTCGCCGCCCTGGTGGGCGTGGTCCTGCTCGTGGCCGCGATCTACGCGGTCCGCGGGATCGAGTGGGTCGAGCGCCGCCGCACGCAGGCGGCGTTCGGCCTGTACCTGCCCGCCCCACGCCGGCGCCGCTCCCCCCGCACCGACGGCTGGCGGATCGTCCACCAGTGGTGGCTGGACGTCTCCGACGCCGCCTTCTGGACGGGCCTGCTGCACCTGCTCCTCACCACCGTCCTGGGCTGGGTCGCCGTGGCGGCCCTGGCCGGCACCGGCGCCGCCGTGGCCCTCGCCTTCGCACCGCTGTACGCGGCGCCGAACAACCCGTTCTGGCCCTCCGAGCTGGTCGGGACGTGGCCGGACTGGGCCGTGGTCCTGACGGGGATGGCCCTGACCCTCCTCGGGCTGCTCGTCGTGGTCCTCGCCGTGGCCGCGCACCGGGGCCTGTCCCGGCTGCTGCTGCGGGTGGACGAGGCAGCGGAGCTGCGCCGCCGGGCCGCCGAGGCCGCGGCCGCCCGAGAGACCGCGGTCCGCGGCGCCCGCACCGAGCGCTCCCGGATCGAGCGGGACCTGCACGACGGCGTGCAGCCCCAGCTCGTGTCCGTGGCCATGAACCTCTCGATGGCCCAGCGGCGCATCGACCACGACCCCGCCGGGGCCAAGGACCTCATCGGGGAGGCGCACGCCACCACGAAGGCCGCGATCGCCGAGCTGCGCCGCCTGGCCCGGGGCTTCCACCCGGCGGTCCTGGAGGACCGGGGCCTCGACGCCGCCCTCTCCGCCGTGGCCGCCCAGTCCCCCGTCCCGATCGCCGTGGACGTGCGGGTGCCGCGGCTGGCGCCGGAGACCGAGGCCGCCGTGTACTTCGCCGTCTCCGAGGGCATCGCCAACATGGTCAAGCACGCCCAGGCCGGCGCCGCGTCGGTGCGGGTGGGCCTCGAGACCGACCCCGCGGGAGGCACCCGCGTGGTCGCCCGGATCGCCGACGACGGCCGCGGCGGCGCCGTGGTGGTCCCCGGCGGCGGCCTGTCCGGGATCGCCGACCGGATCCGCTCCGCGGGCGGGCACTTCTTCCTCGACTCGCCCGCCGGCGGGCCGACCGAGCTGACCGTCGAGCTGCCGGTCGACCGAGGGGCGGGATCCTGATGCGCATCGTCATCGCCGAGGACGCCGTCCTCCTGCGCGCCGGCCTCGTCCGCCTGCTCACCGAGGCCGGCCACGAGGTGGTCGCCGACGTCGACACCGCGGAGGACCTGCTCAGGGCCGTGGAGCAGCACGAGCCGGACTTCGCCCTCGTGGACGTGCGGCTGCCGCCGACGTTCACGGACGAGGGCATCCGCGCCGCCGTCCTCGTCCGCTCGCAGCACCCGCGGATCGCGGTGCTCGTGCTCTCGCAGTACGTCGAGGAGCGCTACGCCTCCGAGCTCATCGCGTCCCGCCGGGACGGGCTGGGGTACCTGCTCAAGGACCGGGTCGCGGACGTCGACCAGTTCCTGGAGTCCGTGGAGACCGTGGGCGCGGGCGGCACCGTCCTGGACCCGGAGGTCGTCTCGCAGCTGCTCGTGCGCTCGCGGCACCGTCAGGACCTGGACCTCCTCTCCCCACGGGAGCACGAGGTGCTCGGGCTCATGGCCCAGGGGCTCTCGAACGCCTCGATCGCCGCGAACCTGTTCCTCACCGAGTCCTCGGTGGAGAAGCACATCCGCTCCGTGTTCACCAAGCTCGGCCTCGCCCACGAGGACGGCGGCAACCGCCGCGTCCGCGCGGTCCTGCGCTACCTCGGCTACCCGGACCCCGGGCCCGGCCACACCCCGTCCGTCCACCCGTCCCACCAGGAGCACCGGCCATGAGCACCCACCCCGAGCACCCCGCCGTCGCGGACGTCCCCAGCGCGAACGAGCGCACCGCCTGGCTCGTGCCGACCGCCGTGCTCGGCGGCATCGGCGCCCTCCTCCTGCTGGGCGCCGGCGGCGCGACGGCGGCCGCGTCCCTGTCCGTCCAGGAGCACCGGGTGGACACCACCGTGACCGAGGATGTGGACACGGTCGTGGTCGACGGCCGGTCGGCCGTCATCGAGGTCGTGACCGCCGACGTCCCGGACCTGCGGGTGGAGTCCGTGCACGCCGGGTTCCGGCTCGAGAGCGCTCCCGAGCCTAGGATCGAGGACGGCCGGCTGAGCATCGACGCCCTCCCGTCGAGCTCCTGGCCGGGCGCCGGCAGCGGGATGCACGTGCGGATCACCGTCCCGGCCGAGGACGAGCCCGTGGACCTGCGGCTCTCCGGGGACGCCGGCGCCATGAGCGTCGAGGGCGACTTCGACGACGTCCGGCTGGACACCCGGGCCGGCGTGATCGAGATGAGCGGCGGCGCCCGGACCCTGTGGGCGGCCTCGGAGTTCGGCGCCGTGGACCTCGACGGCGTACGGGTGCGCGAGGACCTGGACGTGCACACCGAGGTCGGCGCCACCGAGGTCCGGCTGGTCGGCGAGGCGCCGCAGCGCGTGTCCGTCACGACCCGGACGGGGGCCGTCGAGGCCTCGGTCCCGGACGCCGACTGGTGGACCCCCGCCGTGGTCGGCGCGGACGAGCGCGACCCGGAGGACCTCACGGCGGCCACGGTCTGCGCCGCCGCCCCCGGCGACCGGCCCTGCCTGTACGTCTCCTCGGCCGTGGGCGCGGCTGAGATCACCTACGGCGGCCGGTCCTCCACCCCTGCCGGCGGACCGGTCGAGCGGTAGACTGGTCCCTGTTGTCCGGGTCGGGCGCACCGGGAGGGGGGACGGTGCGCACATCCTTCGAGGACCCCTGTGAACCCCCTGACCCCCTCTTCCACGGCTGAGCGCGCCGCCCGCGCCTCCGCCACCCCGGTCGCCGCCCCGGCCCCCACCGCGGAGCACTCCGCGACCGCCCCGCACGACACCGGCCGCCGGACGACGCCCTCGTCCGGCGGCCGGTACGCCCGGCTGGTGCGGCTCGCCGGGCGCGACTTCCTGCCGATCGCCTTCGTGGCCCGCCTGCCCCTGGCCATGCTCACCGTCGGGGCGCTCACCCTCGCCACCGCCGTCAGCGGCTCCTACGTCGTCGGCGGGCTGGCCGCCGGCGCCGTCGGGGTCGGATCGGCCCTGGGTGGGCCCCTGATGGGCCACCTCGCCGACCGCCTGGGCCAGCGGGCCGTGCTGCTGGTCTCCGCCCTCGTCCACGCCGTGGCCATCGGGCTGCTGCTGGTCACCGCCTACGCCCCCGCGGGGCCGGGCGCACCCGCCGTGCCGCTGCTTGTCGGCGCGTCCCTGCTCGTGGGCGCCACCTGCCCCCAGGTGGGTCCGCTGGCCCGGGTGCGCTGGCGGGGACTGGTCGGCGGCAACCGGCGCGAGCTGGACACCGCCCTGTCCTACGAGTCCACCGCCGACGAGCTGACCTTCGTGCTCGGCCCGGCCCTGGTGGGTCTCCTGGCCTCCCTGGTGGCCCCCTGGTCCCCCTTCGTCCTCGCGGCCGTCCTGACGCTCACGATGGTCACGACCTTCGCCGTGCACCCCACGCGACTGGCGGTCCCGGCCGTCTCGCGGGAGGACCGACGCCGGGCGGCGGCCCGTCCCGTCACCGGCCGCGAACGGCTCCTCGTGCTGCTCCCCGTCCTGGGGATGGTGGCCATGGGCGCGTTCTTCGGCGCCGTGCAGAACGGGCTCAACGCCTTCGGCGGCGAGTTCGGCATCCAGAGCGCGACCGGTCTGCTCTACGCCGTGCTCGGCATCAGCTCGGCGGCCGCGGCGCTGTCCGTGGCGTGGTGGCCGCAGCGCTTCCGGCCCGCCTCCCGCTGGGTGGCCAGCTCCGGCGCGATGGCCGCCCTGAGCCTGCTGTTCCTGCTGCCGAGCGGGATCGGGCCGATGCTCGTGGTGCTGCTGCTCGCCGGGCTGCCCCTGGGGCCCGCCATGGTCACGATCTACACCATCGGCGGGGACGTGGCCCGTCCGGAGCGGCTGGGCACGGTCATGACGATGCTGGCGAGCGGCGTGGTCCTCGGCTCCGCCGTGGGCGCGGCGCTGGCCGGTCTCCTGGCCGAGACCGCCGGGCACCGGGGCGCGTTCGCCGCCGCGGTCGGCGCGGCCTGCGCCATGGTCCTGATCAGCGCGGTGCTGGCTCTGCTCCAGCGCCGGGGCCGCTGACGAGCAGGACCACCTCGTTGCGGCGCAGGAAGGCCGGGGTGAACGGCGGGTCGAACGGCGCGAGGCGAGCCGCCGCGACCGGCACGGGCCCTGCCTCCCGGGCCGCCCGCCCGAGCCGCTGCCACACGGGAGCGGTCATCGGGATCTCCCGCCGCCCCTGGTTGTTGCCGCTGATGTAGCGGAACAAGGCGTTGAAGGCGGCGTTGCCCGCCCGCTCGAAGGACTCGCGGACATCCACCTCCGCGAGCACGTGCTCCGGGTAGCGCCGGAGGTCGAACTCGGGGCAGTGCCGCACCGTCGAGTACGGCTGCTGCTCGGTCGTGGCGGCTCCGTACGCCACGACGCCTCCAGCGGGAAGGACCGGCCGGCTAGACCAGCGGCGACTTGGGCCGGTGCTCCCGGTTCCCCAGGCCCTCGCGGCTGTCCAGGTTGTCGACGAGCTCCCGGAGCGCCTCGAGCGAGCTGACGGTCTCCGACCAGCCGGTGACCTCGCGGATGCGCGTGGTGTCCATGATGGGCACGGCGCCGGCGAGGTCGATCCAGCCGGGGTCGGTGGGCTGCAGCCGCAGCCGGTAGGTGATCGCCACGAGCGCACGGACCAGGGCCGGGGGCACGGGCAGCACGCGCCGGGCGCCGAGCACCTGGGCCACGCCGTCGGCGCCGAGCACCGGCTCGGCCGCGACGTTGAACGCCCCGCCGGCCCGGTGCTGGATGACCCGCCAGAACGCGTCCGCGACGTCGTCGGTGTGCAGCGTCTGGAAGCGGAACTTCTCGGGGAACGGCAGCACGGGCAGGCGCAGCCGGGCGATCAGACCCTTGGGCACGAGGGCGCCGAAGAAGTAGTCCCCGATCTCGGGGGCGGCGTCCGCCTGGAACAGGAAGCCGGGCCGCAGCCGGGTCACCACGACCCCGGGATGGGCCTCCTCGAACCGGTTGAGGACCGCCTCCGTCTCGGCCTTCTGCACGTTGTAGTGCGACGTCTCGACCCCGCCGACCGGCCAGGACTCGTCCACGGCCCGGTCCTTGGGGCCGGGGCTGTAGGCGCCGAGCGAGGAGGGGTAGACGATCTGGGGCACGCCCGCGAGCACCACGGCGTCGAGCACGTGGACGAGTCCGTCCACGTTCGTCTCGTGCATCAGCGCGAAGTCCCGGTTCGGGCGGATGAGCCACACGAGGTGGATCACCGCGTCCGCGCCGGCCAGGATCTCCGCGAGCGCCGCGGTGGACTCCTTCACGGCGACGTCGACGGTGTGCCACTCCACGCCGTCGTAGGGCTCCCCGTCCCGCTCGGGCCCCTCGCGGGAGACCCCGACGATGTGCGTGACCTCCGGCGCGGCGTGCAGCCGGCGGAGCACCGCGGTGCCCACGTTGCCCGTGGCTCCCAGGACGACGATCTTCACGGTGCTCCCCCTTCGCCGGTGCAGGACCTACTGGTCCTGGACCCGGTCGCTCTTGCCCTGCAGGCGGTCGATGTGCTTGGACGCCTCGGCCTTCGTGAGGTCCGCCGGCAGCTCCTCGCCGGCCTCGCGGGCCAGGGTGTCGAGGTAGCTGCGCTGCGCGCTGGTCATCGGCTCCTCGCCGGTGGCCCAGTCGTCCGGGTCGCGGTCGAGCCCGCTGCCCGGCTCGGGGCTGGAGGCGCCGATGGTCTGCTGCTCGTCGGGATCCGGGGATCCGCTCGCGTTCTCAGTCATGCGCCCATGATAGTCACACCCCTTATGGTTTCCGCCCCGCGGGTCGCCCTGGACCGGTCGTCCCGCCCCACGCCTGCCACATCGTTCCTGCCGCACCGCTCCTGCCGTGGCGGAAACGGAATCAGTAGGCTGGGAGACCGAGGACATCCGCAGGACGTCACCGGCAGGCTCCCGACCGGCGCCCCGGCGATGCCCTTCCCACGATCGAGGAGAAGCAGATGAGCGAGCAGCCGCACACCGGCCCGAACGGCACCGCGGGCGCGGGAGTCCAGTCGGACAAGCTCGAGGCCTACATGCTCGGGCACTACATGGGCGCCCTCTCCGGGGTGCGGCTCTTCGACGAGGCGGCCACCACGTGGGCCGGCACCCCGTACGAGGAGCGGTTCGCCGCGTTCGTCGGCGAGATCAAGAACGACATCGACCACCTCGAGGCGATGCTCGACCGTCTGGGCTCCGGCCGGCGCAAGGTGGCCAAGGGGCTCGGGACCGTCACGGGCATCGCGTCCCGGCTGAATCCGCTGAGCCGGATCCGGGAGCGGACCGGCATCGCCGCCCATGGCGAGCTCGAGATGCTGCAGTCCCTGGTGGTCGCCAAGCGCAGCATGTGGGTCACGCTCCTGGAGCTCGCGCCCGCCGAGCCGCGCCTCGACGCCGGGGAGCTGCGGAAGCTCGAGGCCGACGCCGCCGACCAGTACGACCGCCTGCGAGCCGTCACCGAGGAGACGGCACGGGACCGGTTCCTCGCCCGGGACTGATCCCGTGTCCGGCTCCGCGAGCGACGCCTCCGCGCCCCGCGGCCCCGGGGGCGCCCCACCGCCCGCGGACGACGACGACGCCTCCGCCGCCGCACCCGATCCCGCCTGGGAGGGGCTGCTGGCCGGCCGGACCCGCCCCGCTCCGCCCCCGGGGGCGGAGCTCGTCGAGCGCTACGGACCGATCGTGGCGCACCGGGGTCCCCTGGTCCTCGCCCAGCTGGGGCAGAGCCTGGACGGGTTCATCGCCTCCCGCACCGGGCACGCCGAGTTCGTGACCGGCCCGGAGGACCGGGAGCACCTGCACCGGCTGCGCGCGCTCGTGGACGCCGTGGTCGTGGGGGTCGGCACGGTCGTCGCCGACGACTGCCTGCTGACCGTCCGCGCCGTTGCCGGACCCCATCCCACCCGGGTGGTCCTGGACCCCTCCGCGCGGGCCCCGCTGGCCTCGGCCGTGCTGACGGACGGTGCCGCGCCCACCCTGTGGGTCGTGGGCGAGCACGCGGACGTGCCCGCGGCGCCGGGCCCGCACGTCGCGGTGCTGCGGGTGCCCGTGGGCGAGCACGGGCTGGCCCCGCAGGCCGTGCTCGAGGCGCTGGCCCGGCGGGGCCTGCAGCGGGTGCTCGTGGAGGGCGGCGGACGCACCGTCTCCGGGTTCCTCGCGGCCGGGACGCTGCACCGCCTCTACCTCACCACCGCACCCCTGCTCATCGGGGACGGAGTGCCCGGCATCCGGTTCCCCGGCGCGGACCACCTCTCCGGAGCCCTGCGCGCCCCCGTGCGCCGCTTCGTGCTCGGCGACGACCTCTGCACCGAGCTGACCTTCCGCCCCTGAGCTCCGCCCACCACCGCCGTACGACCTCACCCCGAGCTGTGAGCACCCCATGACCTCTTGACGCCCGACCCGGTCGACGGTAGATTTCGTGATACGGAATTTCAATTCCGTATCACGAACTCGAAGGAGTCCTCATGAACGCCAGCCCGGCCTCCACCGCCCACGCATCCTTCTTCAGCTACACCGGCGCCGACTGCGATCCCGATCTGGCTCTGCCCCCGCACGCCGACACCCGATCCACCCCGCGGTGGGTGCTCGCGGTGTCCTCGGCCTGTGTCGGGGCCGCAATGGGTCACCTCTCGGCCCGGCGCCCGTAGCACCGCCCCGCTCACCCCCGGCGCCCGCGGCGCCACATCCCGCCCCGCCCCGACCACCGCGCTCAGGAGCACCGATGACACCGCAGATCCAAACCGACCGGCAGGCCCCCGACTTCACGCTCACCGACCACGAGGGCCGGCAGGTGCGACTCTCCGACCTGCGCGACCGCCGGGTGATCGTCTACTTCTACCCGAAGGCCTTCACCCCGGGCTGCACGTCCGAGGCGTGCGACTTCCGGGACAATCTCGCGTCCCTCGAGTCGCTGGGGGTCACCGTGCTCGGGGTCTCGGGGGACGCCCCGGAGACGCTGCGGCGGTTCGCCGAGGAGCACGACCTCCCCTACCAGCTCCTCTCCGACCCGGACTCGGCGACGGCCCGGGCGTGGGGCGCCTGGGGCGAGAAGACCGTCAACGGGCAGACCGTGGTCGGCCCGCTCCGCTCGACGTTCGTGATCGAGCCGGACGGCACCGTGAGCTCCGCGGAGTACAACGTCCAGGCCGAGGGGCACGTGACCGACCTCCGGCGCCGACTGGCCGGCTGACGCACGTCCGGCACCCCCGAAGGGCTCCCCCGCACATCGCGGAGGAGCCCTTCGGGTCTGCCGGCACCCGCCCGTCGGCCGAGCCGGGACGGCGCTGCCGGCGCCCTCCGGCCGTGACCACGGCCCAGGCCTTCTGTGCGGTGCGGTCCGACGACCGGGCCCTGCGGCCCGGCGGCGAGGCGCGAGGAGCCCGGCGTGCACGGTGGGTCCGGATGCGGTGGGCTCAGGCCCCATGGAGAGGGTGGGAAGTCCGGGGCGACGACCGGTCGGGGCCGACCTGCTCGCCGACCTGGTGGAGCTTGATGAGGTTGGTGGACCCTGGGACCCCGGGAGGGACACCGGCCACCATGACCACGAGATCATCCGGTGCGGCCAGTTCCTTGTCCAGGAGCACGGCATCGATGTGCGCGGTCATCTCATCGGTGTGTGCCGGGGCCGGGGTCAGCAGGGGGTGGATGCCCCAGGCGAGGGTGAGCTGGTTGCGCACGTCCTCGGCGGGGGTGAACGCGTAGAGCGGGCGGATGGGGCGCAGCCGGGAGAGCCGGCGGGCGGAGTCACCGGTCTGGGTGAAGGTGCAGATGGAGTGCGCCCGGAGCTGGTCGGCGATCACCACCGCCCCCATGGTGATGGCCCCGCCGCGGGTCTGCCGTGTGCTGCCCAGGGGTGGGATGCGCTCGAGCCCGTGGGCTTCGGTGGAGGTGATGATGCGGGCCATCGCCTGCACGGCGCCCACCGGGTAGGCGCCCACGCTGGTCTCCCCGGAGAGCATGACCGCATCCGCCCCATCGAGAACGGCGTTGGCACAGTCAGAGGCCTCTGCGCGGGTGGGCCGGGGGCTGTCGATCATGGATTCCAGGACCTGGGTGGCCACGATCACCGGCTTGGCCCAGCGCCGAGCCAGCTCGATGGCCTGCTTCTGGACCACCGGGACGTCCTCCAGGGGCATCTCCACCCCGAGGTCGCCGCGGGCCACCATGAGGGCATCGAAGACGTCGACGATCTCCTCCAGGGCCGCCACAGCCTGCGGCTTCTCGATCTTGGCGATCACCGGGACCCGTCGACCCTCCTCGTCCATGATCTCGTGAACGCGATCGATGTCGGAGGCATCCCGCACGAAGGAGAGGGCGATGAAGTCCACGCCGCGGCCCAGCGCCCAGCGCAGGTCCTCCTCGTCCTTGCTCGACAGCGCAGGAACATCGACCGGGACCCCTGGCAGGTTGATGCCCTTGTTGTCCGACACCGCCCCGGGCACGGTCACCTCGGTGATCACCTGGTGGTCGGTGACGTCGGTGGCCCGCAGAGCGACTTTGCCGTCGTCGATCAGCAGCGCGTCTCCGACACGGACATCCCCGGGCAGGCCCGCAAAGGTGGTGGAGCAGATCTCACGGGTGCCTTCGACGTCCCGGACGGTGATCGTGAACCGGTCGCCGACGGCCAGGTGGTGGGGGCCGTCGGCGAAGCGGCCCAGGCGGATCTTCGGTCCCTGCAGATCCGCCATGATGCCCACGTCACGACCCAGGTCCTTTGCGGCAGCACGGACATTGAGATAGGTGGTGTCGTGAACCTGGTGGTCGCCGTGGCTCATGTTCAGGCGTGCCACATCGACCCCGGCCGCCAGCAGCGCCCGGGTCTGGGCGCAGCCGGCAACGGCCGGGCCGAAGGTGGCGACGATCTTTGCTCGTCTCATCGGATTCCTGTCATCGGGGCGAGAGGGAGAGGGGGTTCCGGCCGATCAGCGCCCTCGTCCCTGATGCCTGGATCGGGGCGGGCCGTGCCGATGGGCCGGAGGCATCAGCTCCGACGAGGCGGCCGGAGGGGCTCTCCTCGGGTGGTGGATCGTCCGTGCGAGCCGGGCCTCCGGTCCGCTCCGGCTTCCGGAGGAGCGGGCTACGGGTGGCGCCGAGCAGCCACGCGACCCACCACCGCACCGATGCAGGCGGAGGACACCGCAAGGACCCACAGCGGGACGGTGCCGCGGTGCCGGTCCAGCGGACGACTGAGGTCGGGGTCGCAGTCGATGGCGGTGTAGTCGACGAAGAATGCGGGTGCGGTCGACGGCGCGGTGTGGTTCACGAGTCCCCCTGGGTTCATATTATGGAATTATGGTTCCACATCATGAAACTTAGAGGGCCCTCACCGATGCGTCAAGAGAGGCCCGCCGATTCAGGGGAACGCCCGCAGCACCGGGGCGGCCGGGCCAGCCCCGTCGACGGGCGCCCGCCTCCAGGGCGGCCGTCCGGGCGCCGGAACGACACGGACGAAGTCGCGGTCGTTCTCGACCGCCATCCGAGCGCGCCGCCCGGGCCGATCAACCGCGCCCGCCGAACGGCATCCCGGAGGCGGTGAGCACGAGCGAGTTCACCGTGGCGGAGGCCGGCAGCTCGGCCATCATGAGCACCGCCCGCCCCACCTCCTCGACGGGGAAGCTGGGCTCCGGGCGGAGCGTGCCGTCGGCCTGCAGTGCGCCGCCGTCCGTGCCCAGGCCCGCCAGCAGCTCCGTGGCCGCGTTGCCGATGTCGATCTGCCCGCAGGTGATGCCGTAGGGGCGGCCGTCCAGGTCCAGGGACCGGGTGAGGCCGGTGACGGCGTGCTTGCTCGCGGTGTAGGCCGCGGACAGCGGCCGGGGCGCGTGCGCGGAGATCGAGCCGTTGTTGATGATCCGTCCGCCCCGGGGGTGCTGCTGCTTCATGATCCGGACGGCCTGGGCCGAGCACAGGAACGTCCCGGTGAGGTTGACCTGCAGGGTGCGCTGCCACTCCCCGGGATCGATCTCGTCCACCCCGCCGCGGGGCCCGAAGGTCCCTGCGTTGTTGAACAGCACGTCGATGCGCCCGGTCAGCCCCTCGATCTCCCGGAAGGCCGAGGACACGCTCTCGGCGTCGGCCACGTCCACCGGCACGATCCGAGCACCCGGCGCCCCGGCGGCGGCCTCCTCCAGTGCGGCACGCCGCCGGCCTGTCAGCACGACCACCCACCCTGCCGCCAGGAAGGTGCGCGCCACGGACCGACCGATCCCCGACCCAGCCCCCGTGACCACGAGCACCCGCTCCTGCATCGGCTCCCGTCCCGACTCCCCTGCTGCTCCCTGCACTGCTGCCCCCTCGGTCGTGGACCTCGTACCGCCTCCGGACGAGGGTCCGTCATCAACGATGAAAAGTTGGGTCAAGCCATTGACTTCAGGCTTGTGAGCCAGTTCACTATACATAGTGAAAGTTTTCTTCCACATTACGGAATACAGAGAGGCGGCAGACGCGCTCCATGAAACTCACCGAGTTCAACTCCCTCAGCAGGACCCAGGCGGCCGAGATCGTCCGGCCGGCGCTCGACATCCCGCGCTGGCTGGAGGCCGTGGTCGACGCCCGGCCGTACGCCCACCATGATGCCCTGCGCAACACGGCCCGGACGGCAGCACAGCCGTTCAGCGCCGAGGAGATCGAGGGAGCACTGGCCCACCACCCTCGCATCGGAGAGCGGGCCGAGGGCGACAGCGCGGAGGCCGGGCTGTCACGCGCGGAGCAGTCCGCGGTCGACCCTTCGGACACCGACGTCCAGCAGCGCCTGCGCGAGGGCAACCTCGCCTACGAGGAGCGGTTCGGCCAGGTGTTCCTCATCCGCGCCGCCGGGCGCACCCCCGAGGAGATCCTCGAGAACCTCTCCGCCCGCATGGACAACGACCCCGCGACGGAACGGACCGTGGTCGCCGACCAGCTGCGCCAGATCGCCCTCCTCCGACTCGAAGGACTCGTCACCCCATGAGCTACGTCACCGCCCACGTCCTCGACTCCGTCACCGGCACCCCCGCCCGGGGGATCGCCGTGGCCCTCGAGGCCGCCGACGGCACCTCCATCGCGACCGCCGAGACCGACACCGACGGTCGCGTGCCCGAACTGGGCCCACAGACCCTGGAATCCGGCGACTACCGGATCACCTTCGCCACGGGACAGTACTTCGCCGGCAGGAACCAGCCGACGTTCTACCCGTTCGTGACGGTGAACTTCACGGTGCAGGCCGCGGAGTTGCACTACCACGTGCCGCTCCTGCTGAGCCCGTTCGCCTTTTCCACCTACCGGGGCAGTTGACCCAGGAGTTGACGGGCCCGCCCGTCTTCGACCGCCCCGAGCAGCAGACACCGCCTTCCACCCTCCAAGGAGAAACGTCATGACCGACGTCACCACCCGGGCCGCCACGGACACTGTCGTCCTGGGCAAGAACCAGTACGGCAAGGCCGAGAACCACGTCGTGCGCGTCAACCGCGACACCGACCGGCACGAGATCCGCGACCTCGTCGTCACCTCGCAGCTGCGCGGCGACCTCGAGGCCGTGCACACGGAGGGCGACAACGCCCACTGCGTGCCGACCGACACCCAGAAGAACACCGTCTTCGCCTTCGCGCAGAAGTACGGGATCGACTCCCCCGAGGCGCTGCTGCTCAAGCTCGCCGACCACTTCACCGGCGAGTTCGAGTGGATCACCGGTGGTCGCTGGGCCGCCCAGGAGCACGCCTGGAACCGGATCGACGACCACGACCACTGCTTCGTGCAGAACAAGGACGAGGTGCGCACGGCGGTGGTCGTGGCGGAGGGCGGGTCGCGGACCGTCATCTCCGGGTTCAAGGATCTGACGGTCCTGAAGTCCACCGAGTCCGGTTTCACGGGCTATCCCAAGGACCAGTACACGACGCTGGTCGAGACCGAGGACCGGATCATGTCCACGGACGTGGCCACCCGCTGGCGCTACAACACGGCCGACGTGGACTTCGACGCCGTCTACGAGGACGTCAAGAAGATCATTCTCAGCAAGTTCACCGACCACTACTCCCGGGCGCTGCAGGAGACCCTCTACCTCATGGGCAGGGCCGTGATCGAAGCCCACCCGGAGATCGACGAGATCAAGTTCTCCTGCCCCAACAAGCACCACTTCGTGTACAACCTGGACTTCTGCGGCCTCGAGAACGACAAGGAGACGCACTACGCGGCGGACCGCCCCTACGGGCTCATCGAGGCGACGATCCAGCGCAAGGACGCCCCCGAGAACGAGCACGCCTGGATGGGCATCAACGGCTTCTGCTGAGCCCGTACCACCTGGCGCCGCACACGGCGCTGTCGGGTCCGTCGTCGCCGTCCGCGCACGACGACGACGGACCCCTCTCCACACCCTCCTGCGGACGGCGCACGCGCTGCCCGCCCAGCGCCCCTGCAGCGCCCACCGCACCTCTCTCCGCCCCGGTCCCGCTCCGACGCCGGCACCGGGCCTCTCCCGCCACCAGGATCCCTAGGAGAACACCATGGCCAGGTCACGCACCGTCGAGCCACCCACCACCACCCGCACCCGCCCGGAGGACGAGTACCTCGGCGTGGGCGGCAGCCTCGGCTACGGGCTGCAGCACGTGCTCACCATGTACGGCGGCATCATCGCGCCCCCGCTCATCATCGGCGGCGTCGCGGGGGTGACCCCGCAGGAGCAGGGCCTGCTCATCGCGGCCTGCCTCTTCGTGGGCGGCCTCGCCACGATCCTGCAGTCGTGGGGCATCAAGTTCTTCGGCTCCCAGCTGCCCCTCGTGCAGGGCACCTCCTTCGCGTCCGTGGCCACCATGACCGCGATCGCCCAGGGCGACGGCGGCATCCAGGCCGTCTTCGGCGCCGTGATCGCCTCGGCGGTCCTCGGCTTCCTCATCACGCCCTTCTTCGCCAGCATCGTGCGCTTCTTCCCGCCGGTCGTCACCGGCGTGGTGATCACCGCGATCGGCCTGACGCTGTTCCCGGTGGCTGCCCGCTGGGCCATGGGCGGCAACGCGCAGTCCCCCGAGTACGGCTCGGTGGGCAACCTCGGGCTGGCCGGCCTGACCCTGCTGATCATCCTGCTGCTGTCCAAGGTGGGCAGCGCCGTCATCTCCCGGCTGTCCATCCTCCTGGGCCTGGTGCTGGGCACGATCGCTGCGACGCTGATGGGCAAGGCCGACTTCAGCCAGGTGCTCGAGGGCAACATCTTCGCGTTCCCGGAGCCCTTGGCCTTCGGCCCCCCGGTCTTCGAGGTGGCCGCCATCCTCTCCATGTTCATCGTGGTGCTCGTGATCCTCACCGAGACCACGGCGGACATCATCGCCGTCGGCGAGATCGTGGACACCAAGGTCGACAAGAAGCGCATCGGCGACGGCCTGCGTGCGGACATGGCGGCCTCGGCGCTCGCCCCGATCTTCAACGGCTTCACCCAGAGCGCCTTCGCCCAGAACGTGGGGCTCGTGGCGATCACCGGCGTCAAGAGCCGCTTCGTGGTCACCGCCGGTGGCTTCATCCTCGTGGTCCTGGGCCTGCTGCCCGTCCTCGGACGGGTCGTCGCCGCGGTGCCGCCGCCCGTGCTGGGCGGCGCGGGCATCGTGCTCTTCGGCAGCGTGGCCGCCTCCGGCATCCGGACCCTGGCGAAGGTGGACTACAAGAACGGCGCCAACCTGATCATCGTGGCCACCTCGATCGGCTTCGGCATGCTGCCGATCGCCGTCCCGGAGATCTACGCGAACTTCCCGGGCTGGTTCGAGACCATCTTCCACTCCGGCATCAGCTCCGCGGCCGTGATGGCCGTGCTGCTGAACCTGCTCTACAACGAGTTCCGCGCCGGCAACCCCGCGCGGGGCACAGGCTCCGTGTTCGCCAACGCCCCGGTGCGCGCCGTGCGCTACGAGAGCCTGGAGCACCTGCAGGACCACTTGCAGGAGGGCGACACCGTCAAGGACGGCAAGCTCGTGGACTGCGAGGGCAACCCGGTCCCCGTGGTCACCGCCGCCGGCGAGATCATCGACACAAGGGTCTGCAAGCCCCAGGACGGCCCCGGCGGCTCCTCCGCGCACTGACGCGCCGGCACCAGCAAGTCTCCATTGGCTTTCTGCGGCGCCGGGGATCCCGGCGCCGCAGAGAACCAGTCAGACATACCTTTTCTCCACCCCTGACCACCGAGAAAGAGTTGACGTGACCTCTGATCCCATGCTTGAGACCCACCACCGGTCGGCCCCCGATTCCTCGACAGGTACGTCGGGAGACACCGCGGAGTGGCTGGGTTCGTTCGAGGACCTCGTGGAGAGGCAGGTGAGGGAGCGGACCCAGTACCTCCTGCAGGCCTCGGCACCACGCCCCGCGGCCACGAGCACGGGCACCCCGGTGGTCACCACCACCGACTACGTGAACTCGATCCCGGTGGACCAGGAGCCGGAGTTCCCCGGTGACGAGGAGATCGAACGGCGCTACCGCCGCTTGCTGCGCTGGAACGCCGCCGTGATGGTGCACCGGGCCCAGCGCCCGGGAATCGGGGTGGGCGGGCACATCTCCACCTACGCCGGTGCGGCCACCCTGTACGAGGTCGGCTTCAACCACTTCTTCCGCGGCCCGGATCACCCCGGCGGCGGCGACCAGGTCTTCTTCCAGGGCCACGCCTCGCCGGGCATGTACGCCCGGGCGTTCCTGGAGGGACGACTCACCGAGGAGCAGCTCGACGGGTTCCGGCAGGAGAAGTCCAAGGGCGGCAACGGCATCCCGTCCTATCCGCACCCCCGGTCCATGCCGGACTTCTGGCAGTTCCCGACCGTGTCCATGGGCATCGGCCCGATGAACGCGATCTACCAGGCGCAGTTCAACCGCTACCTGCACAACCGCGGCATCAAGGACACCTCCGACCAGCACGTGTGGGCGTTCCTGGGCGACGGCGAGATGGACGAGCCGGAGTCGCGCGGCCTCCTCCAGCTGGCCGCCAATGACAAGCTGGACAACCTCACCTTCGTGATCAACTGCAACCTGCAGCGACTGGACGGGCCGGTGCGCGGCAACGGCAAGATCGTCCAGGAGCTGGAGGCCTTCTTCCGCGGGGCGGGCTGGAACGTGGTCAAGGTGCTGTGGGGGCGGGAGTGGGACCCGCTCCTGGCAGCCGACACGAACGGCGAGCTCGTCCGGATCATGAACGAGACCCTGGACGGCGACTACCAGACCTTCAAGGCCGAGTCCGGCGGCTTCGTCCGCGACCACTTCTTCGGCCGGTCCACCACCACCAAGGAGCTCGTCGCGGACATGACCGACGACGAGATCTGGGCCCTCAAGCGGGGCGGCCACGACTATCGGAAGGTCTACGCCGCCTACCGGGCGGCCACCGAGTTCCGGGGCAAGCCCACGGTGGTGCTCGCGATGACGGTGAAGGGCTACGGCCTGGGCGCCTCCTTCGAGGCGCGCAACGCGACCCACCAGATGAAGAAGCTGACCCTGGAGGACCTCAAGGCCTTCCGCGACCTCCTGCGCATCCCGGTCACCGACGAGCAGATCGACAACGACCTCTACGGCGCCCCGTACTACCATCCCGGCCCCGAAGCCCCGGAGATCCAGTACCTCCTCGAGCGGCGCAAGGAGCTGGGCGGAGGCCTGCCCGTGCGCCGGTCCCAGCACGCCCCCGTGGTGCTGCCCGGCGACGACGCCTACCGGTCCGGCAAGAAGGGCTCCGGCAAGCAGATGGCCGCCACCACCATGGCCTTCGTGCGCGTCCTGCGGGACCTCCTGCGGAGCAAGGAGTTCGGCCACCGGATCGTGCCCATCGTCCCCGACGAGGCCCGGACCTTCGGCATGGACTCGTTCTT
>NZ_JBHZTA010000010.1:0-114366 GCF_042879215.1 Kocuria arenosa | reverse complement strand
GTGGCGTTGTGGGTGGCGAAGCAGTACCAGGGCTCGCCCTTGCGGCAGGCCCGGCACTCCCCGCACACCGCGCGCCAGTTGAGGATGACCTTGTCCCCGACGGCGACCTCGGTGACGCCCTCGCCGACCGCGGACACCACGCCCGCGGCCTCGTGGCCGAGCAGGTAGGGGTAGTCGTCGCCCACCGCGCCCTCCTTGTAGTGCAGGTCGGTCTGGCAGACCCCGCACGTGAGGACGTCCACCAGCGCCTCCCCGGGCCCGGGGTCCGGGACGAGGATCGTCTCGAGGGTGGCTGGTGCGTTCTTCGCCGTGACGACGACGGCTCTGACCTCGTGCATGAGTCGGACCTTTCCTGCGGACGACGTGACGGTTCCGGTGCGGAACATCGCTCCCAGTCTAGGGAAGGACGCCCGGGGTGTGCGGTGCGGCGGTGGGACGCGGCGACGCCCTGCCGTGCCGTGCCCCGGCAGGTCCACCTCCGGCGCACGGAAGCCCGCGCGCCCGAGAGCACACCTCTCCGGACGGGGCGGACCCGGCCGGAGCGCGACGGAGCGGCGGACCCGTGGCTCAAGCCCACGGGTCCGCCGCTCGGGTCGCCGTCGAGCTCCAGGAGCTCCACGCGCGCGGGTCGCCCCCCCCCCCCCAGGGACGGCGGTCAGCTCCTGCCGGAGTCCTTCCCGGAGTCCTTTCCGGAGTCGTCCGACGAGTAGTCGAGGTGCTCGTGGTCGAGGCGCAGCTTGCGGCCCTGGTCGACGAGCTTCTCCTCCTTCTTGTCCTTCTTGTCGACCTGGCGGGTGTCGCGCGGCGGGAGCTGGATGGTCTCCTCGGCCTTGATCCCGCCCTGGAGCTGGCGGCCGCGCTCGACCTCGGCGTCGATCTCCGCGCCCAGCAGCAGCACGTTGTTGATGATCCACAGGCCGAGCAGCAGGACGATGACGGAGCCGATGATGCCGTAGGTGGCGTTGTAGGACGCGAAGTTGCTCACGTACCACGTGAAGGCCGCCGCGGCCACGGCCGCGACGAGCAGGGCGACGATCGAGCCCATGCTGATCCAGCGGAACTTGGGCTGCTTCACGTTGGGGGTGAAGTAGTAGAGCACCGCGATGAGCACGACGGCGAGGATCACGACGGCCGGCCACTTGGCGATGTTCCACACCGTCACGGCCGTGGTGCCGAGACCCACGAGGTCACCGACCCACTGGGCGATGCCGCCGGAGATCAGCACCATGAGCATGATCAGCACCACGATGAGGACCAGCATCAGCGTGACGAGGAGGTTCATCGGCCGCAGCTTCCAGATGGGCCGGCCCTCCTCGACCTCGTAGATGCGGTTCATGGCCCGGCCGAAGGCCCCCGTGTAGCCGGAGGCGGTCCACAGGGCGCCGACGATGCCGACGATCAGGGCGAGCCCGGCGCCGGTGCCGGAGGTGAGGTTGTTGATGGGTTCCTCGAGCAGGGTCACGAGCTCGGGCGGGGCGGCGCCCTCGAGGAAGCCCGTGATCGCCTGGGTCGTGGCCTGCCCCTGGCCGAACACGCCGAGCAGGGACACGATGGCGAGCAGCGCGGGGAAGAGGGAGAGCACCGCGAAGTAGGTCAAGGACGCGGCGAGGTCGGTGCAGTCGTCCTTGGAGAACTCCGAGAGCGCGCGCTTGGCGACGTAGCCCCACGAGGGCTTGCTGATCTCGGTGGGGCTGTCGGGCTTGCGGGGGTCCTCGGGGTCCGGTGCGGTGCGCTCCTTGGAGCGGCTGTCCTGGGTGGTGTCCTGGGCCATGCTGCGTCCTTCGCGGTCGGCCGCCGGGTGTAGCGCGCGGGCTCCGGCCGGCGGCGGGGCGTGTGGGGGATGTCTCGTGGATCAGTGTACTGATGAATCGCCCCCGTGAGCGACAATGGAGCGGACGGACCACCGGTCCTCCGCTCATCCCCCCCGACCAGGAGGCCATTCGTGCCCACCACCCGGCGCACCGTTTCCGCGGAGGTCGACTTCGCGTCGGAGACCGACCACCTCGCGGTGTTCTCCCTCGCCGCCGCCCGTCCCGGGGGTCACGCCCGTCCCGGCGAGCGTCTGAGCCTGCACGTCGACGGGACCGAGGTCGCGCTCGAGGAGGCGGAGGACCTGCACGGCACGCGGCTGCACCTGGCCCGGGTCCCGGGCGGCGCGCAGTGCACGGTGTCCTACGCGCTGGAGCTGGACGGCCCGACGGGTTCACCGCCTCCGGCGGAGTCCGTCGACGTCGTCCGCTACACCCGGCCCAGCCGCTTCTGCCCCTTCGACGAGATGGCCGGCACCCCGGACGCCCTGTTCCCCGGGGCCCGGGACGGCGGTTACGAAACGCTCCAGCGGGTGCGGGACTGGGTGCACGAGCACCTGGACTACGTGGTCGGCTCCTCGACGGCCACCGACACCGCCGTGCACACGTTCCTCACCCGGCAGGGCGTGTGCCGGGACTACGCGCACCTGCTCATCACCCTGCTGCGGGGCCTCGGGGTGCCGGCGCGGCTCGTGTCGGTCTACGCGCCCGGGCTGTCCCCCATGGACTTCCACGCGGTGGTCGAGGCCTGGCACGACGGCGCCTGGTACGTCCTCGACGCCACCGGGCTCGCCCCGCGCACGGAGTTCGTGCGCATCGCCACGGGTGCGGACGCCTCCGAGACGGCGTTCCTGACCACGCTCCAGGGCGCGATCACGCTGGGGGACATGCAGGTGTCGGCGGAGTCCTCCGAGCCCAGGCGCGAGGACCCGGAGGCCCGGGTCGTCCTCCCGCTGTAGGACGGCAGGGGAGACCGGGTCAGAGGTCGTTGACGGCTTCCCGCAGGCGGTCGGCGAGGCGGGTGAGGATGCGCAGCTCCTCCGGGTCCAGGCCCGCGGACATCAGCTCGTGGACGTGCACCCGGAACTGCTCGGCGATCTCCACCTGCAGCTGCCGGCCCCGGTCCGTCAGCCGGATCCGCAGCCCCCGCAGGTCCTGCGGGTCCTGCCAGCGGTGCACCAGTCCCTTGAGCTCGAGACGTTCGAGCATCCGGCTGAGGCTGGACTGGGTGAGCAGCACGTACTCGTTTAGCTCGTTGAGGCGCATGCCGGTCTCGTCGGAGCGGGAGAGGTTGAAGAGGACGTCGTACTCGCGGGCGGAGAGCTCCGCGAACTCGGGTTGGCGCTGAAGACGCCGCATGACCGTCACCTGGGCCCTGAAGAGGGCCTCCCAGGCGTCGGCGCTGTTCTGCACACGATCTGTTTCTCTGCGGGTCACAGGATAATGCTACGACCCGGTTACATCGGCGCACCGGGCACCGGTGTCCCCCCTTTCGGGGAGTGCCTCCTCCGGGCCTCCGGCACGCCGACCGCGCCGGGGCGTCGATTCCAGGTGTGACCAGCGGCGATGATACCTTCCGGGTCACCGGAGTGGGGAGGGCGCGAGGCGCGCACGTCGGTATTTTCGAAAGCAAACGTCCACGAAAGAGCGCACGGTGACGAGTGTCACGTCCGGCCCGGTGGGCGCCCCTTGCCCGGTGCTGCGGCCAGCGCCGTGATCCGCTCCTCCCGGGCGCGGTGCCGTTCCTCCTTGCGTGCCTCCACGAGCCGGTACAGCACCGGCACGAGCACCAGGGTCAGCAGGGTGGAGGAGATCAGTCCGCCGATCACCACCACGGCCAGCGGCTGGGAGATGAAGCTGCCCTGGCCCGTGATGCCCAGCGCCATGGGCGTCATCGCCAGGATGGTCGCCAGTGCTGTCATCACGATGGGCCGCAGCCGGCGGGTCGCGCCCTTCTCGATGGCCTCCTCCAGGTCCATGCCGTGCTCCCGCCCCCGGTACTGGTTGATGAGGTCGATCAGCACGACCGCGTTGGTCACCACGATGCCCACGAGCATCAGCACGCCCACCAGCGAGGCGAGGCCCAGCGGCACCCCGGAGGCCAGCAGCGCGAGCACCGCGCCCGTCGCCGCGAAGGGGATCGAGACCAGCAGGATCAGCGGCTGGACCAGCGACTTGAAGGTGGCCACGAGCACCACGTAGACGATCGCGATCGCGGCGAGCACGGCGAGGCCGAGCTGCCGGAACGTGGTCTCCTGCTCGGTCGCGGCCCCGCCCAGCTCGGCCGAGGCGCCCTGCGGCAGCTCCAGGCCCGCGAGCGCGTCCCGGACCGCGGCGCTCGTGGCGCCGAGGTCGTCACCGCCCGGGGTGACGGCCACGGTGGCGGTGCGCTGGTCGTTGCTCGAGGTGATGGTCTCCACCGTGAGCGCCTCCTCGACCTCGGCCAGCTCGTCGAGCCGGACGGTCCCGCCCGCCGCCGGCACCGGGAGGGACCGCAGGGCCTCGACGTCCTCGACGGCACGGCCCTCGCCGATGGTCACGGCCACCGAGTCGGCGTCCAGGTCGATGGACCCGGCAGGGAGGGGGTTCACGGTGCCGGCGAGCGCCCCGGTGACCTGCTCCTCGCTCAGGCCCCGGCCGGCGGCGGCCGCCCGGTCGACCGTGACCACGACGGTGGGCTGCGTGGCGGCCAGGTTGCTCGTGACCTGCCTGGCGGACTCGAGCTCCCGCATGGCCTGCACCACGGCGTCGTCGGCCTCCGCCAGCGTCGCCTGGTCCGTGGCGGTGACGGAGATCTCGACGTCGTTGCTCGTGAAGCCCTGGGCGCCCTGCACCGAGAACTCCCCGGCGCCGTCCAGCCGGTCCAGGCGCTCCCCGACGGTGCGGCGGAGCCGCTCCTGGTCCACCGCGGCGTCGGTCGTCACGGAGAAGGTGGCGCTGTTGGTGCCGCTGCCGGGCAGGAACGCGGAAAAGCCGCCGCCGGGCCCCATGGTGACCTGCACGTCCTCGATGCCCTCGGTCCAGTCGAGCACCTCCTCGGCGCGGCTCGCCTGCTCGGAGGTCACCGCCAGCGCGGTTCCGGGCGGCAGGTCCTGCTCGATCGTCATCGTGTTCTGGCCCGTGTCCCCGAGCAGGTTGGTGGGCAGCACCGGCAGCAGGGCGGCGGTGCCGGCGAGGACCAGGACGCTCACCCCGAGGGTGGCCCACGGGTGGCGCTGGGTGCCGCGCAGGACCGGGAGGTAGCCCTGGGCCAGGCGCGGCGGCGTCCCGGCCGCGGTGCCGGCCCAGGGGGCAGGGCGTCCCGCCGGTGCCCGGCGGGCCCGCCGGACCAGGCGAGGGTCCCGGAGGAACCAGAACGCCAGCACGGGCACGATGGTCAGGGACACCACGAGCGAGGACATCAGCGCGATGGTCGTGGTCAGGGCGAAGGGGCGGAACAGCTCGCCGGTCACGTCGCCCACGAACGCGATGGGCACGAACACCGCGACCGTGATGAGGGTGGAGGCGGTGATCGCGCCCGAGACCTCGCGCACGGCGGTGAGGATGGCCCGGCGTTTCGCGTTGGCGGGGTCGGTGCGCAGGTCGACCGTCCCGTAGTGGCGCTTGATGTTCTCGATCACCACGATCGAGTCGTCCACGACCCGGCCCACGGACAGGGTGATCGCCGCCAGGGTCAGGAGGTTCAGCGAGTAGCCCAGGGCGTTGATCCCGATGAACGTGGCCAGCAGGGACAGCGGGATGGAGATCGCGGTGACCAGCGTCGAGCGCAGCGACGCCAGGAACACCAGGATGACGAGCACGGCGAACGCGAGCCCGAGGAGGCCCTCGACCGTGAGGTCCTCGATCGACTGCTCGATGTAGGGGGCCTGGTCGAAGACCGCGGTGATCTCGGCGCCGTTGCCGAGGTCCGCCTCGAGCTCGGGAATCATCTCCTCGACCGCCCGGGAGATCCCCACCGTGTCCCCGTCCGGGGTCTTGGTCACGGACAGGGCGAGCGTCGGGTCGCCGTTGGTGCGGGTGATCGAGGTCTGCTCCTGCTCGGCGAGCTCCACGGTGGCCACCGCGCCGACGGTGGTGGGCTCGGCGCCGTCGGGCGCGTCCTCAGGGAGGGGCAGCGGGACGTTTCCCACGGCCTCGAGGGAGTCGAGGGGGGAGCCGGCCTGGACGGGAAGGGTCGTGGCCCCGTCGTCCACGGTGCCCACGGGCACCAGGCCGCCGCTCTCCTCCAGGGCGGTGCGGATGTCGGCGGGCGTGGCGCCGGCCCGGGCGAGGTCGGCACGGTCCGGCAGGATCGAGACGACCTGATCGGGCGCGCCGCTGACCTCGGCGGAGCGCACGCCCTCGATCCTCTGCAGGTCCGGGACGGTCAGTCGTTCGAGGTCGGCCGCGAGCGGGCTGAGGTCCTCGTCGGAGGACACGGCCAGGAAGACGATGGGGAAGTCCGCCACGGAGCCGGCGAACGCGGTGGGCTCGACGTCGTCGGGCAGCTGCGTGCGCACGTTGGAGATCGCCCGCTCCACCTGATTGCGGGCCCGGTCCAGGTCGGTGCCGTACTCGAAGCCCAGCTGGATGTTGGACAGTCCGCTGCGGGAGGTGGACGTCGAGCTCTCGAGGCCCTCCACGATGTTGAGCGCGCGCTCCAGCGGCCTGCCCACCTGCTCGTCGACGACCTCCGCGGACGCGCCGGGCATCGCCGAGACCACGCTGATGGCGGGGATCTCCAGGGAGGGGATGAGCTCCTGCTTCATGGAGCGCATGCTGAGCACCCCGAAGAGGGCGACGAACAGCGTGATGAGCACGATCAGGGCGCGGTTGGCCATCGACGCGCGGGCGAGGGGAAACACTCGTGCTCCTTGGGGAGGGAAGGTCGAGGGCGTCCCGGCCGGACCGGGACGCACGCCCCTCAGCGTACCGCCGCCTACCGACAGGTCACCGGGGCCGCCGGGGCCGGGCGGCCGGGACGGACCGGGCGACGACGAGGCCCCGGACCGGTCGGTCCGGGGCCTCGTCCCGCGGGCACCGTGCCGGTCGGTGCCGTACGCCGCGGCGCCGGCCGAGGCGGTGCCAGCTGACGCGGTGCCGCTCGATGCCGTGCCGGCCGGCGCGGCGTCAGTTGATGCCGAGCACCCGGGCGGTGCGGCCCATGACCTCGTCCGCGAGCTGCGGGTTGTCATTGAGCTTCACGCCGTAGGAGGGGATGAGCTCCTTGATCCGCGGCTCCCACCCGGACATCCGTGCCGGGAAAGACTTCGCCAGGAGGTTGAGCATGATGGGCACCGCGGTGGACGCGCCCGGGGAGGCCCCGAGCAGCCCGGCGATGGAGCCGTCGGCGGCGGTGATGAGCTCGGTGCCGAACTGCAGCACGCCGCCCTTCTCCTTGTCCCGCTTCATGACCTGCACGCGCTGCCCGGCCTCGATCAGCTCCCACTGCGAGCCATCGGCGGTCGGGTAGAACTGCTGCAGCGCCTCGACCCGCTGGCCCTTGGACTTGGCCAGCTCGCTCAGCAGGTACTTCACCAGGTCCAGGTTGGCCAGGCCCGCCCGGGTCATCGGGTAGAGGTTGTGGGGGCGCACGGACAGCGGCAGGTCCAAGTAGGACCCCTGCTTCAGGAAGTTGGGCTTGAACCCGCCGTAGGGGCCGAACAGCAGCGCGCGCCGGCCGTGCTCGTAGCGGGTGTCCAGGTGCGGGACGGACATGGGCGGGGCGCCCACGGAGGCCTGGCCGTAGACCTTGGCGTTGTGCTGGGCCGCCACGTCCTCGTCGGAGTTGCGCAGCCAGAGGCCGGAGACCGGGAACCCGCCGTAGCCCTTGGCCTCCCGGATGCCGGACTTCTGCAGCAGCGGCAGGGCGCCGCCGCCGGCCCCCACGAAGACGAACTTCGCGCGCACGAGCCGGTGGCCCTCGGCGTTGAGACGGTTCCTGACCTTCGCCACCCAGGTGCCGTCGGACTGCCGGTCGAGGTCGAGGACCTGCTGGCCGTAGCGCACCTCGCCGCCCCGGGCCTGCAGGTGGGCCACCTGCTGGCGGGTCAGCTCGCCGAAGTCGACGTCGGTGCCCTCGGGGGACCAGGACGCCGCCACACGCCCCGCGCCGCGGCCGTGCATGGTCAGCGGCGCCCACTCGGCGATCTTCTCGCGGTCCTCGGTGTACTCCATGCGCTCGAAGAGCTTGTTCGGCTGGAGGGCCTCCCAGCGGCGGCGCAGGTAGTCGCTGTGGGCGTCGCCGAAGACGAGGGACATGTGCGGCACCGGGTTGATGAAGGAGCTGGGCTCGCCCAGCTTGCCCTCGGACACCAGGGAGGCCCAGAACTGGCGGGAGAGCTGGAACTGCTCGTTGATGCCGAGCGACTTCTCCGGGTTCACGGACCCGTCGGCGGCCTGGGGCGCGTAGTTGAGCTCGCAGAGCGCGGAGTGGCCCGTGCCGGCGTTGTTCCAGACGTTGGAGCTCTCCGCGCCCACCTGGTCCAGGCGCTCCAGCATCGTGATGTCCCACTGCGGCTCGAGCTCCTTGAGGAACACGCCGAGGGTGGCGCTCATGATGCCTCCGCCGATCAGGAGGACGTCGGTCGATTCCGTTGCCTGAGGTGATGTCACAGTCGATGCTCCCGTTGAACGCCCGGCGCTGCGCCGGTGAGTGGTCGGGATCAGACTAGCGCCACGCCCGGACGAACCCCGAATGCGGCGGGGGCGCGCCGGGGCCGGCGCTCACTCCGCGGCGCCGAGGTCCACCCGGTTGAACACCTCGTTGCCGGTGGAGCTCAGGGGGAAGGACGTCACGGAGTCGCCGACGGCGACCGCCGAGATCGGGTGGGCCAGGGGGACGGCGGGCAGCAGGCGGGAGACGCGGTTGTTGATCGACGCGTACGCTCTCGAGCGGTCCTCGCCGTCGGGCAGCGCCGCCGCGCGGTTGACCGCGCCGAACAGGGACCCGGCGTCCAGGCCGAACTCCCCGCGGGGGGCGCCGAACAGCGCGGCCGTGAAGTGGTCCGGGTCGCGGTACCCGCCGTTGAGGCCGAGCAGGTGCAGGGCGTGGTCGCCCTCCGGGTCCTGGACCTGCTCCACGTAGCCGTCCGACCAGTCCACCGGGACGGGCTCGATCACGAACCCCGCCCGCACGAGCTGGGCCGCGATGTCGGCGTAGATCTTCTCGGGCTCCTGCATGTAGGTGCGGGAGGTGCTGCGCGGGTAGTAGAAGCGCAGCGGTTCGCCGGCGTAGGAGGAGGCCTCCAGCAGCTCCTGCGCCCGCTGCGGGTCGTAGGACGGGACCCGCAGGTCGGTCCCGTCCATCGCGAAGCGGGCCGGCAGGAACTGGTCGGCCACCCGGGTGCCGTCGGGGTAGTGCTCGCGCACGATGGCACCGCGGTCCACGGCGGCGGCGATCGCCGCCCGCACGTCGGGGTCGTCCAGGGGTGCCACGTCCTGGTTGATGCCGAGGTAGGACACGGAGTACGGGTCGCGCTGGAGCACCTGCACGCCCTCGCGGGCGAGCGGGGCGAAGGAGTCCAGGCCCACCTGGTCGTAGCCGTCCACCTGGCCGAGGCGCAGGGCCACGTAGCGCAGCTCGGGCTCGGCGATCGTGCGGAACTCGAGCCGGCCGATGTCCCCGAGCTCGCCCCAGTAGTCCGGGTTCGCACTCAGCACCACGTGCGTCCCGTCCCCCGACTCGTAGCGGAAGGGGCCGGTGCCCACAGGGTGCGTCTTGTGCGTGCCTGCCGCCAGGGCGGCGGGCGACGCGATCCCGAACGCGGGCTGCGTCAGCGCCCGGAGCAGGGGGGTGTGCGGCGCCGTCAGCGAGAGCACCACGGAGGAGTCCGAGGCCGGGGCGCACCCCGCGTAGAGGGGGTCGACGCCGGGGGCGCCCGTGCGCAGGACGGTGGCGAACGGGGTCCGCGCCCCGTCGGCGGCGAGGGCCTCCCAGCGCTCGAAGTTCGCGCACACCGCCGCCGCGTCCAGGGCGGTGCCGTCGTGGAAGCGCACGTCCCGGCGGAGGTCGAAGGTGTAGGTGAGCCCGTCCGCGGAGCGCTCCCACGACCTCGCCAGGGCCGGCACCGCCTCGCCCGTGGAGGGGTCGGCGGAGACGAGCCCCTCGAGCATCTGGGCCCCGATCCGTGACGTCTCGAGGATGTTGACCGTGGCCGGGTCCAGGGTGGGGGCGGCGGCGGCGTTGGCGAACACGAACTCCGCGCTCGGCACGGACCGGGAGGCGGTCGGGGCGTCGGGCCCCTCGCCCGCGGGGGCGCACCCGGCGAGGACTCCCGCGACGAGCGCGAGCGCGGCCGCGGTGCGGGGGGTTCGCCTGGGCGCCATGGGTCCTTCGCTGCCTCGCCGGATCGGTCGTCGGTGTCGTCGTGGGCCGGCCACGGGCCGTGCCCGGGAACCGTCGGGTGCGCGAGGCGGGACTCGAACCCGCACGCCGGTCAGGGCACAGGAACCTAAATCCTGCGTGTCTGCCAGTTCCACCACTCGCGCCGAAGGGGCCCGTCCGGGCCCCTCGTCCATCCTAGCCTCAGCCCTCCAGGCCGAGGTCGCGGCGCAGCTTCGCCACGTGACCTGTGGCGCGCACGTTGTACTGCGCGAGCTCCACGTCGCCGTCGGGGCCGACCACCACGGTGGAGCGCACCAGGCCCTGGTAGGTCTTCCCGTAGTTCTTCTTCTCCCCCCAGGCCCCGTACGCCTCGGCGACCCGGTGGTCGGCGTCGGAGAGCAGGGGGAAGCTGAGGGACTGCTCCTCGGCGAACCGCGCCAGGGCCTCCGGGCGGTCCGGGGAGATCCCGATCACGGCGAAACCGTCCGCGGCGAAGCGCTCCAGGCTGTCCCGGAAGTCGCACGCCTGCGTGGTGCAGCCGGGGGTGGAGGCCTTCGGGTAGAAGTAGACGACCACGCGCTGCCCGCGGTGGTCGGCGAGCGAGACGGTCCGGCCCTGGGCGTCGGGCAGGGCGAAGCCGGGGGCCGGCCGGCCGGGTTCGAGACGTGCTGCCATGGGGATGCTCCTCTGTCGTTCCGGTGTCGTTCCGTTGGTGGGTTCCGGTCGGGTGCCGGGGCCGCGGGACGGCCTCCGACCACGAACACTACCGGCGCCCGCCCCGGGGACTCCGGCGGTCCGGGAGGCGCGCTCCGGTCCGCCGCCTGTTCACGCGCAGAGAAATGCTCGTAAGTTTGCTTAGCATGGTGCTGTATTCCGGGTTCCGGATCGGTAGACTGCTTTGCATGCCTTTCACCACTCAATGGCCGACCAACCGATTGCTCTCGACCGCGGCCCGGCTCGTGGAGCACGCGTGGAACGAGCGCCTGGCCACGCTCGGAGTGACCCACGCGGGCGTCATGGCGCTGGACGTCCTGAAGACGGCGGGGAGCATGACCCAGGCCCAGCTGGCGCACCGCGTCCGGGTGCAGGCCCAGACCATGGGCAAGACGCTGCACCGGCTCGAGCTGCACGGCCACGTCACCCGGTCCAAGAACGTCCACGACCGCCGCAGCCACCTCGTGTCGATCACCCCGGAGGGCCAGCGCATCCTCGAGGCCGCCACCCAGCTCGAGGACGAGCTGGTGGACCACGGGCTGCTCACGGACGAGAACCTGCGCCGCACGCTGGCCGACATCATCACCACGCTCGGCGGCGCCCGCTGGAAGCTGCGGGTCCAGCCGGACGGGACCGTCACCGACGCCGGCTCCGCCGACGCGACCACGCCCGAGGAGTCGCGTGAGATCGCCGAGGCCGGCACCCAGGGGGACACCGCCTCCTGAGCCGGTTGCGGCCCGCGGTCCCCGCACGGGTGGACCGGGGCCAGGCCGGCACGGGGTCGAGGACCCCGGCACGAACGCACGCGCGAGGTCACGAGGTGGTGATCTCCGGCGAGAGCACCCGGGGCACGACGACGACCCCGGGTTTCTTCGTGCCCGTGGCCCCTCCCCGCAGCCCGCTGGCGCGGAAGGGGTGCGTCCGCGACCAGGGGCTCGCTGACGACGATCGGACGACGAAGGACCCCACCGCGCTGCTCCGCGGTGGGGTCCTTCTGTGGTGCGCCCCCTCGGACTCGAACCGAGAACCCATTGATTAAGAGTCAATTGCTCTGCCAATTGAGCTAGAGGCGCTGGTGGTGCGGCAAGAACAGTAGCACGTCCCCGGCCCGGGGGCCGAATCGCGCCAGCCGGCTTCCGCCGGGCCCCGCCTCGCAACGAGAGAGTACTCTACCAGCTCGCCCCGCCTTGTCCATTCGGCGCGACCGCCCGGGCAGGGGGTGGCGTCTAGCATGGCGCCCATGCCCTCCGCACAGACGCCCGCGCCGTCCACCCCGTCCGTCCCGCTCTCCGAGCTCCGCGTGGTCTCCCTCCCGGAGCAGGAGCTGGTGGACCACTTGAGCACCCGCGTCCCGGGCTTCCGCTACGTCCTGTGGGACATGGCCGGTGACCCGGTCGGGGCCCGTGCCGACGAGATCGACGTGGCGGTGGCCCCATACTTCACCGGCCACTGGGTCAGGGCTCTGCCCGCCGCGACCCGTCTGCGGCTCGTGCAGCTGCAGAGCACCGGCTTCGACGGCGTGCCGGAGGCCATCGGGCCCGACCTCGCGCTCTCGACCGCGGGCTGGGTGCACGCGGCCGGGACCGCCGAACTGGCCCTGGGCCTGATGATCGCCGCCCAGCGGGAGCTCGACCGCGCCGTGCGGCAGCAGCACGAGGGGGTCTGGCGCCGCTTCGAGACCCGCAGCCTGGCCGACAGCCGCGTCCTGGTGCTGGGCGTGGGGGAGATCGGCTCGGCCGTGGTCGACCGGCTGCTCCCCTTCGAGGTCGAGTTCACGCGGGTGGCCTCCCGCGCCCGCACCGACGGGCGCGGTCCCGTGCACGGCATCGACGAGCTGCCGGCCCTGCTGCCCGACGCCGACGTGCTCGTGGTGGCCCTGCCCGCGAGCCCGGCGACCGATGGTCTCGTCGACGCCCGCGTGCTGTCCCGGCTGCCCGACGACGCCCTGGTGGTCAACGTGGGCCGCGGCCGGGTGGTCGACACCCCAGCGCTGACCGAGGAGGTCGTGTCCGGGCGGCTCCGCTGCGCGCTCGACGTCGTCGAGCCCGAGCCCTTCCCCGGCGACCACCCGCTGTTCCGCGCCCCCGGGGCGATCCTCACCCCGCACACCGGGGGCTCCTGCACCTCGTACAAGCCGCGCGTGCGGCGGCTGCTGCGGACCCAGCTCGAGCGCATCGCCGTGGGGGAGCGGCCGCTGTTCCTGCAGCAGGAGGGCCGCCTCGACGTCCCGGCGGCCGGGGACGGGTAGACCCGGACGTGCCGTGTCTCACATCGTGGGACGCGGCGTCCGAAGATTGACACACCCGGGCGGGCGGCAGAGCATGGGACCATGCAACTCAGCCACGGTGTCGTCCAGCTCACGGTACGCGTCCTCGTCGGACGCGGGGCCTGAGCCGACGACCGGTCGAGCGCACGGGCCCTGTCGCACCTCCCGGTGCCGCGAGGGCCTTTTTTCTTGCCCGGCGTCCACGGCGGAGCGACAGTCGAGCCGGAACAGCACCATCCGCCCAGAAGGCCAGACCAGAAGGACAGTGACATGAGCAAGGGACAGCCGATCAGCCCAGCGCTGATGGCCACCAAGCGCGCGGAGACCGCCGCTGACCACCGGCCCCCCGGGGCCCCGGAGAAGTCCGTCCCCGCCGTCCCGTCCGTCATGGGCCCGGGCAGCACGGTGGCCCCCACGGAGATGACCGGCTCCCAGGCCGTCATCCGGGCGCTGGAGGAGCTCGGGGTCACCGACGTCTTCGGCCTCCCCGGCGGCGCGATCCTGCCGACCTACGACCCGCTCCTGGACTCGGACAGGATCAACCACATCCTGGTCCGCCACGAGCAGGGCGCCGGCCACGCCGCCGAGGGCTACGCCCTCGCCTCGGGCCGCGTGGGCGTCTGCATCGCGACCTCCGGCCCCGGCGCCACGAACCTCGTCACCGCCCTCGCGGACGCGCACATGGACTCGATCCCGATGGTCGCGATCACCGGGCAGGTCTCGTCCAAGGTGATCGGCTCCGACGCCTTCCAGGAGGCCGACATCGTCGGGATGACGATGCCGGTCACCAAGCACTCCTACCTGGTGACGCACGCCGGGGACATCCCCCGTGTGCTCGCCGAGGCGTTCCACCTGGCCTCGACCGGCCGCCCCGGCCCGGTGCTCGTGGACATCGCCAAGGACGCCCAGCAGGACACCATGACGTTCAGCTGGCCGCCCCGCATGGACCTGCCCGGCTACCGGCCCGTGACGCGCGGGCACGCCAAGCAGATCCGGGAGGCCGCCAGGCTCATCGCGGCGGCCCAGCGGCCCGTGCTCTACGTGGGCGGCGGGACGATGCGCGCCGACGCGGCCGCCGAGCTCATGGAGCTGGCCGAGCTGACCGGCGCCCCCGTGGTGACCACGCTCACCGCCCGGGGCGTGTTCCCGGACTCCCACGAGCAGAACCTCGGGATGCCCGGCATGCACGGCACCGTCCCGGCCGTGTACTCGATGCAGCAGGCCGACCTGCTGGTGACCCTCGGCGCCCGCTTCGACGACCGCGTCACGGGCCACCTGGAGACCTTCGCCCCCACGGCCAAGATCATCCACGCGGACATCGACCCCGCCGAGATCTCCAAGAACCGCACCGCCGACGTCCCGATCGTGGGCGACGTCAAGGAGATCCTGCCGGACCTCGTGACCGCCGTGCGCCAGGAGTTCGAGCGCGGCGGCAGCCCCGACCTCTCCGTGTGGTGGACCGCGCTCAGCAGTCTGCAGGCCACCTACCCGCTGGGCTACCCCAAGCCGGCCGACGGGCTGGGGTCGCCGCAGCACGTCATCGAGCGCATCTCCGCCCTGACCGGCCCCGAGGCCGTCTACGTCTCCGGCGTCGGCCAGCACCAGATGTGGAGCTCCCACTTCGTGCAGTACGAGCGGCCCCGGCAGTGGCTGAACTCGGCCGGGCTGGGGACCATGGGCTTCGCGGTCCCCGCCGCGATGGGGGCCAAGGTCTCCCAGCCCGACCGCGTGGTCTGGGCGATCGACGGCGACGGCTGCTTCCAGATGACCAACCAGGAGCTCGCCACCTGCACGATCAACAAGATCCCGATCAAGGTGGCGGTGATCAACAACTCCTCGCTGGGCATGGTGCGCCAGTGGCAGACCCTGTTCTACGACGGCCGGTACTCCAACACCGACCTGAACACCGGCCACGACAGCATCATGGTGCCGGACTTCGTCAAGCTCGCCGACGCCTACGGGTGCGCCGCCCTGCGCTGCACCCGGGACGAGGACGTGGACGACGTCATCCGGCAGGCCCTCGAGATCAACGACCGCCCCGTGGTGATCGACTTCGTGGTCTCCGCCGACGCGATGGTGTGGCCGATGGTGCCCACCGGCGTGTCCAACGACCAGATCCAGATCGCCCGCAACATGACCCCCGACTGGGACGAGGAGGACTGACCCATGAGCCGACACACCCTCTCCGTGCTGGTCGAGGACAAGCCGGGCGTGCTGACCCGGGTGGCCGGACTGTTCGCGCGCCGCGCCTTCAACATCGACTCGCTCGCCGTGGGACCCACGGAGCTCGACGGCGTCTCCCGCATCACCGTGGTGGTGGACGCCGAGGGCGAGCTGCTCGAACAGGTCACCAAGCAGCTGAACAAGCTCATCAACGTCATCAAGATCGTCGAGCTCACCCCCGATTCGTCGGTGCAACGCGACCACATCATGGTCAAGGTCCGCGCCGACGCCGCGACCCGTCTGCAGGTCACCCAAGCCGCGGACCTGTTCCGGGCCACCGTTGTCGACGTCTCCACCGAGTCGCTCGTCATCGAGGCCACCGGCGCCCCGGAGAAGCTCCGGGCGCTGCTGGACATCCTGGAGCCCTTCGGCGTCCGGGAGATCGTCCGGGCCGGTACGCTGGCCCTCGGACGTGGTCCCAAGTCGATGAGCGACCGCGCCCTGCGCCACTGACGCCCCCGGGCGGCGGTGGACGCGGGCGCCGGCCCACAGACACCCCAACCACCTCGCGGCGGTGCACCCGCCGCACCCACCCATGCTTCAAGGAGACAACCCCATGGCAGAGATCTTCTACGACGACGACGCCGACCTCTCGATCATCCAGGACCGCTCCGTGGCCGTCATCGGCTACGGCTCGCAGGGCCACGCCCACGCGCTGAACCTGCGCGACTCCGGCGTGGACGTGCGCATCGGGCTCGCCGAGGGCTCCCGCTCCCGGGCCAAGGCCGAGGCCGAGGGCCTGCGGGTGCTCACCGTCGCGGACGCCGTCAAGGAAGCCGACGTCATCATGATCCTGACGCCGGACCAGGTCCAGCGCCACGTCTACGCCGAGTCCGTCGCCCCGAACCTCGAGCAGGGCGACGCGATCTTCTTCGCCCACGGGTTCAACATCCGCTACGGCTACATCGAGGCCCCCGAGGGCGTCGACGTCGTCATGGTCGCCCCGAAGGGCCCGGGCCACACCGTGCGCCGCGAGTTCGAGGCCGGCCGCGCCGTGCCCGCCCTCGTGGCCGTGGAGAAGGACGCCTCCGGCAAGGCCCTCGAGCTGGGCCTGTCCTACGCCAAAGGCATCGGCGGCACCCGCGCGGGCGTCATCAAGACGACCTTCACCGAGGAGACCGAGTCCGACCTCTTCGGCGAGCAGGCGGTCCTGTGCGGCGGCGTGTCCCACCTGGTCCAGTACGGCTTCGAGACCCTCACCGAGGCCGGCTACCAGCCGGAGATCGCCTACTTCGAGGTCCTGCACGAGCTCAAGCTCATCGTGGACCTCATGGTCGAGGGCGGCATCGCCAAGCAGCGCTGGTCCATCTCGGACACCGCCGAGTACGGCGACTACGTCTCCGGCCCCCGGGTGATCAACCCCGCGGTCAAGGAGAACATGAAGGCCGTGCTCGCCGACATCCAGGACGGCACCTTCGCGAAGCGCTTCATCGAGGACCAGGACCAGGGCGGTCCCGAGTTCAAGAAGCTGCGCGAGAAGGAGGAGACCCACCCGATCGAGGTCACCGGCCGCGAGCTGCGCAAGCTCTTCGCGTGGACCTCCCCGGACGCCGACTACGTCGAGGGCACCGCGGCCCGCTGATCCGCGACCGCTCCGCACGACCACGCCGGGCCGCCTCCCCACCGGGAGGCGGCCCGGCGTGGTCGTCGTGCGGCAGGACCTCAGCCCTGCCGCACGACGGGGATGCCCTCGGAGGGCTGGACGACGACGAAGCCGGGGCCCGAGAAGGCCAGCTGGAACGACTCGCCGGAGCCGCCGCGCAGCAGCGAGCCCATCGACAGGTCGTTCTGGATCCCCGGCACGAGGTTGGACGACCACGCGACGGCCGCCTGCGGGTCGACGTACGTGGGCTGGCTCGCGCAGTCGAGGATCATCGGCGCCCCGTCCGAGCACAGGGCCAGCATGCCGTGCCCGGAGAGCTCGAGGTTGAACAGCCCGCCCGCCATCAGCCCGGCCCCGCCGACGCGGCGGATGTCCCAGGACAGGGAGTCGTCGAAGGCCAGCAGGGACGAGCTGCTGACCGTCATCCCCTCGCCCTCCAGCAGCACGGTGAACACGTCACGCGCCTGCCGGGCGAAGAACACCTCGCCCTCGCCCGAGACGCGCATCATGGGGGCGTCCTCGCTGCTGAGGACCTTCTTCATGAGCTTGCCGATGGAGCCGGCGCCCTCGTGGCGGAAGCCCATCCGTCCCTGGTAGGCAACCATCGCCCCCTTCGTGGCGACCACGTCCGGGCCCAGGCCCACCCGCAGCATCCGGGGGGACTGGAGGGTCCAGCGCTCCTGGCTCTGGCGTTCGAAGTTGTCCTGGGCGAAGAGCTCGCTGCGCACGGTGTCCTCCTGGGGGTCGCTGCCGGCTGTCCTGCCCATCGTGGCACCCACGGGCAGGGAACCGCAGCATCCCGGCGGTCGGTAGAGTGGAGGCCGTGACTTCCTCCCACCGCACCCCGTACTACATCACCACGGCCATCGCGTACCCCAACGGCACCCCGCACATCGGGCACGCCTACGAGGTCATCGCGACCGACGTCATGGCCCGGTTCAAGCGGCTGGACGGCTACGACGTCCGCTTCCTGACCGGCACCGACGAGCACGGCCAGAAGATGCAGCAGACCGCGGAGAAGGAGGGCCTCACGGCGCGGGAGCTCGCGGACCGCAACTCGGCGCGCTTCCGCGAGATGGACGACGCCCTGAACATCTCCTACGACCGCTTCATCCGCACCACGGACGCCGACCACTACGCGGCGTCGGCGGCCATCTGGCGCCGGATGGAGGAGGCCGGGGACATCTACCTCGGCAAGTACGCCGGCTGGTACTCCGTGCGCGACGAGGCGTTCTACGGCGAGGAGGAGACCGAGCTCCGCGAGGACGGCGTGCGGTGCTCGACGGGCACCGGCACGGAGGTCACCTGGACCGAGGAGGAGTCCTACTTCTTCCGACTCTCCGCCTACCAGGACCGGCTGCTGGCCCTCTACGAGCGGGAGGGCTTCGTCCACCCCGAGACCCGCCGCAACGAGGTCGCCTCGTTCGTGCGCTCGGGCCTGGAGGACCTCTCGATCTCCCGCACCACCTTCGACTGGGGCGTGCCCGTGCCCGGCAACCCGGACCACGTGATGTACGTGTGGGTGGACGCCCTCACCAACTACCTCACCGGCGTGGGCTTCCCGGACACCGAGTCCGAGACCTTCCGGCGGTACTGGCCGGCCGACGCGCACGTGATCGGCAAGGACATCGCCCGCTTCCACGCCGTGTACTGGCCGGCGTTCCTGCTCTCCGCCGGACTGCCCCTGCCCAAGCGGGTCTTCGCCCACGGCTTCCTGTTCAACCAGGGCGAGAAGATGTCCAAGTCCGTGGGCAACGTCATCGACCCCCACGCCCTCGTGGCCGAGTACGGCCTCGACCCGCTGCGCTTCTTCCTGCTGCGCGAGGTGCCGTTCGGCCAGGACGGCAGCTACTCGCACGACGGGATCAAGAACCGCATCAACTCCGACCTCGCCAACGACCTCGGCAACCTCGCGCAGCGCTCGCTGTCGATGGTCGCGAAGAACTGCGAGGGCCGGGTCCCCGTGCCGGGGGAGCTCACCGCCGAGGACCGCGCCATGCTCGCCGCCGCCGCCGGGCTCTACGAGCCGGTGCGCGCGGAGTTCGACGAGCAGCAGTTCCACCGGGCGCTCGAGCGGATCTGGCGGGTGGTCGCCGAGGCCAACCGGTACTTCACCGCCATGGAGCCCTGGAAGCTGCGCAAGACCGACGCCGAGCGGATGGCCACGGTGCTCTGGGTGACGCTCGAGGTGGTGCGCGTGGTCGGCCTCCTCGTCCAGCCGGTGGTGCCGGACGCCGCCGCCCGGCTGCTCGACGTGCTCGGCCAGGCCGAGGGCGGTGCCCGCCTGTTCACCGCCCTGGACACACCCCTCGCGGCCGGGACGGAGCTGCCGGCGCCCGCGCCGGTGTTCCCGCGCTACGAGGAGCCCGCGGCGCTCCAGGCCTGAGCAGCGGCTCCTGTCCACCATGCGAGACGTCCGTCCATACCGTGGTCGGACGGGCGGGGCTGCTCCTATCCTGGGCCCATGAGCCAGCCGACCTCCGCAGCAGCCCCCGCCCACCTGAAGATCGCCCTCGTCCCCGGGGACGGCATCGGCCCCGAGGTCGTGGCCGAGGCGGAGAGGGTCCTCGACGCGGTGACCGCCGCCGCCGGCGTCACGGTGGCGAAGAAGGAGTTCGGCCTCGGTGCGCAGCACTGGCTGGACACGGGGGAGACCCTCACGGACGGGACGCTGGACGAGCTGCGGGCCCACGACGCCATCCTGTTCGGCGCCGTCGGCGCCGCCCCGGGGGACCGGCGGGTCCCGTCCGGGATCATCGAGCGCGACGTGCTGCTGAAGATGCGCTTCAGCCTCGACCACTTCGTCAACCTCCGCCCGTCCAAGCTCTTCCCCGGCACCACCAGCCCGCTCTCCGCCCCCGGGGACATCGACTTCGTGGTGGTGCGCGAGGGCACCGAGGGCCCCTACGCCGGCAACGGCGGCGTCCTGCGCGGCGGCACCGACGCCGAGATCGCCACGGAGGTCTCGCTCAACACCGCCTACGGCGTGCGCCGCCTCGTGCGCTACGCCTTCCAGCTCGCCGCCGTGCGCGAGCGCAAGAAGCTGACGCTGGTCCACAAGCACAACGTCCTCGTCAACGCGGGCCGCCTCTACGCACGCCTCGTCGAGGAGGTCGGCGCCGAGTTCCCCGACGTCACCGTCGACTACCTGCACGTGGACGCGGCCACGATCTTCCTCACGACCGACCCGGCACGCTTCGACGTCATCGTCACGGACAACCTCTTCGGGGACATCCTCACCGACCTCGCCGGGGCGGTGACCGGCGGCATCGGCCTGGCCCCGGCCGGCAACATCAACGCGGACCGCACCGCGCCGTCGATGTTCGAGCCCGTCCACGGCTCCGCGCCGGACATCGCGGGGCAGCAGAGGGCGAACCCCGTCGCGGCGATCCTCGCGACCGCCATGATGCTGGAGCACCTCGGCCACTCCGGGCCGGCCGCCCGGATCGAGGCGGCCGTGCAGCAGGACCTCGCCGCGCACGGCAACGAGCCCCGCACCACCGCCCAGGTGGGCGACGGCGTGCTCACCGCCCTGGCCTGAGCCGATCCGGCCGTGCTCCGGGGATAGGCTGGAGCACGGAACCAACAGCTGAGCCCCGCGTGCCGGTCGCCACGGGGTCGACCTCGCAGGGAGACGCAGTGACCACACAGCCCACCACCTTCGCCCACCACCTCAGCCAGGACCCGGTCCCGGACGAGGTCCGCGCGGCCGTCCTCGCCGATCCGGGCTTCGGCACGAACTTCACCGACCACATGGTGAAGATCGACTGGTTCGGGGACGTCGAGAAGGGGACGGGCCGCTGGAGCGACCCCCGGATCGAGCCGTACGGGCCGCTGGTGCTGGACCCCGCCGCGGCCGTGCTGCACTACGGCCAGGAGATCTTCGAGGGGCTCAAGGCCTACCGGCACGCGGACGGCTCCGTGTGGACGTTCCGGGCCGAGGCCAACGCGGCCCGGCTCAACCGGTCGGCCCGACGGCTGGCGCTGCCGGAGCTGCCCGAGCAGCTGTTCCTGGACTCGCTGCGGGAGCTCGTGTCGGTGGACGAGCAGTGGGTGCCCGACGGGGACGGCGAGTCCCTGTACCTGCGCCCGTTCATGATCGCCACGGAGGCGTTCCTGGGCGTGCGCCCGTCCCGGCAGGTGCTGTACTCGGTGATCGCCTCCCCGGCCGGCAACTACTTCGGCGGCCCGGTGAAGCCCGTGGACATCTGGCTCTCCCGCGACTACGCCCGGGCCGGCCGCGGCGGCACGGGGGCGGCCAAGTGCGGAGGCAACTACGCCGCCTCCCTGATCGCCCAGATGGAGGGCGACGCCCACGGGTGCCAGCAGGTGATGTTCCTGGACCGCGACCGCGGGGACGCCGTCGAGGAGCTGGGCGGCATGAACGTGTTCTTCGTCTACGAGGACGGCCGCCTGGTGACCCCCGAGCTCACCGGCACGATCCTCGAGGGCGTCACCCGCCGCTCGATCATCCAGCTCGCGAAGGACCGCGGGATGGACGTCGAGGAGCGCCGCTTCACCCTCGACGAGTGGCGCGAGGGCTGGCAGGCCGGGACCATCACCGAGGCGTTCGCGTGCGGCACCGCCGCCGTCATCACCCCCATCGGCCGGCTCGTCTCCGCCGAGGAGACCATCGGCGACGAGGGGGCCCGTCCCGGCGAGGTCACCATGGACATCCGCAAGCAGCTCCTGGAGATCCAGACGGGCCGCGCGGAGGACCCGCACGGCTGGCTGACCCGCCTGGTCTGAGCCGGCGGCCCCCGGTGGCGCCGCCGGGGGCCGCGCGGCCGGCCGCAGGCCGTGGGATAGCCTGGTCCCATGCGAATTGCCAGGTTCACGGTCGACAACGAGATCCACTTCGGCGCGGTGCAGGGCGCCGCCGGCGGGGAGACGGTCACCGTCCTCGCGGGCGACCCCTTCTACACCGGGATCAACCCCACGCAGCAACGCCACGACATCGCCGACGTCCGCCTCCTGGCCCCCGTGATCCCGCGCTCCAAGATCGTGTGCGTCGGCCGCAACTACGCCGACCACGCCGCGGAGCTGGGCAACGAGCTGCCCACCTCCCCGATGCTGTTCTTCAAGCCCAACACGTCCGTCGCCGGTCCCGGCGACCCCGTGACCCTGCCCTCGTGGACCGAGCAGGTCTCCTACGAGGCCGAGCTCGCCGTCGTCATCGGGCGGATGTGCAAGGACGTCCCCGTGGAGCGCGTGCCCGAGGTGGTCTTCGGCTACACCGCCGCCAACGACCTCACCGGCCGCGACGTGCAGAAGACCGACGGCCAGTGGGCGCGCGCCAAGGGCTTCGACGGGGCCTGCCCGCTCGGGCCCTGGATCGAGACGGACCTCGACACCTCCGCCCTCGCCGTGCGCAGCCGCGTCAACGGAGAGACCAAGCAGGACGGCAACACCCGGGACATGGTCTTCGACGTCCCGTTCCTCGTCTCCTACGTCTCCCAGGCGTTCACGCTCCTGCCCGGCGACGTCATCCTCACGGGCACGCCCGCCGGCGTCGGCATCGTCGACGAGGGCGACCGGATCGAGGTGGAGGTCGAGGGCATCGGCGTCCTGCCGACCGTCCTGCGCCGCTGACCCGCGACGCCGACCCGCGACGCCGACCCGCACGAGCCCCGGGGGCGCCCCGCCCCACCGCACGACCCCACCCGGCCCCCGACCGCACCACGAAAGAGCCATGACCGACACGCCCGCCACCCCGGCCACCGCCTCGACCACCTCCTCGCCCGTGCGCGTGCGCTTCTGCCCGTCCCCGACGGGCACCCCGCACGTGGGGCTGATCCGCACCGCACTGTTCAACTGGGCCCACGCCCGGCACACCGGCGGCACCATGGTGTTCCGCGTCGAGGACACCGACACCCAGCGCGACTCGGAGGAGAGCTACCAGCAGCTGCTCGAGGCGCTGGCGTGGCTGGGGATCGACTGGGACGAGGGCGTCGAGACCGGCGGTCCGCACGCCCCCTACCGGCAGTCCCAGCGCCTGGACGTCTACCGGGACGTGGCGACCCGGCTCCGGGAGCACGGGGCGGTCTACGAGGCGTACTCCACCCCGGAGGAGGTCGAGGCCCGCCACCGGGCGGCCGGGCGCGACCCCAAGCTCGGCTACGACAACTTCGACCGCGACCTCACCGAGGAGCAGATCGCGGGGTTCCGGGCCGAGGGCCGGGAGCCCGTGCTACGGCTGCGGATGCCGGACGAGGACATCGTGGTCCACGACATGATCCGCGGCGAGATCGTCTTCCGGGCCGGCTCCATCCCGGACTACGTGGTGGTGCGCGCCAACGGCCAGCCGCTGTACACGCTCACCAACCCCGTGGACGACGCCCTCATGGAGATCACCCACGTGCTGCGGGGCGAGGACCTGCTCTCCTCCACGCCGCGCCAGATCGCACTGTTCCGCGTCCTGGTCGAGATCGGCTTCGCGAAGTACGTGCCCGAGTACGGCCACCTGCCCTACGTCATGGGCGAGGGCAACAAGAAGCTGTCCAAGCGCGACCCCGAGTCCAGCCTCTTCCACCTCAAGGACAGCGGGTTCGTCCCCGAGGGTCTGCTCAACTACCTGGCGCTGCTGGGCTGGTCCCTGTCCGCGGACGAGGACGTCTTCACCGTGGAGCAGCTCGTGGAGCACTTCGACGTCCACGACGTCCTGGCCAACCCCGCCCGGTTCGACCTCAAGAAGGCCACCGCGATCAACGGCACCCACGTCCGCCGGCTCGCACCCGAGGACTTCCGCGACCGGCTCGTCCCCTACCTGCAGGCCGGCGGCGTGCTGGGGGAGACCCTGGACGAGCGCCAGCAGGACATCCTCGACCGGGCCGCCCCGCTGGTCCAGGAGCGGATGAACCTGCTCGGCGAGGCCCCCGAGCTGCTGTCCTTCCTCTTCGCCGCGGATGACGAGATCGAGGTCGCCGACGACGCCCGCAAGCAGCTCAAGGACTCCGCCGGCGACGTCCTGCGGGCCGCGCTCGCCGCCCTCGAGCCGCTCCAGGACTGGAGCGCCGCCGCCCTCGAGACCGCGCTCCGCGAGGCCATCGTGGACGGACTGGGCATCAAGCCGCGCCTGGCCTTCGGCCCCGTCCGCACCGCTGTCTCCGGCCGGCGGATCTCCCCGCCGCTGTTCGAGTCCCTCGAGATCCTCGGCAGGGACTCCTCCCTGACCCGCCTGCGCGCGCTCGCCGCCCAGCTCGGCTGAGCGCCCGCCCCGCCGACGACGACGGTCCGGCCCGCCCTCCGTGGAGAGCGGGCCGGACCGTCGTCGTCGGCGACGTCATCTGCACACACCGGGGGCTCTCCGGCGTAGCCTGGAACACGGGGGCGATCACCATGGACCGGACCGACGAGCAGATCGAGGCGATGCGCGTGGGGCGCCGGCAGCACCGCAATCCCGTGCAGCGGGACACCGTCACGTGGTTGCGGACCGGCGCCGAGACGGGGGGCGAGCACGCCCTGCTGCACGTCGAGGTGGAGCCCGGGGGAGAGGTGCTCGCCCACTACCACCACCGGTTCGGGATGCGCCTGCGCGTCCTGGAGGGCGTGCTGCGGGTCCAGGTCGGCCACGTCGTGCGGGATCTCGGCGCGGGCGGAGAGGTCGAGGTGCCCGAGGACCACCTGTTCCGCTGGAAGAACCCGGGCGGGACGCCGGCCCGGTTCGTGGTCGAGGTGCGGCCCGCCCACGAGGGCTTCGAGAAGGGCCTGGTGGCCCTGTACGGGCTCGCCCGGGACGGCCGGGTCCGCAGGGACGGCCGGCCGAAGAGCCTGCTCCGGACGGCCCTGCTCATCCAGTGGACCGACATCAACCTGCCGGGGCTCTACCGCTGGCTGGGACCGCTCGTCCGGGCGCTCGCGGGGATCGCCCGCCGCCGGAGGATCGACCGCGAGCTCGAGGACCGCTACTGCGGCTGAGCCCGATTTGCCGCCCCGCCGGAAGGCCGGTATAGTTCTTTTGCGTTGCGCCGGTCGCCGCGGGTATCCGCCGGACCGGGGACGACAGTGGGATATGGTGTAATTGGCAACACTACGGTTTCTGGTACCGTCATTCTAGGTTCGAGTCCTGGTATCCCAGCACTGCTCCATCGGATCAGTACGGCCCCATCGTATAGCGGCCTAGTACGCCGCCCTCTCACGGCGGTAACGCGGGTTCGAATCCCGCTGGGGTCACCACCGCGGAACACCCCCGGACCACACGGCCCGGGGGTGTTCCCGCGTCCGGGCTCCGAAGCCCGACCGGCGTCCGGAGCAGGGTCCGGGACCTGGTACAGTGTACGAGGCCGGTCGCGGGAAACCGCGGTCCGGCTCGGCAGGGCCCCATCGTATAGCGGCCTAGTACGCCGCCCTCTCACGGCGGTAACGCGGGTTCGAATCCCGCTGGGGTCACCACGGCAGAAGTCCCCCGGACCACATGGTCCGGGGGACTTCTGCGTCTGCGCCGCGACCGGGCGGCCCCTTCAGGCCTGCCTGACGGTCGCGTCCACGAGGATTCCGGCGTCACCCATCACTAAGCAGGCTTACATCGTGGCTCCCGCACTGCTACGTTGGCAGGGCGGCGCAGGGCCGTCGCCGAGACCGCCCCCGGGACGAAGGAGCACACGATGAACGAGAGCTACGACGTGGTCGTCGTCGGCGGCGGGCCCGCAGGCCTCGCCGGCGCGCTGTGCCTGGCCCGTGCCCGGCGCACGGTCCTCGTGGTGGATGCCGGTGCCCCGCGCAACGACCCCGCCGAGCACCTCCACAACTACCTCGGCCGGGACGGCGACGCCCCGGGCGCCCTGCTCGCGGACGGGCGTGCCGAGATCACCCGCTACGGAGCGGACGTCGTCGCCGGCACGGTGGCCTCCGCGCGCTCCACCGGCGAGGAGGGCGGCGACGTCCGGTTCCTCCTGACGCTCGATGACGGCCGGTCGGTGCGGGCGCGCCGCGTGCTGATCACCTCCGGACTGACCGACGAGCTGCCCGACGTCCCCGGCGTGGCGCAGCGCTGGGGACGCGACGTCATCCACTGCCCCTACTGCCACGGCTGGGAGTGGCGGGACGAGCCGCTGACGGTGCTGGGCACGGGCCCCCTGGGCGTGCAGCAGGCGCAGCTGTTCCGGCAGTGGAGCCACGACATCACGCTCGTGCAGCACACCGCCCCGGCACCGGACGACGAGGAGCGCGAGCAGCTGGCGGCCCTCGGCATCGGATGCGTGGCGGGCGAGGTGTCGCGCGTTGAGGTGGCCGAGGACCGGATCACCGGCCTGCGGCTGGTCTCCGGCGAGCTCGTGCCGTGCCGTGCCGTGGTCGTGGTGCCGCGCTTCACGGTGCGCTCCAGCCTCATCGACTCCCTCGGACTGGGCACGTCCCAGGAGGAGGAGAAGGGCCATGTCGTCGGCACCTGTGTGCCCTCGGCGCCCACGGGCGCCACCGACGTGCCGGGGGTCTACGTGGCGGGCAACGTCACCGACCTCCACGCCCAGGTCCTCGCCGCGGCGGCGGCCGGGCTCAAGACCGGTACGGCCGTCAACACCGACCTGCTGGCCGAGGACCTCGGCCGGGCCCGCGCCGGACGCCACCGGGTGTGACGCCACAGGGTCTGACGGATCCGGTCGACCGGCAGCGGATCCACGAGGAGCTGGAGCGGTCGCGCGAGGCCTTCCACGCCCTCGTCGCCCAGGCCGCCCCGCACGACCTGCGGCGCCGGTCGTCCGGCACCCGCTGGTCGAACCAGCAGCTGCTGTTCCACATGTACTTCGGATACCTGGTCGTGCGCCGGCTCCGGCCGATCGTGCGCGTCGTCGGCGCGATGCCACCGGACAGCGGCCGCTCCTTCGCCCGGGTCCTGGACGCGGCGCACCGGCCGTTCCACCTGATCAACTATCTGGGCTCGTGCGGCGGCGGCGCCGTCGTGCGGGATGCTCGGCTCACGCGGTGGTTCGACCGGACGGTGGAGGTGCTGCACCGTCGTCTGGACGCGGAGACAGAGGAGGCCCTGCGGCGGACCATGGCCTTCCCGACCACCTGGGACCCGTGCTTCCGGCGGTCCATGACCCTCGCGGAGGTCTACCGCTACGGGACCGCGCACTTCGAACACCACCGGCACCAGCTCACCCTGGGCACGACGAGCCCGTGAGACCCGTCCCTCACCCGGCCGCTGACCGCCGCGCGCACGGTGCGGCGGGTGGGCGCCGCCGGCCCGGGCAGGACCCGGGCCGGCGGAGCCGGGCACCGGATCAGGCCAGCGAGGCGTCCAGGGTGATGTCCACCGACAGCGCCTGCGAGATCGGGCAGCCGGCCTTGGCCTCCTCGGCGATACGCGCGAAGTCCTCCGGGGAGATGTTCTCCACCTGCGCCTCGACGGTCAGCTTGACCCCCTTGACGCCCTCGCCCGCCACGAAGGTCACCTCGGCGGAGGAGTCCAGGCGGGTGGGCGGGGTGTCGTTCTGGGCGAGCATGTTGGAGAACGCCATGGCGAAGCAGGTGGCGTGCGCCGAGGCCAGGAGCTCCTCGGGGCTCGTCCTGGGTCCGGCGCCGCTCTCCGCGCGCGTGTCCCAGTCCACGTCGAAGGGGCCCAGGCCCGAGCCGCTCAGGCTGGTGGTGCCCGAGCCGTTGAAGAGATCGCCGGTCCAGACGGTGCTGGCCTTGCTGACGACGGGTTTCGGCATAGTTCCTCCTGAGGTCCACGGCAGGCGGGCGCTCCGACTGCCGGCGCCGGACGGCGCTGCTGTCACGCTAGCGGATCCCGTGCCGCGTGCGACCGGCCGGGGCCGTGTTTCAGCCGTCGGCGCGTGCCGGACCTGACCGGCACGTGCTAGCCCAGGGGCTTCCTGGGGGTGACCGGGCCGCGGGAGGTCCCGCGGTCGGCGACGGCACGGGCGGTCGCGTGCGCCGCCCCGGACACGATCCGTTCCAGCGGGCCCCGCCCGAACGCGTGCCGCCAGGCGAGCGCCACGAGGGCGGAGACGACGAGGCAGGCGACGAACCAGAGCAGCGGGCTGCTGTAGTGGACCTCGGTGGCGAGCAGGGCCAGCTGTCCCGTGTACAGGGACAGGGTCATGGCTCCCATGGCCGTGAGCGGCATCAACCACTTGCCGTACTCCCGCCCGACGAGCAGGCAGGCGCCGAGCACAGCCATGCTCACGCCCAGGCTCCACGCCACCGAGAGGGGCGTGTTGGTGTGCGGGGCGGAGAGCACCTGCCACCACGGCGAGGAGGTCGGCAGCGGTTCGCCGGCGCCGAACACGATGATGTGGTCCAGGTCCGCCCGGGTCAGGGAGGCGATGCTGTAGAGCAGGACGTTGTAGCCGTCCATGCCGTAGAGGAGCACCCAGGAGACGAGCTTGGCGAGGGCCGCAAGTCCGAGCCCCGCGGCCAGGAGGCGGGTCTGCAGACGCAGGCTCTTGAGGTTGAGCCGGCCGAAGGCCAGACCGGCCAGCAGGTACGCCATGTACGTCACGGCCGGGTACGTGCCGGTGAGCGTGAGCTGCCAGAACAGCGCGACCGGTTCGGTGACCAGGTGGGCGAACGTCGGGTTGGCGGCGCTGTGCTCCGGCACCACGTCGCCCAGCCAGTGGATCAGAAGGGGCCCGAGCAGCAGGAACGCGCCCGAGCACAGGAGCAGGGTCCGCGCCCGCAGCCCGAGGAAGGGCAGCGCGAGCAGGAAGAAGAGCCCGTAGTGGACCAGGATGTTGACGGCCGGCGGGTCCTCCGGCATCAGGTAGTCGACGGTCAGCCCGACCGCCATGATCAGCAGCGCGCGCACCACGATCCCGGCGCGGGCGGCGGTGAACTCACGGCCCTTGCGGGGCCTGCGCCCGCCGGTGGAGAAGGCCAGGCTGACGCCGGCGAGCAGGGCGAACAGCGCCGCGGAGTCCCCGGCGAACAGCAGCCAGGACAGCGTGGGCCGGTCGTTGTCGGAGTAGGACTGCGGCAGGAAGTGGACGGCCGTCAGCCCGACGAGAGCCAGTCCCCGCGCGGCGTCCACGGCGACCAGGCGCCCGGCCGACCGGCGGGGGTCGAGCCCGCCGGCGGCCTCCGCCGTCCGGTCCCTCGTGGAGTGGTCGTTCATGGGTCCCGCCGTCCTGTTCCTCCTCCCCGGTCCCACGGTGGGTCGCGCTGAAGGATGTCGTGTGCACTGCCGCCAATCTTCGCATCCGTGCCGGTGGTCGCGGCAACGTTGCGCCGGAAGGCTCAGGAGGCCGCGTGCAGCTCCAGGCCGGGCGGCGGCACGGGCAGTCCGGCGCCGCGGCGGTGCAGGATCTTGGCCCGCATCCGGCGCCGGGCGTCCAGGGCGGCCGCGGCCGGTTCGGCGGGCTCCGCCTCGGGCGCGAGGACCTCCACCGCCTCGCGCAGGGTCCCGTCGTGCGCGACGGCCCGGCGGAGCAGGTCCACGGCGGTCGGCTCGAGCTGGTGCACGCAGGTGAGGTCCACGCTCACCCTCGCCGCAGGGAGCGTCGTGCGGGCCCGCCGGAGGACGGGGTGCAGCGCCTGCTGGTTCGTGCGGGTCAGGGCGCCGGTCACGCTCACCCGGACGCACCGGCCGTCGGGGTCCACCTCGACGAGGACGGAGATCTTGCGCTGCACGGGGTTCGCTCCTTCACGGGGCGGGGACCGCCGCGCCGTCCGATGGTCGACAAGCACACTGTGCTTCCAGGTGCTCGCGCACCATAAGGCACCTTATGGTCGGACTGCAAGCGCGCTGCCGGGCGCTCGCTGAAGATTTGACGAAGATCCGCTCCCGGACGGCCGATCCGTGCTCCCGGGACCCGGGGCGGGGAGAGACTGGAGGCATGGACGTTCCTGTCGAGGCCTCCGCTCCTGCGGCCGGGCGGGTGCTGGTGGTGGACGACGAGAGGGCCCTCGCAGGCATGGTCGCCTCCTACCTCGCGCGGGCCGGCTACACGGTCGTCCAGGCGCACACCGGTCCCGGTGCCCTGGTTGCCGCCCGGACGGAGCGGCCGGACGTGGTGGTCCTGGACCTCGGGCTGCCGGGGCTGGACGGGGTCGAGGTGTGCCGGCGGATCCGGGCGTCCTCCGAGTGCTACGTCCTGATGCTGACGGCGCGGGGGAACGAGGAGGACAAGCTCGCCGGGCTGGCGGTCGGCGCCGACGACTACATCACGAAGCCCTTCAGCGTCCGGGAGCTCGTCGCCCGCGTGCAGGCGGTCATGCGGCGCCCGCGCACCGGGGCGCCCGCGGCGCGGCCCGGGGCACCGCTCGTGTTCGGGGACCTCGAGGTCGACGTCGCCGGCCGTCAGGTGCGGGTGGCCGGAGAGCCGGTGGCCCTCACGCGCACCGAGTTCGACCTCCTGGTCGCCCTCGCGACGCGCCCGCACGAGGCCCTGTCCCGCCGGCGTCTCATCGACGTCGTGTGGGATCCCGCCTGGGTGGGGGACGAGCACATCGTGGACGTCCACATCGGTCACCTGCGCCGCAAGATCGGGGACGACCCCGCCCGCCCCCGCTGGGTCGACACCGTGCGCGGCATCGGCTACCGGATGGTGTCGCCGTGAGGCCGCCGCGCGAGCGCGGACTGGCCGCGCGCTTCCTGCTCGCCCAGCTGCTCGTGGTGGTCGCGAGCGTGCTCGCCGCGGCGGTCGTGGCGTCCCTGGCCGGCCCACCGCTGTTCCACGAGCACCTCCTCCGGGCGGGGACGGAGCCCGGCTCCTCCCAGCTCTTCCACGCGGAGCGTGCCTACCGTGACGCCAGCCTGTGGACGCTCGGGGTCGCCCTGCTGACCGCCCTGCTCTGCGCGCTGGCCGTGACGTCGTCCTTCACCCGCCGGCTGCGGCGACCGCTCGCCGAGCTCACCCGCGCCGCCGAGGACATGTCCGGCGGCCGCTACGGGACCCGGGTGCCGACCATGGGCGCCGGGGCGGAGGTCGACGCGCTCGCGGAGTCCTTCAACACCATGGCCGCCAGGCTCGAGCGCACCGAGCACGTCCGGCGCCGGATGCTCTCCGACCTCGCCCACGAGCTGCGCACGCCGGTCGCGGTGCTCGCGGTGTACCTGGAGGGCCTCGAGGACGGCGTCGCCACGTTCGACGGGTCCACCGGGGCCGTCATGGGCGAGCAGCTCGCCCGGCTCACCCGGCTGATCGAGGACATCGACGACGTCTCCCGCGCCGAGGAGGGGCGCATCGTGCTGGAGCGGGAGCACGTCCCGGTGGCCCGGCTGCTGCACGCGGGCGCCGACGCCGCACGGGAGGCCGGCGCCGACCGCGGTGTGACCCTGCGCGTCGAGGCGGAACCGACCGGGGAGCCGGGCGCGGGGACCGTGCTCGTGGACCGGCAGCGCATGGGGCAGGTCCTCGGCAACCTGCTGTCCAACGCCCTGCGGCACACCCCGCCCGGAGGAGAGGTGGTGCTCGGTGCGTGCGGAGGCCCCTCCGGGGACGTGGTGATCCGGGTCGCCGACACGGGCGAGGGCATGACACCGGAGCAGCTCCCGCACGTCTTCGAGCGCTTCTACCGCGGGGACACCGCACGGGACCGCGACCACGGCGGCTCCGGCATCGGCCTGACCATCTCCCGGGCCATCGTGGAGGCCCACGGCGGCACCCTCACGGCGGCCTCGCCCGGACCGGGGGGCGGATCGGTGTTCGTCCTGACGGTGCCCGGTGCCGGGGGCGGCGTCGAGCGGGACGGGCCGGTGGGGCCGTGACAACGAGCGCAGTCCTCTTGTCGGATACCCCTAGGGGGTATAAAGTGAGAGCTCTTCCCGGGTGCCGCCGAACCCACGGCACCCGGACGCCGCGGAAAGGAGCACCATGAGCACCCCGCAGTCCCACGACCGCCAGGCCGTGCCGGACGACACCCGCACCCGTCACCACGCCGACGCCGCCACCCACGGACAGGCCATGCCCCACGACCACGCCCACTCCGCCGTGGACGAGGACCATGCCGTGCACACCCACGGCGAGCACGCGGGGCACTCCACGGCCATGTTCAGGAACAGGTTCTGGCTCAGTCTCGTGCTGGCGGTCCCCGTGGTGGTCTTCAGCCCCATGGTCGGGCACCTGCTGGGCTACCACGTCCCCGAGTTCCCGGGGTCCGCCTGGATCCCTCCGGTGCTGGGCACGGTGATCTTCCTCTGGGGCGGGGCCCCCTTCCTCAGGGGAGGGCTCACCGAGCTGAAGTCGAAGCAGCCGGGGATGATGCTGCTGATCGCCATGGCCATCACCGTCGCCTTCGTCGCCTCCTGGGTGACGACCCTGGGGATCGGCGGGTTCGACCTCGACTTCTGGTGGGAGCTGGCCCTGCTGGTGGTCATCATGCTGCTCGGCCACTGGATGGAGATGCGCGCTCTCGGGGCGGCGTCCTCCGCCCTGGACGCCCTGGCCGCCCTCCTGCCCGACGAGGCCGAGAAGGTCGTCGACGGGGACACCGTCACCGTGTCCGTCGCCGAGCTGGCCGTGGGCGACGTCGTGCTGGTGCGCCCCGGAGCCCGTGTCCCCGCCGACGGGGAGATCGTCGACGGGACAGCGGAGTTCGACGAGTCCATGATCACCGGCGAGTCCAGGGCCGTCGCCCGCGGCGTGGGCGAGACCGTGGTGGCCGGGACCGTGGCCACCGACAACACCGTGCGCGTGCGGGTGGAGGCGGTGGGGGCCGACACCGCCCTGGCCGGGATCCAGCGGATGGTCGCGGCCGCCCAGGAGTCCTCCTCCCGGGCGCAGGCCCTGGCCGACCGTGCCGCCGCGCTGCTGTTCTGGTTCGCCCTGGCCGCCGGCATCCTCACCGCCATCGCCTGGACGGTGCTCGGGCAGCCCGACGACGCGGTGATCCGCACCGTCACCGTGCTGGTCATCGCCTGCCCGCACGCCCTGGGGCTGGCCATCCCCCTGGTCATCGCGATCTCCACCGAGCGCGCCGCCCGCGCCGGGGTGCTGATCAAGGACCGGATGGCCCTGGAGCGGATGCGCACCATCGACGTGGTGCTCTTCGACAAGACCGGCACCCTCACCGCGGGCGCCCACGCGGTCACCGGCACGGCCCCCACGCCCGGGGTCTCCGAGGGGGAGCTGCTGGCCTGGGCGGCGGCCGCCGAGGCAGACAGCGGGCACCCCGTGGCCCGGGCCATCGTCACCGCCGCCGCCCAGGACCCGGAGGCGTCCCGGCTGGGGCTGCACGGCACCGGCTTCACCGCGGCCACCGGCCGCGGGGTGAAGGCCGCTGTCGACGGGTCCGAGGTCCTGGTCGGCGGGCCCAACATGCTGCGCGAGCTCGGCCTGTCCACCCCGGCGACGATCACCGCGACCACCCGTGGATGGGTGGAGCGCGGCGCCGGCGTGCTCCACGTCCTCCGGGACGGGCAGGTCATCGGGGCGCTGGCCCTGGAGGACGAGGTCCGGCCCGAGTCCCGCGCCGCCGTGGCCGCCCTCCAGGACCGGGGGGTGCGCGTGGCGATGATCACCGGCGACGCCCGCCAGGTCGCCGAGGCGGTCGGCCGTGATCTGGGCATCGACGAGGTCTTCGCCGAGGTCCTGCCGCAGGACAAGGACAGCAAGGTCCTCGAGCTCCAGTCCCGGGGGATGACGGTCGCGATGGTCGGCGACGGCGTCAACGACGCCCCCGCCCTGGCCCGGGCCGAGGTCGGCATCGCCATCGGGGCCGGCACCGACGTGGCCATGGAGTCGGCCGGCGTCGTCCTGGCGGGCAACGACCCCCGGGCCGTGCTGTCGATGATCGACCTGTCGCGGGCCAGCTACACCAAGATGATCCAGAACCTCGTGTGGGCCACCGGCTACAACGTGATCGCCGTGCCCCTCGCCGCCGGCGTGCTCGCCCCGATCGGTGTCGTCCTGTCCCCGGCCGTCGGGGCGGTGCTGATGTCGGTGTCCACGATCGTGGTGGCGCTCAACGCCCAGCTGCTGCGCCGGCTCGACCTGGACCCGGCGCACCTGGCCGGCACCGACCGGCAGGCTCCTGCCCCAGAGCGGCGCCCCGCGCCGTCCATCTCCTGACGACCCACCCCGACCGCCGCACCAAGAGACCACCACCACACAACAGACCACCACCACACAACAGACCACCACCACACAACAGACCACCACACCGGCAGAAGGACACCTCGTGAAGCGATCCACCACCCTCACCACTGTCGCCCTGGCCTCCGCCCTGGCCCTGGCCGGATGCGGCACCGACAGCACGGAGCAGGGCGCCGGCACAGGCCCGCAGACCGCCGCCCCGGCCATGTCCGCCCCGGCCGCCTCCGGACCCGGGGCCACGAGCACCGGGCAGGCCTCCGGGGCCGCGGGGGAGATCTCCGCCGAGCACAACGACGCGGACGTGATGTTCGCCCAGATGATGATCCCGCACCACGAGCAGGCCGTGCAGATGAGCGAGATCCTGCTCGGCAAGGACCTCGTGCCCGGAGAGGTCCGCGACCTCGCCGAACGGGTCGTCGACACGCAGGGGCCCGAGATGGAGCAGATGCGCGCCATGCTCGCCGCGTGGGAGGCCCCGGACACCCCGGAGACCTCCGCGGCCGAGCACGGCGGCCACGGCTCGGGCATGGTCGACGAGCAGGGCATGAACCGGCTCCGGGAGGCCGAGGAGGGTCCCGAGGCCGCCCGGCTGTACCTGGAACAGATGACGCAGCACCACGAGGGCGCGATCGACATGGCCCGGGAGCAGGCCGAGAAGGGATCGAACCCGCAGGCAGTCGAACTGGCCCGGGAGATCGTCGAGGCCCAGGAGGCGGAGATCGCCGAGATGGACTCGATGCGGCAGGAGCTGTCGGGGGGCTCCTGACCGTCCTGGCGCCGGGCGTCGTCGCGCTTCTGCGGCAGCCGGTGGAGACCGCCGAACCGATCGACGAAGGAGGACCGTGATGATGCGGGGCGACGGCATGGGGTGGGGCATGGGCTGGATGTGGCTGTTCTGGCTCCTGCTCATCGTGGGCACGGTGGTGCTGGTGCTCGTGCTGGTGAAGGCGTTCACCGGGAACGCGGGCGGCGGGCCCCGGCAGGGCGGCACCGCGCCGCCGCCGACGCGTGCCGGTCCGCGCCGGTCCCGGGAGATCCTCGAGGAGCGCTACGCCCGCGGGGAGATCAGCACCGAGGAGTTCCGGGAGCGGTTGCGGACCCTGGAGGAGGGCGAGCGGTGAGCCCGCTGAGCCGCCGGCAGCTGCTGGCCCTGGGCGCGGCCGGGGCCGGGGCCGCGGCCGTGGGCGGGGCCGGGCTGTGGTGGACCGGCGGCGGCGGCCAGGCTCTCGGCGGCGGCCGGGAGCTGGTGCAGCCGGAGGTGGTCTCCAGCCGCGACGGGGTTCTGGACCTGGCGCTGGAGGCCGCCCCCGCCCGGGTGCGGATCGGGGCGCGGGAGGCGAACGTGCAGGCGTTCAACGGCTCGCTGCCCGGGCCCACCCTGCGGGTCCGGCCCGGGGACACGCTCCGGGTGGCGATGACCAACCGGCTGGAGGCCCCGACGAACCTGCACGTGCACGGTCTGCACGTCTCCCCGGAGGGCAACGGGGACAACCCCTTCGTGAGCATCGGGCCCGGGGAGTCCTTCGACTACGAGTACGTGCTGCCGGACGACCACCCGCCGGGCACCTACTGGTACCACCCGCACCACCACGGCCACGTCGCCGACCAGCTCGCCGCGGGTCTCTACGGGACCATCGTCGTCGAGGACCCCGACCCCGTCCCGGTCGCCCGGGAGCGGGTGCTGGTGATCTCCGACCTCACCCTGGACGGCTCCGGCGACCTCGCCGAGGTCACGCCCATGGAACGGATGAGGGGCCGGGAGGGCGAGACGGTGCTGGTCAACGGCCGGCTCCGCCCCTCGGCCACGGCGGCACCGGGGGAGCGGGAGCTGTGGCGGGTCGTCAACGCCTGCCCGTCCCGGTTCCTGCGCCTGAGCCTGGACGGCCAGGACCTGCGGCTGTCCGGCCGCGACCTCGGCCGGCTGCCCGAGGCGGTCGGGGTCACCGAGGTGACCCTGGCGCCGGGCAACCGGGTGGAGCTGCTGGTGGACACCTGTGAGGGCACCTCCACCCTGGTGGCCGTCCCGGTGGACCGCGGCAGCACGGCCGGGATGATGGACGGCATGATGGACGGCACGACGGGCCGGGGCGGGCCCGGCGGCGACGAGCCCGTCGACCTGCTCAGCCTCGAGGTCGCCGGGGACCCGGCCGGGGACCTGGACCCCGTGCCCCCGGGCCCTTCCCTGCGGGACCTGCGCGAGGAGCCGGTCGCGGCCCGGCGCACCCTGGACTTCGGCATGGGCGGCATGGGCGGCGGCATGATGGGCGACGGTGGAGGCCCGGGCCGGATGATGTCCTTCACGATCGACGGGCAGGAGTTCGACGCCGAGCGCACCGACCAGCGGGTCCGGGTGGGTGCCGTGGAGGAGTGGACCCTGACCAACTCCAGCCCCATGGACCACCCGGTGCACCTGCACGTGTGGCCGATGCAGCTCGTGGCCGAGCAGGGCCGCGATGTCTCCGGACCGCGGTGGCAGGACGTGGTCAACGTCCCGGCCTTCGGGGAGGTCACGGTCCGGGTGGCCTTCGAGGACTTCGGCGGCCGCTCCGTCTACCACTGCCACATCCTCGACCACGAGGACCTCGGCATGATGGGCACCCTCGAGGCCCGCTGAGCAGCGGTGGCGGGGCGCCCGGTGGGCGAGCGGGCCCAGGGCGGCCCGCTCCACGACGCGGCCGATCACCGGCGCCGCCGTGTGCGGGTCCGCCGGGCAGGTCCTCGGTGCTACGCTCCGCAGTGAGCCGGGGACCCCGGCGACGACGGCGGGGCCTCCCGCCGTGCCCGTCCGCAGCGCTCCAGCCCGTCCCGGATGGTGGTGATCACCGTTTTCCCGCACCCGTCCCCCGCAGGGACCACCGGCCCCACCCGCACCTTCGGCGTGGAGGAGGAGCTGCTCCTCGTGGACGCCGTGACGCTGGAGCCCGCCGCCGCGGGCGTGGCCGCCGTGCGCGCGCACGCCGCCGGCGTCGGCTCCTCCCCGGCGACGGCGCCGGCACACGCGGTCACCACCGAGTTGCAACAGGAGCAGATCGAGGTCGCGGGCCCGCCGCTGACCGGTCTCGCCGACCAGATCGCCGCCATCCGGCAGGGACGCGGCCTGGCCGACGACGCCGCCCGTGCGGTGGGCGCGCGCGCCGTCGCCCTCGCCTCACCGGTCGGGGCGGGAGCCCCGCACCTGGTGCCCGCGCCGCGCTTCCGGTGGCTCCAGGAGCGCTTCGGGCTGGTGGCCGCCGAGCAGCTGACCTGTGGCCTGCACGTCCACGTGGGCGTCGGCAGCCGCGAGGAGGGCGTGGCCGTGCTGGACCGCATCCGCGGGTGGCTGCCCGTCCTCCTCGCCCTGAGCGGCAACTCCCCGTTCTGGTACGGCCGGGAGACCGGCTTCAGCAGCTACCGCTACCAGGCCTGGGTGCGCTGGCCCACCTCCGGTCCTACGGAGGTCTTCGGCACGGTCGACGAGCACGACCGGCAGCGCGAGGCCCTGCTGCGCACCGGGGTGCCCCTCGACCTCGGCATGATCTACTTCGACGCCCGGCTCTCCGCCCGCTATCCCACCGTGGAGATCCGGATCATGGACGTGTGCCTGGACGCGGAGCAGGCCGGGGTGCTGGCCGCCCTCGCCCGGGCGCTGGTCGAGACGGCCGCCCGCCAGTGGCGGGCGGGTCTCCCGGCGCCGCCCGTGAGCGCGACGCAGCTGCGGACCTGGTCCTGGCAGGCCAGCAGGGCCGGCGTCGAAGGACCGTTGATCAGCCCGGCCTCCGCCGCGCCCGCCCCGGGCGGGGACGTCGTGGCCGAGCTGCTCGCCCTCGTGCACCCCGTGCTCGCGGAGTGGGGCGAGGCCGAGCAGGCGGAGTCCGTGGTGGCCGGCGTCGTGCGGGACGGCTCCGGTGCCCGGCGGCAGCGCGCGGCCTTCGCCGCGCGCCAGGACCCGCTCGACGTCGTGCGCCTGGCGCTCGAGGAGACCCACCGATGAGGCTGCGGCGGCACCCCCGGCTCGAGCGGCGGCGCGTCGTCGCCGGGACCCACCCGGTGGACGTGCGCGGGACCTTCGACCCGGCGCGGCCCCCGGTGGTCCTCGTGCACGGCGTCGGCATGTCGGGCCACTACTTCCTGCGCTTCGCGGACGCGCTCGCGGCCACGCACGACGTCTACGCCCTGGACCTGCCGGGCTACGGCACGGCCCCCCGCCCCCCGCGCCCCCTGACGCCGCCCGAGCTCGGCCGCGTGGTCGCGGACGCGGTCGAGGCGCTGTGTCTGGAGGCTCCCGTCGTCGTCGGCCACTCCATGGGCTGCCAGATCGTGGTGGACGCGGTCAAGGACCACCCCGACCGGTGGGCCGGCTACGTGCTGGTGGGGCCGACCGTCGACCCCACCGCCCGCACCCTGCTCCACCAGGGGTGGCGGCTGCTGCGGGACACCCTGCGCGAGCCGCCGCGCACCAACGCCGTGGTCGCCCTCGACTACCTCCGGATGGGCCCGCTCCGCTACCTGCGCACGGCCCGGCACATGCTCCGCGACCGGATCGAGGAGAACGTCCGGGGCTGCACGCCCCCGGGGCTGGTCGTGCGCGGGTCCCGCGACCCCATCGCCCAGCGGGACTGGGCGCGCCGCCTGGCCCGGACGGCCCCCGACGCCCGCTTCCTCGAGATCCCCGGCGCCCCGCACAACGTCCAGCACACCGACCCCCAGGAGCTCGCCGCCGCATGCGCACCCTTCCTCGACTCCTGCCGACCCGGTCCCCGTCCCGGGAGCCCGGCATGATCCCGCGCCGGCTGGGCGAGACGGGCACCAATCTCACGGCTTGGGCCCGGGACTACGTCTACGCGGTCCGGTGGCAGGCCGCCGGGCTCCTCGGCCGCTGGGACCCCGCCCACTACCGGGGCGCGGGGGAGCCGGGGCGGACGCCCGTCCTGCTGATCCCCGGGATCTACGAGTCGTGGACGTTCCTGCTCCCGGTGGCCGGGCTGCTGCGGAAGCACGGCCACGAGGTCCACGTGGTGGAGGACCTGAGGTTCAACACCGGGACCATCGAGGAGATGGCGGCGCTGGTCGACGAGCACATCCGGCGGGAGGGGCTCGAGCGCTGCGTGCTGGTCGCGCACAGCAAGGGCGGGCTCATCGGCAAGTACCTCCTGGCCCACCACAACGAGCGCACCGCGATCCAGGGTCTCGTGGCCGTCAACACCCCCTTCTCCGGCTCCGAGCTCGCCCGGCTCCTGCCCCTCCCGGCGATCCGGGTGTTCCTGCCGCACTCCCCGGAGCTCACCGCGCTGACCACCAGCCGGGAGGTCAACCAGCACATCGTCTCCGTCTACGGCCTCTTCGACCCCCACATCCCGGGCGGCAGCCGCCTCGAGGGGGCGCGCAACGTCCAGCTCGGCACGCGCGGGCACTTCCTGCCGCTGAGCGACCCGCGCGTGCACGAGGCGATCCTGGAGGGGATCGGCACGCTCGCCGGCTGACCGCGCCGGCGGCACCGCGCACCCGGGCGTCGTCGACCTGTCCCGGCCGGCACGGGCCCGGCCCGGTGGCGTCGGAGGCGAATGCTACTGTTCGGCCACCGAGCGCTCCCGTGACGGGCGCCGGGGGCAGGAACGACGGACGACGTCGGAGGGACGGGTGGGACCGTGGGCGGACTGGGACTGACGCCCTTCCAGGGCTGGGAGGTGATGTCCTGGGCCCTGCTGGTCGCCGCCGCGGTGTGGACCGTGGCGCGGGGCGTCCGGTGGCTCGTGGGACGCTACGGGCAGAACACCCGATGGGGCCGCAGGTCGCGCACCCGGCTCGGCCTGCGCCGGGCCCGCGACGGACTGCTGGAGCGCCACGCCGCGGGAGAGCTCACCGAGGACGAGTATCGGGAGCGGTTGCGGCTGCTCGAGCAGGAGGGCCGCTCCGGGCCGTGAACGCCCAGGGACCTCCCGGACCAGTAGCGCCCGGACTCACCGCACGGGACCGAGGCCGTCCCCGCCGAGCGGGCCGTGCGGTCCGCTCCGCCGTGCTCCGGCGGCGGTGCCGAAGGCTTCATCGAATCTTCAGCGCCCTGGGGTTCACCCGGCGGAACGAAAAGTCTACCGTCGATCGCACAGGGCGCGGCAGCGTCGCGCCCTGTGCCGCCGCCGCGGAACGAGCGGCCGGCGACGACAGGCCGTCGATCGGATGAAGGAGCGGGACCATGACCCACGTGACCTCGATGCTCGAGACCTACCCGAAGGACCTGGGAGGCATCGACCGGCAGAAGCTGGCCGCGTGCATCGCGGCGTGCTTCGAGTGCGCCCAGACCTGCACCGCCTGCGCCGACGCCTGCCTGGCCGAGGACATGGTCGCGGAGCTGACCACGTGCATCCGCAAGAACCTCGACTGCGCCGACGTCTGCGCGAGCACCGGCAGCGTGCTCTCCCGCCAGACCGGCAACAACGCCGAGGTCGCCCGCGCGGTGCTCGAGGCGTGCCGGACCGCCTGCGGGTCCTGCGGCGACGAGTGCGAGCAGCACGCGAGCATGCACGAGCACTGCCGGGTCTGCGCCGAGGCGTGCCGCCGCTGCGAGCAGGCCTGCGCCGACCTCCTCGCGTCCCTGGGCTGAACCCCGGCGCCCAGCGCCCCGCCCGCGACCGGAAGCGTCGCGGGCCGGGCGCTGGGCGCCCGGACGTCCAGGTGGTCCCCCGCGCCCCGGCAGGGACCGGGCCACGCTCACTCGTCCGGCCCGGTGCCCGTTCCTGGCTCCGGAGCACGGTCGTGATCGCGCACGTCCTCCAGCGCCGAGCCGTCCCCGTACTGGTCGGCGGTGATCACGCTGAGCTTCCCGTTCGTCTCGAGCACGACGGCCCGCACGGTCGAGAGGTCCCCGGTGCCCTGCATGCGCACCGCCTGACGGAGCTCCGACTCGGTGAGCCGGTTGCGGCGCAGTGCGTCGTGCCGGATCCTGCCGTCGGCCAGCAGCAGCGCGGGCTCCGAGGTGAAGAACCGCCGTGCCCGCGGCCAGCGGGCCGAGATCCAGGCGACGAGCAGCTGGAGACCGGCGAGCAGGGCAAGAGCGGTGAACCCCTCGGTCCACGACACGTCCGTGCTGAGGAAGATCGTGGCGAGGGTCGAGCCGAGGGCGACCGTCACCACGAAGTCGAAGACGTTGAGCTGGCCGAGGGTGCGCTTGCCGGACAGGCGCAGGATGACCACCAGCGTCGTGTAGGAGGCGGCGCCCACGAACAGGATCCGCAGGACGTCGGCCCAGGAGTCAAACCACACGGCAGGCCCTCCGTTCCGTCGCGGCGGTCCCGGGGAGGTGCTGCTGGGAACTCATGCGATGGTCTCCTCTTCCTGTTTCCGCTCCGGCTCCCGGTGCTGGAGCCAGGCGCTCAGCGGGGCGGTGGACAGCCCGTGGATCAGCACGGACAGGCTGACGGCCAGGGTGGTGTGGACGAAGATCTCGTGGTCGCCCGTGTGCCGCTCGGCCAGCGTCGCACAGTACAGGGCGGAGACGCCGATGGGGCCGAACCAGCTCAGGAAGAACGTCTCGGAGCGGTCGTGCACGCCCCGCAGCAGCGGCCGCAGCGACCACAGGGCGACGAGGCGACGGAGCAGCAGCGCGGCGCGGAGGACCACGGGTGCCACCCAGCCCAGCCGGGCCCAGTCCTCGAGCGGGAGGGCCCGTCCGAGGAGGATGAAGACCGGCAGCAGGAACAGCCGGGCGACGGCGTCCTGCACCGTGTCCTCCTGCGCCTCGTCCCGCTGGGGGATGACCTGGCCGAAGACGGCGACGCCCACGAACACGGCCAGGAGCAGCGTCGACAACGCCGAGATCAGCAGGACGGCTCCGGCGAAGAGCGCCAGTACCAGGTCGATGTCCATGCCCGTCCCTCCTCGGGTGTCCGGGGCAGCCGCGGTACCCGTCCGGACCGCGCACCCCCAACCGTAGCCCTGCTGGAGTCCCGCCGGGCAGGATCGGAGCAGCCCGGGCGAGAGGCGGTAGGGTCCCCCGGAAGAACGGTCATCGACAGGAACGGAGCGACGACGTGGACGTGCTGCTGACGCTGCTGGGGATCGCGATCGTCGTGGTCGGCCTGTGGGACATCTACCACAGCCTGCTGCACCCCAGCGGCACGGGCGCCGTCGGCGGCAGGGTGCAGTCGGGCGTCTGGTGGATCTCCCGGCGCACCGGGCACCGCTTCGGCTCGGCCGTGGGCCCGGGGTCGATGATCACGGTGGTCGTCCTGTGGGTCCTCCTGCAGGGGGTCGGCTGGGCGCTGGTCTACCTGCCGCACGTCCCCGGGGGCTTCACGTACTCGCCCGGGGTCGACCCGGTGGACTATCCCGACGTCGTCGACGCGCTCTACGTCTCCCTGGTGACGCTGGCGACGCTGGGGTTCGGGGACGTCGTGGCCACCGACCCGTGGATCCGGCTGGCCACCCCGCTGGAGGCGCTGACCGGGTTCGCACTGCTCACCGCGGCCCTGACGTGGTTCACCCAGATCTACCCGCCCCTGTCCCGCCGCCGGTCCCTCGCGCTCGAGCTGAAGTCCCTCGCCGAGGTGGACTACGCGGACGGCATCGCGGAGGAGGACCCCGTGACGGCGGCCCGGGTGCTGGACCGGCTGACCGCAGAGGTGTCCCAGGCCCGGATCGACTTCACCCAGCACGGCGAGACGTACTACTTCCAGGAGGAGGACCCGGACCTCTCCCTGGCCCGGCAGCTGGCCTACGCCCTCGAGCTGCGCGACCGTGCCGCCGCGTCCTCGGCGCCGCCGGTGCGCACGAGCGCCCGCCGCCTGGGCCTGGCCCTGGAGCAGCTCGCGCGAAAGCTGCGGGAGGACTTCGTCAGCACGGGGGAGGCCCCCGAGGAGGTCTTCGCCGCCTACGCCGCGGATCACCTGCGGGAGCCGGGCCGCTGACCCGCGGTCGGGAACAGATCCCCGGGATCCCCGGTTGCGCGAAGCATGAAGGCATTGACGTACGCCCGCTACGGCGGCCCCGAGGTCCTGGAACTGACCGACCTGCCCGAGCCCAAGGTGCCCCCCGGCTGGGTGCTCGTGAAGGTGCGCAGCGCCGCGATCAACCCGGTCGACTGGATGATCATGGCCGGTGGCCTCGACCCGCTCATGGAGGTCCAGTTCCCGGTGGTGCCCGGCTGGGACGTGTCCGGGGTCGTGGAGTCCGTCGGCATCGACGTGCCCGAGTGGGCCCCCGGCGACGAGGTGATCTCCTACGCGCGCACCGACTGGGTGCACGGCGGGACGATGGCCGAGTACGTGGCCCTGCCCTCCCGCCTGCTCGCGCCGAAGCCGGCCTCCGTGGACTGGGACCGGGCGGCGTCCCTCCCGCTCGCCGGGCTGACCGCCTACCAGGTGCTCGGCCGCCTGGAGGTCGCCGCGGACCGGACCGTGCTGGTGCACAACGCCTCCGGCGGCGTGGGCGGCTACGCCGTGCAGCTCGCCGTGGCCCGGGGCGCCCGGGTGATCGGCACCGCGTCGAAGGCCAACCACGACTACCTGCGCGCCCTGGGCGCCGAGCCGGTGGTCTACGGGGAGGGGCTGCCCGAGCGGGTCCGGGAGCTGGCGCCCGAGGGCGTGGACGTCGTCGTGGACCTCGTGGGCGGGGTCGTCGAGCAGACCCTCGCCGTCCTGAAGGAGGGCGGGCGGCACGCCTCCGTGGCCGACGACGCCGTCGAGGCCCACGGCGGGACGTGGATGTGGGTGCGGCCGTCCGCCGAGGACCTCACCGAACTGAGCCGGCTGGTGGACCGGGGGGCGCTCCGGATCGAGCTCGCCCGCAGCGTTCCCCTGGCCGAGGCCGTGGAGGCCTACCGGCTCAGCCAGGAGGGGCACGTCCGCGGCAAGATCGCCGTCCGGATGGCGTGAGCCCCCGGGTGCCCCGCGCCGCGTAGGTGCACAGCAGGCTTACTGGCACAATGGCCCTGTGACCGACCAGACAGAGATCCTGAGCGCCCTCGAGGACGCGCGGGCGCTGCTCGCGGCGTCGAACCTCCCGCTGTCCACGACCAACGTGCTGCACGAACGGGAGGACATCGACCGAGCCGTCGCCCAGCTCGACGACTACGTGCTGCCCCGGGTGCGCTCCCTCGACGCGCCATTGCTCGCGGTGGTCGGCGGGTCCACGGGCGCCGGCAAGTCGACCCTGGTCAACGCGGTCGTGGGCCACCCCGTGACCCGGTCCGGGGCCATCCGCCCGACCACCCGGCAGCCCATCCTGATCCACCACCCGCGCGACGCCGAGGCGTTCTCCACCCAGCGGGTGCTCCCGCACCTGAGCCGCATCCACGCGCAGAAGGTCACCCCCGCCGGCTCGACCGCCGCGGACACCGCCTCCCCGTCCGCGCTGCCCGGCACCGCGGACGGCCAGGCCCTCGTGCTGCTCGCCGAGCCGCGCATCCCCGAGGGCGTCGCCCTGCTCGACGCCCCGGACGTCGACTCGATCTCCGACGAGAACCGCCGGCTCGCGGGACAGCTGCTCGCCGCCGCCGACCTGTGGCTGTTCGTGACCACCGCCAACCGCTACGCCGACGCCGTGCCGTGGCGGCTGCTCGTCGAGGCAGCCCAGCGGGACATCACGGTGGCCGTGGTCCTCGACCGGGTCCCGCACGGGCTCGAGGCCGAGATCGAGGACGACCTCCGGCGGATGCTCGCGGAGCAGGGCCTCGGCGACGCCCCGGTGTTCACCGTCCCGGAGTCACCGCTCAACGAGATGGGCATGCTCCCGCCCCATGTCGTCGCCCCCGTCGTGGACTTCCTCGCCGAGCTGGGCCGCAACGCCGCCTCCCGCTCGGAGATCGCCCGCCGGACCCTCGGCGGCGCGGTGCGCTCCATCGCCGAGCGCACCGGAGCGGCCGGGACCGCGGTGCTCTCCCAGCAGCGCGTCGACGCGCAGCTGCGCAACGACGTGGACCGTGCCTTCGACGAGGCCCTCACCGCCGTCGTCGAGTCGACCCGCGACGGGACCCTGCTGCGCGGGGAGGTCCTCGCCCGCTGGCAGGACTTCGTGGGCACCGGCGAGTTCTTCCGCAACCTCGAGGCCGGGATCGGCCGGATGCGTGACCGGCTCACGGCCCTCCTCAGCGGGAAGCCCGCGCCCGAGGTCCAGGTGGAGGAGGCCATCGAGACCGGCCTGCAGACCGTGATCGTCGAGGAGGCCGCGCGCGCCTCCGAGACCGCGGAGCGCCGCTGGCAGGACGAGCCCGCCGGGCGGGTCCTGCTCGGCGGGTCCGACCTCGGCTCCCTGCCCCCGGACTTCCGCGAGCGCACGGCCGAGCAGGTGCGCGCCTGGCAGGGCGACCTCATGGAGCTGATCCAGCGGGAGGGCGCGGACAAGCGGACCAAGGCGCGGGCCATGTCCCTGGGCGTCAACGCGCTGACCGTCATCCTCATGATCGGCGTGTTCTCCATGACGGGCGGGCTCACCGGACTGGAGGTCGGCATCGCCGGCGGCTCCGGCGTGGTGGGCACCAAGCTGCTCGAGGCGGTCTTCGGGGAGGACGCCGTGCGGCGGATGGCCGAGGACGCCCGCAAGAACCTCGAGTCCCGGATCCACACGCTCATGGACCAGCAGGCGTCCGTGTTCCTGCGGCGCCTCGACGTCCTGGACGGGCACCCGGAGGCGAACGAGCTCGCGGCCGTGGCCGAGCGCATCCGCACCGCGGGCCGCACGCTGGGGGAGAGCCGGTGAGCCCCGCCCGGCAGACCGCCCCCACCCTCTCCGAGCGGCTCACGGCACTCGCGCGCGCCACCGAGCTGGCCTCCGGCCGGCTCGACGAGGACGCCGTGGCGGCGTCCCGCACCGTCCTGGACCGCGCCGCCGAGCGGCGCTCCCTGTCCGCCGACCACACCGTGGTGGGCTTCTTCGGGGCGACCGGCTCCGGCAAGTCCACCCTGTTCAACGCGGTCGTGGGGCGGGACATCGCCCGGTCCGCGGCCCGCCGCCCCACCACCTCGGAGCCGCTGGCCGCCGTCTGGGGGGAGCAGGGCAGCGAGGCCCTGCTGGACTGGCTCGGCGTCTCCCAGCGCCACCACGTCGACACGCCCCTGCCCACGAGGCACGGGGACACCGGCCGGTGGACGCGCGTCAAGGAGCGGATGACGGGCGGTCCCGCACCGGAGGGGCCCGGCGGGCTGATCCTCCTCGACCTGCCGGACTTCGACTCCGTGAGCCTGCACCACCGCACCATCGTGCAGCGCCTCGTCGGCATGGTCGACGTCGTGGTGTGGGTCGTGGACCCGCAGAAGTACGCCGACGCGATCATCCACCAGGAGTTCATCGCGCCGCTGGCCCGCCACGGGGCCGTGACCATGGTGGTGATGAACCAGGTGGACCGGCTGCCGCCCGCGGAGGTCCCCGCCGTGATGGCCTCCCTCGAGGAGCTCGTGGCCCAGGACGGGCTGCCCACCACCGGGCTCTCGAAGCCGGTGGCCGTCTCCGCCGTGACGGGGGAGGGCGTCGAGGCCCTCCGCGCCCGGATCCGCCAGGTGGCCGACACCCGGGCCGCGGCCGGCGCCCGGCTCGACGCGGACGTGGACGACGCCGCCGAGCGGCTCGCCGAGGCCTCCGGCGACGGGGAGCCGGCCGGGATCACCGAGCCGGCGCAGGAGCGGCTCACCGACGGCCTGGCGCAGGCCGCCAACGTGCCCGGGATCGCCCGGGCCGCCGGGAGGTCCTACGCCCTGCACGCCGCGGGCCACACCGGGTGGATCCCCACCCGGTGGCTGCTGAAGTTCCGCAAGGACCCGATGCGGCGGCTCAACCTCGACCGGGGCGGGACCGTGAACCCGGAGATCAACCGGACGTCCCTGCCGCCCATGGGCGCCGCCCAGCGGGCGGCGGCCGACTCCGCGGTGCGCACCTTCGCCCACGACGCCGCGGACGGGGCCGCGGAGCCGTGGACGCGGTCGGTCCGGCAGGCCGCGCGCACCCACGAGCAGAGACTGCCGGACGCGATCGACCAGGCCGTCGCCCGCACCGACTTCCGGGCGGGGCGGAACTCCTGGTGGTGGCTCGTCCTCGACGTCGTCCAGTGGCTCGCGATGCTCGCGGTGGTCGCGGGTCTGCTGTGGCTCCTGGGGATGTTCCTGCTCGAGTGGTTCCAGATCCCCGCCCCGCCGCCCCCGTACGTCGAGGGCTTCCCGCTGCCCGTGCCCACGCTGCTCGTCCTCGCCGGGGTGGTGCTCGGGATCTTCGTGGCCCTGACCGGCCGGATCCTCGCCGGCTTCGGCGCCCGGATGCGGGAGCGCTCGGTGCGGCGCCGGCTGCGCGCGTCGGTGGCCGAGGCGGGCCGGCGCACCGTCGTCGAACCCGTGCGGGGGGAGCTCGAGGCCTTCGCCGCCTTCCGGAAGGCCCTGTCCCTCCTGCGCGGCTGAGCGGCGGGCACGCTGGCGCCGTGGACGACGCCCTCGCCGGGGCGCTCCTCGGCGGGGCGGTCCGGACGCCCCGACGACCTCCGGACCGCGGCGGAGCCCCGAGGACGGTGGGCCCGCCGCGGGGCGGGGGCCACCGCCGGAGCCCGGCTACTGGGCGGTGGCCCGGACCGCCTCCGTGAGCTGGCGCGCCGCCTGCACCACGACCTCGGCGTGCAGCCGGCCCGGCTGGCGGGTGAGCCGTTCGATCGGCCCGGAGATCGACACTGCGGCGATCACCCGGCCCGAGGGCCCCCGCACCGGCGCCGAAACGGAGGCGATGCCCGGTTCGCGCTCGCCCAGCGACTGCGCCCAGCCCCGGCGGCGCACCCCGGCCAGCACGGTCGCAGAGAACCGCGCGTGGCGCAGGCCCTCGAGCAGGCGGTCGTGGTCCTCCCACGCGACGAGCACCTGCGCGGCGGAGCCCGCCTTCATCGACAGCTGCGTGCCCACGGGGATCGTGTCCCGCAGCCCGATCGGCCGCTCGGCGGAGGCCACGCACACGCGCCAGTCGCCCTGCCGGCGGAAGATCTGCGCGGACTCCCCAGTGGCGTCCCGCAGGTTCATCAGGACGGGGCCGGCGGCGGCGATCAGGCGGTCCTCGCCGGCCGCGGACGCCAGCTCCACGAGCCGGGAGCCGAGCACGAACCGGCCCTGGATGTCCCGGCCCACGAACCGGTGGTGGGCCAGCGCCACGGCCAGCCGGTGCACGGTGGGACGGGCGAGCCCCGTGGCGCTCACCAGCTGGGCGAGCGTCGCCGGGCCGGCCTCGAGGGCGTCGAGGATCACCGCGGCCTTGTCGACCACCCCCACGCCGCTGGGGGCGGTGGTGGACGTCAGCGCGAGCGTCCCCCCGGTGCCCTGCCCGCCGAGGGGCGTGCCGAGCGGCGCGCCGGACGGATCCATGTGTCCAGATGTGTCCATGGGTTGATACTGCCGTCTCAGAATGTGAGAAGCAAGCCCGAAAGGTGGCCCGGCGCGACCCGGGCACCGACCATGGAGGAAACACGTTGCACAGGCAGCACGGAAGGATCCGCCATGCCGGACTACCAGTCCTCGACCCCCTCCACGACCTCCGCCACGGCCTCCGGGGCCGCGGGCGGGCGCACCCTCGCCGAGAAGGTCTGGGCGGACCACCTCGTGCGCCAGGGCGAGGACGGGCGGCCGGACCTGCTCTACATCGACCTGCACCTGCTCCACGAGGTCACCTCGCCGCAGGCCTTCGAGGGGCTGCGCCTGGCGGGCCGCCCGCTGCGCCGTCCCGAGCTGACGATCGCCACGGAGGACCACAATACGCCCACGCAGGACATCTTCTCCCGCATCGCCGACGACACCTCCCGCAAGCAGATCGAGACCCTGCGGGCCAACTGCGCCGAGTTCGGTGTCCGCCTGCACCCGCTCGGGGACGCCGAGCAGGGCATCGTGCACGTGGTGGGTCCCCAGCTGGGGCTCACCCAGCCCGGGATGACCGTGGTCTGCGGTGACTCCCACACCTCCACCCACGGCGCGTTCGGCGCGCTGGCCTTCGGCATCGGCACCTCCGAGGTCGAGCACGTGATGGCCACCCAGACGCTGCCGCTGGCCCCGTTCCGGACCATGGCCATCAACGTCGAGGGCACGCTGCGCCCGGGGGTGTCCGCCAAGGACATCATCCTGGCCGTGATCGCGAAGATCGGCACCGGCGGCGGACAGGGCTACGTCCTGGAGTACCGGGGCTCGGCCATCCGCGCGCTGTCCATGGAGGCGAGGATGACCATCTGCAACATGTCGATCGAGGCCGGCGCGCGGGCGGGCATGATCGCCCCCGACGACACCACGTTCGACTACGTGCAGTCCCGCCCGCACGCGCCGGCCGGCGCCGACTGGGACGCGGCCGTGGCGTACTGGCGGACCCTGCGCACCGACGAGGACGCCGTCTTCGACGACGAGGTCTTCCTCGACGCGGACGGGCTCGAGCCGTTCGTCACCTGGGGCACCAACCCCGGCCAGGGCGTCCCGCTGTCCCAGTCCGTGCCCGACCCCGAGGACATCGGGGACGAGAACGACAAGGCCAACGCCCGCCGGGCCCTGGAGTACATGGGCCTGGCCGCCGGCACGCCGATGAAGGAGATCCCGGTGGACACCGTCTTCCTGGGCTCCTGCACCAACTCCCGGATCGAGGACCTGAGGGCGGCGGCGGAGATCGTCAAGGGCCGCGCCAAGGCCGCCAACGTCCGGATGATGGTGGTGCCCGGCTCCGCCAAGGTGCGGCTGCAGGCCGAGGCCGAGGGCCTGGACCGGGTGTTCAGGGAGTTCGGCGCGGACTGGCGCTTCGCGGGCTGCTCGATGTGCCTGGGCATGAACCCGGACCAGCTCGCCCCGGGGGAGCGGTGCGCCTCGACGTCGAACCGCAACTTCGAGGGCCGGCAGGGCAAGGGCGGGCGCACCCACCTCGTCTCGCCCGTGGTGGCCGCCGCCACCGCGGTCCGTGGCACGCTGTCCTCCCCGTCCGACCTCGACGTCCCCGGCGACGTCGCCATCCCGGCCTGACCGGCACCTCGAACCCAGGAAGGTTCCTCCCATGGAGAAGTTCACCACCCACCGGGGTGTCGGCGTCCCGCTGCGCCAGTCCAACGTGGACACCGACCAGATCATCCCGGCCGTCTACCTCAAGCGGATCACCAAGACCGGTTTCGAGGACGCCCTGTTCGCCGCCTGGCGCAAGAACGAGGACTTCGTGCTCAACCGGGAGCCCTACCGGCACGGCTCGGTGCTGGTGGCCGGACCCGACTTCGGCACCGGCTCCTCCCGCGAGCACGCGGTGTGGGCGCTGCGCGACTACGGCTTCCAGGCCGTCATCTCCTCCCGCTTCGCGGACATCTTCCGCGGCAACTCGGGCAAGCAGGGCCTGCTGGCCGCGCAGGTGGACCAGGCGGACGTCGAGCTGCTGTGGAAGCTGATCGAGGAGCACCCCGGCACCGAGATCGAGGTGGACCTCGAGTCCCGCACCGTGACCTGCGACACGGTGACCGTGCCGTTCACCATCGACGACTACACGCGCTGGCGCCTGATGGAGGGCCTGGACGACATCGGCCTGACCCTCCAGCGCGAGGAGGACATCGCCGCGTTCGAGGCGGGCCGTCCCGCGTTCAAGCCGACCACGCTGCCCGCCCGCACCTGACCCCGCCGCCCCCGGCACGGCCCGGCGGAGCCCGCCACGGCCCGCCGGGCCTCGTGCTGTCCCGGACACGCACGACGCCCGTCCCTGTGCGAGGGCCCGCGCCGGGGAACCTACACTGTACGGGTGCCGCTCCCGCTCGGGGGTGGCCCGGCAACAGCAGATCGGAAGGTCATGAGCAGCGCACTGCACATCACGGGCGGCATCCCCCTGTCCGGGCAGGTCACCGTGCGAGGTGCCAAGAACCTCGTCCCCAAGGCCATGGTGGCCGCCCTCCTGGGCTCGACACCGTCCGTCCTGGCGAACGTGCCCCAGATCAAGGACGTCCAGGTCGTCACCAACCTGCTGGCGCTGCACGGGGTGGACGTGGGGCGCGAGGACGGCCGGCTGTCCCTGGACCCCTGCAACGTCACCACGGCGCGGCACGCGGACATCGACGCCCACGCCGGGGACTCCCGGATCCCGATCCTGCTGTGCGGGCCGCTGCTGCACGCCATCGGCGAGGCGTTCATCCCCGACCTCGGCGGGTGCAAGATCGGCGACCGGCCCATCAACTACCACCTCGACGTGCTGCGCCACTTCGGCGCCCGCGTCGAGAAGCTGGAGTCCGGGATCCGGATGAGCGCGCCGCACGGACTGCACGGCGCCAAGGTCGAGCTGCCCTATCCCTCGGTCGGCGCGACCGAGCAGGTGCTGCTCACCGCCACCCGGGCCGACGGCCACACCGAGCTGCGCGGCGCGGCCACCGAGCCCGAGATCATGGACCTCATCGCGATCCTGCAGAAGATGGGCGCCATCATCACCGTCCAGACCGACCGGGTGATCCGCATCGAGGGCGTCCCCGAGCTGACCGGCTACCGGCACCGGGCCATGCCCGACCGGATCGAGGCGGCGTCCTGGGGCTCCGCCGCGCTCGCCACCGGCGGCGACATCTTCGTGGCCGGGGCCCGGCAGTCCGACATGATGACCTTCCTCAACACCTTCCGGAAGATCGGCGGCGGCCTCGACATCACGGAGGACGGCATCCGCTTCTTCCACCCCGGCGGGGACCTCAACCCGCTCATCGTCGAGACCGACGTGCACCCCGGCTTCATGACCGACTGGCAGCAGCCGCTCGTGGTCGCCCTGACCCAGGCCACAGGCGTGTCCATCGTGCACGAGACCGTCTACGAGAACCGCTTCGGCTTCACCGCCGCCCTCAACCGGATGGGGGCCACGATCCAGCTGCACCGCGAGTGCCTGGGCTCCGTGCCGTGCCGCTTCGGGCAGCGCAACTTCGTGCACTCGGCCGTGATCTCCGGGCCCACCCCGCTGCACGCCTCCGAGATCAACATCCCCGACCTGCGCGGCGGCTTCTCCCACCTCATCGCGGCGATGGCCGCCGAGGGCACGTCCCACGTCACGGGCGTGGAGCTCATCGAGCGCGGCTACGAGCACTTCACCGACAAGCTGACGGGGCTCGGGGCGTCGTTCGAGCTCGACGGCGCGTGAGCCGGGCCCGCCGATGAGCCGCACCTCGAACCGCCGCCTGTTCCGCGTGCTCGCGGGCGTCGTCAAGCCGGCCTACCGGCTGGTGGCCCGGCTGCGCTGGACGGGGGAGGAGCACCTGCCCGCCGAGGGAGGGTTCATCGTGGTGCCCAACCACCTCACCGAGCTCGACCCCCTCACCGTCGCCATCACGCTCTACGACAACGGGATCATGCCGCGGTTCCTGGCGAAGGAGTCGCTGTTCCGCGCCCCCGGGGTGGGGGCGGTGCTCCGGGCCACGGGCCAGGTCCCCGTGCTGCGCGGCACGGCCGACGCCGCGGCGGCGCTCACGGCCGCCCGCGCCGAGCTCGCCTCCGGCGGCGCCGTGGTGATCTACCCCGAGGGGACCCTCACCGGCGACCCCGGGCGGTGGCCGATGACCGGGCACACGGGCGCCGCGCGCCTGGCCCTCGCCACCGGGGTCCCGGTGGTCCCGCTCGCGCACTGGGGCGACCAGGAGGTCCTGGACCACGACCGCTCCACCGGTCGGCGCACGGTCAGCCTCTTCCCCCGGAAGGACGTGCGCGTGCGGATCGGGCCGCCCGTGGACCTCACGCCGTGGCGTGACGACGTCCCGGACCTGACCCGTCCGGTGGGCCGTCACGCGGCACAGCTCGAGGACGCCACCGACGCCGTCATGCGCGCCGTGACCCGGGAACTGGCCGTGCTGCGCGGGACGGACGCGCCGGCCGCCCCCTGGGACCGCCGCCGAGGAGGCCGCCTGTGACGAGGCCCGAGACCACCGCCGTGCTCCCCGCCGGGCTGCCCGCCACCGGGCCGCGGAGGATCGCCGTCCTCGGCGCCGGGTCCTGGGGCACGACCTTCGCCAAGATCCTCGCCGACAGCGCCCGGGAGTCCGCGCACGCCCGCGCCGAGCCGGTCGGGCGGACCGTGGCGCTGTGGGGACGCAGCACCCCCGCGATGGACCACACCGCGCGCACCCGCGTCAACGACCGCTACGTCCCCGGCATCCGGCTGCCCGAGCGCCTGGAGATCACCGCCGACCTCGCCGCCGCCGTGCGCGGGGCGGACCTCGTGGTCCTCGCCGTGCCGGCCCAGTCCCTGCGCGCCCAGCTGGCCGCCGTGGCCGGGCACCTCGAGCGGGACGCCGTGGTGCTGTCCCTCGCCAAGGGTCTCGAGCGGGACACGGGGCTGCGGATGAGCGAGGTGGTCGCCGAGGAACTGGGGCGGGACACGGGCCTGGGCGCCGAGCACTGGCGGGCGCGCACGTGCGTGCTCTCCGGGCCGAACCTGGCCATGGAGATCGCGGAGGAGCAGCCCACGGCCTCCGTCGTCGCCGCCACCGCCACGGAACTGGCCACCTGGGTGGCGCACGCCTGCCGGACCCGCTACTTCCGCCCCTACACGAACACCGACGTGGTGGGCACCGAGATCGGTGGTGTCGTCAAGAACGTCATCGCCCTCGGCGTGGGCATCGCCGACGGCCGCCACTTCGGGGAGAACTCCAAGGCCTCCATCATCACCCGGGGGCTCGCCGAGACCACCCGGCTCGCGCTCGCCCTCGGCGGGAGGCGGGAGACCCTCTCCGGCCTGGCCGGGCTGGGGGACCTCGTGGCCACCTGCTCCTCGCCGCTGTCCCGCAACCGCACCGCGGGCCGGCTCCTCGGCCTGGGCCACACCCCCCAGGAGGTCCAGGAGGAGATGACCCAGACCGCCGAGGGCATCAAGTCCGCCCCGGCCGTGCTCGCCCTGGCCCGCCGCCACGGCGTCGACATGCCCATCACCGAGGCCGTCGTGGCCATCCTCCGCGAGGAGATCACCATCGACGACGTGGCCCCGCTGCTGCTGGGCCGCGAGATCAAATCCGAAGGGACCGCCCCATGACCCCCCGCCCCTGCGTCGCCGTGCTGTTCGGCGGACGCTCCAGCGAGCACGCCATCTCCCTCATCACGGCCCGCGGCGTCCTGCGCGCCATCGACCGGGAGAAGTGGGACGTGGTGACCGTCGGCATCGCCACCTCGGGCGAGTGGTTCCTCTGCCCCCAGGAGGAGCTGGAGGCCCTGCTCGACGCGAACCCGATCGCCGAGCTGCCCGTGGGCGACGAGCTCGTGAGCCTGCCGCTGAAGGTCGGGGAGAGCGAGCTCATCGTGCGCCAGGACGGTCCCTGCGGGCAGACCGTCAGCCGGGACCGGCACATCGACGTGGTGCTGCCCCTGCTGCACGGCCCCTTCGGCGAGGACGGCACCCTGCAGGGCCTGCTCGAGCTCGCCGACCTGCGCTACGTGGGCTGCGGCGTCACCGCCTCCGCGGTGGGCATGGACAAGCACTTCATGAAGCTCGCCTTCGAGGCGGCGGGCCTGCCGGTGGGCCCCTACACCGTGGTGACCGACCGGCAGTGGGCCGTGGACCCCCACGGCGTGCGCGAGCGCATCGCCGCCCTGGGCTTCCCGGTGTTCGTCAAGCCCGCCCGCGCGGGCTCCTCCTTCGGCATCACGAAGGTGGACCGCGCCGAGGAGCTGGACGCCGCGATCGAGACCGCCCGCGAGCACGACCGCAAGCTGGTGGTCGAGGCGGGGATCGTGGGGCGGGAGATCGAGTGCGCCGTCCTCCAGGGCCGCGGGACCGGCGCCGCCCGGACCTCCATGCCGGGCGAGATCGAGATCGTCGACGAGCACGCGTTCTACGACTTCGAGGCGAAGTACGTCTCGCAGGCCTCCGCGAGGCTCAGCTGCCCCGCGGACCTGCCGGAGGAGGCCATGGGGACGATCCGCCGCAGCGCCGTGACCGCCTTCGAGGCGCTGGACGGGGAGGGCCTGTGCCGTGCCGACTTCTTCTACACCCCCGACGGGCGGGTGGTCATCAACGAGATCAACACGATGCCCGGGTTCACGCCGATCTCGATGTACCCGCGGATGTGGGCCGCGTCCGGGCTCGACTACGCGGGCCTGATCGACGAGCTCCTGGGCCTCGCCCTGGAACGGCCGGTGGGGCTGCGCTGAGCCGCGGCACGGCTCCGGGCGCGGAGCCCCCGGCTCACGGTGCGGGCGACGCGGTGACGACGACGTTCTTGCCGACCGCGTCCTGGGTGTAGCAGCTGATCAGGACGATGCGGTTCGGGACGACCCGCCAGATCTCGCTGTCCTTCAGCGTGTCCTTCTCGTAGGTGGTCACCGAGTCCACCACGTAGTCGAGGGTCCCGTCCACGGTCTCCACCTCGAGCTCCTGCCCGACCAGCGCCGGGTCGCTCAGCTTGTTGAAGGGCAGCTCGACCTTGTCGTAGCTGTGCCCGGCGATGTACGTGGTGTTCGTCGACCCCTCGCCGGGCATCCCGTAGGGCGTGAGCCGGTAGCCGCTGTAGGTCTGCGGCGGCACGAGCGAGCCGCCCGCGAGGTCCTCGTCCGTCGGGTCGTAGGGGAGCACGTCGGCGTCGAAGCCGGCGGAGTCGATGCTCAGGCGCACCGGAGACGCGGCGGACGGCACGTGCCCCAGGAAGTGCTGGGCGATGAACCACTGGTTGATCAGCGCCACCCACAGCACGGCGGCGCACAGCGTCACCACGGCCGCTCGCCGCGCCAGCGGGTCCCTCTCCGTGGCAGGGACGGGACGCGGCGACCCCGCCAGGGTGCTCGATGCCATGCGGTGCTGTCCCTCTCTGCGCTGGGCTGTCGTCCCGTGCGGGCGCACCGGGGCGGTGCCGTGCCGGCGCCGCCCCGCGGGCGCCACCGGCACGGCACGCGGCTCAGGCGCCGCTGCGCCCGAGCCGCCGGGCCCGGTACGCGAGCGCACCGGGAAGGGCCACGGCCGCCGCGAGCAGAGCCGTGAGCAGACCAGCACCGGCCGACTGCCCCAACGGTGCCGCGGTGAGGCGGGTGTCCACGTTGAACCCCGGGTTCGCGGCCCCGACAGCGGTCTCCTGGGGCGCGAGCTCCGGGGTCACCGCCTGCTGGACCGCCGCTCCGGCCGGTGCGGCGGGCGCCGCGTCGGGCAGCGCCGGTGCGGCGGGTGCCGCAGGCGCCACGTCGGCGACGAACGGCGCCGGGGCCTCGGCCGGTGCGGGCGGGTCCACCTCGGCGACCGGCACGTCCGCGGGTGCGGCGGCCGGGACGTCCGCGGGTGCGGCGGCCGGCAGGTCGGGCGCCACCACGTCGGCGACGACCGGTGCCGGCTCGGGGACCGGGGCCACCGCCGGTGCGGGCGGAACGGCCTCGGCGATCAGGACCTCGGCGGCCGGGACGTCCGCGGGCGCCGCGGCCGGCAGCTCCACCGCGGCACCGGCCCCCTCGGTGGATGCGGCCGCGCCCGGTGGGGCGTCGACCGGCGGGGCGTCGCCCGGTGCGGCGACGGCCGCCGGGGCGCCCAGGAACAGGCCCCCCACCAGCACGCTCGCCGAGGCACCGGCAACAGCCAGTCTTCTCGTAGTTGTCATGTCGATGTGTCTCCTGTATCCCGTAGTCGGCCCGGGCCCACCCCAGGACCGTCAGCGCGCCGCACGGCCCCACGGGATCGTTCCCGCGCCCCCGCGCGGACGCACCCCCGTCGCGTCGTGCCGCTCGTCGTTCGGCCGGGACGGACCGTGCGCCCGTCCCACGGAGCCGGAACCCCCTGCCGAAGAACAGCTGTGCTGTTAACTATCGTCCACATTCCGGCATTAGCAAGGGTGAACTGCTACGTGACGGGAGGAGTCGGGGGCCCGCGCCGGGCGCGGCGGACTCCACCGGGCCCCCGTGACCGGCCGTCCCGGGGCGTCGTCGCCGGACGTGCCCGCCGGTGCGGTCGCGGGACAGCATTAGTGGGGACAGGGATCGGGTCGCCACCACCATTAACTTATGCACATGATGAGTGCGGGACGTGGTCCCGCAGCGGCCGTCCGGGGGGACGGGCGCTCCGACAGGGGGAATCCGATGACGTCCGCGGTGCTCGAGGCCGAGAACCTGGTCAGGATCTACGGCCGGGGGGACACCCGCTTCGCCGCGCTGCGGGGCGTGGACCTGCGGATCGGGCACGGGGAGTCCGTGGCCGTCGTCGGGAAGTCCGGTTCGGGCAAGTCGACCCTGATGCACCTGCTCGCGCTGCTCGACGCGCCGACCCACGGCACGGTGTCCCTGGACGGCAGGCCGGCGGCGTCGATGACGGCCCGTGAGCTCAACGAGACGCGCAACACCGCGTTCGGCTTCGTGTTCCAGCAGTTCTACCTGACGCCGGACCAGACGGTCCTGGAGAACGTGGCCCTGCCGCTGCGGATCGCCGGGGTCCGTCCCGGGGTGCGCCGGCGCCGCGCCCTGGACGTGCTGGAGCGCCTGGACGTGGCGGAGAAGGCCTCCAGCCGCGCCGTCGACCTGTCGGGCGGGCAGAAGCAGCGGGTCGCGATCGCCCGCGCCCTGGTCAACGACCCCTCCGTCATCTTCGCCGACGAGCCCACGGGCAACCTCGACTCGGCCACCGGCGCGGTGGTCCAGGGCCTCTTGTTCGACCTCCACCGGGAGCGCGGCATCACCCTGGTCGTCGTCACCCACGACGAGGACCTCGCCCGGCGCTGCGGCCGCCAGGTGCACCTGCACGACGGTCTCGTCGTGGACGCCCCCGCGCCCGCCACCGTCCCCGCGCCCGCCGCCGGGGCGGGCGCCGACGGGGCGGCCGGCGAGGTCGTCGTCGGAGCGGTGGGGGGTGCCCGGTGAGGTGGCCCGATCTGCTCGGCTCCGCGGTCGCCAACACCCGGCGCGCCAGGATCCGCACTGCCCTGACCGTGCTCGCCGTCTTCATCGGGGCGTTCGCCCTGACCCTCACCTCCGGCATGGGCACCGGGGTGAACCGGTACATCGACGACACCGTGGCGGCGTTCGGCGACGCCGACGCGCTCTACGTCCAGAAGTCGCAGCCCCTCATCGAGCTGTCCTCGACCTCGGGCCCCCGGGAGTACGACCCGGACACCACCCGGATCCGGACGGGGTTCGGCGTGTCCTTCGAGGGGCTGACCACGGATGACATCGAGGTCATCGAGGGCATCGAGGGGGTGCGCTCCGTCAAGCCGATGTACTCCGTGGCCCCCACCTACCTGGAGGCCGCCGACGGCAGCCGGTTCCAGCTCTCCCCGGGGATCCCCGTCGACGCCGTGGGCCTGCAGATGGTGGCCGGCGGAGCCCCGGCCGCCGGGCGGGACGAGATCGCGGTCCCCGACAGCTGGGTCGCCGACCTGGGCTTCTCCTCCGCGCGGGAGGCCGTCGGAGGCCGCGTCGACGTGGTCATGACCAACATGGCGGAGCAGGACCGGGCGTTCCCGGCCACGATCTCCGGCGTGACGCAGGCCAGCCTCGTCGGGACCTCCCTGAACCCCATCCCGTCGGACTCCTTCAACGAGCGGCTCTACGACTACCAGGTCAGCGGCGCCCTGGAGGAGGTCCCGGAGAGCTTCGCGATGGCCACGGTCACGGTCGAGGACATGGACCGGGCCCCCGGGATCCAGGCGCGGCTGGAGGACCACGACATGCTCGGGCTCACCGTGGAGGACCAGCTCGGCATGTTCCGCGCCGTCATCAACGCCATCGTGTGGATCCTCAACGCCTGCGCCGTCATCGCGCTCGTGGCCGCCGGGCTCGGCATCGTCAACACCCTGCTGATGTCGGTCCAGGAGCGGACCCGCGAGATCGGCCTGATGAAGGCCATGGGCATGAGCGGGGGCAGGGTCTTCGGCCTGTTCTCCCTCGAGGCCGTCTTCATCGGGTTCCTCGGGGCGGTCGTCGGCGCGGTCACGGGCGTCGTCGGCGGTTCGACCCTGAGCGGCGTGCTGGCCGACGGGTTCCTGTCCGGGCTGCCCGGGCTGTCGCTGTTCGCGTTCGAGTCGTGGCGGGTGGCGCTGATCGTGCTCTCCGTGATGGGGATCGCGTTCCTGGCCGGGACGATCCCCGCCGTCCGGGCCGCGCGGAAGGATCCGATCGCCTCCCTGCGCCACGAGTGACCGGGCCGGCCCCGGCCGGGCGTGGGACCGGCGGGCGTCAGCCCTCGCACTCGATGCAGTAGCGGGCGCCGTCCTTCTCCCGGGCGAGCTGGCTGCGGTGGCGGACCAGGAAGCAGGACATGCAGGTGAACTCGTCGTCCTGCTCGGGCACCACCTGGATGAGCAGCTCCTCCTGGGACAGGTCGGCCCCGGGCAGGTCGATGCCCTCCGCCGTGTCCGAGTCGTCGATGTCGATCGCCGGGCTCTGCGCGGTGGCGCTGCGCTGCGCCTGGATCACCTCGAGGGACTCGTTGGCGGGCTCGTCCTCGGGCTTGACGCGGGGCTCGTCGTAATCGGTTGCCACGGATGTGCCTCCTTCTGGGCGTGCTTTCGGGGCGTGGTGCGGTCGCGTGCGTGTCCACGCCACAACCCGGCGGCGGATGGGCCTATTCCCGAGCTCCCGGGACGTCCCGGCGGCCCCCGTCCCGGCTCCGGGTCACAGACCCTCCACGGTGTCCTGGAGGTCCAGGCACTGGCGCTCGGCGGGGATCTGCTCCACCGCGGAGCCCAGCTCCACGAGCAGGGTGGAGGACGCCACGGCGGTGCTGTCGAAGACCACCTCGACCGCCGGGTCCCGGCCGTAGGTCGTGGCGGTCCACGTGCTCCCGTCCTCGTCCTGGCGGATCAGCCAGTCGACGTCGTTGACGGTGGAGCAGGCGTCCGTGGTGGGCCCGGGCGGTGCCACGCCGCACCGCACGACCGCCGCCGTGGGCTCGCCGTAGGCCGTGGTGGCCTGGCTCGTGGTCTCGCGCCGGGCGTGCTCGCCGACGGTCTCCGGCATGGCCAGCATCGCGGGGGCGCACCCCGGGTCGGCGGCGTTCTCGGCGGGGTCCACGGTGACGGCGGCGGAGCACCCCGCCAGGACCGCCACCAGGGCTCCCGCCCCCAGCACGGCACGGGCGGATCGGGACAGGGAGGGGGAGGGCATGCCCCCAGCGTAATCCTCGGGCCGCCCCGTTCCCCCGTCCGGGGCCGTCGTTAGGATGAGCGCCATGACCCGACCCCCAGCGGAGCTGTCCCCCGTGCCCGACGCCCCGCCCGGACCGGGACCCACCGTCGGGGAGCTCTCCGAGGCCGAGCTGCTCGAGCGCGTGCTCCCGCTGCTCCTGCGTCCCGCCGCCTCGCGTCCCGGAGCGGCGGACCACGTGCTGCTCGGCCCCGGTGACGACTGCGCCGTGGTCGCGGCCCCGGACGGGCGGTACGTGATCACCACGGACACCCAGGTGCAGGACCAGGACTTCCGGCTCGCCTGGGCCGGCGGCACGGTCACCACCGGCTACGACACCGGGGTGAAGTGCGCGGCGCAGAACCTCGCCGACGTCGCCGCGATGGGCGCCGTCCCGTCGGCCGTCGTCGTCTCGCTCACCCTGCCCCCGGGGACGCCCGTGTCCTGGCCCGAGGACTTCGCCCGCGGGCTCGTGGCCGGGTTCGGGGCCATGGGCGCGGACCGCTGCGCCGTGGTCGGCGGGGACCTGGGAGCCGGACGGGAGCTGTCGGTCACGGCCACGGTGACGGGCGACCTCGAGGGCCGGGACCCGGTGCGCCGGTCCGGGGCGGGGGCGGGCGGCACGGTGGCGCTCGCCGGGACGACCGGACGGGCGGCCGCGGGCGTGGCGCTGCTCGAGGACCGCCGCTACCGGGCCGGCCGGGACGAGCTCCTGGACGGGCTCGCCGCCGCGCAGCTGCGGCCGTGCGCTCCCGTGCCCGCCGGTCCCGCGGCCGCCCGCGCCGGGGCCACCGCCATGATCGACCTCTCCGACGGTCTGCTCCGCGACGCCGGGAGGGTCGCGGCCGCCAGCGGCGTCGTCGTCGACCTCGACGGCGCCGCCGTGGCCGACCTCGCCGAGCCCCTGTGCCCGGCCGCCCGGCTGCTCGGGGCGGACCCCCGCGACTGGGTGCTGACCGGCGGCGAGGACCACGGGCTGCTCGCCGTCTTCCCCCGGGGAGTGCCGCTGCCCGGCATGTTCCGTGCGATAGGCTCGTGTGCGCCCGCGCCCCCCGCGCACGACGACACCCTCCGCCGGGTGCTGCTCGACGGACGAGCGCCGCACCTCGCTCTCGGGCACCCGGTCGGCGAAGGATGGGATCACTTTGAACCATAGGATCGGATCGAACGCGGCCGTCATGCGGCGGTGGCTCGACCTGGCCCACCGTGATCTCGTGCGCCACAGCCCCGTCCTGAACGCCCTCAACGTCTTCCCCGTCGCGGACGCCGACACCGGGACCAACCTCTCGACCACCGTGCGCGCCGCGGCCGAGGCTGCGGCCGTGCTCGAGACCGGCGACGTCGGGGAGCTGCTCTCCCTCGCCGGCCAGGCCGCCCTCGAGGAGGCCCGCGGCAACTCGGGCACCCTGTTCTCCGTCTTCCTCACGGCCGTGGGCCGCTCCCTCGAGGGGAGCAGGAGGATGACCGCCGAGTCCGTGCGGCTGGCCCTCCACGCCGGTCACGTGCGCGCCTGGAGCGTCCTGACGGACCCCGTGGACGGGACCATGCTCTCCGTCCTGGAGGCGGCCGCCGCCGTCCCCGTGCCGCAGGGCGTGGAGGTCGGGTCCAACCAGCAGCTCAAGGAGTTCCTGGCCGGCGTCAGCACCGCCGCCCGCGCCGCGGTCCTCGTCACCCCGGACCAGCTCGAGATCCTGCGCGAGAGCGGCACGGTCGACGCCGGCGCCCTGGGCATGCTCGTGGTCTTCGACGCGCTGGCCCGCACCGTGGGCGGCGACGACGCCGGCGACGAGAACGCCCTCGACGCGCTGATCGACGCCGCCGCGGCCCGGGCAGCCGGCACCGGGGACGCCCCGCACGCCGTGCACGGCGGCGTCGAGGTGATGTGCACCCTGGAGCTGACCCCGCTCGACGCCGCGGAGCTGCGCCACGAGCTCAGCGAAGTGGGCACCAGCGTGATCATGAGCGCGGTGACCGAGACCGGGGACGGCTACCGGTGGCGCGTGCACGTGCACGTGCCGCGGCCCGAGGACGCCCTCACGGTGATCGGCGCCCGCGGCAAGGCCGTCAACGTCACGGTGACCTCCCTCTCGGAGGCGGACGGATGAGGCGTCCCTGAGATGACCCGATCCCACGGCGGCGGGGCGTTCCCCGACCCGGTCTCCGAGCTCGACCAGCCGCTGGCCCGGCTGCTGGGCCGCACCACGGCCGACCAGCTGGCCCGGCAGCTCTCGGTGTCCACGATCGGGCAGCTGCTCGACCACTTCCCCCGCCGGTACATGCCGCGGGGCGAGCTCACCCCGTTCTCGGAGCTGCGGATCGACCAGCAGGTGACCATCGTGGCCGAGGTCGTGCACGCCTCCACCCGGCAGATGCGCTCCCGCCGCGGGTCCATCACGGACGTGGTGATCACCGACCGTGCCTCCTCCGACCCGCAGCGGCTCTTCGCCGACGACGACCCCGGCCCGGGCCGGACGATGCGGCTGAGCTTCTTCAACGCCTGGACCGCCGCCCGGGACCTGCCCCCGGGCACGCACGCCCTGTTCTCCGGGAAGGTCGGGCTGTACAACGGCGCCGTGACCATGACGAACCCGCACTACGCGATCCTCGACCCGGACGCCCCGGAGGCGGGGGAGACCGCCGAGGAGCGCGCGGGCCGGCCCATCCCCATCTACCCGGCCACGGCCAAGCTGACCACGGACAAGATCGCCCGCGCCGTGCACTCGCTGCTGCCCGTCGTGGACTTCGGGGCGGTCCCTGACCCGCTGCCGGACGGGATCCGGGAGCGGGAGGGGCTCATGGGTCTCGAGGAGGCGTACTGGCAGGTCCACCGACCCCGGGACACCCGCGCCCACGGGCAGGCGCGCCGCCGGTTCCGCTACCAGGAGGCGTTCCTGCTCCAGTGCGCCCTGGCCCGCCGCCGCGCCGAGCTCGCCGCGCACCCCACCACGGCCCGCCCGGGCGTCCCCGACGGGATGCTCGCCCGGTTCGACGCCGGGCTGCCGTTCGAGCTCACCGCCGGGCAGCGCGCCGTGGGTGAGGAGCTCGCCGCCGAGCTCGCCGGCACCCGTCCCATGAACCGGCTGCTCCAGGGCGACGTCGGCTCGGGCAAGACGCTCGTGGCCCTGCGCGCGATGCTGCAGGTCGTGGACTCCGGCGCCCAGGCCGCGCTGCTGGCCCCCACCGAGGTGCTCGCCGCCCAGCACCACGGCTCCGTGGTCCGCTCCCTGGGCCCGCTCGCGCAGGCCGGCCTGCTCGGCGGGGACCCGGACGGCACGCAGGTGGTGCTGCTCACCGGGTCGATGGGCGCGGCTGCACGCAAGCGGGCCCTGCTGCGGATCGCGTCGGGGGAGGCCGGGATCGTCATCGGCACCCACGCCCTGCTCTCGGAGGTCGTCCAGTTCGCCGACCTCGGACTGGTGGTGGTGGACGAGCAGCACCGCTTCGGCGTCGAGCAGCGCGACCGGCTGCGCGACAAGGCCGGGCGGCCCCCGCACCTGCTGGTGATGACCGCCACCCCGATCCCGCGCACCGTGGCGATGACCGTCTTCGGGGACCTGGACGTCTCCGTCCTCGACGAGCTGCCGGCGGGCCGGCAGCCGATCGCCACCCACACCGTGGGGCTCGTCGAGCACCCGGGCTGGGAACGGCGCCTGTGGCGGCGTGCCCGGGAGGAGATCGACGCGGGCCGCCAGGTCTACGTCGTGGCCCCCAAGATCGGCGACGACGACGAGCCCCCGCCCCACGCCTCCCTCGCGGAGTCGGCCCTCGCCGAGGCCGCCGAGGACGAGGAGACCGAGGCGTCGATGGCGTCCGTCACCTGGCTCGCGGAGCTCGTCGCCGCCGAGCCCGTCCTGGCGGGCGTGCGCGCCGAGGTGCTGCACGGCCGGCTCGACACGGACCGCAAGTCCCGCCTCATGGAGGAGTTCGCGGCGGGGGACGTGCAGCTGCTCGTGTGCACCACCGTGGTCGAGGTCGGCGTGGACGTGCCCAACGCCACGCTGATGATCATCGTCGACGCCGACCGGTTCGGCATCTCCCAGCTGCACCAGCTGCGCGGCCGGATCGGGCGCGGTGGGCACGCCGGGACGTGCCTGCTCGTCACCCGGCGCCCCGCCGAGCACCCGTCGCGGCAGCGGATCGAGGTGGTGGCCGCCTCCACGGACGGCTTCGAGCTGGCCCGGGCGGACCTCGAACTGCGCCGCGAGGGCGACATCCTCGGCGCCGCCCAGTCCGGGGGCCGCTCCACCCTGCGCTTGCTGCGGGCCCTCGACGACGCCGAGCTCATCGAGCGCGCCCGCCGGGACGCCGTGACGATCCTGGGCGAGGACCCCCAGCTGCTTGAGCACCCCGAGCTGGCCGAGGCCATCGAGCGCTACCTCGACCCGGACGCCGAGGCGTTCCTGGACCGGGGCTGAGCCCCGTGCCGCCGCCGGCTGGGGCGCCGAGCACAGCAGAGGAGCACGCATGAGCAGGATCATCGCCGGGGCGGCCGGAGGGCTGCGCCTGCAGTCCGTCCCGGGCCGGGACACCCGGCCCACGACCGACCGGGTCAAGGAGTCGCTCTTCGCGCGGCTCGAGGCGTGGGGCATGCTCCGGGACGCCCGGGTCCTGGACCTGTTCGCGGGTTCCGGGGCCCTCGGCTGCGAGGCCGCGAGCCGCGGCGCGGCCGCCGTGACCCTCGTGGAGCGGCACGCGGGCGCGGCGCGGGTCTGCCGCGCCAACGCCGGGACGGTCCACCGGGCCCTCGGGCGCGACGACGTCGTCACGGTCCGGCACGGGGCGGTCGGCGCCTACCTCGCCGATCCCGCCGAGGGGCCGTGGGACCTGGTGCTGGCCGACCCGCCCTACCCCCTCCCGGAGGCGGAGCTCGCCGCGGTCCTCGCCCCGCTGGTGGGCCGGCTGCGGGAGGGCGGGGTGCTCGTGGTCGAGCGCTCCTCCCGGTCCCCGGAGCCCGACTGGCCGGCCGGCCTGCGCCGCTTCGAGCAGAAGCGGCACGGGGAGACCACCATGTGGTTCGCCGAGACGGACGTCACATCCCCCTCGTCGTCCGGCGCGCCGGACTGACACCTGCGCCGTTGCGCGCACCCGCTTTGACAAGATTCGACAGGCAGCATCGAGCCCGGGCCACCGCCCGGGAGGAACGGAGGACGTCCATGAGGATCACGGTTCTGGGAACGGGCTACCTGGGGGCCACGCACGCCGCGTCGATGGCGGAGATGGGCTTCGAGGTGCTGGGGCTGGACGTGGACCCGGAGAAGGTCGACGCCCTGTCCCGCGGTGAGCTGCCCTTCCACGAGCCGGGCCTGGGCGAGCTGCTGCGCAAGCACGTGGGCACCGGCCGGCTGCGCTTCACCACGAGCTACGAGGAGGCCGGCGCCTTCGGAGACGTCCACTTCGTCGGGGTCGGGACCCCGCAGCGGGCCGGGTCCTTCGCGGCCGACATGCGCTACGTCGACGCCGCCGTCGGCTCGATCGCCGCGGCCGCCACGAAGGACTGCGTGATCGCGGGCAAGTCCACGGTCCCCGTGGGCTCCGCCCGCCGTCTGGCCGATCTGGCGCGGGCCTCCGCCCGGCCCGGGGTGGACGTGTCCCTGGTGTGGAACCCCGAGTTCCTGCGCGAGGGCTACGCCGTGGAGGACACTCTGACCCCGGACCGGATGGTCCTGGGCTCCGAGGAGCCGGCCGCCGAAGCCGTGATGCGCCGGGTCTACGCCCGGCAGCTGGAGGCCGGCGTCCCGCTGATCGTCACCGACTACGAGACCGCCGAGCTCGTCAAGGTCGCGGCCAACGCCTTCCTGGCCACCAAGATCTCCTTCATCAACGCCCTGTCCGAGCTGACCGAGACGGTCGGCGGGGACATCCGCACCCTGGCCGACGCGATCGGCCTCGACGAGCGGATCGGGCGCAAGTTCCTCAACGCCGGCGTGGGCTTCGGCGGCGGCTGCCTGCCCAAGGACATCCGGGCGCTGCGGGCCCGGGCCGCCGAGCTCGGGGTGGAGCAGTCGGTGCGCTTCCTCGCCGAGGTCGACGACATCAACGTCCGCCGCCGGGGCCACACGGTCGAGACGGTCACCCAGATGCTGGGCGGCTCCGTGGTGGGCCGGCAGGTCGCCGTGCTCGGGGCGGCCTTCAAGCCGGACTCCGACGACGTGCGCGACTCCCCGGCCCTGGACATCGCCGCCCGGCTGCACTCGATCGGCGCGGAGGTGGCCGTCTACGACCCCAAGGCCAACGCCAACGCCGCCAAGCGCTATCCCCGCCTGGACTACGTGGACTCCCTCGAGGCCGCCGTCACCGGGGCCGAGGTCGTGGTGCTGCTGACCGAGTGGCCCGAGTTCAAGGCGATGACCCCGGAGCAGCTGGACCCGCTGGTGGCCGTCCCGCAGATCCTCGACGGCCGCAACGTGCTCGACCCCGACCGCTGGACCGCCGCCGGCTTCTGCTACCGGGCGCTGGGCCGCCGGGCGGCCTCGGTCTGAGCCCCGTCGGGTGGAACGCACCCGGAGCTCTGCGGGCCGGTGCCCGGCCGCCGCTGCCGTGGCAGCGGCGGCCGGGGGTCTGACGGACGGGAGACTCAGTCCCCGTACTTCTCGAAGATGAGGTCGTCCGTGTTCTTGTCCAGCTGCATCGAGCTGCTGTGCTGGATGAGCCGGGCCACCGTGCTCGCCTCGTCCTCCGGCACGACGAGCAGGTACTCCTCCACGCCGTCGTCGAGCGTCAGCTCGAACGTGTAGGACCCGGCGCTCCCCTCACCCTGCGTGCTGCGGATCACGTCGACGCTGGTGACGCGCCGGATGTTCTTGCCCTGTCCTGCTGGCATGGTTCCCCCTTCGGAAACATCCCTCCGGAAGGAAGCCGGCGACCGTGTGCGGGCGGATCCGGCGGGACGGACCGGCCTCCTGCTGACGGCGGTCGTCGTCCGACCGCCCGACCCGCGGTGCCCTCGCTGTCCGCGGGCGCCGCGCGTCAGCTCCACGCTAGCCATCCGCTCCCGCAGCGCCAAGGGTGCTGACCAGATGTGACGGGGCTGGGGCGGGGCGGGGGCGTCGCGGCTCAGCCCGCCAGACGCCGCCCGGCCTGCTCCAGCACGTCCAGGCGCTTGCCGAACGAGAAGCGCATCCAGGACGCGTAGAGCGCCCGGTGCTCCGCGGAGGCGAGGGCCGGCACGGGCACGCCCACCACGCCGGCCCGCTCCGCCAGCACCGGGGCGAGGTGCTCCGCGTCCTCGACCCCGTACCGGTCGCACAGCCCGCGGACGTCCGCCACGACGAAGAACGTGCCCCGGGGCTCGAACGGTTCCGCGCCCGCCGCGGCCAGCCCCCGGACGAGCACGTCCCGGCGGTGCCGGAAGTCCTCCGTGAGCCGCTCGTAGAAGGCGTCCGGCAGGCCCAGTGCGGTGGCCGCCCCGAGCTGCAGCGGCGTGGCGGCGCTGTGCGTGAGATAGGCCTTCGTGGCGCGCACGGGGCCCACGAGGTGCGCCGGCCCGCTGACCCACCCGACGCGCCAGCCGGTGGCCGAGAAGGACTTGCCCACGGAGGAGACGGTGAGGGTCCGGTCGAAGGCCTCCGGCAGCGCGGCGAGCGGCCGGTGCCGGCCGGTGTGGCGCAGGTGCTCGTAGACCTCGTCGGTCACCACGACGCAGTCGTGCTCGGCGGCGAGCGCTGCCACGCGGGCCAGGACGGCGGCGTCGAAGACGGTGCCGGTCGGGTTGTGCGGGTCGTTGAGGATCACCATGCGGGTGCGGGGCCCGAAGGCCGCGGCGAGACGGTCGAGGTCGGGGGAGAAGCACGGCGGCTCGAGCGGGACCGTGACCAGGCGTGCGCCCGCGAACTCCACGACGGCGCCGTAGAGGTCGTAGTGCGGCTCGAACGTGACGACCTCGTCCCCGGGCCGCAGGAACGCGAGCAGGCTCGCGGCCAGGCCCTCCGACGCGCCCACGGTCACGACCACGCCCGTGCCCGGGTCCAGGTCGATGCCGTAGAAGCGGTGCTGGTGCGCGGCGACGGCCTCCTGCAGCTGCGGCAGCCCCGCCACCGGGGAGTACTGGTTGCCGCCGCCGTGCAGCGCGGCCGCCGCGGCGTCGAGCATCTCCCGCGGCCCGTCGACGTCCGGGAAGCCCTGCCCCAGGTTGATGGCCCCCGTCCGGGCGGCCAGCCGCGACATCTCCTCGAAGACGGTCCCGGAGAGCTCCCCGGTGCCGGTCAGCAGACCGCCCCCGCGGGCCATGCGCTCCCACGGGGGGCCGGACGGGGACGTGGATGGGACGGCGGCGTCGGTGGCATCCATGGCCGCCAGTCTAGGGTCCCGCACCGGTGTCCGGGGGCGGCGGCCCGGCGCCGAGCCGCACGAGGACCGCGGCCAGGCCCTCGACGAACACCGGGAGGTCCGGCACCACGTCGGCGTCGGCCACCACGTCGATGCCCAGGGTCCCCGTGTAGGAGACCACTCCCACGGACAGGGCCAGGTTCCCCTGCACGGCTCCGAGCTGGAACAGCTCGTGCACCGGCGCCCCCGCGAAGAGCAGGGGCGCCGCGGGGCCGCGCACGTTGCTGAGCAGCAGGTTGACGAGCCGCTGTCGGTCCATGATCCGGACCATCCAGCGCTGGGCGAGACGCCCGCCCGGCCGGTACGGCGGGCGGGCCCGCTGGGCCGCGGTCGTCGCCGCGATCCTGCGCAGCCGCGCCACCGGGTCGGGGTCGTCCATGGGCACGGCCACCACCCGCACGCCGGTCCGGTTGCCCCCCCGCGGGGTCCCCCGGGCCGCGCACGGAGGCGGCCACCGACACCTTCAGCTCGGTCACGCCGGCCAGCTCGCCGCGCGTGGCCAGCAGCTGCCGGGCGCCGCCCGCCACGGCGGCGAGCACCACGTCATTGACCGTCCCGCCCTGCCGGTGGGCCAGCTCCCGGGCCGCCGCCAGGTCGGCGCGCACCAGCGCGGCGCGGCGCCGGGCTCCCACGGGGCGGTTGATCGACAGCGCCGGGGCGCGGCCCTCCGCGAGCGCGCCGCGGAGCTGGGCGGCCCGGCCGAGCAGGCGGGCTGCGGCGCGGGCCGGGGCGGGCCGCGGACCGCCGCCCGCCCCTGGACGTCCCGGTGCGCCGCCGGGCGCGGGATCGAACAGGGGCGCGAGCAGGGTCAGCGCCGCCAGGCCGTCGGCGAGCACGTGGTGCCACCGGATCAGCAGGCCGACCCGGCCGCCGGCGAGCCCGGGAAGCAGCCACAGCTCCCACAGGGGCCGGTCCCGGGGCAACGGGGCCGCGTCGATCCCGGCGCACACCCGGAGCAGGCTCTCCTCGTCCCCGGGCGGCGGCACCGGGTGGCAGCGCACGTGCCGGGAGACGTCGAAGACCGGGTCGTCGAGCCACACGGGACGCCCGCCCCCGGGCCGGGCGAGCACCTGGCGGAGCCGCCGGACGCCCCGGGTGCGCCGCTCGACGTGCTCCCGGACGTCCCCGAGCCGCACGTGCCCGCCGGCGTCGAGGAGGGGACCGGCCTCCAGGAGCGCCAGGGCCGCGACGTGCATGGGCACCCCGCGCCGCTCCACGCGCAGGTTGGCCTCGTCCAGGGCGCTGATCCGCTGCCCGGCCCGCGCCCGGCGGCACGGCATGCTCATGGCGGTGCTCCGCTCTCGCCGCAGGAGTCCCTCGCCCACCACGGTACGCCGCCGGGGGACGGGGCGCCCATAGGATGGCACCCATGCACCGAGCGATCTGCCCCGGCTCCTTCGACCCCCTGCACAACGGCCACGTGGAGGTCGTCGTGCGCGCCGCGGCGCTCTTCGAGGAGGTCGTCGTCGCGGTCTCCACCAACCCGCACAAGCGCTACCGCTTCGACGCGGACCGGCGGCTGGCCCTGGTGGAGGAGAGCCTCGCGGGCGTCGCCGGCGTCGTCGTCGAGCCCATGGGCGCAGGCCTGCTCGCGGAGTACGCGGCGCAGCGCGGGGCGGTGGCCCTCGTCAAGGGGCTGCGCTCGGGGGAGGACTACGCGTACGAGGTGCCGATGGCCACCATGAACCGCCACCTCACGGGCGTGGAGACGGTCTTCCTGCCTGGCGACCCCCGGTTCCTGCACCTGTCCTCGACCCTCGTGAAGGAGGTCCAGGGCCTCGGCGGCGACGTCTCCGGGTACGTGCCGGCGCCCGTGCTGCGGGCCCTGCAGGGCTGAGCGGGCCCGCCCCGTCCCGGCGCGCCCGGACCCCGCCCGTTTGAGAACGCGCGGCACAGCACGCTAACATGGTCTGTCGGTCAGAATTTCACCAGGAGTCAGTCATCAGTCGCGAGAACAGTTCGCCCCTCACCATCGGTGTCCGGGACCTCGAGCACCGCCCGGGGACGATGCGACGCCTGGAAGAAGTTGTGCCCGCGCCGGAGAACTTCGGCAACGCACTCATCGGCGCCCCGGAGGGCTCGGACATCGACCTGGACCTCCGGCTGGAATCCGTCCACGACGGGATCCTGGTGTCCGGCACGGCCGCCGTGGCCATCCACGGCGAGTGCAGCCGGTGCCTCGACCCGATCGACTACGATCTGGACGTCGACGTGCAGGAGCTCTACGTCTTCGACCCCGCCGCCGACGGCGGGGAGGAGTCCGAGGACGACCAGATGTATGAAGTTCAGGACGAGACCATCGACCTCGAGCCCATGCTTCGGGACGCAGTGATCACGCAGCTGCCGTTCCAACCGGTGTGCCGGGAGGACTGCCAGGGGTTGTGCGCCCAGTGCGGCGCGCGCCTGGAGGACGACCCGGGTCACCACCACGAGGTGCTCGATCCTCGCTGGAGCGCCCTGTCGGGGCTGCTCGAGCAGGACACCTCGACCCAGACGACCGAACCGAGAGAAGAGAGATAGCCGTGGCTGTTCCGAAGCGGAAAATGTCCCGTGCCAACACCCGTGCACGCCGTTCGCAGTGGAAGGCGACCGCGCCCAAGCTGGTCAAGACTGTCGAGAACGGCAAGGTCACCTACAGCCTGCCGCACCAGGCCAAGGTCGTGACCGACTCCGCCGGGACCGCGTTGTTCCTGGAGTACAAGGGCCGCAAGGTGGCCGACGCCTGACCACGGTGACCTCCACCGCGACACCTCAGGACCTGCTGGAGCGTCTCGGCGTCGACATCGACGCCGGGACGCTTCGTCTTGCCCTGACCCACCGGTCCTACGCGTACGAGCACGAAGGCCAGGGCCACAACGAGCGGCTCGAGTTCCTGGGGGACTCCGTGCTGGGCCTCGCGGTCACCGACGAGATCTTCCACCGCTACCCCGACGACTCCGAGGGCAACCTCGCGAAGATCCGCTCGGCCGTGGTGAGCACCCGCACGCTCGCCGACCTCGCCCGGGCCCTGGACGTGGGTCCCCACATCCGCCTGGGCAAGGGGGAGGTGCGCACCAACGGGCACGAGAAGGCCTCGATCCTCGCCGACACCATGGAAGCCCTGATCGGCGCCGTGTACGTGAGCTCCGGGCTCGAGGCGGCCCGAGCCTTCGTGCTGCGGCTCGTGGTGCCCCTCCTGGAGGACGGCTTCGTGATGAGCGAGGGCCGGGACTGGAAGACCGAGATCCAGGAGCTCGCGGCGGCCCGCGGCCTGGGCTCCGTCCGCTACGCCGTGGAGGGCACGGGCCCCGACCACGACCGCCGCTACGAGGCGCACCTGCTCGTCGGGGGCCAGGACCACGGCACGGGGACCGGCACCACCAAGAAGGAGGCCGAGCGCTCCGCCGCGGCGCAGGCCTACGCCACCCTGGTGGCCCGCCGCGGTGGCTGAGCGCGCGCCCCGGGGCGCCCGTGCCTGAGCTGCCCGAGGTCGAGGTCGTCCGCCGCGGCGTGGAGCGCTGGGTGGTCGGCCGCCGGGTCGAGTCGGTGCGGGTCCTGGACCCGCGCTCGGTGCGCCGCCACGACGCCGGCCCCGTCTCCTTCGGGCACGAGCTCGACGGCGCGGTGGTCGCGGACGCGGTGCGCCGCGGCAAGTTCCTGTGGCTGCCGCTGACCGGCACGGACGGCGCCCCGCCGCAGGAGGCGCTGCTGGTGCACCTCGGGATGAGCGGGCAGCTGCTGGTCAAGGACGCCTCCCTGCCCGACGAGAAGCACCTGAAGGTCCGGATCGGCCTGTCCGAGCGCCCCGGCACCCCCGGGCAGCTGCGTTTCGTGGACCAGCGGATCTTCGGCGGCATGCTCCTCGACCGGCTCGTGCCCACCGGCGACGGCGCCCCGGGCGGCCGCTCGGCCACGGGCGCCCCGCTGGTGCCCGCCCGGGCCGCCCACATCGGCCGGGACCCGCTGGACCCCGCGTTCGACGCGGAGCGCTTCCACGACCGGCTGCGCCGGCGTCGCACCGGGCTCAAGCGCGCGCTGCTGGACCAGTCGCTCGTCTCCGGGATCGGCAACATCTACGCGGACGAGGCCCTGTGGCAGGCGCGCCTGCACTGGGCCCGGCCCACCGACACGCTCCGGCGGCCCGAGACGATGCGCGTCCTCGCGGCCGTCCGCGAGGTCATGGACCGCGCCCTGGCGGCGGGCGGGACCAGCTTCGACTCCCTCTACGTCAACGTCAACGGCGAGTCCGGGTACTTCGCCCGCTCCCTCTCCGCCTACGGCCGGGCCGCGCTGCCCTGCCCGCGCTGCGCGGAGGAGGGGCGGAGCGCCCTGATCGTGCGGGAGCATTTCATGAACCGCTCCTCCTACCGCTGCCCGGTCTGCCAGCGCACGCCCCGCAACGCCCGGTTCTGACCGGGCGCCCGGGCGGCGCGGGTGCGGGGACCGGGCATCACCGTGCGGAGGCCCACGGCAGCGGCCCCTGACGGCCCGAGAACCATCAGCTTCCTTTTCAACTTCTCGCGCGTGTAGGCTCTTTCGGGGACGTGCGGCACGCCAGGACCCCGCCAGAGGAGACCCTGCGCCCGCCCGCGCCGCTCCCCGTGTCGGCCGCCTCCGCGGCCGCGTCCCCCGGCCGTCGTCGGTGTCAGGACCGGCACCCCGGTCCGGCGTCCGCCGCGCGCCCGGGCGACCACCCCGATTCTCCCCTTCAGCTGTCCCCATATCCTCCGAGGAGTACCTCTTGCTCACTGTCAACGCCTACGCCGCGCCCTCCGCCGGTGCACCGCTGGTCCCGACCACTCTCGAGCGCCGGGACCTCGGCGCCCACGACGTGCTCATCGACATCAAGTACGCCGGGATCTGCCACTCCGACCTGCACACCGTCCAGGGGGACTGGGGCCCCCAGCAGTACCCGCTGACCCCCGGGCACGAGATCGCCGGGATCGTCGCCGAGGTCGGCCCGGACGTCACCCGCCACGCGGTCGGCGACCGGGTCGGGGTGGGCTGCATGGTCAACTCCTGCGGCGAGTGCGCCAACTGCCGGGCCGGTGACGAGCAGTACTGCCTCGACGGCGCGGTCATGACCTACGGCGCCGAGGACCGCGACGGCACCGTCACCCAGGGCGGGTACTCCACGCACGTGGTGGTCACCGAGGACTTCGTGCTGCGCATCCCGGAGGGCATCGACCTCGACGTCGCCGCGCCGCTGCTGTGCGCGGGCATCACCACCTTCTCCCCGCTGAACCACTGGAAGGCGGGCCCCGGCAAGAAGGTGGCCGTCGTGGGCCTGGGCGGCCTCGGCCACCTCGGCGTCAAGATCGCCCACGCGATGGGGGCCGAGGTGACGGTGCTGTCCCAGTCGCTGCGCAAGAAGGAGGCCGGGCTGGCGCTGGGCGCCGACGCCTACTACGCCACGAGCGACCCGGCGACGTTCGAGGAGCTGACCGGCACCTTCGACCTGGTCCTCAACACGGTCAGCGCGAAGATCGACCTCGACGCCCACCTGTCGCTGCTGAACGTCAACGGGGCCATGGTCAACGTGGGCGCCCCGGCGGAGCCGCTGGACGTCAACGTGTTCTCGCTGCTGGCCAACCGCCGCACGTTCGCCGGCTCCATGATCGGCGGCATCGACGAGACCCAGGAGATGCTCGACTTCTGCGCCGAGCACGGGGTGGGCGCCGAGATCGAGGTCATTCCCGCCGAGCGGATCAACGAGGCCTACGAGCGGGTGCAGAACTCGGACGTGCGCTACCGGTTCGTGATCGACACCGCCACGCTGGCCTGATCCCGGGTCCCTCTCGACCCCCGGGGCGACCGCCCGCCCCGGGGGTCCACCGCCTCCGGGGGAGCACCGTGCGGGGACCGACCGTCAGGCGGCCGCCACGGGGGCTCAGCCGGCGGCCGTGGACCCGGTGGCGGGCATCGGGGCGTCGTCGGCGCCCAGCGGATGGGTCCGGTAGTACTCGGCCAGCCGCGCCATGCCCTCCTCGACCGTCACGGACGGCGTCCAGTCGAGCACCTCTCGGGTGGTCTGCTGCTCGAACCAGTGGGCCGTGGACATCTGCTCGGCCAGGAAGGCCGTCATCGGCGGCTCGTCCGCCCCCGGCCGCAGCGCCCACACCTTCTCGATGACCGTGCCGGCCAGCCGGGCCAGCGCGCCCGGGACCCGGCGCGCCGGCGGCTCCACCCCGGCGGCCCGGCAGAAGCCCGCGACGAGCTCGCCCACGGTGCGGGGTTGGCCGTTCGTGACCACCAGCGCCCGCCCGTGGGCCCACTCGATCCGCTCCAGCGCCCGCACGACCGCCTCGGCCGCGTTGTCGACGTAGGTGGTGTCGATCAGCGCCGCCCCGTGGTCGATCAGCGGCAGCCGCCCCCTCGCCGCACGACCGACGATCCGCTCGACGAGCTGGGTGTCCCCGGGGCCCCACACGATGTGCGGGCGCACGGCCGTGACGCGCAGCCCGTGGCCGTCCGCCTCGAGCGCGAGCAGCTCGGCCGCGGCCTTGGACCGGGCGTAGTTGCCGCGGGCGTGCACGGGGTCGGCCGCGCGGGCGGGCTCACCGACGATGGAGTCGCCCGTGTGGGCGACCGAGGGCGAGGAGACGAACACGACGTTGTCCACGCCGGCCCGCCGGGCGGTCTCCAGGACCACGCGGGTGCCGGTGACGTTGGTCAGCACGAACTCGTCCCAGTCCCCGGCGAAGGAGACCTTGGCGGCGAGGTGGACGACGTCGTCGACGCCCTCCATGGCCCGCGCGACGGCGTCCGGGTCCGCGACGGAGCCCAGGACCTCTTCGACGTTCGGCTGGTCGGCCAGCGGCGCGTGACCGCGCTGGAGCAGCCGGACCGTCCAGTGGCGGGCCGCGAGCAGCCGCGCCACGTGCTCCCCGAGCATCCCGGAGGCGCCGGTGACGAGCACCGTCCGCCCCTCACCCGTCAGCTCCTGCCGCCCGCGCTCCACCTCGTGGCTGCCGGTGCCGGCCGGCGGGGCGCCCTCCGTCACGGAGGCGTCGTAGGCGGGGACCTTGTCGTCGTGCGTGCCGTCCTGGCGGTGCTTGCCGTTCACGGGTTCCTGATCCTTCCTCCGGCCAGGGCGTTCTCCGCCCATCCGGCCAGCAGGGCTCGGTCGATCTTGGAGTTGTGCCGGATGTCGGTGGGGTGCTCGGGGACCGCGAGCACGGCCGCGAGGTCCAGGCCCGTGGCCTCGCGCACGGCGGCGCGCACGGCTCCGGAGAGCAGCGGGTCGGCAGGGCCCGGGCGCGGGGCCGGGGGAACGGTCTCCACGACGGCCACGGGCACCTGCGTGCCCGCCGGGCCGACCCCGACGACGGCGGCGCGGCCGACCCCGGGCACAGTCTGCGCCGCGTGCTCCGCGGCGACCGGCGTCAGCACACCGCCGGCGGAGACGATGACGTGGGCGAGGCGGCCCTCGACCCACAGCCGCCCGGCGGCGTCGACGTGCCCGACGTCCCCGGTGCGGTGCCAGCCGGGCAGCTGGGTGCTGAGGTGCTCCGTGTGCCACAGCCGGTCGTAGCGGTCCTTGACGTGCGGGGCGCGGGCGACGATCTCGCCGGTGACCCCGGGCTCCGTCGTGATCTCGTCCTCGGGGGCGCCGTCCGGGCGCAGGGCCGTGACCCCGAGCTCGGCGCCGTGCACGGCGGTGCCCACGCACACGCCGTTGCCGGCGCCGGCCACGGCGGATCCCGCGCTGTCCCGGCCGGCCTGCCGGATGGTCCCGAGGGTCACGTCCGTGAGGGGCAGCCCCTCGGTCATGCCGTAGGGGGTGTGCAGCGTCGCCGCGGGCACGAGCTCCTGCAGCTGCTCCAGCAGCGACTCCGGAAGAGGCGCCCCGGCCGAGAGCACGAGCTCCACGAGCTCGAGGGCCCGCCGCTGCCCCTCGTCCAGCTCGTGCCGGGTGGCCAGGACGTTCGCGATCGCCGCGGGGGAGAGGAACACCGCCGTGGCCTGGACGGCCGAGGCGGCGTCGGCCAGGGCACGGGCGGTGAGGGTCTTCGGGGCTGTCACGTCCATGTCCGGGGTCACCGAGGTGGTCCCCATGGCGGGCCCGAGCAGCGCGAACGGCGCGAAGCCCGCCACGAGCCCCGTGCCGGCGGTCAGACCGTACGTGTCGCGGACGGCGTCCCGCATGGCGGAGAGCTGGCGGTGGGTGTAGACGACGCCCTTGGCCGGGCCCGTGGACCCGGAGGTGAACAGCACCGCGGCGTCCGCGTCCGGGTCCGGCGCGGGCAGGTCCGGTCGCGGGGCGGACTTCAGCAGCCCCGGGACGTCGTGCGCGACGCCGAGGGCCCGGCGGGAGACGGGGTCGAGGGCCTCCAGGGAGACCCGGGCGCCCGGCCAGCCGAGGGCCCGGCCGGCGACGAGCGCCCTGCGGATGCCCACGAGCCAGGCCGGGGCGGCCCCTCGCAGCGCGCGGGTGAGGCCCTTGGGGCCGAGGCCGGAGTCCGCCACGACGACGACGGCGCCCAGGCGCAGGCACGCGTAGAGCAGCGCGGTGAGGTCGGAGCCCGGCGGCACCATGAGGCTCACCCTGTCCCCGGGGCGCACGCCGATGTCGGCGAGACCGGCCGCGAGGCGGTCCACGCGGTCGGCGAGCTCCGCCCAGCTCAGGCTCGCCCGCACCGGGGGCACACGGGCCCCGGCGTGCGGGTCGCCGGGGGCAGGCGCCATGTCCACGACGGCGAGGCCGAGGTCGGCGCGCCGCGCGTCGAGCTCGGCGGGGAACGGGACGTGCTCGCCGCGGGAGGTGGCACGGCGCTGCAGGTGCAGCTCGCGGCGCCCGGGGCCGGGGCCGAAGCGGTCGGCGAGCCAGGCCATCACCGGCGTCGCGACGTCCCGGTCCTCGGGCAGCAGGTGCAGGGCGCCCTCGTAGCGGTGGACGTCGGCGTGCGGCATCCGGCGCAGGAGGTCCTGCAGGTAGCGCTCCTGGAACACCGGGTCGCCGATGCCCCAGAGCAGCAGGGCGGGGACGTCGCGGGCGGCCACGCCGGCGGCGATCTGCTCGTAGCGGGCGTGGGAGGGGTGGTCCGGGGCGACCGGGATGTCGGCCACGAAGTTGCGGATCGCCTCGCGCCGGGCGCGGGTCGCGTACGGCGCCCGGTAGGCCGCCCGCACCTCGCGGGACAGGGACGGGTCCGCGAGGGCAAGAGCCACGTCGAGGAAGCTCGTGGTCCGCTCGGTGAGCAGTTCGTGCGCGGCCGGCGCCAGCGCCAGCCGCAGGGAGGCGGGAATCTGCTCGGCGTTGTCGTGGTGGACGGCGGTGTTGGTGAGGATCGTGGCGCGGTGGACGTCCGGGTGCTCCAGGGCCCACCCGGAGGACACGAGCCCGCCCCAGTCGTGGGCGAGGGTCACCACGGGGCCGGCGCCCGCGTCCAGGCCGAGCTCGGCCGTGAGGTCGCCCAGGTCGCGGACCCGGTCGTCGAGGCGGCGGAAGAGCCCGGTCCGCTCGGAGAAGCCCATGTCGAGCTGGTCCACGGCCACGACCCGCCACGGGTTCTCGGGGTCCGTCCCGGCGGCCAGCACGTCGCGCCACAGGTAGGACCACGTGGGGTTGCCGTGCACGGCGAGGACCGTGCCCCGCGGCGTGAGCCCGGCGGCCTCCAGGGAGGCCGCGTTGTCGAGGACGTGCCAGCGTCGCCGCCGGCCGGGAACGGGCTCCACGGGGGCGGTCGAGGCCACCGTGACCGTGCGGGACCACGCCGGGTCCACCCCGGGCAGTGGCACCTCCGTCATGGGCAGCCGCGCCGCCTCCGGCCCTCCGGGCTGCTGGGTCGTGGACGGTCGTGTGCGTGCCATGGTCGTGGGGCTCCTCGAGGGTGCGTCTCGTGCGGGGGCGTCTCGTGCGGGCGCGGCGTCAGCGCCGGCGGTTCACCAGTCGATCTCCATGTAGGTCGCGTTGAGCCCGGAGCCCACCCCGAGCAGCAGCACGCGCTCGTCGGGCTGGAGCCGCTCGGCCTCCAGGGCGAGGGTCATCGGCAGCGCGGCGGCCGCGACGTTGCCCCAGAACGGGAAGGTCAGCGGGAACTTCTCCGGGTCGATCCCGACGTCCTGGAACAGCTTGTTGGTGTGGGACATGGAGACCTGGTGGCCGATGTAGCGGTCCATGTGCACCCAGTCCCAGCCGTCCTCGTGCGCGTCGCGCCACGCGTCCGCGAGCAGCCCCACGCCGTGCTTGAGCAGCCCCGTGGCGTCGGTGTACATGCCGTCGAAGCCGCCGATGCACAGCCCGTGGTGCTCGGTCGCGGAGCGGGTCACGGACCCCGCGATGCGGTGGCCCTCCGGGTGCCGTTCGGCCGGGCCGACCACGGCGGCGGCCGCGCCGGAGCCGAGGGTCAGGGTGGCGAACTCGCGCACCACGTCCGCCCGGGTCACGTCCGGGCCCTGCAGCCGCTCGTACGTCTCGCGGTGCCAGGGGGTCGGGTCCTCGCCGGCGACGACGACGGCGTAGTCGATGGCGCCGGCGTCGATCATCGTGGAGGCGATCGTGAGCCCGTTGACGAAGCCCAGGCACGCGTTGGTGACGTCGAAGTTCAGGGCGGAGGGGGCCAGCCCGAGCCGGTGGTGCACGGACACCGAGACTGCGGGCTCGTAGCCGTCGCGGGTCACGGAGGCGTTGATCAGGAGCCCCACCTGGTCCGGGCGCACGCCCGCCCGGGCCAGGGCCGCCTCGCCCGCCTCCACGGCGCCGTCGGTGAAGTGGCGCCCCGGAGCCCAGACGCGCCGCTCGTTGACGCCCGCGAGCCGCTCGAGCAGGCCCTTCGGCATCTTCAGCCGGGCGAACGTGTCTGCCAGGACCTCGTCGGCGTGGGACGAGGGCACGGCCTCGTCGGCCTCGACCTTGGTGATGGCCAGGAGGGCGGCGTTGCGGTGACGGATCGAGGAATTACCGGTCAAGGTCTCTGGCTTTCGTTAGGGTCTCGCCGACGCCCCGGTCCGCCCACGGAGGGCACGGTCGCGGGGAGGGCAGGTCGTGCTGGTCGCGGTCAGTCTACCGGCCGGCTCCGCGGTGGCGGCCCGGGCCCGGCCGTTTCTCTGTAGGCTGATCATCTTCTCCGCCGCTCCGCTCCGCGGGCGGCTCACCGCGCCCCACCAGGAGCGCTGTCCGGGCGCGCGAGTACAGTGGGGGCGACCCCCGCCCGCCACGCCCACCCCAGGAGACCGGACCCCCGTGCACCTGAAGACCCTGACCGTGCGGGGGTTCAAGTCCTTCGCCTCGGCCACCACCTTCGAGTTCGAGCCCGGGGTCACCGCCGTCGTCGGCCCGAACGGCTCGGGCAAGTCCAACGTGGTGGACGCCCTGGCGTGGGTGATGGGGGAGCAGGGCGCGAAGTCGCTGCGCGGCGGGAAGATGGAGGACGTCATCTTCGCGGGCACCGCCGGCCGGCCCCCGCTCGGGCGGGCGCACGTGTCGCTGACCATCGACAACGCCGACGGCGCGCTGCCCATCGAGTACTCCGAGGTCACGATCTCGCGCACGCTCTTCCGCACCGGCGGCTCCGAGTACGCGATCAACGGCCGCCCGTGCCGGCTGCTCGACATCCAGGAGCTGCTCTCCGACTCCGGGCTCGGCCGGGAGATGCACGTCATCGTGGGCCAGGGCCAGCTCGACCGCATCCTGCACGCCACCCCGGAGGAGCGCCGCGGCTTCGTGGAGGAGGCGTCGGGGATCCTCAAGCACCGCCGCCGCAAGGAGCGGACGCTGCGCAAGCTCGAGGCCATGCAGGCCAACCTCGACCGGCTCGAGGACCTCACCGCCGAGATCCGGCGCCAGCTCACCCCGCTGGGCCGGCAGGCCAGGACGGCCCGCCGCGCCCAGCGGATCCAGCACGACGTCCGCGACGCCCGCGCCCGGCTGCTGGCCGACGACCTCGTGCAGGCCCGCACGAGCCTCGCCGTCGACGAGGACGTCGAGCGCCGGCTGCGCGCCGAGCGCGCCGAGGCCGAGCAGGCCCTCGACGCCCGCCGGGCCCGCCAGGCCGACGTCGAGGCCCGCGCCGCCCAGGCGACCCCCGCCCTGAACGCCGCGCGGGACACGTGGTACCAGCTCACCGCCGTGCAGGAGCGCTACCGGTCCCTCGCCTCGCTCGCCGCCGAACGGCGCCGGCTGCTCGGCTCCGCGGCCGAGCCCGCGGAGCCGGGACGGGACCCGGACCGGCTCGACGCCCAGGCGGCCCGCACCCGCGAGGGGCACCACCAGCTCCTCGAGCAGGTCGAGGACGCCGTCGACGCCCTCGCCGAGGCCATCCAGGAGCGCGAGGACGCGGAGGCCGCCGCCCGGGACCAGGACGGCGTGGTCACCGGTCTGCTCCGGGCGGCCGCCGACCGCCGGGAGGGCACGGCCCGGCTCACCGGCGCGGTCGCGGCGGCCCGCTCGCGGGTGGAGGCGGCCGAGAACGAGCTCTCCCGCCTGCACACCACCCACGCGGACGCCGGGCGGCGCCGGGCGCAGGCCGGCACCGAGGCCGACAGCCTGGCGCTCGCGGCCCGGGACGCGGCCGGCGCCGCCGAACGGGCCCGCGCCCGGCACGAGGAGGACACCGAGGCCGCTGCCGCGGCCCACGCCGCCGCGCGGGAGGCCGAGGCCGCGGCCCAGGAGCTGCTGCGCGCCCACGACGCCCAGCGCGCCCGCGCCGAGACCCTGCGCGCCGCCCTGCACCAGCCCGACGGCTCCGCGGCGGTGCTCGACCGGCACGCCGGCGCCGTGCTCGGCGCCGTCGTCGACCTCGTGGACGTCGAGCCCGGCTGGGAGCGTGCCCTGACCGCCGCCATGGGCCCCTTCGCGGAGGCCCTCGCCGTGCGCTCCCACGGCGCGGCCGTCTCCGTCTTCGAGTCCCTGCGCGCCGACGGCGTGGGCCGGGTGCACCTGCTGGTGGCGGCGGACGCCCCGGATCCGTCCGGCCCGCCCCCGACGGTCCCCGACCGGCCCTGGGTCCGGCCCGCCGCGGCCGTGCTGCGGGCCGGCGCCGACGAGGGCGACGACGCCCGGCGCGGAGCGGCCGCCGTCCGCGCCCTGCTCGCCGGGACCGTGCTCACGGAGGACGCCGCCACGGCGGCCCGGATCGTGGCCGACCGGCCCGAGCTGACGGCCGTCACCCGGGGCGGCGACGTGTTCACGGGCACCAGCGCCTGGGGCGGGGCCGGGGAGGCGGCCGGCACGCTCGAGACCCGCGCCGCTGCCGAGGCCGCCGAGGCGGAGCAGGCCGAGCTCGCCACGGCCCTCGACCGGGCGCGCGCCGCGTCCCGCGCGGCGGCCGGGACCCGGGACGACGCCCGCCGGGCGGCCGAGGAGACCGCGGCGGCCCGGCGCGCCGCCGAGCGCGCGGCGGACCGTGCCGCGTCCGAGCTGTCCCGGGTCCGGGCCGTGCTGGACTCCGCCGAGGCGGAGACCCGGCGCTTCGACGAGCAGGTGGCGGTCGCCCGGCAGCACCTGGCCCGGGAGCAGGAGCGGCTGCGCGAGACCGCCGAGCGGCTCGAGGCAGCCGAGGAGCACGGCGAGGAGGACACCGAGACCGTACAGCTCGAGGCCGCCGCCCGCCGCGACGAGCTGCACCGGGCCGCCACGACGGCCCGCACCGCGGAGACGGAGGCCCGGCTGGCCCTGCGCTCGCTGGAGGAGCAGGCCCGGGCCCTCGGCAACCGGGCCGCGTCGCAGGAGCGGGCCGCCGCGGCCGAGCGCCGGGCGCGGGAGGAGGCGGAGCGCCGGGCGCGGCGCCGCCGGCTCCAGGCCCGCAACGCCGAGGCGGTGCTCTCCGGCGCCGGACAGCTGCTCGAGCTCGTGACCGCGTCCGCGGCGGTCGCCGCCGCGGAGCGGGACCGGGCCGAGGCGGTCCGCGCCGGGCTGGACGCGGAGCTGACGGACCTGCGCGCCGCCAACGACCGGCTCGCCGCACGGCTCGCCGAGCTCACCGACTCCGTGCACCGTGACGAGCTGGCCCGCACCCAGGAGCGCGCCCGGATCCAGGCCCTGGAGGACCGCTCCCTCGAGGAGCTGGGGCTCACCCCCGACTCGCTCGTGGAGCACTACGGGCCGCACCTGCTGATCCCCGAACCCGGTCCCGAGCACGGGGCGCCGGAGGACGCCGAGCGCGCGGCCACCGCGCCGTCGGCCGCCGACGACGGCCAGGACGCCCTGTTCGGCGCCGCGACCGGCGCCCTGGCCGAGACCGCGGCGGGGGCCCCCTACGTGCGCGCCGAGCAGGAGGTGCGGCTGCGCCGGGCCGAGAAGGAGCTCGCCTCCCTGGGGCGGGTGAACCCGCTGGCGCTGGAGGAGTTCGCGGCCCTCGAGGAGCGCCACCGCTTCCTGGCCGAGCAGCTCGAGGACCTCAAGCGCTCCCGGCAGGACCTGCGCAGCATCATCCGCGACGTCGACGAGCACGTGGAGCGCGTCTTCGCGGAGGCCTACGCCGACACCGCCCGGCAGTTCGAGGGCGTCTTCGCCACCCTGTTCCCGGGCGGGGAGGGCCGGCTGCGCCTCACCGACCCCACGGACATGCTCACCACCGGGATCGACGTCGAGGCGCGCCCGGCCGGCAAGAAGATCAAGCGCCTGTCCCTGCTCTCCGGCGGGGAGCGCTCGCTGACGGCGATCGCGCTGCTCGTGGCGATCTTCAAGGCCCGTCCCTCGCCCTTCTACGTCATGGACGAGGTCGAGGCGGCCCTCGACGACCGCAACCTCGGGCGGCTGCTGAGCATCTTCCGGCAGCTGCAGGAGACCTCGCAGCTGATCATCATCACCCACCAGAAGCGGACCATGGAGATCGCCGACGCCCTCTACGGGGTGGCGATGCGCGGGGACGGCGTGACCACCGTCATCGGGCAGCGGCTCGCCGAGCTGCGCTGAACCCGCCGAGCCCGGCGACGGCGCTACTGTCCGGCGCCGCGCACGGGCGGCGTGTCGGGCCGCTCCATCGTGTCCCGCACCGGCAGCCAGGCCCCGGCCGCCAGCAGCATGATCGCCCCGGAGACCCCGAAGGCCCAGCCGAAGCCCGCGGCGTCGGCCAGCGCACCGGCCACCACAGGGCCGAGGATCTGACCGGCGTCGGCGCTCATCTGGAAACGGGCCAGCACCGGCCCGCCGGCCCGGTCCGGTCCGATGACGTCGGCCACGGTCGCCTGCTGACCCGGGTTCAGGGTCCCGGAGCCCATCCCGGCCACGAGCGAGAGGACCACGAACCACGGGACGTCCTGGACCAGGCCCAGCCCCATGGTCGCGACCCCGTTGAGCACCAGGCCGCTGAGCACGAGCGGCCTGCGCCCGAACCGGTCCGTGAGCCGGCCCGTGACCGGCAGGGTCATCGCGTTGCCCGCGGCGTAGACCGCCAGGGCCAGGCCGGCCACGGCCGGACCCGCCCCGAGCACGGCGACCGCGAACAGCGGCACGAGGGCCACCCGGATCCCGTGGGCGGTCCACCCGTTGGCGAAGCTGGAGACCAGGGCGGAGCGGTAGGCCCCCACCCGGCGCGCCTCGGCCACGGTCATGACCGGCTGGTTCCGGCGGTCCTTGCCGGCGCCGAGGACCTCGTCCTTGAGCCGGAAGTGCACCACGGCCACGGCCACCAGCAGCGACACCGCGTAGATCAGGAACGGCGCCTGCATGCCGAAGCCGGCCAGCAGCCCCCCGAGCACGGGGCCGAGCACCCCGCCCACCAGGAACGCGGAGGCGTAGTAGCCCGAGACCCGCCCCCGCATCCGCGGCGGGGCCAGCCGCACGATCAGCCCCATCGCCGAGATCGTGAACATCACCGAGCCGATCCCGCCGAGGCCCCGGAACAGCAGCAGCTGCCAGTAGGTCTGGGCGAACGCGGTGGCCGCCGAGGACAGCGCGACGATGAGCACGCCGGTCACGTAGGTCGGGCGCTCGCCGATCCGGTTCAGGATCCGCCCGCCCGCCGGGGCGAAGAGGAGGCGGGCCACGGCGAAGACGCTGACCACGGCCGAGGCGGCGGCCACGCCGACCCCGAAGGTCGTGGCGAACTGGGGGAGCACCGGGGCCACGATGCCGTAGCCGATCGCGATGACGAAGGCGGCGGCGATGAGCACCGTGATCTGCTGGGGAACGCGCTCGCGCTCGGGCGCGGCGGCGGGCTGAACAGGCACCCGTCGAGTCTAGGACTCCCGGGCGGGCGCCCGGGCCCGCCCCCGTCGGCCCCGGAACCGGGCGGTGTGAGAAGCTGGGCGACGTGGATTCGATACCCGTTCTCGCATACGTGCTCATCGCCGTCGTGGTCCTCGGTCTGCTCGGGCTGGTCCTGCTGCGGGGGCCCAAGGCGCCCCGCGGCGGCTACCCCTCCACCCGGGACCCCGACGACCTCGAGGGCGGTCCGGTCGCGGCCCCCGGGGACCTGGAGCCCGGCACCGCCCCGGCTCCGCCCGCCGACACCCGGCGGGCCCTCGACCGCCCCGAGTCCGCCGCGTCCCGGATGGCGCGGCTGCGCGGGCGGCTGGCCAAGTCCAACAACGTCTTCGGCAAGGGCCTGCTGGCCCTGCTCTCGCGCGACCGCATCGACCAGGACGTGTGGGACGAGATCGAGGAGACGCTGCTGCTCGCCGATCTCGGCACGGACTCGTCCATGGCCCTCGTCGAGGCCCTCCAGCGCCGGGTCAAGGTCGAGGGCACCGACGACCCCGCCCATGTGAAGGCCATGCTCCGGGAGGAGCTCCTCGCGCTGGTCGACCCGTCGATGGACCGGTCCCTGGCCGTGCAGCGCAAGGGGCCGATCCCCGCCGTCGTCCTCGTGGTGGGCGTCAACGGCGTGGGCAAGACCACCACCGTGGGCAAGCTCGCGCGCGTGCTCGTCGCCGAGGAGAAGGACGTGGTGCTCGGCGCCGCGGACACCTTCCGCGCCGCGGCCGCCGACCAGCTCTCCACCTGGGGCGCCCGCGTGGGCGTGCCCACCGTGCGCTCGCACGTCGAGGGCGCCGACCCCGCCTCGGTGGCCTACGACGCCGTGACCGCCGGCATCGAGCACGAGGTGGACGTCGTGATGATCGACACCGCCGGCCGGCTCCAGAACAAGGCGGGCTTGATGGACCAGCTCGGGAAGATCAAGCGGGTCGTCGAGAAGGCCGCCACCGTCGACGAGGTGCTGCTCGTCATCGACGCGACCACCGGGCAGAACGGCATGACCCAGGCGCGGGTCTTCGCGGAGGTCGTCGACGTCACCGGCATCGTCCTCACCAAGCTGGACGGCACCGCCAAGGGCGGCATCGTGGTCGCCATCCAGAAGAGCCTCGGAGTGCCGGTCAAGCTCATCGGTCTCGGCGAGGGGCCGGACGACCTCGCGCCCTTCGAGCCCGAGAGCTTCGTGGACGCCCTGCTCGACTGATCCGTCCCCCCAACGCCCCACACGCCCGCCGCAGTTTACGTACTCGTAACCCTTGCGGCGGGCGTGAAACATGTCGGCAACCCGGCACGCCGACGGACGAAACATCTCTCTCGGACACTCGATAAGGAACGGTGAGCACCGGACGGCCCCGCGGGGAACGGGCCAGTGGCACCGGTGACCGAACCAACCTTCAGAGAGAGGTGCACATCGTGGAAATCACTGCTGGACACGTGTGGACGATCGTCGCGGCAGCCCTGGTCTTCTTCATGACCCCGGGGCTGGCCCTGTTCTACGGCGGGATGACCCGGGCCAAGGGCGTCCTGAACATGATGATGATGAGCTTCATCTCCATCGCCTTCGTCTCCGTGGTGTGGGTCCTGTGGGGCTACTCCATGAGCGGCGGGGACCCGCTGCTGGGCGGGCTCACCGGCAGCCCGGTGCCCTCCTTCGCCCTGGCCGACATCATGGGCACCGAGGACCTCCTCGGCGCCGCCTACGGCGGGACCTTCGCCATCATCACCGTCGCCCTGATCTCCGGGGCGATCGCCGACCGGGCCCGCTTCGGCGCCTGGGCCGTGTTCGTGCCCGTCTGGGCCACGCTCGTCTACGCCCCCCTGGCCTACATGGTCTGGGGCGGCGGGCTGCTCACCGAGGACGGCGCCATCGGCTCCGTGCTCGGTGAGGCCATCGACTTCGCCGGCGGTCTCGTGGTGCACATCAACGCCGGCGTGGCCGCGCTGATCCTCATCATGATCGTCGGCGCCCGCCAGGGCTTCGGCAAGGACCCGAGCCAGCGCCCCCACAACCTGCCGCTGGTGATGCTCGGCGCCGCGATCCTGTGGTTCGGCTGGTTCGGCTTCAACGCCGGTGCCGCCGGCACCGCCGAGCAGGCCGGGCTCATCTGGATCAACACGCTCGTGGCCCCCTCCGCCGCGATGCTGGGCTGGCTGCTCACCGAGCGCATCCGCGACAAGCACGCCACCTCCCTGGGGGCCGCCTCCGGCGCCGTGGCCGGGCTCGTGGCCATCACCCCGGCCTGCGCCAACGTCTCCCCGGTCTGGGCGATCGGGATCGGCTTCGTGGCCGGCATCTGCTCGGCGCTCGCCGTGGGCCTCAAGTACCGGCTGCGCATGGACGACTCCCTGGACGTCATCGGCGTGCACCTGGTCTCCGGCATCGTCGGCACCGTGGCACTGGGCTTCGTGGCGCTGCCCTCCGAGGGCACGGCGGGCCTGTTCTACGGCGGCGGCTTCGGTCTGCTGCTCACCCAGGTCGTGGCGGTGCTCGTCTCGGTGGTCTACTGCGCGGTGCTGACCTTCGTCATCGCCTTCGTGATCGACAGGACCATCGGCTTCCGGATCACCGAGCGGGACGAGATCGACGGCATCGACATCACCCAGCACGCCGAGTCCGGCTACGCGCTGGCCGGCGACGCCACGGGCTCCTTCACCCCGGGCCGGCACAGTGCCGGGCAGGACGCCACGTCCTTCGAGCCCGGCCGCTCCGAGCCGGTGCACAGCTGAGCCGTGCGGCGACCACCGGCGCAACCCACCCTCACGAAAGGCACCCCTCCCATGAAACTCGTCACCGCGATCGTGCGCCCCGAGAAGTTCAAGGACATCAAGTCGGCCCTCGAGTCCTACGGCGTCCAGGGCATGACGGTCCAGAACGTGCACGGCTACGGGCAGCAGCGCGGGCACACCGAGGTCTACCGCGGCGCGGAGTACACGGTGGACCTGCTCGAGAAGGTCCGGGTCGAGATCCTCGTCGACAACCACCAGGCCACGGACATCGTCGACGTCATCGTCTCCTCCGCCAACACCGGCCGCGCCGGCGACGGGAAGGTGTGGGTCACCGACGTGCACCAGGCCGTGCGCGTGCGCACGGGCGAGCGCGACGAGACGGCGCTCTGACCCCCACCGGTCCCGACGGCCGGTCCCCTCCACCGGGAGGGGACCGGCCGTCGTCGTCCCGGTGCGTCGGCGGGGGAGGGCCCCGCACCGCCCGGAGTTGCTAACCTTGGACACTGACCCGCCACACCGGGCCGGGCCGCGGCCCGCGGTGCAGACCGCGGCGCACCGGCCGCCTCCCTCGACGAAAGCAGCTTTCGACCCGTGTTCAATTCACTGTCCGACCGGTTGACCGCCACCTTCAAGAACCTCAAAGGCAAGGGCCGCCTGACCGAGGCGGACGTCGACGCCACCGTGCGGGAGATCCGCCGCGCCCTGCTCGACGCCGACGTCGCCGTGCCGGTCGTGCGCGAGTTCACCGCCGCGGTCAAGGAGCGCGCCCTCGGGCTCGAGGTCTCCGAGGCGCTGAACCCCGGCCAGCAGGTCGTGAAGATCGTCAACGAGGAGCTGCAGAACATCCTCGGCGGCCAGACCCGCCGGATCAGGATGGCCAAGACCGGGCCCACGATCATCATGCTCGCCGGCCTCCAGGGCGCCGGCAAGACCACCCTGGCCGGCAAGCTCGGCAAGTGGCTCAAGGGCCAGGGGCACCGCCCCCTGCTCGTGGCCTCCGACCTCCAGCGGCCCAACGCGGTCACCCAGCTCCAGGTCGTGGGCGAGCGCGCCGGGGTGCCGGTCTTCGCCCCGCACCCGGGCACCACCTCGGAGTTCGACGACCCCACGGGCGATCCCGTGCAGGTCGCCCGGGACGGCGTGGCCCAGGCCCGCGCGCGGCTGCACGACGTGGTCATCGTGGACACCGCCGGCCGTCTCGGCATCGACGAGGCCCTCATGGAGCAGGCCCGCGACATCCGCGACGCCGTGCGGCCCGACGAGGTCCTCTTCGTCATCGACGCGATGATCGGCCAGGACGCCGTGAACACGGCCCAGGCCTTCAACGAGGGCGTCGACTTCACGGGCGTGGTCCTGTCCAAGCTCGACGGCGACGCCCGCGGCGGCGCCGCGCTGTCCGTGGCCTCCGTGACCGGCAAGCCCATCATGTTCGCCTCCACCGGGGAGAACGTCGACGACTTCGAGCAGTTCCACCCGGACCGCATGGCGTCCCGCATCCTCGACATGGGCGACGTCCTCACGCTGATCGAGCAGGCCGAGAAGCAGTGGGACCGCGACGAGGCCGAGAAGATGGCCCGGAAGTTCACCGACCAGGAGGACTTCACCTTCGAGGACTTCCTCGCCCAGATGCAGCAGCTGCGCAAGATGGGGTCGATGAAGAAGATGCTCATGATGATGCCGGGCGCCGCCGGCATGCGCGAGCAGCTCGAGAACTTCGACGAGCGCGAGATCGACCGCGTCGAGGCCATCGTCCGGTCCATGACCCCGCACGAGCGGGTGGCGCCCAAGATCATCAACGGCTCCCGCCGCGCCCGCATCGCCAAGGGCTCGGGCGTCACCGTCTCCGAGGTGAACCAGCTCATGGAGCGCTTCGCCCAGGCGCAGAAGATGATGAAGCGCCTGGCCCAGGGCAAGGGCGTGCCCGGCATGCCGGCCGGCATCCCCGGCATGCCCGGTGCCGGCGGCGGTCCGAAGAAGGGCAAGGGCAAGGGCTCCGCGAAGAAGGGGGGCTCCCGCTCGGGCAACCCCGCCAAGCGGGCGCAGGAGAACGCGGCCCTCGAGCAGCAGCGGAAGCAGAAGGCGCCCGCCGGATCGGCGTTCGGCGCCGCCCCGGGGCAGCCGGACCCCGCGGACCTGAACCTGCCCAAGGGCTTCGAGAAGTTCCTGGGACAGTGATCGCGCCGTGAGCTCCTACCTGTCCGAGACCGAGCTGAAGCAGTTCGTGGACTCCCTGCCGACCCGCCGCCTCGCCGCGGAGGCCCTCATCCGCGACCCCGAGGGCCGCGTGCTGCTCGTGGAGCCCAACTACAAGTCCGACTGGACGGTGCCCGGAGGCACCGTCGAGGCGGGGGAGGACCCCCGCACCGGGTGCTTCCGCGAGGTCGTCGAGGAGGTCGGCCTGCACCTGCCCGAGGGCCGGCTCCTCGTCGTCCACCACGGCGTGGCCATGGGCCTGTGGGGGGACTCGGTCTCCTTCGTCTACGACGGCGGCGTCATCGGTGCCGACACGCCCATCGCGATCCAGGAGGAGGAGCTGCTCAGCCACCGCTGGACGGCCCCCGCGGACCTGGACCGGTACCTGCGGCCCGCGCTGGCCCGCCGCCTGCGGGCGGGCCTGGCCGCCCTCCAGGACGGCACCACGGCCGAGCTCGTCGACGGGCCCCGCTGAGCGGACCGGCCCCGCCGGGAACGCTCCGCGAGCCCCCCGGGCGGCGGCGGCGACGGCGTAGCATGGACGGCATGACCTCACTCCCCGCCGACGACATCGCGTCCCCCACCTCCGCGTGGGACCTGGTCCCCGCCACGGTGCTGTGCGTGACGGAGGCCACCGCGTCCGACGGCTCCGGGCTGCGCCCCACCTGCGAGGGGATGCGCAAGGTCATCGCCCACCACCGCCTGATCAGCGCCTACGCCGAGGGCCCCCGCGCCACTCAGCTGATGTTCCTCGCCGACGCCGGGGGCCGTCTGGCGCAGGCCTCCGAGGACGGCTCCGTGCGGCCCGGGTGCACCCTCGACGAGCTCTCCGCGACCCTCGTGCGGATGACCGGCCAGCAGCTCCGGCCCGAGCACCCCGGGCTGCGCCGCGTGCTGCTCGTGCGCCTGGACGCCCCCGAGCTGCCCGTGCTGGCGGCCCTGTCCGGCACCGGGTTCACCGCCGTGTCCCGGCACGGCTGGTCCGTGGTGGTCTTCGACGCCGAGGTCGACTTCTGGGCCGTGCGCACCGGTCTCGCCGAGACCGCCGTGGCGCTGTCCTCGGACGGCGCCACCCGCTCCTTCGAGGTCCTGCTCGCCGGGGAGGACCCCGCGTCCGTCACCGACCTCGAGGCGGCCGACGCCGTGTGCGCCCTCGAGTGGGGCCCCGACTGGCTCCCCGCGGGCGGCGTGTCCGTCGAGGCCGAGGAGACGCCGGCCGCCCGGTTCGAGCGCGACCTCGTCCGGCTGTGCTCCGGCGGCACCTCGGACCTGCAGACCGAGTCCGTGGCCTCCGTCTTCGACCTCGACCCGGCCGAGACCAACCGGCTGCGCAACTACGTGCTGGGGGAGTCCACCGACCTGGTCCTGGAGTCCGTCCTGCAGCTGCTGGGGCTGCCCGTGCTCGCCGCCAAGGTCGTCGAGGGCCGCCGGGAGCTCACGGAGACGGAGGGCGCCGAGCACTACGAGCCGACGGGCGTGGCCTCGGCCGTGCTGCGGGGGATGACCATCGAGCCGACCGGCGACGGGCTGTTCGCGCGCTACCAGCGGGCCCTCGTCCGCCGGCCGGAGCTGCTGCTGGCCGTCGCCGGCACCGAGACCGCCCTCGGGGTCGGGCTCGCCGGGGCGGCCCGGCGCGGCGGGGCCGGGGCGCGCGTGCTCGGCACCCTGTCCGCGGCGCTGCTCGCGGACGCCGCCGCGGAGAGCGCCTACTACGCCGCCCTGCGCGGCGCGCGCCGCCGGCGGAACGAGGAGCGGCCCCCGTCCGCCGGACCGGCCTCCCCGCTTCCGGAGACGCCCGCCGCCCCGGGCTCGCGAGCGCGCCTGCGCCGCTTCTTCGGCCTGCACCGCGGCTGAGCTCCCCGCAGGATCCCCCGCGGGGCGGAGTTCCGCGCCGTCCGCCGCGGGCTACCGTGGGGGCGTGCACACCCGACCCACCACTGACCCGGACGCCGGGGCGGGCACCGGCCGGGGCGCTCCGCTCGCGGCGCGCGTCACCGCCTGGCTGAACGACCCCGAGGACCCGTACTGGTCCCGGCCCGCGCCCACGGCGGCCCAGCGGCGCAACGACGTGCTGGCCGCCCTCGGCTTCCTCCTGGTCGCGCTCCTGGCGTCCGTGCTGGTGCACAGCTACGCGGGGCTCGCAGAGGGGGACGAGCCCTGGCGCCTCTACCTCAGCACCGTGCTCATCGTGGTGCCGCTCGCCCTGCGCCGACGCTACCCGCTGCCCGTCGTGGTCGCGTCCTCCGCGCTGTTCCTGGGCCTGACCTACGCGAGCCCCACGGCCGCCATGACGCTGCCCTTCCAGGGCGCCTACTTCGCGGCCCTCTACGCCGCCGTCGCCTGGTCGCGCGACCGCCAGGCCCTGTGGGTCGCGATGTCGGTGGTCGTGGGGACCATGGGCCTGTGGCTGCTCGGCGCCTTCACCGTCACCAACGCCTACGCGGACTTCCTCACCGGACTGGGCGAGGTCGACGGGCCGCTGCCCCAGCTGCCGTCCTACGCAGTGTTCACCCTGCTCGTGAACGCCGTGTACTTCGGCGGGGCCGTGCTCGCCGGGCGCGCGTCCTGGCGGGCCGCGCTGCAGCAGCACCGCCTCGCGGCCCAGGCGCAGCGGATCCGGGAGCAGTCCGCGGAGATCGCCCGCCGCGCCGTCGTCGACGAGCGGATGCGCATCGCCCGGGAGCTGCACGACGTCGTCGCCCACCACGTGTCCGTGATCGGCATCCAGGCCGGTGCCGCGCGCAAGGTCCTGGACCGTGACCCCGCCGCCGCCGCCACCGCCCTGCGCACCATCGAGGCGTCCAGCCGGACCGCCGTGGGGGAGATGCGCCAGCTGCTCGGCGTGCTGCGCGCCGAGGGCGAGGAGGGCGTCCCGGGCCCCGGCGGGGGCACCTCGGCCGCCGCGCGCCGGCCGGACCCCGGTCTCGCCGACATCGCCGCCCTCGCCCGCCGGCACGCCGACAACGGGCTCGCGGTGGACGTCCGCACGGTCGAGGCCGTCCCGGGTGACCTGGACAGGATCCCCCCGGCGCTCGGCCTGTCCGCCTTCCGGTGCGCCCAGGAGTCCCTGTCCAACGTGATCCGCCACTCCACGGCCACCGCCGCGTCCGTCACGCTGCGCACGGGCCGCGGTCCCGACGGGCCGTGGTTCGAGCTCGAGGTGCTCGACGACGGCTCGCCCCGGCGCGGCACCGCCGGCACCGGGTTCGGCCTCCAGGGGCTGCGCGAGCGCGTCCGCCTGCACGGCGGGGAGGCGGAGATCGGGCCGCGCTCGGGCCGGCCCGGCTGGCGGGTCCGCACCCGCTGCCCCCTGCCCCCCGGCGGCTCCGGGGGGGACGCCCCGGGCACCGCCGTCGACGTCACGTCCGGCACCACGGACAGGATTCTGCGAGGATCGGAGGCATGATCCGCGTCCTGCTCGCCGACGACCACGCCCTCGTGCGCTCCGGCTTCGCCATGGTCCTGTCCGTGGAGGACGACATCGAGGTCGTGGCCCAGGCCTCCGACGGCGCGGAGGCCGTCGCCGCCGCCCGCGACGGCGTGGTGGACGTCGCCCTGCTCGACGTGCAGATGCCCGTCATGGACGGCATCGAGGCCACCCGCCGGATCGTCGGGACCGGGTGCGCCAAGGTCGTGATCGTCACCACGTTCGACCGGGAGGACTACCTCTTCGACGCGCTCGCCGCCGGGGCCAGCGGGTTCCTGCTGAAGAACGCGGACCCGGACGACCTCGTGGAGGCCGTGCGCGCCGTGGCCGGCGGCCACGCGCTGCTCGCCCCCGAGGCCACGCTGCGCGTCATCCGGGCCCTGACCACGGACCCCCCGGCCCCCGCCCCCGCGCCGGCCGACCCGGCGCCGCCCGACCCCGCGCGGCGCCGGGTCCTCGACTCCCTCACCGAGCGGGAGCACGAGGTGCTGCTGCTGGTCTCGGACGGGCTGTCCAACGCGGAGATCGCCCAGCGGCTGTTCCTCGGGTCCGCCACCGTCAAGACCCACGTGTCCAACATCCTCGCGAAGACGGGCTCCCGGGATCGGGTGCAGGCCGTCGTCTTCGCCCACCGGGCGGGCCTGGTCGACTGAGCCGGCTCCGCCCCGGGGCGGAGGCCACCGGGCGGAGTGCGGGCGCCGTGGCGCCGGCACTCCGCCCGGGTGGGGATACCTCCGGGCCGCCGCGTTCGTAGGCTGGGGAACGAGCCGCCCGGCACCCACCGGGAGGACGCACCCCGAGAGGATCCCGGGCCCATGAGCACCAGCACCACTCCCGCGGCGACCACCACCCGCTTCCGCCGCCGCCCCGACGGGCACGTCCTCGAGGCGCGGGGCCTGAGCCGGACCTTCGGGGGCAGCACCGTGGTCGAGGACGTCTCCTTCCGGGTCGAGCCCGGCCGGATGACCGGCTTCGTCGGCGCCAACGGCTCGGGCAAGACCACGACCATGCGGATGCTCATGGGCGTGCTGCGCGTCTCCTCAGGGGAGGTCCTGTGGGACGGCCGGCCCGCCACCGCGGCGGACCGCGCCGGCTTCGGGTACATGCCCGAGGAACGGGGGCTCTACCCCAAGCAGCCGGTGCTCGAGCAGCTCGGCTACCTCGGCCGGCTCCACGGCATGGACCGGCGCGACGCCCTCGCGGAGGCCGGGCGGCTGCTCGAGCGCTTCGGCCTGGCCGACCGCGGGAAGGACAGGCTGGAGTCCCTCTCCCTCGGCAACCAGCAGCGGGTGCAGGTCGCCGCCGCGCTCCTGCACGGGCCCGCCGCCCTGGTGCTGGACGAGCCGTTCTCCGGCCTGGACCCCGTGGCGGTGGACTCCATGGTCGGGCTGCTGCGCGAGCACACGGCCCAGGGCGTGCCCGTGCTCTTCTCGAGCCACCAGCTCGACCTCGTCGACCGGCTCTGCGACTCCCTGGTGGTGCTCTCCGGCGGCAGGGTCCTGGCCGCCGGCGCGGCCGACGACCTGCGCCGCACGGGTCCCCGCCGGCACCGGCTGCGCTGCGAGCAGGACGCCGGCTGGGTGCGGGACCTGCGGGGCGTGCGCGTCGTCGACGTCGACGGGCCGGCCGCGGTGCTCGAGCTCGACGACGACGACGCCCGCCGCCGCCTGCTCGAGGCCGCCGTTCCCCGCGGGCTCCTGGAGTTCACCGAGATCGTGCCCGCCCTGTCCGACGTCTACCGCGAGGTCACCCGATGAGCCCCCGCCCGCCCGCCGCCCGTCCCTGGTGGATCGTCACGGCCCGCGAGATCTCGGTCAAGCTGCGCGACCGGTCCTTCCTGCTCTCCACCGTGGTCACGGTGCTCCTCGTGGCCGGCTCGATCGCCGCCTCCGCCCTGTTCGGCGGCCGGGCCGCGGACCACGTCCTGGCGACCGCGGCGCCCGAGGCCGCGCCCGTCGCGGCGCGGGCCGCGCAGGCGCTGGCCGAGAGCGGCGACGACACCCTCACCGTGCACTCCGCCCACTCCCCGGACGCGGCCCGCCGGGCGGTGGCCGACGAGACCGCCGACGCCGCGCTGCTGCGGGGCCTCGACGGCTGGACGGTGGTCGGCCAGGACGACGTCGAGCCCGCGCTCGCCCGGGCCCTCGAGCAGGCGGTGGCCGAGGAGACCCTCGCGGCGGGCGCCCGGGCGGCCGGGACGACCGCCGAGGAGCTGACCGCGGGCTCCGAGGTCCGCACCGAGCTGCTGTCCGGCGGGCAGGACCGCGGCCCCGCGCGGCTCGTCGTGGGCTTCGTCTTCGCGTTCCTGTTCTACCTGGCCGCCATCCTCTTCGGCATGGCCATCGCCAACTCCGTGCTCGAGGAGAAGCAGAACCGGGTGGTGGAGATCCTGGCCACCGCCGTCCCGGTCCGGCAGCTGCTCTACGGCAAGGTGCTCGGCAACTGCCTGCTCGCGTTCGCGCAGATCGGCCTCTACGCCGCGGTCGGCCTCGTCGGCGTCAACGTCACGGGCGCCGCCGCGGACGTCGGCTGGATCCTCGCCGCCTCCGGCTGGTTCGTGGCCTTCTTCGTGGCGGGCTTCGCCGCGCAGGCCTCCGTCTGGGCGGTCCTCGGCTCCCTGGCCTCCCGCTCCGAGGACCTCCAGACGAGCACCGGACCGATCATGACGGTGCTCGTCGGCGCCCTCTTCGTGGGCCTCTACGCCGAAGGCGCGTGGCTGACGGCCGCGTCCTTCGTGCCGGTCGTCTCCTCGGTGGCCATGCCCATCCGGATGCTGGACGGCGGCGTGGCCTGGTGGCAGCCCGTGCTGTCCCTCACGACCGCCCTGGCCGCGGCCTGGGTGCTGCTGCGCCTCGGGGAACGGATCTACCAGCGCGCCGTGTTCCAGGGCGGACGCTCCCTCACGTGGCGGGAGGCGGCGCGTCTCGAGCAGTGAGGGGGCCGTGGGCCGGCGGACTTGACGACGTCTGGCATACTGGACGGGTACTCGATGCGTGCGGTCCCTCTCGCCGCACGTTTCTCGTGTCCGAAGAACCCCTGTGACCGGCCCGCCCCACGGGAGCGAGACCAGGGCGTTCACCTCATCCCAGAACCAGGAGAGTCCACACCAGTGGCTGTTAAGATCCGTCTCAAGCGCATGGGCAAGATGCGCGATCCCCGTTACCGCGTCGTCGTCGTCGACTCCCGCAAGAAGCGCGACGGCCGCGTCATCGAGGAGATCGGCAAGTACCACCCGACCGAGCACCCCTCCTACATCGAGGTCGTCTCGGACCGGGCCCAGTACTGGCTCGGCGTCGGCGCCCAGCCGTCCGAGGCCGTCGCCGCCATCTTGAAGGTGACCGGCGACTGGCAGCGGTTCAAGGGCGAGGAGGGCGCCGAGGGCACTCTCCGGACGCGTGAGCCCAAGGCCGAGTTCGTCGCTCCCGACAAGGGCTCCGTGATCGTCCCCGAGGCGATCACCCCCAAGGGCGAGAAGGCCGCCGAGCCGGCCGCTGCCGAGTCCGACGACGCCCCCGCGGCTGACGCCGAGAAGGCCGAGTAGTCATGCTCGCCGACGCGTTGGAGCACCTGGTCCGCGGGATCGTGGACAGCCCCGATGACGTCGACGTCCGTGTCAAGAGCGGGCGCCGGTCGGAGACCCTCGAGGTCCGGGTGCACCCCGACGACCTCGGGCGGGTCATCGGCCGCCAGGGCCGCACGGCCAAGGCGCTGCGCACCGTCGTGGGCGCGCTCGCCGAGGACGGCCCGGTCCGGATCGACGTCGTCGACACCGACCGCACCCGCTGAGGCGCCCACCGGCGCCCCGGCGTCCGGTTCCGCCGCCCGCACGGTCCCCGCATCCGCACCGGATGCGGGGACCGTCGGCTTTCCGCCCCCTGCCACCGCACCCCGTCCCGCGGCCACCCGGCCGCCGACTCCCAGGAGTTCCATGAAGGTCCAGGTCGCCCGCGTCGGCAAACCCCACGGCATCCGGGGGGAGATCACCGTGCAGCTGTTCACCGACGCCCCGGAGGAGCGCTTCGCCCCCGGCGCCCGGCTGCTGATCGAACCGTCCGTCCCCCTCGCCCCCGAGGGCGTGGTCACCGTGCGCCGGGCGCGCTGGAACAAAGCCGTGCTCGTGGTGGCCCTCGAGGAGGTCCCCGACCGCAACGGCGCCGAGACCCTGCGCGGTGCCCGCCTCTACGCCGAGGCGCTCGAGGAGGACCCCGAGGCCGACGAGTGGTACGAGCACGAGCTGGTCGACCTCGAGGTGCGCACCGGCCCCGAGGACGGTACGGGACCGCGGATCGGCGTGGTCACCGGTCTGCGCACGCTGCCGGTCCAGGACCTGCTGGAGATCGAGCTCGACGAGGGCCGCCGCGAGGCCGTGCTCCCCTTCGTCGAGGAGATCGTGCCGGTCGTCGACCCCGAGGGGGGCTTCGTCGTGGTGACCCCGCCTCCGGGGCTGCTCGAGCTCGGCCTCGACGGCGGCAATTCCGACAGCGACAATCCCGACGGCGGGACGACTGACGCCGGGGAGCCCGAGGACGGGGCGCCGGAGGACGGGCGCTGATGCGCATCGACGTCGTCAGCATCTTCCCCGAGTACCTCTCGGCCCTGGACCTCTCGCTCATCGGCAAGGCCCGGCAGCAGGGCCTCCTCGAGCTGACCGTGACGGACCTGCGCGAGTTCACGACCGACCGGCACCGCACCGTGGACGACACCCCCTACGGCGGCGGGGCCGGCATGGTCATGAAGCCGGAGCCGTGGGCCGCGGCGCTCGGCGCCGTCCTCGGAGGCGGACCCGCGGCCGGTCCCGGGGGCGCGGGGGAGCGGCCGGTGCTGGTCGTGCCCTCCCCGGCCGGTGAGGTCTTCACCCAGGCCACGGCCCGCGACCTGGCCCTGCGCGAGCACCTCGTCTTCGCGTGCGGGCGCTACGAGGGAATCGACGAGCGCGTCGTCGACTGGTCCCGCGAGCACTTCGAGGTCCGCCCCATGAGCCTCGGGGACTACGTCCTCAACGGCGGGGAGGTCGCCGTGCTGGCCATGGTCGAGGCCATCGGGCGGCTCGTGCCCGGCGTGGTCGGCAACCCCGAGTCCCTCGTGGAGGAGTCCCACGCGGACGGGCTGCTGGAGTACCCCGTCTACACCAAGCCGGCGCTGTGGCGGGACCGGCCGGTCCCCGAGGTCCTGCTCTCGGGCCACCACGGCCGGATCGCGCGCTGGCGGCGCGACCGGCAGCTGCAGCGCACCGCCGCCCGCCGCCCCGACCTCGTCGCGTCCCTCGACCCCACCGGCCTGGACCGCGCGGACCGCGCCGCCCTCGCCGAGGCGGGCTGGGTCGTCTCGGGCGGACGCGTGGTGCGCGCCGCGGACGGCGCCGCCGGGGAACCTGTGGCATAATGTTCAGCTGTGTGTCTGCTGGGCACGCCCCTGCCGCAGGGGGATGAGCGACCAACAGCCGGACACCCGGGCACCCCGCACGGGGCTCCCGTCACCACGTCTTGCGGATTCCGCACCCGGACCGGGCACCGCCCCGCCGCCACGGAACCGTGCCGACCCACGTGAGCGACCTGCGGCGTTCACCAGGAGAGTCACCATGAACATTCTCGACCAGCTCGACGCCAAGTCGCTGCGCAGCGACGTCCCCGACTTCCGCCCGGGCGACACCCTCAACGTGCACGTCAACATCGTCGAGGGCAGCCGCTCCCGTGTCCAGGTCTTCAAGGGCTTCGTCCTCGGCCGCCAGGGCGCCGGCGTGCACGAGACCTTCACCGTCCGCAAGGTCTCCTTCGGCGTGGGCGTGGAGCGCACCTTCCCGGTGCACTCCCCGGTCATCGAGAAGATCGAGGTCGTCACCCGCGGTGACGTCCGCCGCGCGAAGCTCTACTACATGCGCGACCGCCACGGCAAGGCCGCCCGCATCCGCGAGAAGCGCGACAACACCACGGCCAAGTCCTCGAAGTCCGGCAAGGCCGTCAGGTCCGGCAAGTCCGGCAAGTAGGACGGCGCGCGCTTCGGTGCCCACCGGAACCCGCGCACGGGACCCCCGCACCACCGGGTCCCACGCCGTTCGGCGAGAACGCCAGCCCCGAGCACGGGGCTGGCGTTCCGTCGTCCTCGCCCTCCTGCTGGCCGTGCTGGTCACCGGTCTGCTGCGCGCCTTCGTGGTGGACGTCTACTGGATCGGGTCGGACTCGATGCAGCCCACGGTCGAACCGGGGGACCGGGTGCTCGTCGGCAAGCTGGTCGACGAGACCGGCCTCGAACGGGGCGACCTCGTGGTCTTCGACGGGCGGGGCAGCTTCGCCCCGCTGCGCGGCGACGACCCGTGGCCCGCGCAGGTCCTGCAGAGCCTCGGCCGGTGGAGCGGGCTCACCGGCTCGGACAGCGTGTACCTCAAGCGGGTCGTGGGCACCCCCGGGGACACCGTCGCCTGCTGCGGTCCCTCCGGGCGCCTCGAGGTCGACGGCGAGGAGATCACCGAGGACTACGTCCTCGACGGAGACCGCCCCAGCGAGGTCGAGTTCACCGCGGTGGTCCCCGAGGGCCGGCTCTGGCTGATGGGCGATCACCGGTCGGTGTCGGTGGACTCGCGCAGTCTGCTCGGCGCGCCCGGTGGCGGACTGGTCCGAGCGGATAAGGTCATCGGAGAACCGATTGCTGTTCTGTGGCCCCGGGACCGGGCCGGGCAGCTCTGACGCGATCCGCACGGATCCGGATCCGGACGCCCACCGGCGTCCGCCCAGGAAGGACGAGAGCAGTGGCCGACAGGACCCAGCCCGCCGGCGACGGCGTGCCCCCGGAGAACCACGGCGTCCCCGGCGACGCCGCCGTTCCCGTCCCGGCAGCACCCACCGCCGACGCCGAGCGCGCCACCGCACCCCTCGACGGCGCCGAGGACGGGCAGGACCCTGCGTCCTCGCGCCGCGCCGGCCGGGGCCCGCGGGGCGGGCGCTCCCGCAAGCAGCGTCCTGACACGCTCTGGGGCTCGGTCCGGGAGATCCTCCTCGTGCTGGTCTGGGCCGTGCTCATCGCCTTCGTCGTGAAGACCCTCCTCGTGCGGGGGTTCTACATCCCGTCCGGCTCGATGGAAAACACCCTCCAGCTCAACGACCGCATCTTCGTCAACGTGCTCGAGCCCACCTTCGGTCCCCTCGAGCGCGGCGACATCCTGGTCTTCGAGGACGCCAAGGGCTGGCTGCCCGCGCAGCCCGACAGCGAGGGCGGGCCCAGGGACGCCGTCTACGACGCCCTGGCCTTCGTCGGCGTGCTGCCCGACCGGACGGACCAGCACCTCATCAAGCGCGTCATCGGGGTCGGGGGCGACACGGTGGTGTGCTGCGACGCCTCGGGGCGGGTCACGGTCAACGGCGAGGCCCTCGAGGAGCAGGACGCCTACCTCCACCCCGGGTCCGCGCCCTCGGAGCTCGAGTTCGAGGTCGAGGTCCCCGAGAACCACTACTTCGTGCTGGGCGACCACCGGGACGCGTCCGCCGACGCCCGGGTGCACCTGGCCGAGATCGCGGACAACGGCACGTTCATCAGCCACGACGACGTCGTGGGCACCGCGTTCGTCATCGCCTGGCCGCTCGACCGGTTCCAGCTGCTGCAGAACCCGAGCGAGGTCTTCGCGGACGTCCCCGACCGGTCCACCGGTGGCCCCTGAGCCCCGGCGGGGCCGGCGCCCGGCGCCACCCCGGGGCCGGGCCCCGGGGCTCGACGTCGAGCGGTCACTGCAGGAGCCGGACGGGCGCCTCGTCGGCGGGATGGACGAAGTGGGCCGCGGGGCCCTCGCCGGACCGGTCACCGCCGGACTGGTCGTCCTGCGTCCCGGCACCGAGCGCGGCGTTCCCGGCCTGCGGGACAGCAAGATGCTCAGCCCCGCCCGGCGCGAAGCGCTCGTCCCGCGCATCCTCGCGTGGTGCGCGGCCGCCGGCGTCGGCCATGCCTCGCCGCAGGAGATCGACGGACTGGGACTGACGGCCGCGCTGCGCCTCGCCGGACGCCGGGCCGTCGCGGCCGCGGCGCAGCAGGGCGCGCCGCCCGACGTCGTGCTCCTCGACGGCGGCCACGACTGGCTCTCGCTCCCGCAGGACTCCTCCCCGGCCGGAGCCGCCGGGCCGGTTCCCGCTCCCGGCCCCGACTGGTCCGGGACGGTGGTGGCCCGGGTCCGCGCGGACCTGACGTGCGCGTCCGTCGCCGCGGCCAGTGTGCTCGCGAAGGTGGAGCGGGACCGGATCATGGGCGAGCTCGCGTGCGGGTGGCCGCAGTACGGTTGGGACAGCAACAAGGGCTACGGTGCCGTCCGGCACCGCCGCGCCCTGGAGGAGCACGGGACCACGCCGCACCACCGGCTCAGCTGGCGGCTCACGCAGGCGCCGCCCGCGGCCGGGCCGAGCACGATCGGAGACGGGACGACATGAGCGCCGAAGAACTCGAGAACTTCGAGACGGACCTCGAGCTGCAGCTGTACCGCGAGTACCGGGACGTCGCCGGGCTCTTCCAGTTCGTGGTGGAGACGGACCGGCGCTTCTACCTGGCCAACTCGGTCCGGATCGAGCCGGTCGAGACGAAGAACGGACTGTACTTCGACGTGGAGCTCAAGGACGCGTGGGTGTGGGACGTCTACCGCTCCGCCCGGTTCGTCAAGCACGTGCACGTCATGAGCTTCAAGGACGTCAACGTGGAGGAGCTCGCCCACACGGACCCCTTCTCGGTGCCGGGCGCCGCCGGGCCCGTGCCGGAGGGCCCCGTGGCACCCTGATCCGCCCTGCACACGGCGCCGCAGACCCCGCGGCGGGCGGCCGTGACGGCGCACGATGGGACACCCGCCCGGCTGCCGCCGGGACGGCCGCCGAGCAGGGAGGTGTCCTGTGTCCGAGGAGCTCGGCGCGCGCGGCGAGCAGCTGGCGGCCGCCCACCTCGAGGCTCGGGGGTACCGCGTGCTGGAGCGCAACTGGCGCGCACGGCCCTCCCGGGACGGTCTCCGGGGAGAGGCCGACCTCGTCGCGGAGCACGAGGGATGGGTGGTCGTCGTCGAGGTCAAGACCCGTTCGAGCCTGCGGTACGGGCATCCGCTCGAATCCATTACGCGGCAGAAGATCGTCCGTCTGCACCGCCTGGCGGCCGCCTGGGCGCGGGCCCACGACCGCGACCCCCGGGTGGTCAGGGTCGATGCCGTTGCAATTACTTTCGCACACGACGGAGTGCCCGGGATCGAGGTCCTGCGGCAGATCCAATGAGACGCGGCGCGCCCGCGGCCCGCGTGACATGCCTCGTCGGACGTGCCAATGTTGAACCGTCGAAGATCGGGAGAACGACGGAGGTGTGCTGTGGTCGTTGCGGGACCGTTCGCCGCTCCCCGACGCGCCGCGGCTCTCGCGGCGGCTGTCGCCCTGACCGCCAGCGGATGCGGGGTGCTGAAGGCCTCGGAGCCCGACGCGATCGCGCAGCCGGGCACTGTGACGACCGCTCCCAGCGGTCTCCGCCCGGGCCCCTACGCACTCACCACCGACGAGGGCGCGGTCATCACCTTCGACCTGCCCACCGTGCCGGCCCCGGACGACGAGGTCGAGCAGCTGCGGCGGGACCTGAACGTGGAGCCGGTGACCTACGTCGAGCTGCACATCGACAACACCGAGGGCACCCGCACCGTGCAGATCGACGACCTCAAGGTGATCAGTCACGAAGGCGGGCAGTTCCCGTTCGAGCCGGCCGCCGAGGTCCTGTCGGACTGGGACCCCAACCTCTCCGGGGAGGGCGGTTTCTGGGGCGCCGACGGCTCGCCCCTGGAGCCGCTGGAGGGGGCGCGGCTCGACACCCGCACGCACGAGCTGATCGACCGGTACACCGGCGCCGTCCCGGTCGGTGCCACGGGCCAAGAGCTCATGATCGGCGACTTCGAGAACCTGCCGCGGAGCTTCGACGACGTCGAGCTGTCCCCGTACCCGAACGACCGGGCCCAGGACCCGGCCCCGGTGGGGCACGGACCGGAGCAGCGCCAGTACCGGGCCGGGGCACCGAGCCCGGCGCCCCGGGAGCGGCTCGAGGCGGAACCGGCACCGGCACCGGAGCCCGCCCGCCCCGCCGCGGAACCGCCGCGAGTGCCGGCCGCGCCGGCCACGGCCGAGCCCGCACCGGCCCCCGAGCCCGTGTACTCGCCGGACTGTGCGGACCCCGCCCAGCCGTCCGGCCCGGTGCAGCAGGCGGCCTGGAACGCGGCCTGCGCCCCGGTCGTCGAACCGCCGCCCGCGCCAGCACCGCCGCCCACCCTGCCGCCCACCACCGGCCCGCCCGTGGAGCCCACGCCCACCCCCACACCCGTCCCCACCCAGCCGCCGGCCGGCACCGCGGGGAACGACGGCGAGGGCCCGGATCGGGGCGGCGCGACGGCCTCCCCGAGCCCCAGCTGGCGCTGGAACTGGCCTCCGCGCCCGGAACCCACCCCGACGCCGACGCCGTCGGCCTCCACCGACGCGCCCACGCCGACGCCTGCCACCGGCACTCCCACGCCCACGGTGTCGCCCACGCCGACGCCGACGCCCACCGTGACGCCAGGACCTTCGTCCTCCCTCCCCAGCGGGGCCGAGCTGGCCTGAGCGGGCGGCTTCTCCACCACCGGGCGCGCAGGGCCGCGGACCGGGGTGAGGGTGGCCCAGCATGAGGGACCAGGAGGTCCCCATGCGCCGTCGTCATCCCCTTCCGTGCTCTGCCCCCGGGCACCACCCACGGGTTTCGCCCGCTCGCTCCGCGGAGGTGCGCTGATGGGCTTCGCGCGCACGTGGGCGGTGGCTCTGGTCGGGCTGGACGGGTCGATGGTGGAGGTCGAGGCGGACATCGGGCAGACCCTCCCCGCGTTCTCCATCGTGGGCCTGCCGGACGCGGCGCTCAACGAGGCCAGGGAGCGGCTGCGGGCGGCCGCGCGCAACAGCGGGATGCCGTTGAGCCCGCGCAAGCTCACCGTCAACCTGACCCCGGCGACCCTGCCCAAGCGCGGATCGCTGTTCGACCTCGCCATCGTGATGAGTGCCCTCCAGGCCGCCGGTGACGTGCCCGGGACCGGGCGGACCGTCTTCCTGGCCGAGCTGGGCCTGGACGGGGCGCTGCGGCCGGTGCGGGGCATCCTGCCGGCGGTCATGGCGGCCGTGCGCGCCGGTCACGAGCGCATCGTCGTGTCCGTGGCCAACGCGGCGGAGGCGGCCCTGGTCCCCGGCGCACGGGTGCAGGGCTTCACCTGCCTCGCGGAGGTTCTCGCCGCCGCAGGAGCCGGTCCCGGGGGTCTGCGCCGGCCGGCACCTGCCGGGTCCGTCCCCGGCGGGGCCGCGCCGGAGGGCGCCGGGACGGGCGGGGTCGTGACGCACCCCGCGCCGCGTGCCGCACCCGATCTCGCCGACGTCGCAGGGCAGGCCGACGGCCGCCTGGCCCTGGAGATCGCCGCCGCGGGCGGGCACCACCTGCTCATGGTCGGCCCGCCGGGATCCGGCAAGACGATGCTCGCCGAGCGGCTCCCCGGCCTGCTGCCGGACCTCGAGGACGACGCCGCGATGGAGGTCACGGCCATCCACTCGCTCAACGGGGCCGCCGGGCGGTGCACCGCCCTCATCCGGCGGCCTCCGTTCGAGGCACCGCACCACACCGCCTCCACGGCCGCCCTGTTCGGGGGCGGGGCCGGCATCCCGCGGCCCGGCGCCGCCTCCCGGGCGCACCGCGGCGTCCTGTTCCTGGACGAGGCCCCCGAGTTCGACCGCGGGGTGATCGACGCGCTGCGCCAGCCGCTCGAGAACGGCCGGGTCGTGATCGACCGGTCCGCGGCCTCGGCCGTCTATCCGGCCCGCTTTCAGCTCGTGCTCGCGGCGAACCCCTGCCCGTGCGGTCAGGCCGGGGGGCGCGGAGCCGACTGCACGTGCACTCCACGGGTGCGCCGCAGCTACTTCGGCAAGCTGAGCGGTCCGCTGCTGGACCGGGTCGACCTGCAGATCACCGTGCCGAAGGTCTCCTACGGGGAGCTCGCCGCCGGGGCCGGACAGGGGGAGAGCACGGCGCAGATCGCCGTGCGCGTAGCCCGCGCGCGGGCGGCGCAGGCGGAGCGTCTCCACGGCCTGGGACTGCGCACCAACGCCGAGCTCGGGGGCAGCCTCCTGCACGGAGCCCTGCGTCCCCCGCGCCCGGTCACCGCCCCGCTGGAACGGGCCATGGACCGGGGCTCGCTGACCGCCCGCGGGCACCAGCGCGTGCTCCGGGTCGCCTGGACGCTGGCCGACCTCGAGGGCCGGGGCGCCCCGGTCGCCGACGACGTCGACACCGCGCTGTACTTCCGCTCCCTCGTCCCGGCCTGAGCGCCGCGTCCACCCGTCCGCGACAGGAAGGCCCCGCCATGCACCCCGCCCCGCCCGCTCCGCGCTCCCCCCACGACCCGCTGCTCCTGTCCCGGGCCGGGATGTCCCGGCTCGTGGAGCCCACGGACGCCACCGCGATGCTGCTGCTCGCGGCGCTCGGACCGGTCGCCGCGCTCGAGATCGCCACGGGGACGCGCCCATCGGCGCCGCGGAGCACCCGGCGTTCGTCCGGGCCGCGGCCGAGGCCGGATACGGTCCCCGGCAGGCCGACCTCCGGCGCGCCCTGGCCCGCTGGGCCCCACGGGCGACCGACCTCGACCCCTCCGAGGACCTGCAGGTGGCCGCCCGGGCGGGAGCGTGGTTCGCGATCCCCGAGGACCCCGACTGGCCCGAGGCGCTCGCCGACCTGGAGCTGTTCCAGCCAGTGGGCCTGTGGGGCCGCGGCGACCGGCGGCTCCTGGGCTTCCCCGCCGCCCGCTCCGTCGCCGTCGTCGGATCCCGGGACTGCTCGACCTACGGCCGGCAGGTCGCCCTGGACCTCGCCGGAGCCCTGGCCGCCCGCGGCTGGACGGTCGTCTCCGGCGGCGCCTACGGCATCGACCAGGCCGCGCACTCGGCCGCGCTGGCCACCGGCACCGCGCGCCCGGCGACGGTGTCGGTCATGGCGTGCGGGATCGACCGCCTCTATCCGCCGGGCAACCAGAAGCTGCTCCGCGAGGTCGAGGCCACCGGGCTGCTGCTGGCCGAGGTCGCGCCCGGATGCACGCCCAGCCGCTACCGCTTCCTCCAGCGCAACCGGATCATCGCCGCCCTCTCGGCCGGCACGGTGGTGGTCGAGGCCCGGTGGCGGTCGGGGGCGCAGAACACCGCCCACCACGCGGACGGGCTCAGCCGTCCGGTGGGCGCGGTGCCCGGCAGCGTCCACGCCGGCACCTCCGCCGGGTGCCACCGGCTGGTGCGGGAGGGCACCGCCGTCCTGGTCACGGACGTCGACGAGGTGCTTGAGCTCGTCCAGCCGCTCGGGGCGTCGCCGGCGCCCGAGCGGCCCGCCCCGGTCTCCGTCGTCGACGGACTCTCGGAGCGGGACCGCGTGCTCCTCGACGCGCTGCCCCTGACGGTGCGCAGCCGCCCGGACCACCTCTCCCGCGTCGCGGGACTGTCCGCCCGCGAGGTGCTGGGCGGGCTGCGCCGGCTCGAGGAGCGCGGCCTGGCCGAGGGAGCGGGGGAGGGCTGGCGCCGCCGTCGCTAGAATCGCCCCATGACTGCCGACGCCGCCCCGCTGCCCACGGCCGTGGTCCGGGCCCTGGAGCGGTACACGGACCACCTGGTGCACGAGCTGGCCCGCAGTCCCCGCACCGTGGACGCCTACACCGGCGACCTCCGCGCCCTCTTCGCCTGGCTGCACGCCCGGTACGGGGTCGCCGCGCCGGCCGCCGTGGACCTGGACATGCTCCGGGCGTGGCTGGCCGCCCGGCACGCCGAGGGGGCGGGCCGCTCGTCCATGGCCCGCTGGACGGCATCGGTCCGCGGGTTCTTCAGCTGGGCCGCCGCCACGGGACTCGTGGGCGCCGATCCCAGCCTCCGGCTCGTCGCACCCCGGCGCCGGCGCCACCTCCCGGACGTCGTGCCCGCCGACGGGATGCGGGAGCTGCTCGACCGTCTCGCCGCGCGGTCCACCGCGCCCGGGACCGGTGGGGCGGGCGCCGCGCTCGTCGCCCGGGACCGCGCCCTGCTCGAGCTGCTCTACGCCACCGGCGCGCGGGTGGGCGAGCTCACGGGCGCCGACGTCGACGACGTCGACCGCTCCCGCCGCGTCCTCACGGTGGTCGGCAAGGGCGACAAGCAGCGCACGGTGCCCTTCGGCCGCCCCGCCGACGAGGCACTGCAGCTCTGGCTGGCCCGTCGGCCCGTCCTCGCGGCCGCGGCCAGCGGGCCGGCGCTCTTCCTCGGCTCGCGGGGCGGCCGGATCGACGCCCGACAGGTCCGGCGGGTCGTGGAGCGCGAGCTGGGCACCGTCCCGGACACCGCCGCGAGGGGTCCGCACGCCCTGCGCCACTCGGCGGCCACGCACCTCGTGGACGGCGGCGCCGACCTGCGCACGGTGCAGGAGCTGCTCGGGCATGCCTCCGTGGCGACCACCCAGATCTACACGCACGTCTCCGTGGACCGCCTGGGGGCGGTCTACCGTCAGGCCCACCCGCGGGCCTGACGTGCGATCGGGGCCGGGATCGCAGGGCAGCGCGGGGTCCCGGGTTGACGCCCGTGGAATGTTTGCAGTTGAATGAGTGGCGTATTGTACTCGACGTCCCGGACACGGCAACGAGCTCGGAACCGGCCGGCGCGACGGGTGCGGCACCCGGGCGACCGGACGCCGCGCGGGCCTCGAATCCCGGCGGCGGGACGCGAGCCCGGACAACAGCATCGTCCGGGTGCGGCACGCCCGCCGCGACCCGACGGGTGGGACCGCTTCCGTGCAGGGCGTCGGGGAAGACGTACCTACACGACGGAGGAACAGGTCATGTCTTCACCCACCACGCGCGGAGTGCTCTACGTGCACTCGGCTCCGCGAGCCCTGTGCCCGCACATCCAGTGGGCGCTGGAGTCGGTCGCGCGCCAGCGCACGGAGCTCGAGTGGACCCAGCAGAACGCCGAGCCCGGTTCCGTGCGCGCCGAGCTGGAGTGGTCGGGGCCCGCAGGCACCGGAGCCCTCCTCGCCTCGGCGCTGCGCACGATGGGCCGTCTCCGGTTCGAGGTCACCGAGAACCCGTGCCGCGGCCACGACGGTGCCCGATGGTCCTTCACCCCCGACCTCGGGATCTTCCACGCGACCACCGACGCCGCCGGCAACATCATGGTCTCCGAGGACCGGATCCGCTACGCCTACGAGACGGCGGCCGGCAACCCCCTGCTCGTCATCAATGAGCTCTCCCTCGCCCTCGGCGAGGCCTGGGACGAGGAGCTCGAGCCGTTCCGGCACGCGGCGGAGGGCGCCCCGGTGCGCTGGCTGCACCGCGTCGGCTGAGAGCACCCACGGCCCGCCCCGCCTCCGGGGGAACGGCGCCCGCAGCATGAGAGAGGGCCGTCCCGCGAGCAGCGGGACGGCCCTCTCTCGTGCGTCCGACGGCGTGCGTCCGACGGCGTGCGCTCAGACGGTGCGGAACGCGGCGACCGCGTTGTGGCCGCCGAAGCCGAAGGAGTTGGACACGGCCACGAACTCGCCGGACGGGAGGTCGCGGGCATCCGTGACGACGTCGAGGGTGATCTCCGGGTCCTGGTTCTCCAGGTTGATGGTGCACGGCGCGGTGCGGTGGTGGACGGCGAGCACGGTGAGGACGGCCTCCACGGCGCCCGAGCCGCCCAGGATGTGACCCGTCATCGACTTGGTCGCCGAGACGCACATGTCGTCGACGGCCGAGCCGAACGCACGGCGCAGGGCGCCGGCCTCGGGGGCGTCGCCCCTGGGCGTGGAGGTCGCGTGGGCGTTGACGTGCTTGACGTCGGCCGGCCCGAAATCCCCGGTCTCCATGGCCTCGGCGAGGGCGCGGGCCGCCCCGCGGCCCTCCTCGTCGGGGGCGGTGATGTGGTAGGCGTCCGAGGTGAGGCCGGCACCGGCGAGCTCGGCGTAGATCCGCGCGCCGCGGGCCTTCGCGTGCTCCTCGGACTCGAGCACCACGGCGCCGGCGCCCTCGCCCATCACGAACCCGTCCCGGGCGGTGTCGTAGGGGCGGGAGGCGCGCTCGGGCTCGTCGTTGCGCTTCGACAGCGCCTGCATCGAGGCGAAGGCCGCGATGGTCACGGGGTGGATCGCGGACTCGGCGCCGCCCACCACCACGAGGTCGGCCTTGCCGGAACGGATGAGGTTCATGCCCTGGTAGAAGGCCTCCGTGCCCGAGGCGCACGCCGAGACGGGCGTGATGGACGCGGCACGGGCCTTGAGGTCCATGCCGACGGCCGCCGCGTTGCCGTTGGGCATGAGCATCGGCACCGTGAGGGGCATGACACGCCGGGCGCCGCGCTTCTGGAGGGTGTCGTAGGCGTCCAGCAGGGTCCAGACCCCGCCGATGCCGGTGCCGAAGGCCACGGCGAAGCGGTCGGGATCGACCTCCTCGGAGGCCTCCGCGTTGTTGCCGGAGAATCCGGCGTCGGCCCACGCCTCACGGGCGGCGATGACGGACAGCTGCCCGGAGGGGTCCAGACGCTTGGCCTCGACCCGGGTCAGCACCTCGCTGGCGGGGGTCGAGACGGGCGCGGCGATCCGCACGCCCAGATCGTAGGTGTCCACCCAGTCGTGCTCGATGGCTCTGACACCGGAGACGCCCGTGGTGGCGCTGCGCCACAGCTCGGGGACGGTGCCACCGATCGGGGTGGTGGCACCGAGACCGGTGACGACTACTTTGCGGGTCATGACTGCACTTCCTCGTGTCCTGGGGTGATGCGGCGGGCGGCCCGCCCGGTCGCGGGTCGGTGCGGGGCGCGGCGGATCCTGCGGTCCGCCGCGCCCCGCACCGACCGGCCGGATCAGGCCTGGGCGTTGTCGATGAAGTTGACGGCGTCCTCGACGGTCTTGAGGTTCTTGACCTCTTCGTCGGGGATGGTGACGTCGAACTTCTCCTCGGCGTTGACCACGATGGTCATCATCGAGATGGAGTCGATGTCGAGGTCCTCGGTGAAGGACTTGTCCAGCTGGACGGCCTCGGTCTCGAGGCCGGTCTCCTCGTTGACGATGTCGGCCAGGCCGGTCAGGATCTCTTCTTTGCTCGCCATGGTGGCTTCCTTTCTCTGCGGCTGCCGGAGCAGCCGGTGGTGACGTGCGCCCCGGGCAGGTGCCGGGTGCATCTGTCCCGGTCAGGCCGTGGGGCCGGACCGGGGGACATCGGGTGTGCGGTTCAACCCTACGACGACTCGCGGGGCCCCGCGGCGGCACCGACACGTGGGCAGGAGCCGGGGCCCGGCCCGCGTGCCGGTGGAGGTCAGGGGAGGACGACGACCTGCGCCCCGTAGACGAGGCCGGCGCCGAAGCCGATCTGCAGGGCCAGCTTCCCGGACAGCTCCGGGTGCTCGGTGAGCAGGCGGTGCGTGGCGAGGGGCACGGACGCGGCGGACGTGTTGCCGGAGTCGGCGATGTCCCGGGCGATGACCACGGACTCGGGGAGCTTGAGCGTCTTGGCCATCTGATCGATGATCCGCATGTTCGCCTGGTGGGGGATGAAGGCGCTCAGGTCCTCGGGGTGCACCCCGGCCACGTCCATGGCCTCCTGCGCGCGCTTGGCGACCTCCCACGAGGCCCAGCGGAAGACCGTCTGGCCGTCCTGGCGCAGGGTCGGCCAGAGGGTGGCGTCCTCGCGGACCTCGCCGGTCTCCGGGTCGAGGAGATCGGGGGACTGGGCGCGCTCGCGCCCCTGCTCCACCGCCCGGACGTCGGTGAGCGGGTGGGTCATCCGGATGGCGTCCCACTTGGAGCCGTCGGAGCCCCACACGGTCGGACCGATGCCCGGGGTGTCGGAGGGGCCGATGACCACGGCGCCCGCGCCGTCGCCGAGCAGGAAGGAGATGGAGCGCTCGCTGTTGTCGATGACGTCGGAGAGCTTCTCCACCCCGATGACCAGCACGTAGTCGGCCGCTCCCGAGCGGACGAGGGCGTCGGCCTGGGCGACGCCGTAGCAGTAGCCGGCGCACGCTGCCGAGATGTCGAAGGCCGGTGCCGGGGTGGCACCCAGGCGGTCGGCCAGGGCCGCGGCGGCGGACGGGGTGAGGTAGGGGAAGGAGATCGTGGAGACGATGACGGCCCCGAGCTGCGAGGCCTCGATGCCGGCGGCGGCCAGCGCCTCGCGGGCGGCGTGCTCGGACATGTCGAGGACGCTCACGTTCTCGGCGGCGCGGTGCCGGGTCTTGATGCCGGTGCGCTGCTGGATCCACTCGTCCGAGGACTCGATCCACTGGCAGACGTCGTCGTTGGTCACGACCACGTCCGGACGGTAGACGCCGAGGCCGAGGATCCGGGAGTGCGCGTTGGTCTGTTGCTGCTTCAGGGTCACCACAGGGGTCGTTGCTCCTTCGTGCGGCCGTGCGGGGCGGACGGGCCGGCTGGGCGGGGCGGGGCGGCTGCTCCGGCCTCGGGACGGGCGGCGCACACGGTGCGCGCGCGGACGTCAGTCAAGAATACTCCTGGCCTGCTCCAGCTCCGCCGCGGAGTTCACGGCGAGGGCCGGGACGCCCTTCATGCCGCGCTTGGCCAGGCCGGCGAGGGTGCCCGCCGGGGGCAGCTCGATCAGCTGCTCGACGCCGCGCTCCAGGAGCGTGCGCGTGCACAGGTCCCAGCGCACGGGCCGGCAGACCTGGGCCACGAGCGCCTCGAGGTTCGCGGCGCCGCCGGCCACCGGTCCGCCGTCGGCGTTGGAGAGCAGGGGGTGCACGGGGTCCGCCGGTGAGAGCCGGGGGACCAGCTCGCGCAGGGGCTCGACGGCGGGGGCCATGTGCTCGGTGTGGAAGGCGCCGGCCACCTTGAGGGGGATGACCCGGGCGCGGGCCGGCGGGTTCTCGGCGAGGGCGGCCAGCTGCTCGAGGGTGCCGGCGGCCACGGTCTGCCCGCCCCCGTTGGCGTTGGCGGGCGTCAGACCCGCGGCCTCGATGGCGGCGAGGACCTCGTCCTCCTTGCCGCCGAGCACCGCGCTCATGCCGGTGGGGACGGCGGCGGCCGCCCGGGCCATGGCGTTGGCCCGCGTGCGCACGAAGGCCATGGCGTCGGCCTCCGTGAGAGCGCCGGCCAGGGCGGAGGCGGTGATCTCACCGACCGAGTGCCCCGCGAAGAGGAGGTCGTTTCGGCCCGGACCGATCCGGTCGCCGAGCAGCCGGCCCGCCACGAGGCCCGCGGCCACGATGAGGGGCTGTGCCACCGCGGTGTCCTTGATGGTGTCCTCGTCGGCCTCGGTGCCGTAGTGCACGAGGTCGAGCCCCGCCGCCTCGCCCAGCTCCTCGAGGTGGGCGCGGACGCCGTCGAGGGCGAGCCATTCGGTGAGGAAGCCGGGTTTCTGGGAGCCCTGTCCGGGGCAGACGATCGCGATCACCGCTACAGCTTCGCAAGGATGCGGCTCCAGGCGGTGGCCCGGAGGCCACCAAGCCCGGCGGCGCTGTTTGTAGGGATGCTACAAGACCGGCCCCACGACGGGGGCGGACGTGTCGATGGGGGCGCACGAGTCCGCGAGCCGGCCCGCCACGAGGGCGCAGTGCAGCACGAACGCGTCGCGGGGGACCAGGGGGTCCCAGCCGGTGAGGTCGCTGATCCGGCGCAGCCGGTAGCGCACCGTGTTGGCGTGCACGAACAGCTCCCGGGCGGTCGCCTCGAGGGAGTGGCCGACGGAGACGTAGGCGGACAGGGTCTCCACGAGCCCGGTCGCGGAGCGCGTCAGCGGGCGGTACACCGCCTCGACCATCGCCGTGCGCGCGCTCTCGTCCCCGGCCATGGCCCGCTCCGGCCACAGGTCCTCGGAGTGCACGGGACGGGGCGCCGCGGGCCAGGCCGGCGCCACGGACAGGGCGGCGTGGGCGAGCCGGGCGGAGCGTCCCGCCGAGAAGACCGTGGGGGACTCCGGGCCGTAGGCCACCGGTCCCGGCCCGAAGGCGGCGGTCAGCTTCTCGAGGGCGAGGTCCCGGTCGGACAGCCCCCCGAGGATGAGCACGAGCCGGTCGCCCTGGATGGAGACGAGGGAGTCCTGCGCGTGGCGGCCGGCGAGCCGCCGCAGCCGGGCCACGGTGGACGGACCGGCGGCCTCGGGCGCGGAGCCCGTGAGCACGGTGACCGGGCCCGTCGACGCCCAGCCCAGGGCCGCCACGCGGGAGCGCAGCGAGTCGGAGTGCTCCCCCCGGAGGATTCCGTCGACCACGAGGGACTCCAGCCGGGCGTCCCACGACCCGCGGTTCTCGGCGGCGCGGGCGTAGACGTCGGCGGCGGCGAAGGCGATCTCCCGCGAGTAGCGCAGCACGGCCTCCCGCAGCGCGGCCTCGTCGTGGTGCTTGGCGAGCTCCGGGACCTTCTCCTCGACGACGTCGACGACGATCCGCAGCAGCTGCAGGGCGTGCTGGAGGGAGATGGAGCGGGTCAGGTCCGTGGGGGCGCCCCGGAAGACCTGGGTGAGCACCCACAGGGGCTCCTCCGGGTCCTCGTACCAGCGCACGAACGAGGAGATGCCCCGCTGGGCCACGAGACCCAGCTCGGAGCGCTCGTCGGCGCGCAGCTCCTCGAACCAGCCGAGGTCCGTCTCGAGGCGGCGGGTCGCGACCGTGGAGATCGCGCCCAGGTTCGCCTTCAGGTTCTCGAGCGTCCTGGGGTGGGGCGGGGCGACGGGACGGGGCCGGTCGGTGGAGCGTCTGCGCGAGGGGCGCAGCCAGCGCGTCGTGGTGTTCCCGTCCTGTCCGGCCATGCCTCAGAGCTTAGAGCACCGGATCGCCGCCCCCGGACCCGGGGACGACGACGGCGCCCCGCCCACCCGGACGCGGGTGGACGGGGCGCCGTGCTGCACGGAGGACTCGGCTCAGGCGTCGCCGCCCGCGTTGCCGGAGGTGCCGGCGGTGACGTCCTTCAGCGCGTACTTCTCGATCGCCTCGCCGGGAGCGCGCCAGTCGACCTCGCCTCGCTTGGCGAGCATCTCCAGGGCACGGACCACCATGGAGTGGGAGTCGATCTTGAAGTGCCGGCGGGCGCCGGCGCGGGTGTCCGAGAAGCCGAAGCTGTCGGCGCCCAGGGACGCGAACTCGTTCGGGACGAACTGGCGGATCTTGTCCGGCAGGTCCGCGCTGAAGTCCGAGACCGCCACGACCGGGCCCGTGGCCCCGGCCAGCTGCTGGGCCACGAACGGGGTCCGCGTCCCGTCGCCGGGATTGAGGAACGCCTCCTTCTCGGCGGCCAGGCCGTCGCGGCGCAGCTCCACCCACGAGGTCACCGACCACACGTCGGCGGAGACGCCCCAGTCCGCGGCGAGCAGCTTCTGCGCCTCGAGCGCCCACGGCACGGCCACGCCGGAGGCGAGCAGCTGGGCCCGGGGACCCTCGTTCTCGGCGGGCTTGAGCAGGTAGATGCCCTTGAGGATGCCCTCGACGTCCACGCCCTCCGGCTCGGCCGGCTGCTGGTAAGGCTCGTTGTAGACCGTCACGTAGTACATGACGTTGTGGTCCTCGTCGCCCGTGCCGTACATGTGCTCGAGGCCGCGGCGCACGATGTGGGCGATCTCGTACCCGTAGGCCGGGTCGTAGTGGATGACCGCGGGGTTGGTCGCGGCCAGCAGCGGCGAGTGGCCGTCGGCGTGCTGCAGGCCCTCGCCGGTGAGCGTCGTGCGCCCGGCGGTGGCCCCGATGATGAACCCGCGGGTCATCTGGTCGGCGGCGGCCCAGAAGGAGTCGCC
>NZ_JBHZTA010000009.1:0-150656 GCF_042879215.1 Kocuria arenosa | reverse complement strand
CGGCGCACACCACCGAGCTCGGCGACCCACTCGAGGCGGTCGTCGCCGAGCTGGGTCACGCTCTTCACGCCATTCATGAAATGGGGGAAGTCCTCGAACTGGGTCCACTGGTTGTACACCGTGCTCAGCGGCACCTCGACCACGACAGTCTTCTCGACCTTGGTGCTCATGGCATCTCCTTCGATCCGTTCCGACGATCAGGACTGGCGACAACTCGCCCATTCGCCAGGGTACTGACGCTACCGTCCGCCTGTCCCGGATGGCCATGCTCACGCCATGAGGGTGAAGCTGCCCTGCGTCGTCCTCCGCCGGGCCGGTCGAGGCCTCTGACCTGCAGGAGTCGCCGGAGAACTGTGTTGGAAGTAGGGTGACGATCAGACCTTCAGACGAGGGTCCTTCCCCGCACCGAAGGAGAGCGAAGATGCGCAAGACCGCAGCCACTGCCGCCCTTTCCCTGGCCGCATTGACCGGCGTGGCAGCCCCTGCCGCTGCCGCGGAAGTGGCCGTTCCCGCCACCACGACCCAGCAGAGCGAAGACGACAACGGCGAGATGGGCCTGTGGGGCCTGGCCGGCCTGCTGGGCCTGGCCGGTCTGGCCGGACTGAAGAGGAACAAGAAAGATCACACCGATCGCGGCTACAACACCGGTGTGGATGGCCCCGGCCGCTGAATTCTCGGTGGTGCAGACCTGAGAATCCGCACGCTTGAAGCACAAGGGCCCGCTTGTTCACGAGCGGGCCCTTGTGCTGTCCCCGGTTGACCAGGATCGGGCCGGTTTCGGCCGTTGATCTCCTCGCCGTCCCAGTATCAGATCGTTCATTGGTGAGGGATGGCCTGAGGTCGCCGCCCTGCTGCCCGCCCTGAGGTCATTGCTGCTGTCGCTGGGCCTGGGCGTGTAGTCGTTCCTTGGCCCGGGTCCGGCGGAAACGCTCCAGTTGCGCCATGACCTGCTCGCGGGTAAACCGGTCGTGACGGGCGTGCTTTTTGATCTCCCACGGGTAGTAATAGGGCTCCCAGGCGATCTCGTCGTCGGTGCGCCAGTGCCCGCCCGCCAGGTAGCGCACCACCGTGTTGAGGAAAGCCAGGACCGGGACCGCGAACAGGGCCCCGGAGATGCCGTAGAGGATGGCCCCACAGGCCACGGCCAGGAACACTGCCAACGGGTGCAGGGACACTGCCTTGCCCATCAGCAGCGGCTGCAAGACGTTGCCCTCGATCTGCTGCACCAGCAGCACCACCGCCAGCATGAGCAGCGCATTGGTGAATCCGTTGGCCACCAGCGCCACCAGCACCGCAACAGCCCCGGTGGCCACCGCTCCCACGATGGGAATGAAGGAGCCCAGGAACACCAGGATGCCGATGGGCAGCGCCAGAGGCACCCCCGCAGAGCTGCCCCGCCCCCGATGCCCACGGCGTCGACGAAGGCCACGAACCCCTGCATCCGGGCGTACTGCACCAGTGATCCCCACCCGTGCCGGCCCGCTCCGTTGATCGGCCGACGGACGTGGGACGGGAACAACCTGACCACGAACAGCCAGATCCGCTCTCCGTCCATCAGGAAGAACAACAGGGTGAACACCATGATCACCACACCGGTCAGCACGTTGCCGGCCGTGGCGCCGAAGGACACCGCCCCGTCCAGGATGGCCTGGCTGTTGTCCTGGACGGTGGTGCCGAAGTCGTTGATCCAGTCGTCGACGGTGCTCGCGCTCAGGTGCAGCGGTCCGTCCTCGAGCCAGTCGAGCAGCTGCTGGGTGCCTGCCACCACGCTGCCGGACAGTTGGGCGAAGCCCAGCACGATCTGCCGGCCGGCGATCACGAGCAGACCCACCACCACAGCGATCAGCCCCAGCACCACCAGTCCCGCCGCCATCCCGGCCGGCACGTGCTGGGCCCGCAGCCTCTTCACCAGCGGGAAGAGCAGCCCGGCCAGCAACCCGGCGATGAGCACCGGGATGATGACCACCGTGATCCGGGCGAGCAGATAGCCGGCCAGACCCACCGCCGCGAGGATGATGATCAGCCGCCACGACCACGCCGCGGCGACCCGCACCGGCACCGTGACACCTCCGGCGGCGTCGCCGTGGACCGGCGGCAGCTTGTTGCTGCGCCCAGGAGCCAGCGGACGCTGGGCGCCGTGCGATGTCGAGGGCATGGTCACATACTGGCACGCCCACCGACCACCACGGTGCGGGTCGAATCCGCCCCCCTCGGCCCTGACCGTGATCGGCTGGGCGACCGGCGACCGGCCACCGGCACCGGGTCGGCAGATCATCCCGCCGCTCCTGTGTGCGTGCCACGTGGAGATCGGACCTTACAGTGTTGCCTTGGACCCTGGCCCGTGTGGTGGTGCCGGCGGTGCAATAGAAGCAGGACCGATCTGCTGATGCTCAAGCAACCGGTCGCCGGGTGCTCGGCTCACCCTGCACAGGACAGCAGATGCGATCGGGCCAGATCGCCAACCATCGGCGTTCTACCTGACGCGTTGAGTGCTGCTCGTCTTCTGCGGGCCCGAGAGACGGTGGCGAGACCAGGAAATGGGGGTGCGCGGTGGTTGATGTGGATCGTGATCTGCCGTGGACGGCGCTGCCGCCGGCGCTCACGCCGCTGCTGACGGGGCATGTGCCCGCCTTCACGGAGGAGTTGCTGTCGGGGGTGCACCGGGACGTCCTGGTCTACGCCACCTCCTTGGACGGTCCGTTGCGGGGCGAGATCCAGCGGGGGGTCGAATCCGCCCTGACCCGTTTCCTGGACCTGGCCGGAACCGCCCAACCGGCTCTGCGCGATGAGGACCGGCTCGTCTATGAGTTGCTCGGCCGGGCCGAGGTCCATCAGGGCCGGCTCATGGACGCCCTGTTCGGCGCCTACCGCTCCGGGGCCCGCACCACCTTGCGGTCGATGTCGAAAGTGGCCATGGAAGCCGGGGCCGAGGCCTCGGTGCTGATCGTTTTGGCGGAGTCGGTGTTCGCCTACATCGAGGAGCTCTCCGCCGCCAGTGCCCAGGGCTACGCCGCCGAGCAGTCCGAGCGGGCCGGTGAGCAGGACCGGCTGCTGGACACGGTGGCGGAGATGCTCATCCGCGGCCACGCCGAGGAGGACGCCGTGCGGGCGGCCGTGCTCGCGGCCGGCTGGGCCCTGCCCGAGCGGGTGGTAGTGGTGACCCTGCCCGCCGACCAGCGCACGGGGCTGCGATCCCGCCTGGGCGCCCGCGCCCTGTTCACCTCCCGCCCCGGCGACGTCGTGGCGGTCGTGCCCGAGCCCTCCTCACCGACAGCGCGCCAGGAGCTGGGGCGTGCCCTCGCCGGTCGCAACGCGGTGGTGGGTCCGGGGCGCCCCTGGCAAGCAGCACCTGACTCCCTGCGCCTGGCTGTGATGGCCCGGGACCTGCTGCAGCACAACCCCGAGGAGGAAGGACCGGTGTGGGTCACGGAGCACCTCGCCCAGCTGCTGCTGCTCAGTGACCGCGCCATGGTCGAGGACCTCACTACCCTGCGGCTGGCCCCGCTGGAGCAGTTGCGCCCCGCTCAGCGGGAGCGGCTGGGGGCGACCTTGTTGTCCTGGCTCAAGCACCACGGGCACCGCGCCGCGATGGCCGCCGAGCTGGCCGTCCACGAGCAGACGGTCGGCTACCGGGTCAACCAGCTGCGCGAGGTCTTCGGGGAAGCACTCAACGACCCGCAGGCCCGGTTCGAGCTCGAGCTCGTCCTGCGCGCCCGACCCCATCAAAATCCCTCCTGAGCAACGATCACTGCGGTGCCGGGTCTGCCGGCCGTGGCACCCGGGTGCCGATGGTGGCCGCACCCACCGGTCCGGCCAAGCACACACCTGGTGAGGTCACAGAATCGGACAGTTCAGTCGGCTTGTTGGAAGAAGCCCTACTGCAGCGCGATCCGTATCGCACACGGTCGATTTGGCTTCAGGACTGGCACCATCTCGATGACCTCGCCTGGCGGGCTAGCCTCTAACCGGCCATATGTAAAGCGGAGGGGAGGAGTTCGCGTTCACCCCTTACCCATGGCCCCATCAGCATCAGCTTGGTTAATCCTGAAGTGACGATCCCGCCCCGAACCCAGGACGCCGAACTAGCCATCTCGACCGCGATCCCGAGCTCGCGAGAGGGGCTCTTCAAAATGGCCGGCTGAGGGTCAGCTGCTGTCGGTGGTGGTCGTAGTGCTGAGTGCCGTAGTGGTAGATCTCGGCCAGACTCATCCACTCCCGGAAGTACGGGTCCCAGGTCACGGGCATGTGCATCCCTCGGACCAGTGCGGCCGCGGGCTCGGCCTCCAGCTGAGCCTGCAGGGCGTCGAGGGTGCGGTCGAACCACCGGATGAGACGCGGGCCGCGGATCATCCGGGCCGCCCCGCGGTCGCTCTGGTAGTTGACGATGTGGAAGGGCCGGGTGCCGGCCTCCAGCACCTGGGCGAAGGTGCGGCTGACCGGTTCGGGAAGACGACCCATCAGACGCACCAGCGGGATCAGGCGCCGGACGACCAGGTAGCCGAAGAACATGTGGAACAGCAGTTGCCCGTTGGTCCACCGGGTGCCGGACGAGGGTCGGTGCAGGTCCGCTGGAGTCGCTGCGGCCACGAGGGCATGGAAATCCACCCGAACACGCTCAAGCTCGTCGCGAATCTCCTGGGGGGTGGGTGCGGTGCCGCTCATCGTGATCCTCCCCTCGTGCGGTGTGCTGGATGGGAGAGGGGCCGTTGCTCGGGGGACTTTGCGCCGGGGCGTCAGCGCAGGTCCAGGAACGCCCGCAGTTCGGCGAAGGCCTCGGGCACCACGGAGTAGTGCGCCCACTTGCCGCGCTGCTCGCGGGTGAGCAGACCGGCGTCGACGAGCTTCTTCATGTGGTGGCTGACCGTGGGCTGGCTGATGTCCACCACCGCGGTCAGATCGCACACGCAGACCGCACCGCAGCCCTGGGCCGCCACATGGGAGAGCAGGCGCAGCCGGGTCGGGTCGGACAGGGCCTTGAGTCGCCCGGCGATCCGCTGCGCGTCGTCCACGCCCATGGGCCCGCCCGCCAGCGTGCAGCACTGCGCGTCCGGCACGCCCTGGACGCACTCATCCGCGGTGGTGGCCTGGCGGTCCGGTGCGAGAGTCATCACCCCATCCTACATTGACCAATGTCGATGTGACCCCTAGTGTTTCCGATAGATAGTCGTCAATACGAAGGGCTGCCCCTGATCATGAGCAACACCACCACCGCCCCCGCCCCCCACCAGGGGGTGATGAAGGACCTGTCCTTCCTCGACCGCTGGCTGCCCGCCTGGATCATCGCCGCCATGGTCGCCGGCCTTCTGCTGGGCCGGTTCGTGCCCGGGCTGGACACCGCCCTGGAGGCCGTGCGGATCGGGGAGGTGTCCCTGCCGATCGCGATCGGGCTGCTGGTGATGATGTACCCGGTGCTGGCGAAGGTCCGCTACGACGAGACCCACCGTGTGGCCGGTGATCGGCGACTGTTGGGCGCCTCCCTAGTGCTGAACTGGGTCGTCGGGCCCGCCCTGATGTTCGCCCTGGCCTGGATTTTCCTGCCCGACCTGCCCGAGTACCGCACCGGGCTCATCATCGTGGGACTGGCCCGGTGCATCGCCATGGTGCTGATCTGGAACGACCTCGCCTGCGGGGACCGGGAGGCCGCGGCCGTGCTCGTGGCGATCAACTCGGTCTTCCAGGTCTTCGCCTTCGGCGCCCTGGGCTGGTTCTACCTCCAGGTCCTGCCCTCCTGGCTCGGGCTGCCGACGACGTCGGCGGAGTTCTCGGTGTGGTCCATCGTGATCTCGGTGCTGGTGTTCCTGGGGATCCCGCTGGTGGCCGGGTTCCTCACCCGCACTCTGGGTGAGAAGGCCAAGGGCCGCGAGTGGTACGAGGGCACGTTCCTGCCGAAGCTCGGTCCCTGGGCCCTGTACGGGCTGCTGTTCACCATCGTGCTGCTCTTCGCCCTACAGGGCGACGCCATCACCTCCAACCCGTGGGACGTGGTGCGCATTGCCTGGCCCCTGCTGGTCTACTTCTTCCTCATGTTCGGCATCGGGCTGCTCGCCTCCCGTGCCCTGGGGCTGAACTACGCGAAGTCCACCACGGTGGCCTTCACCGCCGCCGGCAACAATTTCGAGCTCGCCATCGCCGTGGCCATCGGCACCTTCGGGGTCACCTCCGGACAGGCCCTGGCCGGGGTGGTCGGCCCGCTCATCGAGGTCCCCGTCCTGGTGGCGCTGGTCTACGTGTCCTTGTGGGCCGGGCGGAAGCTCTTCCCCGGTGATGCCACCGTCCCCACCCGCTGACCCCATGACGTCCGAGGAGTACCCGATGAGCACCGAGACCACCAAACCCTCCGTCCTGTTCGTCTGCGCCAAGAACGGCGGCAAGTCCCAGATGGCCGCCGCCCTCATGGAAGAGCGCGCCGCAGGTGCCGTGGAGGTCCACTCCGCCGGCACCAAACCCGGCAACAAGATCAATGCGCTGTCCGCCGAGGTCGTCGCCGAGGTCGGCGCCGACATGTCCTCCGGAACACCGAAGCCCATCGATCCCGAGCTGCTGCGATCCGTGGACCGGGTCGTGGTGCTGGGCGATGAGGCGCGCGTCGAGCCCGTCGAGGGCATGACCGGCACCATCGAGACCTGGCACACCGACGAGCCCTCCACCCGCGGGATCGAGGGTGCCGAGCGGATGCGCCTGGTCCGCGACGACATCGACACCCGGGTGCAGCAGCTGCTCACCGAGCTCACCGACGGCAACCCCGCCTGAGTCTCCTGTCCCCTGCCCCTCCCCTTCCCCCTCTCTTCGTTGCGACAGAACGGATGATCCCCATGACTGCTGAGCCCACTTCCGCGACCCCCGCCGAGACCACGGACAAGCCCTCCGTCCTGTTCGTGTGCGTGCACAACGCCGGGCGTTCCCAGATGGCCGCCGCCTACCTCACCCACCTCTCCGGCGGGCGCATCGAGGTGCGTTCGGCCGGCTCCGCCCCGGCCGATGCGGTGAACCCGGCCGCCGTGGAGGCCATGGCCGAGGAGGGCATCGACATGAGCGCCCAGACCCCCAAGGTCCTCACCGACGAGGCGGTGCAGGACTCCGACGTGGTGATCACCATGGGCTGCGGGGACGCCTGCCCGTTCTACCCGGGCAAACGCTACGAGGACTGGGCGCTGGAGGACCCGGCCGGCAAGGGCGTGGAGTCCGTCCGGCCCATCCGCGACGACATCAAGGCCCGGATCCAGGCACTGATCTCCGAGCTGCTGCCCGCCGACGACACCACCGCCACCACGTCAGGGCGGCCACGGTCATGACCACGAACACCACCACCGGCCCCGCCACCGTTGCTGCGACGGACCAGCTGATCATCCTCGGCTCCGGCCCGGCCGGGTACACCGCCGCGATCTACGCCGCCCGGGCCGGGTTGGCCCCGCGGGTGATCGCCGGGTCCGTCACCCACGGGGGTGCGCTGATGAACACCACCGAGGTGGAGAACTTCCCCGGCTTCCCCGGCGGGATCCAGGGCCCAGAACTCATGGCGGGCCTGAGCGAGCAGGCCGAACGCTTCGGAGCACTCATCGACTACGACGACGCCGCCACCGTGCAACTCAAGGGTCACCTCAAAGAGGTCACCACCCTAGAGGGCAAGACGTACCGGGCCCCGGCGGTGATCGTGGCCACCGGCTCCGCCTACAAGGAACTCGGCCTGGACGAGGAGAAGCGCCTGTCCGGGCACGGGGTGTCCTGGTGCGCGACCTGCGACGGGTTCTTCTTCCGGGACCAGCACATCGTCGTGGTCGGCGGCGGAGACTCGGCCATGGAGGAAGCCCTGTTCCTCACCCGCTTCGCCGCCACGGTGACCGTGGTCGTGCGCCGCGACGCCCTGCGCGCCTCGCGGATCATGGCGCAACGGGCCAAAGACAACGAGAAGATCCACTTCGCCTACCACAGCGCGGTCACCGCCATCCACGCCACCGACAAGGTCACCGGGGTGACCCTGAGCGACACCACCACCGGGGCCACCCGGGAACTGGCCGCCACCGGGGTGTTCGTGGCCATCGGCCACACCCCGCGCACCGACCTGGTGGCGGGTCAGCTGGAGCTGGACGAGGAGGGCTACATCACGGTGGACTCGCCCACCACCGTCACCAATCTGCCCGGGGTCTTCGCCTGCGGGGACGCGGTGGATCACCGCTACCGCCAGGCCATCACCGCCGCCGGCACCGGGTGCGCCGCCGCCCTGGACGCCGAACGCTACCTGGCCGCCCTGGAAGATGCCGAGTCCATCGCCACCGCCCTTGTCGAGGAGACCACCCATGCCTGAGACCACCACCACCGCCGACACTGCTGTTCTGCCGGTGATCGTGATCGGGGCCGGGCCGGTGGGTCTGGCCGCCGCCGCGCACCTGCTCGAGCGCGGCCTCACCCCGCTGGTCCTGGAAGCCGGCGAGTCGATCGGCGCCGCCATCCGGGAGTGGGGCCACACCCGCCTGTTCTCTCCGTGGCGCTACAACACCGACGCCGCCGCCGCCCGGCTGCTGGAGACCCAGGGGTGGACCGAACCCGACCCCGAGGTCCTGCCCACCGGGGCGGAGCTGGTGGAGCAGTACCTGCAGCCCCTCGCAACCGCCCTGTCAGGACGGGTCCGCACCGGTGCCCGTGTGGTGGCCGTGAGCCGGGCGGGGATGGACAAGACCCGCACCGGCAACCGGGAGTCCACCCCCTTCCTGGTGCGTGCCCAGCACCCCGACGGGACGTGCGAGGACATCCGGGCGTCGGCGGTGATCGATGCCTTCGGGACCTGGGCCACGCCCAACCCGCTGGGTCAGGCCGGGCTGCTGGCCCCGGGTGAGGCCGAGGCCGTGACTGCCGGGCGGATCACCGCCCCGCTGCCCGATGTCACCGGCCGCGACCGGGCTCGTTTCGCCGGCCGCCACGTGCTGGTGGTCGGGGCCGGGCATTCTGCGGCCAACACCCTGCTCGAGCTCGGTGCCCTGGCCGAGACCGAGCCGGGCACCCGGATTTCCTGGGCCGTGCGCTCCGCTGATGTCACCGGCGTCTACGGCGGGGAGGACCGCGACGAACTGGCCGCCCGGGGCGCGCTGGGCACCCGGCTGCGCCATCTTGTGGAATCCGGGGTGATCGAGGTGCACACCTCCTTCATTATCACCGGCTTCACCTCGACCGCTGAGGGGTTGACCGTCCGGGCCACCACCCCCACCGGGGACGAAGAACTCAGCGTGGATCTGCTGGTGCCGGCCACCGGCTTCCGCCCCGACCTCGCGATGCTCACCGAGCTGCGCCTGGAGCTGGATCCGGCCGTGGACGCCGCGCGCCGGCTGGGCCCGTTGATCGACCCGGAGTTCCACTCCTGCGGCTCCGTCACCCCGCACGGGGAGAAGCTGCTGGCCCACCCGGAAGCCGGCTTCTACATCGTGGGCATGAAGTCCTACGGGCGCGCCCCGACCTTCCTGATGGCCACCGGCTACGAGCAGGTCCGCTCCATCGCCGCCGCCCTGGCCGGAGACCGCGCCGCGGCCGACGACGTGCGCCTGGCGCTGCCGGAGACCGGGGTGTGCTCCACCGACCTGGGAGGGTCCTGCGACCTGCCCGCCCCGAGGCCTGCAGACAACAGCACCGAGCATCAGAGCTGCTGCGCCCCGGCCGTGGCTGAGGATCCGGCCGATGCCTGCTGCTCGGCCCCGCAGCCGGTCACCATCGGGGCCGCCCCGGTCTCCGTCCGCTCGTCCTGCTGCTGACCATCACTTCACGACACCAGGAGTCGCCATGACCGAGTCCACCTCCACCTCCGAACTCGACACCCACGTCCTGCAGCGCACCGCCGCCCACTTGGCCGAACGCTACGCGGGGATCTTCTCCCCGGAGACGGTCGAGCGCTACGTCTTCGAGTCCTACACCACGCTCTCGCGCACCGCGCGCATCCGCACCTACCTGGCAACCACCGCCGGGCACTTCGCCGATGACCGGCTCCGGGCCCTGGCCCAGTCCCAGGGCAAGATCGACAAGCCGGTGGCACAGGTGCTGTTCGTGTGCGTGCACAACATCGGCCGCTCCCAGATCGCCGCGGCCCTGCTGTCCCACCACGCCGGAGACGGCGTGGAGGTCCGCTCCGCCGGGTCCCTGCCGGGGGCCGAGGTGCACCCGCTGGTGGTCGAAGCCCTGGCCGAGCGGGGGATCGACCTGTCCGGGGCCTTCCCCAAGCCGCTGACCGACGACGTGGTGCGCGCCGCGGACTACGTCATCACGATGGGCTGCGGGGACGCCTGCCCGGTGTATCCAGGTAAGCGCTACCTGGACTGGGGCATCGCCGACCCCTCCGAGGAAAACCTGGAAGGGGTGCGGGTCATCGTCGAGGCCATCGACGCCCGGGTCCAGGCCCTGTGGGATCAGATCCGCAACTGACCACACCCTCAAGTCCGGCCCCGCCCCGCACGGGGCGGGGCCGGACCCAGGTGGAGAGCGAAACCAATGGGAGGCTGAGCATCATGGGACACCAGGTGGACGTGGCGATCATCGGCGCCGGCCAAGCCGGTTTGGCCGTGGGCTGGTATCTGCGCCGCCGCACGGACCTGTCCTTCGTGATCCTCGATGACCAGCACACCCCCGGTGGCGCCTGGCGGCACACTTGGGACTCCCTACGGCTGTTCTCCCCTTCCTCTTTCTCTTCCCTGCCCGGCCGGCTCATGCCGCCCACCGGGGCGCAGAACCCGGACGCGGCCCATATCATCGACTACCTCACCGACTACGAGACCCGCTACGACCTGCCCGTCCGCCGGCCGGTGCACGTGACCGCCGTGCACCGAGACGGGGAGGGCTTCCGCCTGGAAACCACCGCCGGCACCTGGTCCGCCCGGGCGGTGGTCAGTGCGACCGGGACCTGGTCCCAGCCCTTCTGGCCCACCGTCCCCGGCCAACGAACATTCACCGGGACCCAGGTGCACAGCGCCCACTACGGTGGCCCGGCACCGTATGCGGGAAAGCGAGTGGTAGTGGTGGGCGGGGCGAACTCCGCCGCCCAGATCGCCGCCGACCTCACCGAAACCAGCCAGGTCACCTGGTGCCTGAACGGGGCCCCGCAGTACCTACCCGATGAGGTCGACGGCCAGGAGCTCTTCCGCGTGGCCACCGAGCGATCCCAGGCCCTGGCCGCCGGGCAGCCGGACCCCGGCGGGGTCGCCGCCCTGGGCAACATCGTCGTCGTACCCCCGGTCCAGCGCGCCCGCGACGCCGGACTGCTGCGGCCCACCCCGATGTTCGACCGCTTCACCCCCACCGGGATCGCCTGGGCCGACGGGCGGGAGCAGGAGGTGGATGCGGTGATCTGGTGCACCGGCTTCCGCCCCTCCCTACGCCACCTGCGGCCCCTGCAGGTACGGGAAGCCGATGGCACGATCCGCACCGACGGGACCGCCTCGATGCAGGTTCCGGGGCTGTACCTAGTGGGCTACGGAGACTGGACCGGGCCCGGCTCGGCCACCCTCATCGGAGTCGGCCCCACCGCCAAGGCCACCGCCGCCGCCCTGAAACGGCAGCTGAGAACCCCGACGCCGGTGCCCGCCCACTGACCCCCGGCATGCCCATCAAGCGACGGGGGCAGTTTCAGGTGCCGACAGTGTCGCTGCGCCGCTCAAGCAGGACCACATCGCGCCACCGCCCCGCCTGGGGTCCGTGGCTCATGCGTCCCAGCCGCCGGCGCACCCCCACCGGCTCGAAACCGAGCTTCTGATGCAGGGCCAGGCTGGCGGTGTTCTCCGGGCAGATCTTCGCCTCGATCGTCCACACCCCCGCGGCCTCCGCCGCGGCGATCAGGCTCTCCAGCAGGAGCCGCCCCACCCCGCGCCCAGCCGCCTCCGGATGGACGTAAACGGACTCCTCCACCACCCCGGCGTAGACCTGGCGGGCCGAGACCGGGGAGGCTGCGACCCAACCCAGCACAGCACCATGCTCATCCACGGCCACCTGGCGCAGGTGCGCCGGCCGGCCCGCCGCGAAGGTCTCCCAACTCGGTGGCCGGGACTCGAACGTGGCCTGGCCGGTGGCGATCCCGGCGGCGTAGATTCCCTGGACGCCCGGCCAGTGGGACTCCTCCAGCCCGACCACGGCGACCGACCCCGCGGCGCCGCCCGGCAGCATGTGTTCGCCCACCGGCATCGCCACCCCGTCCAGGGGCGCGGGGGTGCTCCTCATGCGGTGGCGGCCTCGGGGGCGAACAGGGTCACCAGAGCCTCCAGCGCCTCCGGACGGGTGCGGTAGTACACCCACACCCCGCGCTTGTCCCGCTCCAGCAACCCCGCCTCGTGCAGCACCTTGAGATGGTGGCTGATCGTGGGCTGAGACAGCTCGAACCCCGGCAGCAGATCGCACACGCACGCCTCCCCACCCGGGTGGGAGAGCACCATCGACAGCAGCTGCAGCCGCACCGGATCAGCCAAAGCCTTCAGCAACGGAGCGATCCGCTCCGCCCGCTCCCGCCCCAACGGCTCCCGCGACAGCGGAGCGCAGCAGGCCACGGCGGTCGGTGCCACCGAGGAATCGTCACCAGAAATAGACATAAATCTATATTGACCGCCGCCGATGTCGATGGCAACGTTAAGACATCGACGGTGATCTATATCCGATGATCGGCCGTCTGTTCAGGAAAGGAAACAGCCATGTCCAGAGTCCAGCTCGCCCTGCGCGTTGCCGACCTCGAGGCCTCCATCACGTTCTACTCCACGCTGTTCAACACCACCCCGGCCAAGCGCCGACCCGGCTACGCCAACTTCGCCATCACCGAGCCCCCGCTCAAGCTCGTCCTGCTCGAGGGCGAGCCCGGGGAGGAAACGCGGATGGACCATCTCGGGGTGGAGGTCGAGTCCACCGAGGTCGTCAACGCCGCCGCCCACCGCCTGGCCGACGCGGGGCTGGCCACCCGACCCGAGGAGGAGACCACCTGCTGCTACGCCGTCCAGGACAAGGTCTGGGTCACCGGCCCTGGCCAGGAGCCGTGGGAGGTCTACACCGTCAAGGCCGACGCCCGACCGGATCTGGAAGGCCAGACCGATCCTGAGCAGTCCGCGGTGGCCGGCGACGGCACCTGCTGCACCACTGACGACCGGTCCGCCCCGGCGGACGCCGGCGAGCAGACCACCAAGCAGCCCAGCTGCTGCTGACATACCCCTGAGGTCGAGCCGCCGTCGCGCGAGGGCGGCTCGGCCCCGATGGCCTGACGAACCGGCTACCGGCAGCCGTGTCGGCCAATGGACCGTCATTTCCAGGCAATGTCACCGGTAGCCGGCCCACGTGTGATGCAGGGAGCAAAGCCCGCGGTGACTTACTGAAGGCGGCTCGATCGGCATTGTCCGGGCGATCCCGGATGTAGCGCCTCCGGGCCGGGCTGCAGCGTGCGCGTGGAAGGGTTTCGGGCACAACACCGGATTGTTGCCGCGTAGCAAAGGCCCCGGTCCGGGGAGTTAGGTGTCGATCGACGCGGACACCAGGCGTGCGGCCGTGGCCGTAATCTGGTGGGCGGCTTCCAGGCGGGTGGTCCAGGCGGCCGGCAGCCTGGTGTGGCCGTGCCGGGCGCCGATCAGCGCCCCGGTCATCGCCGCGATGGTGTCGGTGTCCCCGCCGCAGCTGACCGCGAAGCGGAAGGCCGCCTCGGGGGATTCCGCCCGGGCCAGGAAGACGTACACGGCCAGCGGCACCGATCCCAGGGCGCTGACGTCGTGGCCCAGGAGGGCGGCCGCTTCCTCCGGACCGGCCTGCCGGGCGAGCAGGGCACGAATCTCCAGCAGCTTCTCGTGCCAGGCCCGCGACGGCACCACGGGGTGGAGCTGGTCCAGGAAGGCCGCAGCGTCCAGAGCGACGGAGAGGTCGCTGTGCAGGGCCAGGTGGGCGGCGGCGGCCTGCAGGGCCGCCCCGTGCAGGCCGTGCTCGTGGGCGTGGGTGATCTCCGCGCTCCGGCGCCCCAGATGGGCCGCTTCCAACACGGTCCTGCTCACGGCCGCGACCGGGGCGGCCCGCATGGCCGCCCCGTTGCCCCAGGACCCGGTGGGGAACACCGACACCGCCGCCTGACGCCAGGCGGTCCCGCCGAGGACGGCGGCCAGCACCTGGGCGGCCCCGGGCCCGTAGCCGCGCAACGGTTCATGGTGCCAGGCCACGGCGAAGTCCGAGGCCAGCACCGCCTGGTTGATGCCTCCCTGGTGGCTGAGGTGCTCGGCCAGCACCAGGGTCATCACGGTGTCATCGGTGTGGTGCAGCGCCTGGGAGGAGAACGCCCACCGGGTCAACGCCGTGGCCGGTACCACCTCCCGCCCCTCGAACGGGGCACCGAGCCCGTCACCGACCGCGGTACCGGTCAGCATCCCGTGGACGCGGTCATGGAATGTCGGCGAGGGAACCATCACTGCCTCCTCGGGGATCAGTGCCGACCTGGCGGCGCCCGGTAGCAATCACGCCACCTCGGTCGCCCGGGCCTGTCCTTGCCGCAGGGCCTCGATGAGCCGATCGGCGCAACGCAGTCCTTCGGCCAGTCTCCCCCGTTGCTGATCGGCCTCAAAGGTGTGCGCCGACAGATCCCGCAACAACGCTGTGCGCCCGGTCCGGGTCAGCGGGGCTTCCAGCTCGGTGAGGGTGTGCAGCACCTCGGTGACCCGCTCCAGGGACCAGCCCAGGGCCTTCATCCCCTGGATGCTCTGCAACCGTTGGTAGTCGTCCTCGGTGTAGAGCCGGCACCCGCCCTCGGAGCACCCAGAGGGCGGCAGCAGCCCGATGGTGTCGTAGTGGCGCAGGGTCCGCAAGGACACCCCGGCCCGCACGGCCAGCTCCCCGATCTTCAGCATGGTGGCGCACGACCTTCTGCCCATGTGAGGCACCTCCTACCGCCGACCCCACAACCCTACCATCACGTTAGGGTAGAGTTGAGGGGTCGGGGCGGCCGGCCGGCCATCGCACCCCGGTCCCGCCCCTTGCCCGGCGCGACGGCGCGCCCTCTTCTTCTTGCCTCACACAGACCTCACCGTGGGCGCCCGTACGCCCGGAACCGCAGCATCGGAGCCTTTCTATGCCAGACACCCACGACGAACGCCCACCGCGCACCGGATCCCTTCCAGTCATGAGTCCGGCCGAGGAGGACCAGAAGGCCCCCGGCCACCTCGAGCTGACCCCCGAGCAGCGCCAGTCCGTGCTGGGCACCCTGCGGTCCCCGCGCCGGCTCAAGACCGAGGTCCTGGCCGGCCTGGTGGTGGCTTTGGCGCTGATCCCCGAGGCCATCGCCTTCTCCCTGATCGCCGGGGTGGACCCCCAGGTGGGCCTGTTCGCCGCCTCCATCATGGCCGTGACCATCTCCTTCCTGGGCGGGCGTCCGGCCATGATCTCCGGGGCCACCGCAGCCACCGCGCTGGTCATCGCCCCGCTGGTGGCCTCCCACGGCATCGACTACTTCATCGCCGCGGTGATCCTGGCCGGCATTTTCCAGGTGGTCCTCGCGCTGGTCGGTGCCGCGAAGTTGATGCGCTTCATCCCGCGCTCGGTCATGGTGGGCTTCGTCAACGCCCTGGCCATCCTGATCTTCACCTCCCAGATCCCCGAACTCATCGGGGTGCCCTGGCTGGTGTACCCGCTCACCGCCCTGGGCCTGGTGATCATCTTCGTGCTGCCGCGCTTCACCAAGGCGGTTCCGCCCCCGCTGGTGGCCATCGTCGTGGTCACTCTCATCGCCGTCCTCGCCGCGATCATCGTGCCCACGGTCGGCGACAAGGGCGAGCTGCCCGACGCGCTGCCCACCTTCTTCCTCCCGAACGTGCCGCTGACCCTGGAGACGTTCCAGATCCTGGCCCCCTACGCCTTCACCATGGCCATCGTGGGACTGCTCGAGTCCCTGATGACGGCCAAGCTCGTCGACGACGTCACCGACACCCACTCAAACAAGACCCGCGAGTCCTGGGGCCAGGGCGGGGCGAACATCATCACCGGCTTCTTCGGCGGCATGGGTGGGTGCGCGATGATCGGCCAGACCATGATCAACGTGCGTGCCTCCGGGGCCCGCACCAGGATCTCCACCTTCGCCGCCGGCGTGCTGGTCCTCGTGCTGGCCGTGGCCCTGGGCCCGGTCGTGGCGATCATCCCGATGGCCGCGCTGGTGGCCGTGATGATCTTCGTCTCCTACGCCACCTTCGACTGGCACTCCATCCGCCCCACCACCCTGTCCCGGATGCCCCGGTCGGAGACCATGGTCATGCTCTCCACCGTGGTCGTGACCGTGTGGACCCACAACCTCGCCATCGGCGTGATCGTCGGCGTGCTGGTCGCCATGATCGCCTTCGCCCGCCGCGTCGCCCACATGGTCACCGTGGAACGCACCGTGCAGACCCACTTCGGCGAGGAGATCGCCAAGTACACCATCAGCGGGGAACTGTTCTTCGCCTCCTCCAACGACCTCTACACAATGTTCGACTACGCCGGGGACCCGAAGCACGTGGTCATCGACTTCTACGACTCCCACCTCTGGGACGCCTCCACGGTGGCGGCCCTGGACTCGGTGACGGACAAGTACGCCCACTACGGCAAGGACGTGGAGATCGTCGGCCTGAACCAGGCCAGCCGCCGGATGCGGGTACGCCTGGGCGGCAGGCTCAACAACGGCGGGCACTAGCAGCACCGGAACCGGTGCCGGGCCCTTTCTGAGGGGTGGCCCGGCACCGGTTCGGCAGCTCTCCACCCGCCACCGACCCGGACAGGCACCGTCTCTCATGACGCACCCGACACCGACCGCCACCACGACACCGGCCGTTCCCGCCCCCCGGACCCGGCACCGCCCGGACCTGCAGGGTCTGCGCGGGGTGGCGGTGCTGCTGGTGGTGGCCTTCCACGTGTGGACCGAGAAGGTCTCCGGCGGGGTGGACGTCTTCTTCGTGCTCTCCGCGTTCCTGCTGACCGGTTCCTTCGTCCGTCGGATCGAGACCGGCCGGTCCCTGGCGGTGCGGGCCTACTGGGTGCGGACCTTCGCCCGGTTGCTGTGGCCGGTGGCGGTGATGCTGCTGGCCGTGCTCGCCGCGGTGTTCCTCTGGTTCCCGCCCAGCCGGTGGGCGGAGCTGCTCACCCAGGCCTGGGGCTCGCTGTTCTACGTCGTGAACTGGGTGCTGGCCGCCCAGGCCGTGGACTACTACGCCGGCAACACCGCGGCCACCACCCCGCTGCAGCACATGTGGTCGCTGTCGATCCAGGGCCAGGTCTTCCTGGCCTGGCCGCTGCTGCTGGCCGGGACCGCCGCCGCCGCCCGGTGGACGGGAATCCGGTTCCGCCCGGTGGCCTGGGGTGTGTTCGCCGCCGTGTTCGCCGGCTCGCTGGCCTGGTCGGTGATCGCCACCGCCACCGCCCCGGAGGCCGCCTACTTCAGCACCCTCACCCGCCTGTGGGAGTTCGCCCTCGGCTCGATGGCCGCCCTGGTGCTCGCCACCACCGGCACCTCGAGGACGACTCCCCCGCACTGGACCACCCTGGCCCGGGTGACCGGGGTGATGCTGGGCTGGGTGGGGCTGACCGCGATCGTGGCCACCCCGTTCCTCATCAGTGCCGACATCCGCTTTCCCGGCACCATCGCCCTGGCCCCCACACTCGGGGCGACCGCGATCCTGCTCGGCGGGGCGCTGGCCCCGGACTCCCGGGCCGGCGTCACCCGGCTCCTGGCGGCTCGCCCGCTGCAGTGGTTCGGGGACCGCGCCTACGGGATCTACCTGTGGCACTGGCCGCTGCTGATCCTCTACCTGCTGCTCACTGCCCGCGACACGGTCCCGGTGCTGCACGGGCTTGGCATCATCGCCGCTTCCGTGCTGTTGACCCGGGCCACCGCCCTGCTGCTGGCCGGCTGGCGCGCCCTGCCCGGGATCCGAGCCGGGCACGGGATCCGACTGATCGCCACCGGAATGCTCGTGGCCCTCCCGCTGACCGGAGCCCACAAGTACACCGTCCTGCGCGATCCCACCGCCGGAGTGGAACGCACCGCGGAGAACTACCCCGGGGCCGCGGTGCTGCGCGGAGAGGTGACCGACGTCCCGGACGTGCCGATCATCCCCACCGACGCCGAACGCGAGCACGAATGGGGCGACACCGGCGCACGCTGTGCACCCGGGGAGGTCCCCGCCGGCATCGGCGACCTCGGCAACTGCTGGGTCATCGAACCCGACGACGGCGCCACCCCCGAACGAACCCTGGTGGTGATCGGGGACTCCCACGCCCAGCAGCTGCTCACCCCGATCCACCGGGTCGCCGACGCCAACGACTGGCGGGTGTTCTCCTACCTGCGCATGGCCTGCCGGTACACCTCCGAGTCCGGCAACCGCGACGAGGAGTGCAACGAGTTCAACGCCGCCACCCGCCAGGCGGCTCTCGAGGCCGACCCCGACGCCATCGTCACCATCGGCACCCTGTCCCTGGCCGAGGCCCCGCATGAGAAGCTCGTCGACGGCTACGAGGACGGGGTCACCCCCTTCCTGGACGCCGGGATCCCGGTCCTCGCCTTCCGCGACAACCCGCGCTTCCCCTTCAGCATGTTCGCCTGCGTGGAGACCTACGGCCCCGACCACGACCGCTGCAACCCGGCCCGCTCCAAGTCGCTGCTCCCCATCAACCCCCTGGAGGACGTCGCCGCCCGGCACGAGGACCTGCACGCCATCGACCTCACCGACCGGCTGTGCACCGACACCACCTGCCCCGGGGTGATCGGCAACATCCAGGTCTACATGGACCTCGACCACGTCACCTCCACCTACGGCGAGACCCTCGCCCCCGACGTCGGGGCGCGGATACTTGAAGCCCTCGACTGGGAGCGTTAGCCGAGGTTCTCCGCATCACCGGGTGGTCCGGGAGGTGAGCCGCGGTCCTCTCCCTAGATCAACCGCCGATAAGATCACCGAACACTTCGAACGAGGACGTGATGGCCAAGAAGCTCACCGTGGAAGCACCCCTGCACGGTCCCTGGGGTCAGATCCAGGCATGGTTGCAGTCCGGCCCACCGGATGCGGGACAGCTGCTGGAGGCGGTGGCCTGGTCGCCGGTGCTCACCGACCAGTCTTTCGAGCCCGGCGACGAGGAGCTACGTGAGCTGTGGACCACCGGGGGCTGGATCAGCTGGCTGGGCGGGCCTGCGGCCGCGCCCCTGGATGACTGGCCCCGGCGGGCCGACGGTACGGCTCTGGCCCACGTCCTCACTCTGGACCTGTCCGACCTCGACGGGGTCGTTGACGCCCAGGGCAAGGCCGTGTGGCCCGGTTTGCGGGAAGGCCTGCCGGCCGAAGGAATCTTGGAGGTTTTTTACGACCTGACCAGCTTTGGTGACCAGCTCGAGGACGCAGCCGGCGGCGCTTGGCTGGTGCGGTGGGTTCCCCACCCCGACCGCACCAGTCTGGTGGAGCCCCCCGCCGACGTCGAGGTTCCAGCCCCGGCATGCCAACCTGTCATAGCTCTGCCAGGGTTCACGCTGCCTCCGGCGGCGGATGCGGCAGGCGGTCCGGTGACCGCATTCGAGACCGCCGATGCCCTGGAGGAGTCACTCCAGCGGGCCTGGCTGGCCCATCGCACAGGATCCGCCGACGGGTACCCCACCCCGGTCAGCCACATCTACGGACACAGTCAGCACGGAGAGATCAACGCCCGAGCCCTGCTGGCGACCCTGCTGCCCCTGACCGAGCCCGGTGACGAGCACCGCCTGATCGTGGATCTGGAGAGCTGGACCGCCCTGGAAGGCTGGTTCGGTGACGCCGGCAGCCTCGAGGTCTGGATGCGCGCCACCGACCTGGAAGCCCGCGACTTCACCCGGGCGTGGTGCCTGATCCGCACCGACTGACGTTCCTACACCGGGACCGGCCTCTGTCCACCAGCACGCGGACGCGGCCTAGCCAACGAAGTCCAGCTCTTCCCTCACACGGGCAACAACACGACTGCCCACGGTGTCCTCGCACTAACATTCACGCGCCGCTGTCCACCACGCCCAAAACCCACGGGGATGAAGCCCTCGTCCACCAGTTTTTTTTCGCCAGGACGCCGCCACTCATCGCCAAAAGCCACACGCTTCAAGCGCGGCTGGGTAACGCACGATAGGGGGACCGCAGCTGGGCGCTGACATGCTCCCTGGGGAGCCCCAGGGGTCCGCTGACTACTGATGCCCGTTTGACCCGCCCGGTGATATGCCTGCTGAGGGGACGACATATGCATCATGGCTTCAATGGGCCAGGACGACCTCAGATAGTGGTCGCTTGCGGCAGCTCCCGGATCCGCCGGTAGAGGGTGGCCCGGGACATGCCGAGGTCGCGGGCGACCTGGGTGGCCGGCTCCCCACCATCGATGAGCCGGAGGGCGTTGCGGATCTGGGAGTCTGTGAAGGTCTGACGGCGTCCGCCGAGGTCCTTGCCGGCGGCCCGGCGCTTGGCCACGGAGTCGGTGATCCGCTCCCGTTTGATCTCCAACTCCATCTGCGCCAGCGCGGCCATGACGGTGAAGACCATTGACCCCATCGGGGTGGCGGTGTCCACGTCTCCCCCACCGAGGTTGAGCACCCTCAGCCCCGCATCCCTGCCCCGCAGTGCTTCGGCGAAGGCCAACATGTTCTGCGTCGAGCGTCCCAGCCGGTCCAGCGTGGTGATGACCAATGTGTCGCCCTCCTCGAGCGCAGCCACGGCACGGTCGAACTGTGGACGCGACGCGCGGCCTCCAGACACTCCACTGTCGACATAGATGTCATCGCGCCGCACGCCGGCAGCCAGGAGGTCAGACACTTGGCGGTCTGCGTCCTGTTGTCGCGTCGACACACGTGCGTACCCGATCAGCTTCCCCATGTCCACCTCATCTGTCTCGCAACTGACGTTGAGTATCAGATTCTAGGGGCACGGATAAAGCACATAGATGCGAGACACGCTTAGCCGCGGAAACATGCGGGCGCAAATTTTCTGGACGAGACGTCTCGCATCCCATGGCTTGAGCGACGCGACGATTCGACTGGCCGCACCTGACTCAGAGCAAGTACTTGCTATATCGACAAGTACTTGCTTTGATGATGTCATCACCGAATCTTCTCCAGGAGGACCCCATGAGCCATCACCTCACCCCCGAACAAGCCCGCGGACAGCTGGCCACCATCCAGGCGCGCACCCTCGACACCTCCCGTGACCGTGCGGTGCATGCCGGGGCAACGGCGGTGTTCGGGGTGGCCTCGGCCCTGTACATGGCTGCGCAGAACATCTTGGCCGACTGGGTGAGTCACACCGTGGGCACCGCGGTGTTCGCGGCCGCCTGGTTGGTGACGGTGTGGTGGATCGAGCAGGTGGCGCGCACCGTGCCGCGCCGGGCCAAGGTGTGGTCGCGGGGCGGGATCGTGGCCTCCTTCGTGCTGACGCTGACCGTGGTGCTGCCGTGGTTGAACCTCTCCGCCCAGACCGCACCCAATACCTGGCCCATGGTCGCCGCCGGGGCGACCGCCGCCGCGGTTCCCGCCGTGGTCGCCGCGGCCGTGATCCGCTGGGGGTCCAAGTGAGCACCGCCGAAGGACAGCACGCCCGGCACCGGTTGGACGAGCTCATCCACGCCCCGGTGCGCTTGAGCATCGTCGCGGCCCTGGCCCAGGTCGACGAGGCCGAGTTCGCCCGCGTCCGGGACACCGTGGAGGTCTCGGACTCGGTGCTCTCCAAACAGGCCACCCAGCTCGAGGCCGCCGGCTACGTGAAGATCCGGAAGGGCTATGTCGGCAAACGCCCCCGCACCTGGCTGTCGCTCACCCCTGCCGGGCGCACCGTCTACACCGGCCACCTGGACGCCCTGCGCGCCATCGCCGAGGGTCTGTAGAAGTCCCGCCGGCCCACCTCCGGGGCAGCACGGGCAAGAGCGACCACCCTGCTCACCCTCGCCGGAAGGACTCGATCAAACCCTGCCTGACGAGACGTCTCGCATCCCTTGGCTTCGAAGACACTCCGCCGTCCCACTGGTCAGCTTGCTTTCGGAGTTATCAACTTGCCCTAGGGTGGATGACTGGCTTGGGCTCCCCCGAGCTGCCCGGTGTGGTCCCGCCCCCGACCCTCACCGCGGTCCCACCCTGCAACGATGCACCGGAAAGAAGCATGAACACCTCCACCACCGGGGCCCTGGCCATCGAACTCCAACCCCACTCCCCCACCCAGTGGATCGCCACCTATTACCCCATGGTCGACACCCCGGCCGGTCGCTGGGCCGACGTCACCTGGGTCCTGCACCAACACCTGATTGCGGTCACTGCCGATTCCCGGCAGCCGGCACGATGGCTGGACGCGCGCAGCGCAGACTCCGGTCATTGCTGTTACACCAGCCATCAGGCCTGGAGGCAGCCGCTGGCCGCCGGCTACGCAGCAGCCCTGGCCGTCTACGAGGCCGAGGCCATCGAGAGCTCTCTTTCGCCTCAGGATGCCCAGCACATCCGTGACAGCGCCGTCGTGATTCCGGCCGGACAGCTCGCGGAATGGGTGCTCGACGATCTCCAGGACGAGACCTCGGGCCTGCGCGGCTGATCCAGCGCCGGCACCAAGCCGCCACGTCGCCCCCGACAAGGAGGCCCGGTTCCCCCGGTGTGCCTTGAGGCAGAGGCCCCAGCATCACGCCGGGGCCTCTGCTGCGCCGGTGATGTTAGCCCACACCCCAGTGCGCCCCTGACACTACCGGCCAGTCCGCCTGACCGGCCTCGTGCAAGCCGCGACTCCGACCGCACCGTGCCGCACCAGAGGGCCGACCGGATACACCGCGCGTCAGGACGATCCACTAAGCGCACCTGGTGTGCACCTGCTCGCGTGCGGGGCTATCTACTGGTGCCACAGGGGTGGTGAAGCAGCCCGCCGCCCCTCTTCACCACGCAGGCTCCCTGCCGGACCCCGACACTGAAGGAGCCCCCATGCTCGACGCCCTCGCCGCCCAGCAAGCCCGCCTGCTGCACCACACCCTTGTGGGGGCCGGGATCTCGGTAACCCAGCTGTGGTGGCACTACTTCAGCCTGGGCGGCAACGCCCGCCAACTGGAAGTCGACGCCTACGTCCATCAGGCCCTGCACCTACCCCGCCTCGATCGTCAACTGCTCGACCACGCCGCCGAGGAACTCCTCACCGACTAACCGCAACACCAGCCCGACGAATCTCCGGCGGCTCCTGCCCCAGGACCTCGCGCAGCCTCAGCGGCATCGCGACACAGCCCTCACCACGCACTCCAAGCATGGCTTCCCCGGTGGTCTCGCCACCTAAGCATCTAGTAACCCATGGATTCCCTGACGTACGTGTGCCGACAAACACCGTCTGAACGCCGCAGCTGCTATGGCGAGGGTCTTTACACTGACAGCTCAGGCCGTACGCCAGAGTGGAGACACACGAGTGGTCCAGATCCTGATGCTGACCGACACGGACGGTCCCCCAGCATCGGTGCTGCCGGCCCTGGAGGTGCTCAACCACAAGGTCACGCTCACCCCGACCCGCACCGCCTCCGGCAGCCTCGAGGACCGCGATCCCGACGTCGTGATGCTCGACGGGCGCACCGACCTGATCACCGCCCGCAACCTCGCCCAGCTGCTCACCACCACGGGCCTGACCGCCCCGCTACTGATGGTCCTCACCGAGGGCGGGATGGCCGCGGTGGCCGCGAACTGGATGGTCGACGACGTCGTGCTGAACACCGCTGGCCCCGCCGAGGTTCAGGCCCGGCTGCGCCTGGCCTCCTCCCGCACCGCCGAGGTCGTCGAGGACGACACCCGCATCCGCGCCGGCTCCGTGATCATCGACGAGCACGCCTACTCTGCCCACCTCAACGGCGTGCCGCTGAACCTGACCTACAAGGAGTTCGAGCTGCTGAAGTTCCTCGCCCAGCACATCGGGCAGGTCTTCACCCGCGCCCAGCTGCTCAGCGAGGTCTGGGGCTACGACTACTACGGCGGCACCCGCACCGTGGACGTGCACGTGCGGCGCCTGCGCGCCAAGCTGGGCGCCGACCACGAGCACCTGATCACCACCGTGCGCAATGTGGGCTACAGCTTCACCAAGGTGGACCTGTCTCGCAACCAAGACGCCTCATAACTCATGACCTGCGAGACGCGCCAACGCGCCGAAAGCTGATAAGACTCGGTCTCACCCGCCGGCGAACCCGCACCGGATGCGGTGTCAGTCGGTGAAACGCTCGTAGGCACTCTGCCGGGAGGTGTTCAACGCCCAGCCGACCCCGGCCCAAGAGGCCCCGCTCCCCCGGGCGTCCTCCACGGCATCGCGCAGCGCCACGCCGGCCCCGCGCTCGAGCAGGCGCAGGAACCTCACTCGCTCCAAGGCGCGGTCGGTGCTCTCCTCAGTCTTCGCGGCGGCCCACGCCTCGGCGGCCATGCGCAGGAACTGGGCTACAGCCACTCCGTCGCGGTCGTCCACTGGCACGGAGTGATCAGCCAGGGCGGCCCCCAGCTGCCACGCCGCGTGCGGGGCCGCCACGCCCTGCTGTCCATCGTGCTCGAGCACGTCCACCTCCGGTGTCATGAAACCCTGACACTGTCAGGATTCCCTGACATGACGGCAAGGTCAAGCACCAGAGCAGGAAGCAGAGCGCGCACTTCCTCGCGCCGGCTCAAGTCTGGCAACTAAGACGTCGCGCAACCCTTACGTTGCGCACCAACAGGCCGACGGACGGCGGATGATGATGCGGGGATTGGCGGGGAAAATTCCGCCCGCGTATGTGGACTATACAAATAACTCGTTGCAGCACGAACAGGCCGGGAGACAGGACGGTTCCCACGCATGCCACTGACACAGCAGGCCGGCCCTCGTCGCGGAAGGGCGTCGGATCGGCCAAGTATCTTAAGTACATGCTTGCCATTCGCGAATCCCTGTTCCGGACCGGCCCACGTCTTACGAAGCGCGACCCCGGAGTTTTCCTGGTTGAAGAGGCTGGATGCCTGTGAACTCCCTGCTGGGCGCATCAGAGATCGGCGAAACGACACCTTCTCGCTTTCAGATACTCGCCCTCGACGGAGGCGGTGCGAAGGCTCTGTTCACCGCACATGTCCTGGCGCGCTTGGAGGAGGATCTTCAGGCCAACATCCACGAGTCCTTCGACCTCATCACGGGCACCTCAGCGGGCGGAATCGTAGCCCTTGCCTTGGGCGCGGGACTGCGACCGGCTGAGATCGTGGAGCACTACACCGAACTTGTCGAGGCCGTCTTTCCTGCCTCACGACGCCGATGGTGGCGACGCCCTCGGCAGCTCAGTGCCCCGATCTACGACGATGCAGCCCTGCGCTCGGCCCTCATGGACGTACTGGGCGATCGGTTGCTCGGGGACAGTACGAAGCGCCTTGTCATCCCATCCTGGGATGTGCAGACCAGCGGCGTCCACATCTTCAAGACACCTCACCATCCCCGTCTCGTGCGGGATTGGCGCATCCCCATGGTTGATGTCGCAATGGCGACCTCAGCGGCCCCTATATATTTCCCCGCCGCTAGCGTGGACGGACAACGTCTGATCGACGGGGGCATCTGGGCGAATAATCCCTCGATCGTGGCCGTGGCCGAGGCGGTCAGCATGCTCGACGTAGCCCTTGAGGACATCCGTGTCCTCAATGTGGGAACCATCGACCAGCGCACGGACCACCCGAAGCGGCTGGATTCCGGAGGTTTCTTGAACTGGGCGACGCCCATCGCTCCGCTCATCCTTACCGCCAGCAGCCGGGGAAACCAGGGCCTCGCCGAGCATCTCATCGGCAAGGATCACTACAGCCGCTTCGACGCTCAGGTTTCCGGAGATCTCTACTCCCTGGACGCAGCCGCTCCGAAGGACCTCTCAGGGCTGGCCGCTGCAACCAGCCGGCACCTTAGCCCTATCTTCGCCAACCGTTTCGCCGACCACCGCGCCGTCCCCTACCACCCCCTGGCCGGCGTGAAGAACCCCAGTGCTAGTTCCACCCCCTTGGAGGACCCCCATGCAGCACACTGACCACTTCGATGTCCTCCTAAAGGACACCGTGAACTTGAGTCAGCCGAAGCTTGACGTGCTCTCTGAGCGAGTCGAGGCGATCTATCAGGCACTCCGCAAGGACGAAGAGATTGGCTCGCTCGTCCAGGACAAGCTCCCGCAGGGCTCATGGGCCCACCGGACCATCATCAACCCGGTAGGGAACAACGAGTTTGACGCCGACTTCATGCTCCAGATGGAAGAAAACCCAGATTGGTCAGACAGCCCGAAGACGTACGTCGAGCAGGTCTACGCCGCACTCCACCGCAACAGCACATACAAGAACATGCCGCACACCCGTAAGTGCCGATGCGTGCAACTGACCTACGCCAACTCCATGCACGTCGATATCGTCCCCTATCTCACGCTTAGCAACGGGCGACAGGTCATCGTCAACCGAGACGAGGATGACTGGGAGGACACCAACCCCGAAGGGTTCACTGCCTGGATGCATGACAAAGACGGGGTGGCCGGCGGCAACTTGCGCAAGGTCATCCGCCTGATGAAGTATCTGCGCGACCACAAGAACTCGTTCACCGGCACCCGCTCGATCATCCTGACAACCCTGCTCGGCGAACAGGTCGCCTCCATCCGGAAGCTCAACGAGCCCGGGTACTACAGCAACATCCCAACCGCCCTGTTCCACATCGTGCGAGATCTCGACGAGTGGTTGCAGGAGCGACCTACGAAACCTTCCATCGTGGACCCGTCTGGGGCCGCCGCCCCTGATGGATCGCGGGTGGCCTTTGACCACCGATGGGACCAGAGCACCTACTCGTACTTCCGGGAGCGTATCCACATCCACGCAGCCGAGATTGAGGCCGCCTACTACGAGCCGGACAAGGAGGAAAGTTTTCGGCGATGGCAAACAATCTTCGGGGATGGCTTCAAAGCGCCGGAGCCTTCGACGAACGGACGTAAATTCCCCGCCTCCGCTTCAGCAGCCGCGGTGGCTACCACCACCGTCGGGCGCTCCGGCCGCGCAGGGTGACCAAACGGCGCAAACCGACCGTCACACTCAGCGGTTGGCAAAAGCAGGCGATCGCTGAACTCAAGGCCATCGTCGGCGATCAGGGTGACGTCCTGCGCATCAGCCAGAAACCTACACTTCGCTCCGATGGGATGGCGGTGCTAAAAATGCGCGTGGCCACCTCGGAAATCGCGACGGTCCCCGGCGGACTGCCCCTTGAGGGTGTCGAGGAGTTCGTCGTGGGCATTGCGGCTTCGCCCTTGATCCCACCTCGCGTAGAGGTCGAGCACGTCCGTTTCAGCGGTTTCCCCCATGTTCTCCAAGGCCAGCGACTGTGCCTCTACCTTGATCCATCGAGAGAGTGGAACCCTCTCGGAGGCATTGCAGCCTTCCTCAACCGCCTCTGGGACTGGCTCACTGATGCTGCCGGCGACAAGTTCGATCCGTCCAAGGCCATGTACCACGCTGTGGGAGGGGTGCTCCATCAAGCGGAAGGCACTCCCACCGTTGTGGTCCGCACAGCAGGACCACCGTCAAGGTTGCAAACAGCCCACCTGATCGAGCGATCACCATATCGATTTGACCTCTGCTACGGGCCCTCTAACGGCGATCACCTTCGCCTTCCAGTCATCACGCTTCACACCGCGCTGCCCTACGGAGCCAGCAGCACCCTTGCCACGATGCTTGCCTCCATTGACGACTCCTATCTACGCAGGTTCGAGCACCGACAACCTAAGATCCAGCCTCAGTCGCCCGGTCTACTAACCGCTCTAGCCGCCAGTGCATATCGCAACCCCCACGACTCAGCGCAGTATTTCGTTCTGGCGGTACCACACCCCCTCGGCGGGGCCCCGCAACTGCTGTGCGGACGGCTCCCCGGCTCAACAGCCAACGCGTTACGTCATGTCGTCGCGGAGCGAGGAACCGCGATCACGATCGATCCCTCCGAGATCAATCCCGATATCCCGGTCGAGTGGTGCCACATGTCCGACGAACGCCCAGAGGTCACCACGCGACGCGACAGCAACAGACCTGTCAACAGTTTCCAGGACAAGAAGGTCCACGTCTGGGGATGCGGCGGCATCGGATCATGGATGGCCGAATTCATCACACGCGCCGGCGCCGCCCACATTACCCTTTGCGACCCCGGAGCCATCACAGGCGGTCACCTCGTCCGACAGAACTACCTTGAAGAAGACATCGGGACCACCAAGGCACACGCCCTTGGACGTCGGCTTCAATCAATCCGGGATGACATCACGGTTGAAGTCGCAGAGGGACTGATTCCTGGGGACCCTCAAACCGTCATCGCCGACACAGACATCATTATCGATGCCACCGTCAGCATTGCCATAGGCCAGTACCTTGACGGCCTGGTAACAGCACATGGCCGCAAGGCCATTCTGGCCCAGGTGGCGACAGATTCCCTGTCCGGAACCTTGGGCATGCTCACCACTGTTGCTCCTGGAACAGATATGGCGCTCACAGAACTGGATCACAAAGTAGGGACTTACGTCACGGCCGCCGCAGACCTCGAGCTCTACCACTCGCTCTGGCAGGAACCACTCAGTGGGCAGGAACTCATACCAACCCGAGGTTGCTCAGTGCCCACATTCCACGGATCGGCGGCTGACCTAGCTGCCATTGCGGCCTCCTTGGTTTCCCTCCTTGGCCTACAGCTCTCCGCGCCAAGCTCCGGAACGCATCTGATTGCCCTACCTCACGCAGATCATGGGCCCCGCCATCGATTCGTCTCAGTCGGCGGGCTCGTACCGTAATGGATTGGGGAGACGTCGATGTTGACTGTCCCACTATCAAGGAAGTGGGACAGCCACCCCAAGCCCGATAAAACGTCTCCCATCCCCTGCCTTCAGAGAGACACACGATGAGTAGCGCATAACTGTTGGCCAAATAAGTGCAACGGTTACGATGAACGCCATCGTGATCAATCGCGAGCTGGTCGGGCAAGTTTCAGAAAAAGTGGCGGATATCTACAGCTCCAAGGTCTGGCCCAGCTTCGAAGCCACCCAGAACCAAGCTTTAGCCCTAGAAACGGCCCTACTGTCGACCATGGGGATGAACCTACAACGCGACCTAGTCGATCAGCGTAACGCGACTCTATAAGATATCTACAATTGAGGCATTATGAATTGGTCTGCCGTAGTCGGTCCAGCAGTGGTGGCTGCCATTATTGCGGGCTTGGTTTCCGTGATAACAAACAATGCAAATTCCCAGCATGACAAGACGACATGGAATCGCGACAAGAAATACGAGTCCTACACGGATCTGCTGGAAAAAATAGAAAATCTTCTTAACTTCATTGGATTTGCAATAAGCCACCAACGTCTCGACGAGACGAAATATCGTGAACTCACGGCAAACATTAAGTCTCCTACGATTCGATTAGTAGCACCCAAGACCGTTCGTTCGGTAGCAAACGCTACTCGCACCGAGGTTCGAAATTATGGCAGATACGTAGCTAGCCTTACCTTGGAGTCCGCCACGGTTGAAGAGGTTGCCGAAACGGCGGAGCTTTACGAAAAAGCAATAGCCGCCAATGAAAGACTAGCTCAGGCCATGAGAGATGACTTGGGCTTCAGCAAGTACAACAAGGAATAAAAATTATTCCTAAGTTCGCCGCATCACAGCTTTTCCCCAATGAGCGTCAGAACCGTATACTACGATGAGCACATGATTTCCTCGACAACCCTGGCATCGGTGTCACTGACTACTACTCAAGTCACTTTGCTGCCGGCTCTTATTGCAGCTGTCGTTGCGGTCCTGGCCACAGTCGCCGCTCATGCCTTAACTCGTAGAAGGGATCACGAGAAGTGGCGTATTGAACAGTTGTATGAGGCGACGGGCAAGCTTTCGGCTGCCTTCCACGCACTCGACGATGCTATTTTCGCGTCTCCTCCATACGTGACGGCCAAACGTTTAGGCGCTTACCCTCACCCAATCCTGGATGATGATCCGCATGTTGCACTGGTCAAAGCTTCACGGAACTATGAAACTTCTCTGGACACGGTAGAAATGCTGTTGCGTGATCCCGAAGCTCGCATGGCGATCGAAGGTATCCGCACGCAGTTGAAGGCCACCACTAATGGTTTGAGTCGGGTCTACGAAGAGCAGCAGGTGCCGGGGTCGTCCTTCCACGACATTGACAGCGAACATCACGGAAACGGATCAAACCTTACTGCCCGGCATCAAGGTTTGGTTGCCACACTTTCGATTTCCTACTTTGCGCCGCGCAAATCGTGGCTACGCAGGCGATTGTTGTTGATGAGTGTCCGTCGCTGGGCACGGCGAGAACTTCGGATCGAACGGAAGCAGGCCAGCGCTGGCTTCAAATGAAGGGGTGGCACCAGCCTGCGCTGCACTTGGCTGAGTCGACTCGTCGGTCTGACCTGGACCGAGACGGTCGCCGGCCGCTGGCCGCTGGCCGCTGGCTAAGGGTGACAGGGGGGCGCCCTAGGATGAACCTATGACCGAAGCTGTGGCTCTTGATGTACTGCGTGACGGGGACACCGTCGATCTCCGCAAGGCCCGGGGGGCGTTTTTCACCCCGGGTGCGATCGTGGACTTCATCGCCCAGTGGGCCATCGACGAGACCACCGAGGCGGTCCTGGAGCCGGCCGCCGGGGAAGCAGCGTTCCTGCTCTCCGCCGCCACCCGCGCCCAGGAGATAGGCGGGACGGTGGAGCTGGTCGGGGTGGAGCTGCACGAGTCCTCGGCCGCCTTCGCCGGGGAGTTCCTGGCCGATCACGGGGTGCAGGCCCACCTGGAGGTCTCGGACTTTTTCGAGGTTTCGGCCTCCCCGCGCTTTGATGCGGTGATCGGCAATCCCCCCTACATCCGTTACCAGGCCCACGCCGGGGCCTCCCGGGCCGCCTCCCGGGCCGCGGCCACGGCCGCGGGGGTGGAGCTGTCCGAGCTCGCCTCCTCCTGGGCGGCGTTCGTGGCCCATTCCACCGCGTTCCTGCGGACGGGCGGGAAGCTCGGGTTGGTGCTGCCGGCCGAGCTGCTGTCGACGAACTATGCCGCCCCAGTCCGGTCCTTCCTGATGGAGAACTTCGCGGCGGTGGACTTGGTGCTGTTCTCCGAGCGGGTCTTCCCCACGGTCCAGGAAGAGGTCGTTCTGTTGCTGGCCAGCGGCTGGGGCCAGGGGCCCACGGACCGGTTCCAGCTCTTCCACGCGCACAACGCCGCGGATTTGGCCCACCTTGGGGCCCCGGCCATCTGGGTGCCGACCAGCACCGGGGAGAAGTGGACGGCCGCGATGGTCTCCCCTGTGGCCAGTGCCCTGTTCCACACCGTGGTCGATTCCCCCGGGTTCACCGAGCTGCGGATGTGGGGCAAGACCAGCCTGGGAGCGGTGACCGGCGGAAACCGGTACTTCACCATGACCGCCGAGGAGGTCGCAGAGCTCGGCCTGGGACGCGGCGAGGTGGTGCGAATCTCCCCACCGGGCTCCAGCCATCTGCGCCATCTGGCCCTGACCCCGGCCCGGTTGAAGAAACTCACCCAGGACGGCTCCGCCACCTACCTCTTCCGCCCCGGGCTCAACCCGTCGGCGGCGGCGAAGGTGAAGATCGCCGCCGGAGAGGCTGCCGGGGTGGATCAGGCCTATAAGTGCCGGGTCCGCACCCCGTGGTGGCGCACCCCGCTGCTGGAGGCCCCGGACCTGTTTTTGACCTACATGAACGCCGACATACCGCAGTTGGCCACCAACACCGCCCGGGTGCGGCACCTGAACTCCGTGCACGGGGTGTACCTCGCCGACCCCTACCACCAGTTGGGTCAGGAGCTGCTGCCGCTGGCTGCACTGAACACGGTCACCTCCCTGAGCGCGGAGACCGTGGGCCGGGCCTACGGGGGCGGGATGCTCAAGATCGAACCCCGCGAAGCCGACCGGTGGCACGTCCCCTCCCCCGAGCTGCTGGAGGAGCACCGGGAAGCACTGTTGGCGATCAAGCCCGAGGTCACTGCCCTGCTGGAGGGCGGGGAGCGGGGCCGGGCCACCGCCCTGGTCGACCAGGTGCTGCTCGTCGACGGGCTCGGGATGGCGCAAGAGGATCTGGAGGCCCTGGCTCAGGGTCGGGCCACGCTCAAGGCCCGTCGGGTCGCCCGCTCCAAGTCGGTGAAGTAAGTGGCGGCCGAGCACGGGGAGTTCGACGCTGTCCTGGCGGCAGCCGATTTGGCCGAGAATCCGTGGGACCACACCGGGGCCAAGCCGCGGTACCGCATCGCCACGGACCTGCTGCAGGACCTGGTGCGCCTGCCCATCGCCGATGAGGCCACCACCCAGAGCGGGCGCCTGGCCAAAGGCATCGACGCCTGGGTGGCGCATGAGTTGCGCCGGGCCGGCTTCGACCCCGACGACGTCTGGCCCCGGGCCACCAGACCCCGGGTGCTCCCCCGGGATGTGCGGCTGCTGATGGAAAAACTCCCCAAGGCCCTCAGTGCGGAGATCGCCCGCCGCCTGCCGGCCCTGACCAGTGTGGCGCCCTCCGACGCCCGATTCTTGGGGCGGGCCTACGTCAAGCAGGTCGATGTGGCCATGGCCCGCTGGGACCGGGGGCCGGAACTGCTGATCTCCACCAAAGCCATGACCGCCTCCTTCGGCAAGAACGTGGCCAACCGCTTCGAAGAAGCCTACGGAGACGCCGGCAACCTCCGGGCCCGCTACCCCCTGGCCGGAGTCGGGTTCCTCTTCGTCCAACGCGCCACCATCCTGGGCGAGAAGGACAAGGCGGCGTTCGAGAAGACCGTGGACATGATGCGCAAACTGCGCGACCGCGGCGACGGCAACGGCTACAACGCCACCTGCCTCCTCTTACTGGAATGGGACGACGCGAACCCCGGGGAATCCGTGCGGGTGCTCGACCACACCACCGGCCCCGACGATGAGCTCAGCGAAGGCGTGCCCGAGGACCTCGGAGCACCCCAGTTCTTCGCCTCCCTGATCGAGACGGTCCTGGAGGCCACCCCGGTCTCCGAACACGTCAAAGCCCGCGGACGCTACGCCGGGAAAGAACTCGCCGTCCACGAAGGGGAATAACCCCCCGGACCCAGCACTGTCTGGGCACCTGCTGCCGTGAACAGCCTGACTTGTGCCGCTTACCTGGTGATACGCCGTGCGCTGCACCGTATCTAGACCTGCCCACATTTGGGTGCAGAAATAACGGCGAGGACCTGCTGCAACGCACTATTGCTGGTAGGTGAGCCGTCGCTGCAGGGCATATTTCAGGTGACTCGAACAGATACCGACACGGGATCAGTGAATACCCGCGGTTGACCCGCCTCAGCAAGTTATCGTCGGGCAGACGCCGGTACGCGGTCTACTGCAATCGAGAATTGATCGACCTGAAAGGACAAAATGGGCACTTTTGACATCCACTCGGACATTCACGAGCTACCGGGCATCGCAGGTCCCGACGGCCTGGCCGCCTACGGACTTTGGGCGAGGGGCGGGGCCTGGAGCTCCCGCAACGGCCGCACAGGCATCGTGCCCAAGAAGATCGTGGAGGAGTTTGCCAGCGACGACCAGGAGTCCATCGAGCGACTCGTCTCCGCAGGGTTGTGGGAACCCATTCCTGAGGGCTACCGGATGCTCCGGGGCCCTAACGCCGATCCTGACCTACTCCTCCCACTGTGGCGCTACGGAGACGACGACGGCCGTTTCCTCTTCGAAATCGATGACACCCCAAACACGTAAGTTAGCGGCCCCCAGCCTCAAGTAGTTGAGCTTTTTGGGCGTCGTGGCGTGCACAGGACTTCGGTAAACGGCCGGCACATACAGAACTCGACTTGTCGATGAGAAGATCAACGAGAATTTACCGGTAGGATAACTGGTGCGCGAAAACGCTTACGGAAGTTTCAGACACCTCGATCTCCCCAACGGCACGCGGGAACGCGGGTCCGTTGCGGTGTTCCAGACCGTGAGCGCATTACCGCGAAAAAACGATCAAGCCAACGGAAAGGTGCTGTGATGGCCCAGAGCGTACAGATCATTCTGGAGGACGACCTTGAGGGTGGTCCTGCTGAGGAGACCGTCCAGTTCGGTGTGGACGGCCGGCAGTACGAGATCGATCTCTCCACCGCTAACGCGGAGAAGTTGCGGGAGGCCTTGCGCCCCTATGCCGCCTCCGGCCGGCGGGCTCAGGGCAAGTCGGCCCGGGCCACCGGGCCCCGTTCCTCCACTGGTGGCAACCCGGAGACGGCGATGATCCGGGCCTGGGCGAAGGAGAACGGTTACGAAGTTTCCGACCGCGGCCGCATTCACCAGTCCGTCAAGGACGCCTACTACGCCGCCCAGTAGCCCCCACTCCCTCATCCGGCAGTTGCCCGCCTTCCCGGCGTTCCGCAACAGCGGGCCCGGTGCTGGGCGGTCACTGCTGCAGCATCGCCGTGCAACGCCTCGGGCAGGGCTTGAGCACGGTGAGCGTCACCGGGCCCCTCCTCACGATGGCGCGCCGGTGGCAGGCTGACGGTCCCTGCCCCGTACGAAACTGCCGGGACGCCCCGCGTCCGGCCTGAACCGCGCTGGTCGCCCCTTTGGCGCCCGACAACTGCCCTCGCTGGGGGTTGGCCCTGGCAGCTTTCGGACCGAGCGCGGGCACCCGCGTCGTTCGAAGACCCACGGAACCACCCACCCCATCCCGCCGCCTGTCCAAAGAATAAGGAACCCGGCCCACCAGCAACGGTGAGCCGGGTTCCTTCCTCGCCGACCATGGGAAAGCCGCCCGCGGCCGCACCCCCTCCCCTATCGGGGGCGGGTGTTATCGGTTGAGTTGTTGGGCGTAGGCGCGCACCGCGTTTTCGATCACCGCGCGGGCGGTGCCGTCGTGCTCGGTGAGCTCTTCGATCAGATCGGAGACGTCCTGGGCCACCCGCACCCCGAGCTGGATCATGGATTCCCGGCGAGGCCGGCCACGGCCGCGCTTGGGTGCGGCCGCCGCAGGCTCCGCCGCCGGTGCCGCTGGCACCGGCGAGGACGACACCACCGGTGTCGCGGGCTGGGGTGAGGTGGCGCGTGGGGGTGTGTAGTCGACCGGGTCGATATGCTCATCCGGTGCCGGGCGGGGCCGGCGGCGGGCGAGTGAGGCGGGGCGCTCGGGCTGCTCGGTCATCGCAGCACCTTCTTCGCGATAGCGGTGTAGGCCTCCAGCACACGGGAGCCCTTGCGGTACTGGCCGTACCACTCCCCCGATATCCGTACCTCCTGGACGATCGCCCGGTCCGGGATCAACGGCTCCAGGAACAACCCCGTGGCACGCAGCTCCTCGAGGCTGGCCACCGCCGCCCGGCTCATGATCGTCTCCTTCACCCCGCCGACGACGATGCCGGCCTCGGTCAGGGTGTCCGGGGTGCTGCGCTGCTGGCGGTGCCGGCGGAACTGGGCGACCGTGCGCCGCGCCCCGTCCACCTGCGTCGATGCCGTCGCTGGTGGCGGTGGCGGCGTAGACCACGGTGTCCCCCGCGTTCAACGCCGACAGCGTCAACGGGCCGCCCGGCCGGTTGGGGCAGTCAATGACCACCACCTCCGCGGCCAGACCGGTCAGCGAGATCAACAGCGGCCGCTCGTCCATGATCGACCCGGTCCGCTTCCCGGTGGGAGACGGTGCGGGCCGAGGGAATCACCCGGAGGTTGGGGTGCCATCTACTGGGCACCGCGAGGTCCTCGGCCCAACTTTCGGGGTTCTTGTTACCCAGGATCGGCCTCGACGTGCATTCCTTCCGCCGTGGGCTGCACCCCGAACCACTTGGTGGAGGCCGCAGGGGTCGAGGTCGATGAGGACGACTTGGCGCCCCTGGGCGGCGGCGACCATTGCTCGGGAGACGGCGGTGGTGGTCTTGGTGACTCCGCCGGCGGCCGCTGCTGGCATCGAGGGCGACCTTGTTCACCGCCGCGCCAGGACTTGTGCTGCCCCGGGACAGCTGCGGTGAAATCCCTGTCCACGTCATCGCGGGAAGGGGAGGTCATACTCGGCCTTCCCTGCGCCTGCCGGGCTCGAGTGTTCCTGAAGGTGGGTAGCGTAATTCGGGCGGACGCCCTCGGATTCGCGCACTGCACCGATGAAGGGATGAAGAGATGGGCACCCCACAGGACTTCGGATTCCAGTACAACGATGCCACCGGGCTGACAGAGGAGGATTTCCAGCACCTCCTGAAGGCCGAGCCGGAGAAGTACCCGGAGCATCTACAGATCGCAATGTCCCTGGATCAATGGGTCCAGACCGTGAAGAGGCAAAAGGCCTCCGGCGAGGTGAACAGCCTGGACCAGCAGCGCCTTGAAAGCTTGCTGGTCGCACTCCCCGAGGTCGCCACGGCCATGCGGCAAGGACACTTCCTGCCCGGTAAGCAGCACCGGGCTCCCACGGAGGCAGAGCTGGAGAACGCAGAGCGCGCTGCGGACGCCAAGCTCAAAGCGGCTTACGAGGAAGGCTATAACGGCTAAAGAGGGCCAGGACCTGCGGTGTTCCGAGGGCCTGACCTCTATCGCGTCGGAAGTGCTCTCAACAACCTTTGCCGGATAGTCGCCAGCGCGATTGGTGATGGCCGCGGCCGGCGAAGCGGCAATGGCCAGCGAGGGCATGACGTTATGTCCACGGGCCGGACTCGTAGAACTGGGGGCTGCCCACCCCCTGTGCTCATGCGGAAGACCCCGCACCCGTGATGCGGGTGCGGGGTCTTCCGTCTGTTGCCGCCAGGTGGACCTGGCCGGGATCCTCAGTCGCAGCCCACCCCCCTCGCCGTCGCAGCCCGGTGAAGGGCCGTGGCCGGGCTGGTCGACATGGACTAGGGCTTCAGCGGCCCCGCCACGATGTGGGAACCGATACCACTGGCGGGCATCTCTGCGATGTCAGGAGCCCGGTGCGAGCACAGCGAGTGGTTGCTACACCACCTGCCGCCCCTGCAGGCCCAGTGATCAGTAGGCCGGGCCGGTGGTGATGCGTGTGGGGCCGCCGTGGGTGTCCCGGCGCAGGAAGGACAGACCCACCATGGTCACGCCCAGCACCAGGTGCAACCAGTTGTCGGCGTCGTTGAGGGGAACGAAGTTGGCCTGCGAGTTCTGTCCCACGAGCAACCCGTAGATCCACAGCACGAGATAGACCGCCCCGCCCCAGCGCAGATAGTTCCGCGCCCCGGAACCAGTTCGGGCCAGGACGATACCGGCGACGCCGTAGAACAGGTGGACGATGTTGTGCAACCAGGAGACCTGGAAGAGGCCCATCAGCATCGCCTCGGAGTGGTGACCGGCGGCCATCAGCTGGTCGTAGTTCGTGGTGACCCCGGGGATGAACCCGGCGAGACCCACGAGCAGGAACACGGCCCCGTAAAGCAGGGCCGCGATCTGGACCGGTGAGCGGTGAGAGGTGGCCCGGTCGGCGGGAACAGTCATGATCTTTCCTCGTTTCGATCGTGGCGGACACGGCCCCCCAACAGGGACATCGCAACAACGAACAAGCACTCACCAGCGCTGCAAAGCATGCTTACGGTACCCAGCCTAGGCAGTCGCCAATCCTTAGCCCAAACATTTCTCCACCTGGTCAGTGACCCTCACGGTGCTCCACACTGGTGCTGTGGCGGAATGCATCACCCACGCAGAAAGCCGGGCACCACCCCTGGTCCGGCTTTCTGCATGTCCCGCATGGCGCTCACCGGTCACTCGAAAAACTCTGTTCGATAATGCTCCCCGTGCGGGCCACCGCGGGCCGGGGTGCCGGTACCGGCGAAAGTGTTGTGGAAGTGAGCTCGCCCTCTGGGGGTGCTCAGCTGATCCAGGCGTGCTGGGCCGGGGACCAGAACACGACCCCGGGCCCGTGCTCGGCCAGCTGCTCGCGGATCTGCTCATCGGTCATCGCCGAGGACCCGGCCAGGGGATGGACGTCCAGGCGCGCCACCGCGGTGCGGGAGGCGGCGTAGTACCGGTCGGGCTCCTGGGCGAAGATTGCGGTGAGCTCCGCTTCGGCCAGCAAAGCGATGGCCACCAGCTCCCGGTCGTAGGGAACCTCGTAGAGACGTCCGCCGATGAGCTCCTGATAGCTCAGCCCGGCCCGGGTGAAGTCCCCAATCCACGCCGCCAACTGCTCCTCGCGCACCTGGCACTCCTGCTCGGTCGCCCCCCGGACCCTCAGCTGCTCCGGGGCCCCATCGCCCTCGGTGACGACCGCGACCACGGTGCCCTCCAACAGCAGTTCCAGGCACTGGGCCGGATCCGCCCCGGGATAGGCCTCCTGGCTGGCGGTGTAGGCGCCCAGCACGTAGTGCGTGGTGGCCGGGACGGGCCGCAATGTGGCCGGCAACAGGCGGGTCGGAATCGTGGTGTGAGCAGGTGCCATCTGTTCTCCAGTAGGTGAGGCGGGAGGGGGACGACCCCAGTCTCCGCCACCGCACCAGCGATTGCCCGGCACCAGGGCACGGCATTGGGTGTGCGACCGGGTCAGGGTGGCCGGTCACACGATGACCACATCCCGCGGGGAGCACTGAGCGGGCACCGAGCCAGCCCTCCGGTCGTGCGTCCGGGGGCAACCACCCACCGTGGCGGAGATGGGTCACAGGCTCTATCAGGCGTCATCTTCCTGACCTCCTCGCACCAGCACTCCGGAATCAAGGCGGGACACGTGAGAGTCCGTCCCCGTCCCCGCCCCTCCCCCGCCGGCGGTGCGACCCCGGTGACAGGACCGGTGAGCCGGCCCGAGACCACCCACCCGGTGAGCACAGCAGGCAACGTGGTATCACTGACACCCCCGGAGCAGGTGATCCATGCGTCGCATGCGATCAGCCCCTGTCCGAGGACGGTCCTTTCTGCCAGGGTGGACACCGTACGTCCCTGACGTGCACGAGCCCTCCGAACCTCGGGGGTGGCTCGACAGTTCGCAGAACAGAAGTAGGTAGAAGATATGACTACTGGTGTGGTCAAGTGGTTCAACGCCGACAAGGGCTTCGGCTTCATCACCCCCGACGACGGCTCCAAGGACGTGTTCGCCCACTACTCCGCCATCGCCTCCAGCGGGTTCCGCTCCCTCAATGAGGGCGACCACGTGGAGTTCGAAACCCAGTCCGGCCCCAAAGGCCCCCAAGCCGCGAACATCACCGTCATCCCCTAACACGCACCGATCTCCCCGCGGAGATCCCCGGTAGCAATTGGAAGGTTGCAACACCGCTGAAGACGATCGCCACCCCGTCCCTCAGGCGGGGTGGCGATCGCCTTACCCTCGGCGCACGTTCAGCAGCGTGTAGCCATCAGGAATGGTGGTCAACAGCTTCTGCCGAGCCTGGTCGTAGTCCGCGCCTTCGGCTTCGATTTCCTTGACCTCATGGGGCCGGATCGTCCCGATGACCATCATGGGCACGTCCTTCTGCCCGACCTCACACCCCGGCGGGGAGGCGAAACCCGGCCGTCACAAGAAGCGACTCATTGAATATAGGCACTGCATGTAAGGCTTTCACTAGGCGCAATGCATGCGCTGATGGAACTCACTTGCTGTGTCAGCGGGTGGGCTTAGACATGGTCTCATAACTCCGTTGCCTTACGCAGTCGACGGAGGTTGATGAGCGTGACAGCGAGCAGAAGCAGGGGCAGCAGAGTGGCTTCGGTGCGGTCGTAGCGGATCCCGAGGCGCTTGAAGCGCAGCACCCAGGAGATGGTGCGTTCCACGACCCAGCGGTGCCGACCCAGGTGGGTCTTGGCCTCGATCCCGCGTCGGGCGATCCGAACTTTGATGCCCCGCCGGTGCAGGTAGCGGCGGCACCTTGGGTAGTCGTATCCCTTGTCCGCGTGCAGTTTCTCCGGCCGGCGGCGGGGCCGCCCCGGACGACCGCGTCGGCCGCGCACACTCGGGTTGGTCTCCAGCAGTGGCTCGAAGAGTTTGCTGTCGTGGACGTTGGCTGCTGAGGCCAGGACGTGCAGTGGCAGGCCGGCCGCGTAGGTGAGCAGGTGGTACTTCGTGCCCGGTTTCCCGCGGTCAGTGGGGTTGGGGCCGGTCAGCTCACCCCCCTTTTGGCACGTACGGACACCGCGTCGATGCTGGCCCGGGACCATTCGAGGATCTCCTCCTCGGAGAGCTCCTCGAGCACGGCTCGGTGCAGCTTCTCCCACACCCCGGCCTCCTGCCAGGCGCGCAGCCGGCGCCCGGCGGTGTGCCCGGATCCGCACCCCAGGGCCGGGGGCAGGTCCCGCCACCGGCACCCGGTGTGGAGCACGAACAGGATCCCCTCCAAGGCCGCCCGGTCCTCAATCCTGGGTCTGCCACCGGGGCCTCGTGGCGGTGGCTGGGGCGGGATCAGCGGGGCGATCAGCTCCCACAGACGGTCATCGACCATCCACGACTGCGTCCTCGTCGTCATGCAGGCACAGTGAACCACTCACAAACGAGTGGGCAACGACAGATCAGGTTTTGAGAACAGGTCTTATTGGGCAGCCGCTTCGGGGGCACCGGCAGACTCCCGCCGTTGCGCTGGGTGGCCTCTTGGATGGCGATGCGCAGGGCTTCGGCTGCCAGTTGACTCACAGACTGCATGCGCCCGGCGCGGCGGTCGATGCCGGTGGTCTCCTCCATCTTCGAGATGGTGTCCACAGGCAGGATGGAGGCGCGGTGGACCTCGCGGTTGCCTTCTTCCGGATCAGGATGGGCCTCGGCCAGCTGCGCCCGCTCGGCCGGGGTGCGCCGCGTATGAGTGTCCAGGGCGGTGGCGATCCAGCGGGCGAAGCTGGTGGGCGGAGTGCTGAGAGTATCCGGATCGGCCACATAGGCCGACTTCGCCCCCTCCAGGGTGCCGTGACGTAGATACAGACCCAGCCGGGCCGTGCCGGCCGGAAGGGTTTGAGGTCGGCGCAGGCCGCTACCGCCACGCACGGTCACAGCCGGCTCCTCGGTCGACTCAGCGGCGACGGATGGCGCGGCGGGCCGCTCACCCGCCGACTGCTCCGGTGCTTCCGCTACAGGGGCAGCGGCAGGTCCGGGAACTATCTCAGGAGCAGGTTCGACCACGGGTTCTTCGATGGGTCGGGAGATGGCGGCCTTGTTGCGATCTTTGAGAGACTTCCGCGCCGGCATCAGACTCGAGCTCCTGTGCTGGCTGAGATGATCGGAGACACAGCCGCCCGGTAGTCGGCGGCGACCTTGGAGGACGGGTCGTAGACGGACACCGGCATCCCGGCCGTGTAGGCATCACGCACGGACACCGCCTCGCGCACCGGTGCAGTGACCTTGCCCGGATGCATCTGCTCGAGCATCTCCACTACCTCCTTATCCAGGGTCCGGCGCCCGTCGTAGCGGGTGGGCACCACCCAGGACACCGCCGGTCCAGGACGGATCCGGCGGGTCAGGCGGGCCTCGATCACATCGGTGAGCCGGGTGAGCTGGTCCAAGGCCTCCACCTCACATGCCACCGCGGCCACCACCACATCAGCAGCAACCAACCCGGCCAAGGTCAGCCCCGACAGCGCCGGCGGGGTGTCGATGACCACGTCGTAGAAACGCTCGGCCACCGTGGGCAGATGATCGCGCAAAGCGGTCACCAGATCAGAGATCTGATGGGTGTCCATGTCGGCCAGTTCATGGGTGCCGGCCAGCACGTGCACCCCTGGCACCGTGTGGTCAGGTGTAAGTGGGCATGACGTTATTGACTCGGGTCGGGATTCGTGGGGCCGAGGGCAGTTGCGCCCCGACGTGTGTTGCTTCCGCCGAGGCCTGCCCCTCGAACCACTTGGTGGAGGCCGCGAGGAGGTCAAGGTCACCGGGTACGACTTGGCGCCTCTCGGTCGCGGCAGGCCGGCGTCCAGCTTCGATTCCGATGCGTACGGCCAAGAACATCACCGCCACACATGCCTGAGGCGACGAGGTGAACCCGTTGGTGCCAATCTGTCGCTGAGCGCTGTTGGTACCGCCCGTACCGACCCCGTGACTCGCACGGAAGCCCGCATCCTCGGTGTCCACCATCGGCGGACCCTGCGGAGGGAAGCCGGACCCCCACCATGCCGCCGCCACCTCGCCCCTCGTCGAAGCAACGCCTTCGACGGAGCGCTGCTGACTCGCTGGAGTGAAGCGCGTACCCCAAAAGCGTCCGCAAAGAAAACCAACCCACGCCGAGGAATCACCACGAACACAGTCCTTTCTTTTTGTGAATTCATGTCTGAACCCCGGAACGCACAAAAGAATCGTCCTTACCGCCCTGGGGGAAGGGACCGCTCACGACGACAATCAAAGGCTTCGTGGAGCTTTCCCGACAAACTATGGCGCCATGACACAGGTGTCGCCATCGGACACTCCACTCCAGAGCAAGGGCGTGCTCGGCCGCCGGCATGACTTCGGTAGAGGCCCAGGTCAAGACCACTTTCGTCTCGATTTAAGCCTCCCTGGGGATCTCCATCGGTGCCCCTCACCAAGCCACGCTGTCCGGGCGCGGAGGTGCCCTGCCGGGCCGACACAGAAGCCGAGACACGCCCGTGATCAAAACGAGACTTTCCCGTTATTTTTCGATTAGTGTTCTCTCCGTACCGACCGCCTCACCGATCGGTATCCCCGTGCACATCGCCGAATTCTGCCGGTGCTCGGGGCCCCCAGAACACATCGCTCGGCAGAAGCGGGGGAACCATGAACGGTCCCTCCCCCGGGACCTAGGGGTTAAGTCGTCAGGGCCCCCACCCTGCGACCGGGTGTCTCCCACCCGCATCCGACAGCTCACCTCGCAGGCAAGAGGGAGGACATCACTCATGCCCATTTTCCAGTCCCGCACGCCCCGTCACCGCGCCCAGAGCTCGTTCCGTCCCGGGCGCAGCGCGATCCTGGCCGTCGCAGGCGGCGCCTTGGCGCTCAGCAGCGTGGCCCCGGCCCAGGCCGCCCCCGCCGCAGCCCCCCAGCAGCTCGTCAGCATCCAGTCCCAGTCCGGCAAGGCCGCGACCATCGCCGCCGCGGCCAGGAACCAGCTCGGCGTGGGCCAGGACTGCACCGCCCTGGTCACCAAGTCCTTGCGCGCCGCCGGGATCAACCACCACGGGTGGCCGGCCTCCTACCTGAAGCTCGGCACCCGGGTCTCCGCCGCCCAGGCCCAGCCCGGTGACCTGGTCTACTACGCCAACGGCGGCATGGGCTTCGCCCACATCGCCGTGTACATCGGTGGCGGCAAGGCCGTCCACGGCGGCTGGAACGGCAACCAGACGGTCATCCAGACCGTCAACGTCGGCTCCGGTCCCGTCTACATCCGCGTGCGCTGACCCCACGCACATGAGCAGGGAGTGCGGTTCCCGACCGTCCGGCCGGGAACCGCGCTCCTGAATCCCACGGGGAGGACCACTGGACGTGGGAAACCTCGCGGCGACGTGCACTGTGAAAATCCATCCGGGGACTGCCCTTCCCAGACTGATATATGAGTCGTATGCTCAGTTCGGATCCGTAGGAGGATCTATCGCCAACTCGACGAGGAGTGGAACAGCATGCGGCAACTCGCGCACCGGCTCGAACGGCTGGGCACCGAAACCGCCTTCAGCGTCGCCCAGGCTGCTGCCGCCTGGAAGGCGGAGGGGAACCGCGTGTACCCCTTCCACCTCGGCGACATCAACATCCCGACGGCCCCGCACATCGTCGAGGCGATGAACCGGGCGATCGCCGACGGCTACACGGGCTACTGCCCCGGCCCCGGCATCCCGCAGCTGCGCGAGGCCCTCGCCGAGGACCTCGGCTCGCGTCGTGGCATCGACCTCACGCCCGACAACGTCGTCGTGATGACGGGCGGCAAGCCCGTCATCACGAAGTTCCTGCAGGCGGTCATGAACCCCGGCGAGGAGGTGCTCTACCCGAACCCCGGCTTCCCGATCTACGAGTCGCAGATCGAGTACCTCGGTGGCACGGCCGTGCCCTACCGCTACCTCCCCACGCCGGAGGGCTTCGCGATCGACCTCGACCAGGTCCGCGCGTCGATCACCCCGAACACGGTCGCCATCATCTACAACGACCTGCAGAACCCCATCTCGGCCGAGTCGACGGCGGCCGAGCGCGAGGCCGTCGCGCAGCTCGCCCAGGAGCACAACCTCTGGGTGCTCTCCGACGAGGCCTACTTCGAGACGCGCTACGAGGGGGTCTCGAGCTCGATCGCGTCACTCCCCGGCATGGCGGAGCGCACCGTCATCCTCTACACGTTCAGCAAGAAGTTCGCCATGACCGGTTCCCGCCTCGGCTGCGCCGTCGCGCCGGTCGAGCTCGCCAAGGTGCTCAGCACGCTCAACACCAACGACGAGTCCTGCACCACGCACTACGTGCAGTGGGCCGGCATCGAAGCACTCCGCGGTACGCAAGAACCCGTGCAGCAGATGCTCGACGTCCTGCGCGAGCGCCGGGACGCCGCCTGTGAGCTCGTGAACGCCACTCCTGGCATGCACGTCGCCGTACCGCAGTCGACCTTCTACCTGTTCCCCGACGTCACCTCCGCCATGGAGCGCATGGGCTACACGGCAGTCGGCGACTTCGCCACGGCGGCCCTGCACGAGACCGGCGTCTCCTTCTGCACGCGGGAGCACTTCGGCCGACGCCAACTTGGTGAGGAGCAGCAGTACATCCGACTCGCCTACTCGGGCATCGACGTCGCCGACATCCGCGACGGCCTCGGTCGCCTGTGCCAGTGGATCGAGTCGGCATGAGCCGGGTCGTCGTCACGGGACGGGTGCCCGACGCCGCGGTCGAGAAGCTCCGCGCCGAGCACGAGGTCGATGCCTGGCCGGGTCCGGAGTCGATCGGCCGCGAGGAGCTCCTGCGTCGAGTGGCCGGCGCCGATGCCGTCGTGAGCCTGCTCACCGAACGCATCGACGCCGAGCTGCTCGACGCCGCCGGACCGCAGCTCAAAGTGGTCGCGAACGTCGCGGTCGGCTACGACAACATCGACGTGCCGGCCTGCACCGAGCGGAGCGTCGTGGCCACCAACACACCTGGTGTGCTCACGGAGGCGACTGCCGACATCGCGCTCGGCCTTATCCTGATGGCGACCCGCCGGCTCGGCGAGGCGGAACGGCTTATCCGCTCCGGCCAGGCCTGGAAGTGGGGCATGTTCTTCCTGCTCGGCAGCAGCCTGCAGGGCAAGACCCTCGGCGTCGTCGGCATGGGAGGCATCGGTCAGGCGACCGCGCGCCGGGCCAAGGCCTTCGGCATGGAGGTCGTCTACCAGTCGCGCAGCGAGATCGACCCCGGGATCGCCGCCGAGCTGGGCGCCCGGCGCGTCGATCTCGAGGAGCTGCTGGCCGTCTCCGACGTCGTGTCGCTGCACTGTCCCTACGGGTCCGCCACACATCACTTGATCGGCGCTGAGCAGCTGGCGGCGATGAAGGACTCGGCGTACCTCGTCAACACCGCGCGCGGACCGATCGTCGACGAAGCGGCCCTCGCGTCCGCGCTGCGCGAGGGCCGGGTCGCGGGTGCCGGACTGGACGTTTTCGAGCACGAGCCCCAGGTGCATCCCGAGCTGCTGGAGCTCGACAACGTGGTTCTGGTGCCGCATCTGGGTTCCGCCACAGTCGAGACGCGCACCGCGATGGCAGTGCTCGCCGCCGACAACGTGCTCGCCGTGCTCAGCGGGGAACGACCGCCGACACCGATCGGTTAGCTGCAGGACCGCCGGCTCCACCTCGAGCGGCGTGGGATTCCGGTGCCACGTCCCCGGCAGGACGGCCGCGGCGGTGACGCGGGCGACCATGCCTCACGAGGTGCCGCGGAGCCAGTCCTCGAACCGGGTCGGGGCGGTCGTGACGTCCCCCCGGGGCAGGAGGCCGCCGTTGCCGAGGGCGCTGAAGGGCACCGGCACCCGGAGGACCTTCCGGCCGCCACCTCGACGCTCGGCGACCGCACGGGCCAGCTCCGCCATGTCGCGGACTTCGGGCCCGGCGATGACGGCGTCGTCGGATGCCGCGGTGCCGGCGGGCTCCAGAGCGCGGTCGGTGACGAACGCGGCGGCCTCCTCGGCGGCCAGCGGCTGGGAACGCATCCCGGGCACGACGCAGAGTGGGCCGATGCGCATCTGCGACAGCAGGGTCTCGGCCAGTTCGTACCACTGCGCCGAGGCCACGAACGTGACCGGGACGGGTCCGGCACGGTAGGTCTGCTCCTGAGCGGCCTTGCCCGCGTAGTAGCCCAGCCACCGGTGCACCTCGGGGTCCCGGGCGTTGAGGATCGTGACGCACACGATCCGGGCCACCCCGCTCCGCTGTGCCGCCGCCAGCACATTGCGTGCGGTGGTGGTGAAGAAGTCGACGGCGCGCTCGCGGGACGGTGTCGGCAGGTGGAGGCAGTCCACCACGGTGGAGACCCCGTCGAACGCGGCGTCCAGCCCCTCACCGGAGTAGACGTCGACGCCCTGCCCGCGTGAGACCTCGACGACGTCGACTCCTCGCTCGCGCAGATGTGCCACCACTTGTGCGCCCAGCTGCCCGGTCGCGCCCAGAACCGCCACCTTCTGGCGCTCACCCCCGCCTGTGCTCTCCATTGCCCACCCTCCTCTTCCCGCCGTCAGCGACCCAATCCTGGTGGCACCGATTCTCCTCGCCGGCCGGTCCCGCCGCGAGTGTCACCTTTCCTACTGTCATCGACTTCCTGCCACATGGCTGGGAGCATGGACCCATGATCAGCAACGTGGCCGTCATCGTGTTCGACGAAGTCTCCCCCTTCGAGCTCGGGGTGGCCTGCGAGGCCTGGGCGATCGACCGCTCCGCCGACGGCCTGCCGGTCATGGACTTCGCCGTGTGCAGCCCCGACGGGGGCCCGGTCCGTACGATCGCCGGCTTCGACGTGGCGGTCCACCACGGCCTCGACCGGGTGGCGGAGGCGGATCTCGTGGTCCTCCCGGCGATGTCCCGGGACATCCCGGTCCCGGCAGAGGTGATCCACGCGCTGCGCGCGGCCCACGACCGTGGCGCCCGGCTCCTGTCCATCTGCTCGGGCGCCTTCGTCCTGGGGGCTGCCGGTCTGCTCGACGGCCGCCGCTGCACCACCCACTGGATGCACACCGCGGAGCTGGCCGAACGGTTCCTCGCCGCCCAGGTGGTGCCCGAGGTCCTCTACGTCGAGGACGGCACCATCCTCACCAGCGCCGGCACCGCGGCAGGTCTCGACGCCTGCCTGCACCTGTGGCGCCAGGAGTTCGGCTCGGCGGCCGCCAACACCGTGGCACGGCGCATGGTCGTGCCACCACAGCGCCAGGGCGGGCAGGCCCAGTTCATCAAGGACCCGGTCCCCGAGCACCGGGCCGAGACACTGGACCCGCTGCTCACCTGGATCGTGGGACACCTCGACGAGCCGCTCGACGTCGACTCCCTGGCCCGGCGCGCCGCCATGTCCCCGCGCACCTTCGCCCGCCGGTTCCGCGACGAGACGGGCACCACGCCCCACGCCTGGATCACCGCGCGGCGCCTGCACCGGGCCGAGCAGCTCCTGGAGGAGACCGACCTGCCCGTCGAGCGCATCGCCACGGACGTGGGCTTCGGCAACGCGGCCACGCTGCGCCACCACTTCACCCGCATCCGCCGGCTCAGCCCGCAGCAGTACCGCCGCCGCTTCGCGACCACCTCCTGAGCACCGCCACGCCCGCGACGACGCGGCCGAAGCGGTGCCCTCGGTGGCAGTCAGGGCCGAAGAACTGCCCCATAGCCACTCCGAAGTGAGGCACTGACGGAAATGGCAGAAAGTGAGCGACAGTAGTCGTTTCTGCCACTCGTGTGGGGAGTGCCGGTCGACCAGGCTTGTCAGCGTGAGAGTGAGCCGGATCGGCCGGCCCACGACGAGCAAGGAGCTCATCATGATCTCGTTCCTGTTCCTGCTGGCCGCCACAGCCGCCGTGCTGTCGCTGTACACGGTGATCGGCCGGCTCGCGATACCCCTGGAAGAGCGGGTGCCGTGGCGCGAACTCGGAGGCGACGGCTGGTTGCACACGCTGCGGCGCAGCCTGACCTTCCTGGGTGACTCCGCACCATCGGACGGCGCCCACTTCCGGCGGGGCCGTCGGCCATTGACCCATGCGGACGAGCACGCTGCCGAGGCGCACACCAGTCCGGAGAACGTGTGACCGCTGCCCGGCGCCGGCCGGTCGTGCGCCTGACGGCGGGCGCTCCCTCGACCGCCCTGCACCAAGGGACGCCGAGCGAGTGGCACGATGACCTCGTCGAACGAACAGCAGAGGAGACCGCCGTGCCCTACATGATCGAGACCTTCGACCGGGACAACGCCTACGACCGGCGCCTGGAGCTGCGGGACGAGCACCTGCAGTACCTCGAGACGGTCGCCGACCAGCTGCTGGCCTGTGGGGCGAAGCTCTCCGACGACGGGGAGACGGCCGACGGGGGCCTCTACCTCGTCGACGTCGACACCCGTGCGGAGGCCGAGGCCCTGATCGAGGGGGACCCGTTCTCCCGGGGCGGTCTCTTCCGCGAGGTGAAGATCCAGCGCTGGCGCAAGGCCTACCTGGATGGGAAGAGCTACCTCTGACGGCAGCCGGGCGATCAACATCTCCGGCCCACCGGACGCACGCTGAGCGTCCGGTGGGCCGGAGCGCTGCGGTGACCGGTACTCAGCCCATGAAGCCCCACAGGAGCACACCGGCGCCGAAGACGATGCCGATGAAGACGAGGATGAGCACCAGGTACCCCATGACCTCGCCGAGCTTCAGCTTGGAGATGGCCAGCACCGGCAGGATCCAGAACGGCTGCACCATGTTGGTCCACTGGTCGCCGATCTGCACACCCAGCGCGGTCTTGGCGTAGTCGGCGTCGAGCTGGGTGGCCGCCTCGATCATGACCGGGCCCTGCACGGCCCACTGGCCGCCGCCCGAGGGCGCCAGCAGGTTGATCACGCCGCCGCTGAGGAAGGACAGGAACGGCAGCGTCTCCGCGGAGGAGACGTCGCCGATCCACGAGGCGAAGGAGACCACCAGGCCGGAACCCATCAGGATGCCCATGATGCCCGCGTAGAAGGGGTACTGCACGACGATCCCGGCAGCCAGGCGGATGCCGTCGTTGAGCGTGTCCAGGAAGTAGATCGGACGGGTGAGGAACAGGATGCCCAGGAACAGCAGGGCGAAGTTCACCGTGTTGAGATCGAGTCCTCCACCCCTGGCGAAGTGCTGCACCAGGTAGATCAGGGCGAGGGCGCCGATGCCGATGCTGAACACGGGGCTGGCGTTCAGTCGCTCACCCACGGTGAGCCCTGACTTGTCGGCCTGCAGCTTCTCGGGAGCGGGCGCCACCGTCGTCGGATCGATCTCCTTGACGTCGGCCGGATCCTTCGGGTGGAGCGCGGCGTTGAACAGCGGCAGCCCGATCAGCAGGACCACCACCATGCCGAGGATGACCGGATCGAAGATGGTGCGCCCGAGGTCGATCAGACCCATCTGTTCCTCGAGGAAGTGCCCCGGCGTGGCGATGAGCAGGGGCACGGATCCGGACAGTCCGATGCCGTACAGCGCGAAGCCGCTGTAGCCGGCGGCGATGGCCAGGGGGTAGTGCAGACCCTTGACGTTGAGAGCCAGCTTCTGGGCAATGAGCCCACCGAGCACCAGGCCGAACCCCCAGTTGAGCCAGCTGCCGATGCCGCCGACCAGGGTGGCGACGATGATGGCCGTCCGGGGCGAGGAGACCCGATGGGCTATGGCGGTGAGGCCCCGGTCCACGAGGGGAGTCTTGGCGAGGATGTAGCCGGCGACGAGTATCACCGTCATCTGCATGGAGAAGGCCAGCAGGTCCCAGAAACCGTCGCCCCACTGAGTGGTGACCTCCAGGAACGAGTTCCCGCGGATCACCATGGCCAGGAGCATCGTGAAGGCGGTCAGGCCGATGGCGATCACCAGCGGATCCGGCATGTACTTGTTCGTCAGGTTGGTGAACAGCTTGGCTGCGGTTTTCATGGGGTCCTTGTCTTGATCGGGCGGCGTGCAGGAATCACGCGCGGTGGGGTGGTCGGTGGAACAGCTGCGTGAGCCGCATCAACTGCTCGTCGCGCCACAGGACGCGCACTTCCCACTCCTCGAGGGGCAGGAGGTGCCGTCGCTGGGCGCTCACGGTCCCCACGACGTCGTCGGTCCAGGGGTCGTCCTGACCACGCTCCCGGCCCATGCGGTAGTAGGCGGGGCCCATCTTCTCGGCGTGCGAGACGATGCCGCCGCGGGTGTTGAGATCAACGGTCTCGAACGGGCCCATGAACGCCCAGCCGCGGCCGAGTCCCTCCCGGACGACCCGATCGACCGCTTCGACGGAGGCCACGCCGTCCCGGACCAGGCAGTAGGCCTCGCGCAGCAGAGCACCCTGGAGCCGGTTGAAGACGAAACCTTCGACCTCGCGCTCCACGAGCACCGGGCTGAGCCCAGCGTGCTCGTAGACGGACCGTGCGCGGTCCACGCTCGAGGACGCGGTGAACGGAGCGGGAACGAGCTCGATGACCGGCAACAGATACGGCGGGTTGCCGGGATGGGCCACCAGGCAACGGGCGCGGCCGCCGAGATCGGTCGCGAAGGACGAGGTAGTCAGGGCCGAGGACGACGACGCCAGCACTGTCCCCGCGCCGGCAAGCCGGTCGAGGGCGGCGAAGAGCTTCGCCTTCAGGTCGAGCCGCTCCGGGGCGCAATCCTGGACCAGGACGGCGCCTCGGACGGCCTCGGCGAGAACATCCACGGTCCGGATCCGTGCGAGGACGTCCTCGGCAGGCTCTTGGAGAAGGTCGTGCTCCCGGAGGCCTTCCAGCCGGGAGCGGATCTCCTCCGGAGCCTGCTCCAGCCGGTGCGGGTCCGGGTCCTGCAGGTGCACTGCGAATCCGGCGCGGGCGAAGACGAGGGCGAAGGCAACGCCGATGCTGCCGGCGCCGACGACGGCCAGAGGACTTTCCTGAGGCGCCATCTCAGATCGCCACCGATCCGACCGTCATCCCGCCGCACACGTACAGCGTCTGCCCGGTGACGAATCCTGAGCGTTCGTCGAGGAAGTAGGACGCGGCGTGCGCGACGTCCTCGGGCTTCCCCATGCGCTGGACGGGAATGGCCTCCACGATCGCCCGGGTACGGGGACTGTCCGCCGGATTTGCCTCCTCGAACAACGGAGTGGCGATCGGCCCCGGGCCGACGGCGTTCGCGGTCACCCCGTAGCGCCCGAGTTCGAGGGCCCAGACACGGGTCAGCCCGATCAGCCCCGCCTTGGTGGCGGCATAGGCGGAGCGCAGCTCCTTGCCGAGTGCGGCACGGGAGGAGATGGTGACGATCCTGCCGAATCCGGCGTCCTTCATGGACGGGATCAGCGCCTGCGTGCACTGCATGGCGCTGCGAAGGTTCAGCGACCACGCCGCTTCCAGCTCGTCGAGGGTCTGCTTCTCGGCGGATCCGGGGAAGACGGCGCCCACGTTGTTGACGACGCTGGTGATGGACCCGGCCGCGAGCGCCGCTTCGAGGGCGGCGGCAGTCGAGTCAGCGTCCGACAGGTCGGCACGGATCCCGTCGCCCGCACGGTCGATGACCACCACATCCAGGCCGTCGGCACGGCAACGGTCGGCGATGGCCGCGCCGATGCCGGAGGCGCCCCCGGTGACGAGGACGCGGCGGGGCGGGTGGTCATTCATCAGACGGTTCCGATCGGTGTTACGGGCGAGGCTGTGGCCCCGGGGAGGTTCAAGGGCGGGGCGGTGAGGAGGAAACGACTGCGCCCACGGGCCCGGAGATGCTCCGCCAGCGGCGTGAGCCGCCAGAGCTCCCCGAGGTGGACGCCGAGCTTGAACAGGCAGTGCTCGTGCAGGGGCAGGATGGCGCACGGCGGTTCGGCGGGGGTCGCGGGGAAGGCCTCCACGGCGTAGTTGTCCGCGGCCAGGGCAACCAGCCCGGAATCGGTGATCCACCGGAGCATGGCGGGATCGCGCCCGTCGAGGACGGCGCCCGAGCCGTGCAGCAGTTCCGGGTCGGGGTTCCCCTCCATGGCCAGGACCTTCTCGCTCCAGCCGGTGTGCAGGCACACGATGTCACCCTCCTCGACCACCACCCGGTCCGCGGCCATGACCGCCTCCAGCTGGTCGAAGTCCACCAGCACTCGGTCGTCCCCCAGGTGGGCGTGCAGGTCGACCATCACCGCACGGCCCTGGACACCGGTCCGCGCCATGCCGTCGATGCCGAGCGGACCGGCCGAGGAGGTGGTCGATCCGTGCCGGGACTCGAGGCCGGAGTCCTCCAGCGACGACGGTCCCACCACGTCGGTGCCGGCGCGGAAGCCGTTGTAGTACACCGGCTCGGGCACGCCGTCGCCGTCGGCGTCGAACATGGATCCCGCGTGCGCCAGCGAGTCCCACTGCGTGGAGTACTGCAGGTGGAGGACGGCGAGATCGTCGCTGAGCACGTCGGTGGCACCGGGGAAGAGCTCGTCCATCCGGCAGTTGTAGTTGACCCGGCCCTGTCGCCGGTTCGGCCGGACCACCGGGGGCAGCCGGTTGGGGTTCAGGGCCGTGCCTCCCGGGAGTGTCAGCGGCAGGCTCAGCGCGAAGGAGACCCCTTCCTCGACCTCGGCGACGCCCTGTCGGACCTTCTCGGGGGTCAGCAGATTGAGGCGCCCGAGCGCGTCGTCGGGACCGAAGTCGCCCCACGTGGAGCCTTCCGGACGCCGAACCCACCGAGGAGATCTCCCGAGCGATTTCTTCGACATGTTCGTCCTCCACCCGGACCGTTGACCGACTGTGGCTCAGCACACTTCTACGTGTGACAGCGACCACGGTTCAAGATGCCAGCAGAAGTTATTGGTGTCCAATGAACAATCCTTCGGTCGAAAGGGGCAGGCGGTGTCCGGTCGGAGCACCCGGGGACGCAGGGGTCAGGTGGCAGGCCGGAGGAGGAGGTCGTGCATGCCGCTGTCCATGCGCAGATGGTGCCGGTGGTCGAGCCGTTGGCGGGATCGGCCAGGAAGAGGATGGAGGCGGCGGCCTCCTCCGCCGAGACGAGCCGGTCGGCCGAGGGCGTGGACGCCCGCGTCACCATCGACCCCGCCGCGCCCACCGGTCTGATGATCAAGGAGAGCCGTACGCCATCGGTCCACGCGTCACCTACTACTTCTACCGGGACATCCTCGCCCAGGCCGACATCGTCTTTGCCGGTGACAATGAAGCTGCCATCGCCGTCGGGGCCGGCACCGATCCGGCAGATCTCGCCGAGGGGATCGCCGCCTACGGACCCCGGCAGGTCATCATCGAGCTGGTTGGCGAGGGCGCTGTGGCCCTGATCGACGGCGAACTGTTCCACCAGGCGGCCGTGCCGATCGACGCGCTGGACACGGTCGGCGCCGGCGACGCCTTCGTGGCCGGGTACCTCGCCGAACTGGTCCTGGGCCGCCTGCCCGGTGAGAGGCTCGAGACGGCCGGGAGGACGGGAGCATTCGCCTGTCTCGTCCCCGGCGGCTGGGAGGGATTTCCTCGCCGGCACGAATTGGGGATCCTCGACGCCCGGGAATCCGTCATCCGCTGACCCACGGACGCGGCCCGCACCATGAACCCGACCGCGTGCCGAGCACGCGGCAGCTCGACAGGCTGCCTGACGCACCACGCCGACCAGGAGAACACGACCCGATGAAGACCCTGATTCCCGACACCACCGACATCGGCCCGGTCGACCTCATCGACCACGAGGTGATCCGCTGCCCGGCCGAGGAACCCGTCCCGGTGGAGCATGTGGACGCGGAAGCCGTCGTCGTCCGGGGCACCCCTTTCGACGTCATGCAGGAGTCGGCTTCGGCGGAATCCCGCAGGTGATCGACGCAGTCGCTGGATGCGAGCAACGCTCGAGCAGGCGCTGCAGCACCCGGCTGTAGAGCACCGTGGGCAGCGGGGTGAATCCTCCGGGGAGCCACCAAGAGCCGGCCCTCCTCTTCCGCATTTCCGACGACGACGGACAGACCGCGGCGCCCCCGGACCCTCCCCCTTGGAGCTCGGGGTGGCCTGCGAGCCCTGGGAGATCGACCGTTCCGCCGCGTCAGAAGGCGATCGAGAACCCCGGGAGCGACGCTTCCACCTGCGTGTACGCGACGCCGTCGACGCGCAGTCCATCAGCGTTGAGAAGCGTGATCTGGCCTCCCTTGTTCGACAGGACGACGGGCGCTTCCAGGGTGATCCGGAGGGTGTCGCCCGCGGCGACCGAACCGGACAGCGCCATGGCGTTCTTGTCGCGATCCAGCAGCCGCCAACCGGCCAGGTCCACGGTCCCGTCCGTGACGTTGAGCAGGGTCACCGTCTCGATCTCGGGAGAGCCGACGGGGTTCGCCAAGGCTGCGACGATGCGCACGGCTCCGTCCGGCGCCTCCGGCGTCGGGAGACCGCCAAGCTCGAACGGTCGCAGTGCGATGCCCGCGTCCGAGGGCGGCCCGCTGACCTCCGGGCGGATCCGGTGCCCCGTCACGTCGTCCGTGTGCCACGACTGGGACTGGAACTTGAGGAACACCCCTACCCACTGGGCCTGCTCGGGGAAGTGCAGCAGCAGGGCACCGTCCTGATAGACGCCGTCGTCGTCGACGAACCGGCCGACGTTCCCCTGGTTCATGTGGATGTCGTGGACCCCGTTGCCCGGCAGGAACCCGAAGATCTTGTCCTTCTTGCCCTGCTCCGGTCCCCAGCGCTCGCCGAATGCGTACACGATCGCCGACTCGTCGGCCATCGCACGCTGGATGTAGTGGTCGATCCTCTCGTTCAGGTCGTTGTCGGGGCCGGGGATGTCGAACGGCAGCGGCACCATCTGGCGCGGGTCGAACAGATTGGACCGGATGTAGTCCAGGGCAGGACCGCCCGGTTTCGAGGCGAGGTCGTGCCAGCCCAGCTCCAGCGCTTCCAGGTGCGGAAGGACAGGATGCGTGAACCTCGGGTCGACGAGGTACTCGACCTCCGAGGGGCTCAGCGCTGACCGGACGTTGACCGCGATGCGGTAGTCGGTGTCGTCGTCGACGACATGGATCTGGTAGTGGGGATTGCGCCCACTGCCCAGTGCGCGATTGATGGCACTTCCTTTGAGGACTCCGTAGTTCTTCAAGGGCATGTCGGGTTCCACCTCTGTGCGGGCCTACGGCAGGTAGGAGCCATTCTGAAGGAGACGAAGGGCCATCTCAATCACCGCACCGGCAATCGGCGTCGATCAGCCCGGTGCGGGACTCCTCGAAGTGGTGCTGCCCCACGTCCTGCGGAACCCACGGCTCGAAAGCAGGTCGGGGGATGCCGGGTATCAGGGGGTCCAGCCGAGGACCGCCTCCCCGAGCGTCATGATGCCGAACCACGTCGCGACGGCCACGACGGGAACCAGCAGCACCAGGTAGGACCGGCGCTGCACCAGCCGCACCCCGACGTACGTGAGGAGCACCCACCACACGCCCAGGAGCACGATGGCCCACAGTGGAGCCATCAGACCGCTGGCCATGTAGAAGAACCCGGCCACCAGCTGGGCCAGGGCCGCGATCACCACGGCCACCACGAACAACGGCGTCGTCGTCCTCATGCACACACTGTGCGCTTCAGTGACAGGCACGGGCAAGGGGCTTCACATTCCCCGCGAAATCGCCGACACCTGATGTGGTGGGGCCCAGGTTGAGGGGACGAACCATGGCAGCACGCACGCAGGCTGAAGGGACGCTTCTTCGCCCGCGCCGTGCTGCGCTTCTGACCCCGGTACTTCCGTCGCTCAGGACAGCCCGATGTGGAGCAGTGCCGCCAGGAGGTCCGAGCCGTAGCTGACAATGGCTGCACCACCCCCGACAATCAACCCGAGCCCCCACACTCCGCGCCGGCGTTGCGCGCGCCCCACGGAGGACCGGAGCTCGGCGAAGCGCTCCTGCAGCGCGTCCGGGTCCTCGGACGGCGCGGGATTGTTGTGCCAGGTCTTCGGAACCACGGCTGCGGCAGCGATCCGCGCGATCCGCTCGGGAGCCGGGACCGGACGACGGCGCTTCAACCAGCGCAGCAGCTCACGATCGGTGACGACCTTGACGTCGGGGGGACGCTGTTTGATCGTCAACTGCTTCGGCTTGATCAGCACCAGCACCGGGGTGACCGGTACCGGCTCCCCCACGGCCGCACTCAACCGCTTGCCGGCACGCGCCGCCTCGTGCCGGGCGTGGGGCAGGTAGTGCTGCTTGTGCCCGCCCACCAGGATCGCGCGGCGACCGACCCATACCTCTCTGCCCGTGTGGTTCTTCGTGTTCAGCGTGAACACCCCTGCCGGGCCGATCAGCACGTGGTCGATGTCCGAGACCCCGGCGCCGACCGGAACGGCGTGGAGGACCGTCCACTCCGGGCCCAGGCGGCCGAGGATCTGCCCGACCGCGATCTCCCCCAGCGCCCCCTGGAACCAGGGCCGGCTGTCGGCGCTGAGCGGACTGGCTCCGACCAGACGCCTCCACCACGACCGGGGCGGATCTCCGTCATGGATCCGCAGCGTCTCGGCCATCACCGCCTGCCCGGCTCGTCGGTTCGCCAGACTGGATCCATGCCTCGGGGTTTCGGGGTCCGCCGGCGGCCCGAGGAGCCGGAAGGCGGCGAATCCCATGGTGCGGATGGGCGCAGGGGGTGGGAGCGCAGGGTCGGCGGAGGGCGTCATGGCGGTCATCTTTCGGGCAGAACGAGAATGTCTTCCAGAATCCCATGTGTTTGCATTAGTACACGCAAGCGGAAGCACCCTCGTTCCGTCGTATGACGCTGTCAGCGCACAAAGACCCGTCCTGGCCTCCGGTACGCGCAGCGGCACCCCGGAACTGGGGACAACAGCCTCCCCGGTGATTGCTTCCGCACCCCTAGGCTGAAGGTGAACTGATGACTTCCTGACAGGACTCCCGTGGCGCCTCCCCCCACCTCTCTTCGCCTGGGCGCCTCCGCGCTCGTCCTCCTGCTCCTGACCGGCTGTGGAGGGACGGCCGCTTCGAGCGACACGACGTCGTCGTCGAACGCCTCCTCGACCGAGGCGTCCGCCACCCCGGAGCTGCGCGGCGAGCGCGCCGTGGTGGAGCGCGTGATCGACGGCGACACCGTCGACGTCCAGCGGGGCGGCGAGGTGGTGCGCGTGCGGCTGCTCAACATCGACACCCCGGAGACCAAGGACCCGAACGAGGTCGTCGAGTGCCTCGGCCCGGAGGCGACCGCGCTGCTGGAGGAGCTCCTGCCGCCGGGCACCGTGGTGGGCCTGGAGTACGACCAGGAGCGCACCGACTCCTACGACCGCACCCTGGCCGGAGTCTTCCTGCAGGACGGCACCCTGGTCAACGCGGAGATCGCCCGTCAAGGCCTGGGCACGCCGCTCTACATCGCGCCCAACGGCCGCTTCCTGCCGCCGGTCGAGGAGGCCTTCGCCGAGGCCGAGGAGCAGCAGGCCGGCCTGCTCGACCCCGCCCACGGCTGCACCATCCCGGCGCAGGTCCAGCAGGCGACGAGCGCGCTCGCCGACGCCGCGCCGGCGGATCTCGCCGACGCGGCCGGAGAGGTCGCGGCCGCCGCCGCGTTCCTCGCGGCCCTCGACGCGATCGACGGCGACGCGCACCCGCACGTCCGCCATCTGGTCGGACTGCCGTCGCTGAAGAGCGGGATCTCGGGAGTCCGCCAGGGCGTCGCCGCCCTCCGGGAGAGCGCCGCGGAGCAACGCCGCGCGGCCGAGGCCGCACAGCGCGCGAAGGCCGAGAACCAGCGCCGCCAGGCGGAGGCCGACGCAGCACGTCAGGCGGAGGCCGACGCAGCACGTCAGGCGGAGTCCGCCCGGCAGGCCGAGCTGGCCCGCCAGGCGGAGGCGGCACGACAGGCGGCGGCCGATGCCGCCCGCCGAGCGGTCGTGCCCGCACCAAACCCGGCACCCGTTCCCGCTCCCGCCCCCAGACCCGCGCCGGCTCCTGCTCCGGCACCGAAGCCCGCCCCGAACCCGGGCGCCAACATCGTCAACCAGGCCCCTCCCGGCTACTCCGCGGACATCCCCGGCTACACCGGGCCGCGCTGCTACGCGCCCGGCGGGAAGTTCTTCAAGCCCTGCTGAGCACGAGGACGGAGGCAGGGTCCTTCATCGCCGGCGCCACCGACGTGCATCACCCTGCGATCGCTGCTCCGTGCGCACCCGATGCATCAGCAGCACCGGCACGTGTCGCCCCAGCGGTCATCGGCGGTGCGCGCCAAGTGCCACTGGACATTGCGGTCCCGGTCCCGGGCGACCAGCGCCGCGTAGGTGGTGGCGGCGACGGCGGCCAGTGCCCAACCAGCGGTCGACCGCCGGGACGCGGGCGGGGCCTTGATACCCAGCACCATGCCGAGCAGGACGGCCAGCACATGGAGGGGGCGGGCCTCGGGAATGATGTCCACGGGAGTTCTCCTGACGTGGGGAAATGGACGGTGGACTCAGCATCGTCCCACGTCAGAAGCTCATTCCTCTGCGGAACTTGCTCGTCAGAGCGTCCCCTCATGCATGGACAGGGACTCAGCTCGGGGCCCGGACGAGGACGACCTGGCCGTCGGGGTGGAACCCACGTCACCAACGGCGGCAGGGGACCCGATCGGGGCGAGGAGCCGATTCCCTGCACTCGTAGCCAGAGACTTTCGGGCCGCATGTATAACTTTATAATTATAGGGTTGTATAAGATAAGAGGGTGACCAACGTTCCCGCCGACCCCCGCTCCCCTACGGCCGATCGCGAGCCCGCCGGGTTCGCGGTGGGCTGGGAACAGCTCGAGCGGTCCGGCCATGCCGCTCTTGCCGGGGCGATGTCCCACCGGGCCCAGAAGAAGGCCGGAGGACCCTACCGCGCCGCGGTTCCGGCCCGCATCGCCGCAACACCCCTGAGCCTTCCGGCCGCCGTGACCGCGGCCGCCGAGGACGCCCTGATGGAGATCACCCGGTTCGACGCCGAGCTGACCACCGCCCTGCCCGCTGCGGACATGGACAAGGACGGGGAGACCGCAGGGGAGCTGGCCCCCCTGGCGGCGGTGCTGCTGCGCACGGAATCGGCCTCGTCCTCCCAGATCGAGAACGTCACGGCCGGGGCCAAGGCGCTGGCCCTCGCCACCGTGGGCGAGCGGACCGGGCCGAACGCCCAGATGGTCGCCGCCAATGTCACCGCCATGCAGGCCGCAGCCGCGATGGCCGAACAGCTGAGCCTCGACTCGATCCGGGTTGCCCACGCCGCGCTCATGGCCGGTCAGGACCGCCTGACCCCGGGCAGGTTCCGCACCTCCGCGGTCTGGATCGGCGCCGGGGCCCCGACCCCGCACACCGCCTCCTTCGTCCCTCCGCACGCGGAACGGGTGCCCGGCGCGATGGAGGACCTGCTCGCCTACTGCGCCCGGACCGATGTGCCCGTCCTGCCCCACGTAGCGATCGCCCACGCCCAGTTCGAGACCATCCACCCCTTCGCGGACGGCAACGGGCGCACCGGCCGGGTCCTGGTCCACGCCCTGCTGCGCGCCGCCGGGGCGACGCGGCGGATGACCGTGCCGGTCTCCGCCGGCCTGCTCACGGACACCGCCTCCTACTTCGAGGCGCTGACGGCCTACCGGCACGGGAACCCCGTGCCGATCGTGGACCGCTTCACCGACGCCGCCCTGACCGGGGTGGTTCACGGCCGGGCGCTGGCCTCGGAGCTGACCGGTGCCTACGCCCGGTGGCAGGACGCGGTCACGGCCCGGCGGGACGCGGCGGTCTGGCGGGTGCTGCCGATGCTGGTCCGGCAACCGGCGATCACCGTGCGCTGGGTCCAGGACCACGCCGGCGTGTCCCAACCAGCCGCGCAGCGCGCCGTCGACCAGCTCCTGGTGGCCGGCATCGTCACCCCGTCCAGCGCCAACCGGCGCCACCGCGTGTGGATCGCCCAGGACGTCATCACCGCCCTGGACGACTTCGCCGCACGCCTCGGACGCCATGCCTGAGCCGGCGGTGACCGGCCGGCGTCGTCGTCCCGGATCCGTGCGGACTCCGCACCACGGTGGCCCAGGGCGTGGACCGATACGCACACAGGCCTCGGACTGCCGTGTCGGACGGGCCGGGGACCCTGGTGCCTGAGACGATCGTCTCCCAGCGAGCCCGAGGAGCCCACCGTGGAGAAGACAGGTCAGCCGGTCGAGGAGTACCTTGCCGGCGTCACGCCGAAGAGGCGGCGGGAGGACGCCGAGCGGCTCGTTCCGTGGTTCGCACGGATCACCGGGCAGCCGGCTGAGATGTGGGGCACCATCGTGGGCTTCGGCCAGTACCACTACCAGTACGCGAGCGGGCACGAGGGCGACGCCCCCGCGGCCGGCTTCGCCGCCCGGAAGGCTGCGACGACGATCTACGTGTACGACGGCGTCGACGCCCACCAGGAGAACCTGGCGCGGCTGGGGCCCCACACCACCGGGGTGGGCTGCATCTACCTCAAGGACCTCGACGCGGTGGACCTGACCGTCCTCGAGCAGATCGTGACCGCGTCCTACGCCAAGCTCGGCGACGACCCGTGGACGGACCGCGCCCGCGACGGCGCCCCGGACTGAACGGACGCCGCCGCCTCCGACACGGAGGCGACATGAGTCACGGGCCGGCGACGATCCGTCCGATTCTCTTGGGCCGGCCCTTGCCGGGGCCTACGGTCAGCACCACCGTGATCGAGAATCCCGGGCACCCAGGAGGACACCATGATCCCCGCAGAGCTGACCCAGGCCATGGAGGCTGACCACCAGGCACTCAATGCCCTGGTGCGCGGCGATCCGGAACCGAAGCTCGAGTTGTTCTCCCGGGCCGAGGACGTCACCCTGGCCAATCCGCTGGGCCCACCGGTGCGCGGCTTCGACCAGGTCGTCGCGGCCACGCGACGGGCCGTGGCTCAGCTGCGGGAGGGCGAGCCCGTGCGCTTCGAGCGCATCTCCCAGGTCATCACCGCGGACCTCGCCTACGTCGTGGAGATCGAACGCTCCCGGGCCAAGCTCGGCGGAGCCGATGAGCTGATCCCCTTCGCGCTGCGGGCCACCACCGTCTTCCGCCGCGAGGAGGACGGCGTGTGGCGGATCTGCCACCGCCACGCCGACCCCATCACCACGCCCCGCCCCATCGAGTCCCTCGCCGAGCAGGACTGAACCGGGGCCGGACCGGACCTCGACGGGGCGCCCAGGAGGTCGCCCCTCAGGACATGAAAGGACGAGACGATGCCGCTCTACCTGTCGAAATTCAGCTACACGCCGGAGACCTGGGCCCGGCTGGTCTCCCATCCGGAGGACCGTCGCAAGGCCGCCCAGGACTACATCGAATCGGTCGGCGGGAAGCTGCACGGCTTCTGGTACGCCTTCGGCGAGCACGACGGCTACAACCTCTGGGAGGCACCCGACAACGTGTCCATGGCCGCGGTGGCCCTGGCGATCAGCGGAGGCGGCGCCCTGAGCTCCTTCGAGACCACGGTGCTCATGAGCGTCGAGGACACGCTGGAGGCCCTGCACCAGGCCGAGCAGATCAGGTACCGGCCTCCCGGGACCTGATCCGATCCGGACCACCGGTCCGCGGGGAGACGGTCTGACGGGCTGTTCCCTCAGCGGGACGGGGGCGGCCCGGCCGGGGCGCCGACCATGCCGCCACCGGTCGGCGTGGTGGTGGAGTCGGTGATGGACGCCTGGTCCGGGTAGACCTCGAAGTGGATGTGCGGCCACCGCCCGGTGCAGCAGGCCGGGAAGATGCTGGTGAAGCGCACCCTCCCGTCGTCGTCGGCGATCTGCACCCCGCGCAGGTAGTTCTGGGCGGTGACCCCCTCGCTGTACATGGAGTAGCGGCCCTCCCGGTCGCAGTGCCGGACGTAGACGGCCACCCCCGCGAACGGCACCCCGCCGTTGGCGAGGTCGCCGCTCGGCCCGGACCGCTCGGGGGTCGACGACGACACGCAACCGTGCCGAGCAACGATCCGGTCTCCCCCCGAGGGCCCAGCAGAGCGAGGTTCTACCGTGGAAGCACCCGGCCCGTCGTGCACCCGTGGTGCCCGGGGCCCGCGCCACTCGGACACAGCACGGAGGACCACCATGCAGACCCTGGGCCGCGCCGAGGACTCCATCCACGTCGAGGCGCCGCCGCAGACGGTCTACGACCTCGTCGCCGACGTCACCCGCACCCCGGAGTACAGTCCCGAGGTGGACGAGGTCGTCTGGCTCGACGACGGCGCACCCCGCGTCGGCGCTCGCTTCCGGGCCCGCAACCGGGTGCCGGCCGACTCCAGGTTCTCGTGGCACAACAAGCCGATCGTCATGGCCGCCGAGCCCGGCCGGGAGTTCGCCTTCGCCCGCACCGAGCCCTTTGCCGGGACCCTCGTGTGGCGCTACCGGTTCGAGCCCGAGGGCACCGGCACCCGGGTGACGGAGTCCTACGAGGTCGCCCGCCCGGTGGGGCGCATCGGCTGGTTCATCATCGGCACCCTGGGCCGGGACCCGGAGCGGATGACCACGATGCGCGAGGGACTCCATGAGAGCCTGCAGCGGCTCAAGCGCGTCGCCGAGGCCGACGCCGCGTCGTCGTCCCCCGCACCCTGACGGACGGAGCGAAGCACTTTCTTCGTGCACCACCGTTTCGGTCCACCGAAACCGGCTGAACGAGGAACTGGATACGGTGAGGAGGTCGAAGGGGAGTAGTTCCCGCCACCTCCTGGGTGGTTGCAGAGGCGTGTCGACATGCTGGTCTCCCCGGATGGGGGACCCGGCGCGCCACTCGTGCACCTGAGTGCGCGAGCGAACGAGACCTTCGGCCGGACACCGCTCCGGCCGACGTCCCCCTGCTCCTGGGGTGCTCGGGCCGTGGCCCTGCCTCGAAGGACGACCATGACGGCCCCATCCGACACCCCAGCGCCTCACGCCCCGACCCCGGCGGAGGTTCGCCGCTGGCGCCGCTATCTGGCCGATGAGCGCGCCGAAGCCGCCGTCTACCGCGACCTGGCCGCCCGGCGCACCGGGGAGGAGCGCGAGATCCTGCTGGGCCTGGCCGAGGCCGAGGCCCGCCACGAACAGCACTGGATCGCCCTCCTCGGCCACCAGGTGGGACATCCGCGCCGAGGGTCCCTGCGGTCCCGCCTCCTGGGCTTCCTCGCCCGCCACTTCGGGTCCGTGTTCGTCCTGGCCCTGATGCAACGAGCGGAGTCCCGCTCCCCGTACGAGGCCGACCTCCACGCCACGGACGCGATGGCCGCCGACGAGCAGATCCACGAGGAGGTCGTCCGGGCCCTGGCCTCGCGGGGGCGCAACCGGATGGCCGGCAGCTTCCGGGCAGCCGTGTTCGGGGCCAACGACGGGCTGGTCTCCAACCTGGCCCTGGTGATGGGCATCAGCGCCAGCGGGGTCTCCAACGCCATGGTGCTGCTCACCGGCATCTCCGGTCTGCTCGCGGGGGCCCTGTCCATGGGGGCCGGCGAGTACGTCTCCGTCCGGTCCCAGCGCGAGCTGCTGGAGGCCTCCACCCCCAATCCGGACACGCACCAGAAGGTGCCGATGCTCGATGCCGAGGCCAACGAACTGGCCCTGTTCTACCGCGCCCGCGGCATGGACCCGGAGGCGGCCGAGGCCAAGGCCGCCCGCGTCCTGCAGACGCCCCACACCGATTCCACCGGCCCGGTCCCGGTGGTGGGGACCGACGAGCACGAGGCCGTCGGCACCGGCCTGGGCGCGGCCGCGTCCAGCTTCTGCTTCTTCGCCTCCGGGGCGATCCTGCCCGTGCTGCCCTATCTCTTCGGCCTGGGCGGGACGCCCGCCGTGGTCGTCTCTGCCGTCGTCGTGGGACTGGCACTGCTGGCCACCGGCACCGTGGTGGCCCTGCTCTCCGGCGGATCCCCGCTGAGGATGGCGCTGCGGCAGCTGGCCATCGGCTTCGGCGCCGCAGGCGCCACCTACGCCCTGGGCCTGCTCTTCGGCACCAGCATCGCGTGATGCGTCATGCCTCAGGACGGCTGCCGGGCCGGTGGGGCCCGCGGCTCGGGGCGGGGTCCTCGATGTCGGGACGGATGCACACCCGTCCACCGGGGACCGGGACGGCCGGTCCCCGCCGGGTCGGCAGCAGTGCCCGGCCGGCGACGACCGGCGTCCACCGGCACGGCATCTCAGCCCTGGGGGGCGCTCAGGTGCCCGAGGTGGTCGGCCTTGAGCTTGCGGTAGTGGGGCATGAGGTCGGCCGGGGTGTAGGTGGCGGTGGCGGTCACCGGTGTCCCGGGGTGGCCGTGCTCGGCGAGAATCCGGAGCAGCGCGTCTTCGTGCTGGGCGAGGACCGTCTGGTTGAAGTAGCCGTGGTGCAGCAGGGCGGCGATCCCCCCGGCATAGGCCCAGGTCGGGGAGCCTTCGTCCATCGGCGCGCGGGGGTCGTCCCAGTCGGCGGGTCCGCCGGTGGAGGCCAGCTCGGAGGTCAGGACGTTCTCGAGCACTTCGTCGTGGAAGGACAGGGAGAGCTCGGCGACCTCGTCGACGATCTCGAACCGGTCCACGCGCACCCCGGCCGGGGGCGGGGTCTGCACCAGGTCCCTGACGGCTTGCAGGATCTCGGGGGTGGTCATCGTCGTCTCGCTTCCTGGAGGTGGGGAACGCCCAGTCGATGCGTTGTCATCAGCGTACTGGCTACCCGGGAGTCACAATTTGGCCGCTCTGTCCCCAAAAGGGTCTACGCGCCTGCACGCCGTCGATGGCGGGGAACGCCGCGCCGATCTGGTCCCGCCCCTGGCGAGACGGGCCCTCAGCGTTCCGGGCAGCCGGACCTGTCCTTGCCGGCCACGGACCAGCACCGCCCCATCCGCGGATGTCACACGCACTCCATGGCATTTCATTTGGAAACCGGGTGATCTACGGTGCGGGAAACACGTCCGTGCAACTGCATCCGTTGGGGGACAGATGAAGGTCACCGTGTTCGGGGCTGTCAGTGCCATCGGCCAGGAGCTCGTCGAGGATCTGCTGTTCCGCGGCTATGAGGTCGTCGCCTTCGTGGCCGACCCCTCGGAGGCGCCGACCGCCTGGGGGCCGGCCGTGCAGGTGGTCACCGGGCAGATCACCGACCCCGCCGCCATTGACGCCGCGCTGGAGGGCTCGGGGGCGGTGATCAACACCTTGGATCCGCGCCTGCGGCCCCGTTCCCGCCGGCCGAGCCTGGTCGAGGGCACCGGCCACATCGTGGCCGGCATGCACCGCCACGGGATCCGCCGCTACATCGGCCACGGCACCCCGGTGGTCACCCTGTGCCCCAAGGAGAGGCCCACCACCCGCATCAAGGTCCACCGCTACCTGGCCCGCCACCTCGATCCGCACGCCTACCGGCAGATGGCGGGGATGCTGCAGGTGGTCGCCGGCTCCGGGCTGGACTGGACGATCGTGCGGTTCATGCACGTCACCGGAGGAAGCGCCCGGGGGCTGAAGTTCGTGGGGTTCTTCGGTCCCGGGGCGGTGGGATCCTCGGCCACCGCCGCCGACATCGCCCGGTTCACCGCCACCCAGGTCCTGGAGACCGCCTACATCCGTGACGCCCCGGCCGTCAGCAACTGAACCCTGTCCGAGCTAGCTCAGGCGTGCCGCAGCGGCGACGACGGCGTTGCGCACGGGCAGCCCGTGACGAGCTGTGCTCACGCTGTTCGCCAGACGGGCCAGGCGCACCGTGCGGGTGGTCGGCCGGCGCCGTGCGATGTCGTACCGGCGGAGGGCGCCGGGCACGTCGGATCCCCCGGTCAGCGCGTCGACGAGGGCCGCGGCGTCGATGAGGGCCTCACAGGCGCCCCGGCCGAGATTGGGCGCCATGCCGTGGGCGGCGTCGCCGAGGAGCACGGTGCGCCCCTGGACGTAGGACGGCAGCGGGGGGACGTCGAGCAGCGTGCGCCGGTCGATCGGGTGGTCCCCGAGGGCGTCCAGGACGCGCCGCACGTCCGGGTGCCAGTCGCCGTAGAGCCGGCGGAGGGTCTCTGGGTCGTCGCGCCCGGCCCCCGCGGAGTCGAGCACGTCGGCGCGGACGCTGGCGAACCAGTTGGTGCGCTCGGCGTCGTGCGGGGTGATCCCGAAGAGCCGTGCCGGTCCCCAGGTCTCCGTGACCCCGTCCGCCGGTCCCGGGACGGTGCCGCGGAGGGCGACGGTGCCCAGCGGCCGCGGGGCGACGCCGAAGAGCGCGGCGCGGACGGGGCTGTGGACGCCGTCCGCGGCGACGACGACGTCGGCCGCGGGCAGGGCGCCGTGGTCGGCCACCGGAGCGTTCCACGCGACGACGTCCGGGGGCAGGCCCTCGGCCAGCGCCGCCAGGAGTGCGGGCCGGGGGACCAGTCGGCCGGAGCGCTCGGGTCCGACGCGGGCGATCTCGGTGCCGTCCGGCCGGAGGAGCCGTGCTCCCCGCTGTTCGACGGAGGCGGCCCGGACCCGCTCGTCCACCCCCAGCTGGGCCAGGGCCCGCATCGCCTCGGGCCACATGCCCAGTGCCGTGCCGGTGCCCGGCAGGCCCGGCGAGCGCTCGAGCACGTGGACGGTCCAGCCCGCCCCGAGCAGACCGCGGGCGGTGGCCAGGCCGGCGATGCCGGCCCCGACGATGACGGCTGATCCGCGCACGGCGCCTCCTGGAGTCGGTGGTTCCCCGCCCGGACGCGTGCCGGGCCGGGAGACCCTGTGGGCAGGACGGTGGGCGTCCTCGGACGTCCCGCTCCCAGTGTCTACGCTCGGGCCGCCGCTGTCCGGGGAGGGCGCTCACCGGCGGCTCCGAGGGCGAGGAGCCGGTGACGGTGGGCCTGCACGAAAGCGGTGAAGGCGGCCACGGCCGCGACCGTGTTGAAGACCATCCGGGAGCGGCCGTGCCAGGTCACGAACTCGCCGGCGACCTGGCGCAGGTGCTCGGCGGAGTGCACGGCCGGGCCCTCGACGAACATGATCTCGTTGCGCGGCCAGAAGTACAGCATCGAGACCACCCCCTCCGCCATGAACATGGCCAGGCTCAGCAGCACCCACCAGCGCACCGTGGGCATCCGCCGGCACAGTGCCAGCGACGCCGCCCCCAGCACCCAGGTCGCGAAGCCCAGGGGCGGGAAGAAGTCGGAGGGGCCGCTGACGGCGAGGAACTCCATCCCCAGCTCCAGGGACGCCGGCGGGTCGGCGAAGACGTTGGGGTAGACCATGAAGGTCTCCAGCACGATGGCGCCGAACAGGGTCATCGTGACCCACAGGTAGGCCGTCAGGACCGGGAGGGCCAGGCGACGTGCGACGTGCGTGGCGGGCTGTGCGCGCGATCCACCGGCGGGACGGGTCGCAGGCGATTCGTGGGTGCTCTTCATGCCGTCGACGCTACGGAGCGGCACCCGGCCCCGGCATCGGACCGGAGGCGTCTGTCCGGTCGCCGGAGCGGGACGGACCCGGTCGCCCGGCGGTGACCCTGTCGGTCGCCCGGAGCGGACGGCCGCTCACGAGCGCCCAGGTCGGAAGGCCGTTGCGGCTCCGGCGGAGCGTCCGCCCGAGCCGTGATACCTAGGGCGTGTCTGACAAATGAGTCGGTGACGCGCCGAAAGTCTGAGGGCATGTCGCGGTTTCAGATGCTCTCGGATGCCCAGTGGTCGTTGATCGAGTCGATGCTGCCGGCCCCGACGGGTCGCAAGGGGCGCCCGTTGGAGCAGATCTTCATCCGGGTCTACGGCGCCGACAGCATCCGGGACGCCGACGCGGAGATGGCGGGGGTGGGGGCCTGATGGCGCAGCACAACCTCTCTACCGTCGTCGGGTTCGAGTTCCTGCGGACCGTGCGCAAGCGAGGTTTCTGGATCGCAGTCCTGGCGGTGCCGATGATCATCGCGATCGTCTTCGCGCTGTCGTCTACGTCCAACTCCCCGATCAGCGACAGCTCGGAGGCCCAGGCCGAGGCCGAGCTCGCCTTCGCCTACACGGACGCCCCGGAACGATCCCGGAAGAGTTGGCCGCCGCCTACGGCGGGCAACCCGTCACCGACTCCACTGCGGTGATCGAGGCAGTGATGCCGGGAAGCTGGACGCCTGCTTCGCCTACCGCGAGAATCCGGCCGTGCAGCCGATCGAGGTGACCGGCGCGGACCGGGGGCTCGTCGACAACGGGGCCTACGAGGCGGTGGCCGAGAGTCCCTGCTGACGACCTCCGCCCTGGAGGAGAAGGAGAACCGGGTCACCGAGATGATCCTCACCACCGTGAACCCCACCACGCTGGTGATGGGCGAGATCCTGGCGGTGTTCGCCGTGGGGGCGGTGCAGATCCTGGTGCTGCGGGTGGCGGTGCAGCTGTTCCGCTACGGCTCCATCGCCTACACCGACAAGCTCAACCCCCGGGGCGTCCTGGGGCGCCGACGCCCCGGCCACGGTGAAGGACTGACCTCCACCGGCCGCCTCCCCTGATGAGCGGTACGGCAACACCTGAGGTCCCCACGCACAGTGCGCCGGGGCCTCAGGTGTGCCGGGCGTCCATGGCCGGCGGGACTCAGCCCTCGCAGTCGGTGCAGTACGACACCGCGCCTGCCTGGTGGGCGAGCTGGGAGCGGTGCCGGGCCCGGAAACTGGAGCAGCAGGTGCACTCGGCGATGTGCTCCGGGGCCCGAGGAACAGAGGAGATGGCCCAGGTACCCGGAAGTCCCGCTCATCGGCTGTGCCCGGCCGACGGTGGTCACCAGGTGACGGGCAGCTCGTGGAGGCCGTAGATGTCGGAGTCGTTCTTGGAGGGCAACTCGTCGACGGGCACGGCGCACCGGAGGCCGGGGATGCGCCGGAACAAGGTGTCGAGGACGATCTGCAGCTCCAGGCGGGCGAGGTTCTGGCCCAGGCACTGGTGCGGGCCGTAGCCGAAGGCGAGGTGATGGTGTGCGCCGCGGTCGATGTCGAAGGCCTCCGGGTCGGTGAACACCTCCGGATCGCGGTTGGCGGTGTTGGACAGCCCGAGGACTCCTTCCCCCGCGCGGATGAGCACCCCGCCGATCTCCACGTCTTCCAGAGCCACCCGCGAGGTCCCGAGTTCGGCGATCGTGAACCAGCGCAGCAGCTCCTCCACGACACCGGGGGTCCTGCTGGGATCCTGGCGGATCACGGCCAGATCCTCGGGGTGCTCGATCAGTGCCAGAACGCCCAGGGAGATCATGTTCGCGGTGGTCTCATGACCGGCCACCAGCAGCAGGAAGGCCAGGCTGACCAGCGCCTCATGGTCCACCGTGCCCTTCTCCTGCTGTCTGCGGATCTGACGGCCCAGCAGATCGTCGGTGGGATCCTGCTGCTTCGCGGTGATCAGCCGGTCGATGTAGGTCAGCAGTTCGCCCAGCGCCTGCTGGATCTGGTGCACCGCCACACTGCGGGAGAGCAGGGTGGCCGAGCGGGTCTGGAAGAAGTCGTGGTCGGCGTAGGGCACCCCGAGCAGCTCACAGGTCACCAGTGAGGGCACCGGCAGTGACAGTGCCTGCACCAGGTCCACCGGGCGGGGTCCGGCCAGCAGGGCATCGATGCGGTCGTCCACGATCTGCTGGATGCGCGGGCCGAGCGCGGTGATCCGTTTGAGCGTGAACTCTCCCATCACCGCCCGGCGGGCCGGCCCGTGCTCGGGCGGGTCCATGCCGAGCAGGCTCAAGGACACCGGGATCGTCTCGTGGGTGAAGGCCGGGAACCCGGGATGATTGCGGTCGGAGCTGAACCGCGGATCGGCCAGCATCGCCCGGATGTCCTCGTGGCGGGTCAGGGCCCACACCGTCATCCCGGAGGGCAGGGTGACCCGGGAAATGGGCGCCTCATCGCGCAACCTCAGGTGCTCGGGCGGTGGGGCGTCGGGGCACTGCCGAGTGAGTGGCAGGGCGACGGGTTCGGTGGAGGTCATGGTGCACCCCAGTCCTGGTAACCGTACGGCGCAGCTTCTTCCGTGGTGGTCCACGCTACCGAGCCGCTGGAAACCCGTCCAGATGCGTCATGACCAGCGACGATAGATGTCCGAAGGAAGAGCGCCCCAACCGCCGCTGTTACCTCCAGCAGGGCAAGGATCTATTCACCCGCGACACGGTGCCGACGCTTTCCCGGGGTCGGCCGGGGATGAGGAGACGGACATGCGGATCAGCGTGGACCAGACGAAATGCTGCAGTTCCGGGCAGTGTGCCGCCCTGGCATCGGAGGTGTTCGACCAGCGCGACGACGACGGCGTCGTGATTCTGCTCGATGCAGCACCACCAGAGGCCGTGCACGACGCGGTCCGAGAGGCCGCGCTGGTTTGCCCGGCCGCCGCGATCCTGCTCGGCCCATGACGTGTGCTCGGTGCCCGTCGGCAGAGCCGCCTCCATGACCGGCAGCGGATTCGGCCCAGCCTCTGGCCCCGACTGAGGGGCCGGCACGTGACGGGGAGAGAATCCCGTCGTGCCTTTTCTGGGACAAGCGGATGCTGACTGCACACCAGAAATCTCATCGGCGTTCAGTCAGCACAAGGGGAACCAGCTGAGACTGCTCCTGCCGCCCTGGAGATGTGGGCTTGGCCGCCCCGCACCTGGGGCATCGGCTCATAGACCGGTGATAGTCACGTTGAGTGGGGCGAGCAAGCGGGACAGCCAATCCAGATCCTTGGTGAAGGCGAACGCACGCACCATGGCGGGATCGGAATGCACGGCGAAGTCGCCGCGATCACCGGCGCGCCCGAAGAAGACGTAGGCCTTGCTCGTGTCGTGGTGCCGGCTCATCCACACGATCCCGTCGAATCCGGCCGCATGCGCAACTTTCGCCCACGGGACGGTTTGCCTGTACCGGCTGGGGGCAGTACGGGTCACTTGCTCAGCGGTGACGCCGATCCGGCGGAACCCGTGCCCGTGCAGGGACAACAGCCGCAGGTCCCGAGTGCTGAGAACCTGGGACAGGATCTTGGACTGGACCAGGTCCACGTCGATGCGCCCACCGTCGACGGGCACATCGTGCAGGATCGTCTCCGAGATGGCCGCCTCCGCGGTGGCTGCGGCGTAGAGCACCGGCACCGGTGGTGAACCGAAGAGGGCGAACCGGGTCACCGGGGCTGCCGGCGGCCTCCCTGGGTTGTAATCGGCGGGCCCGAACCGGTGGGAATGGACCCGGAACAGCACCGACCCGGCCGCCAGGACTTCTGCTGCTGGATCGACCTGGCGGTGATCCGGGGTGTCCATCACCATTCGGTGCCGTAGTGCACTTCGAAGGCGCGCACGACCTCCTCCGGCTCCTGGAGGTGGTCCACCGGGCGGGAGTCCTCACCCCACCAGGTGGTCGGGGCGGTCAGCCACAGCAGGACCGACTCTTCTCCCACTTCCAGGCGCTGGGCGGTTTGGTGCAGGTGGCGGATGACCAGCAGGGGCCCGGTATGGGTGAGCTGGAATCCCGGGTAGAGCAGTTTGTTCATCCGCTTCACGGCCAGCAACCGCCCAGCCTTGCGGGCGTCAGTGGCGTAGGACTTGGCACTCTTCGCCGTGGAACCGACGACCTGGGCGACCTCGGCGGCGCTGAACAGACCGTACTCCCGCTCGATCGCACGCCAGGCGTTCTCGGTGGTCTGCGCCCGATAGGCCTGCTCGGGTGAGACGTCCCCGGTCAACGCGGACAGGCTGCGCCGGAGGGCGGCTGCGGTGCGCGCTTGGTGGTGGAGCTGCCGGACGAGGTGAGCGGCCTGCCCGTCGTTCTGGACCGCCTCGAGCTCTCTCACCAGATCGTCGTGGTGCGGCGCCGGCGACATGACCCCTCCGTCCGTCGTTTCCCACTCACCATGGTAGGTGAAAGAAACGTAGGATCACCAGATGGTGCGCCACCACGGTGGACCCCTACCCGGGGCGCCTCTCCCCCGGCGCACTGTTCCGCCGAATGGCCTCCCGACAGGAAGATGCCCTGATGCGGCAGCGGCTGCCCTTCACATGACGTGACCCCCATTCGAGGCCAGGCCGTCGCACTGGTGCGGGACGGCAACCGTGGGGTGCGCGAGGTCGCTCGGGAACCGGGCCTCCATCACGGGACGCCGCCGGACGGGGTGACCCCCGGGGCGGGCGGGGCTCGGGACGGTACGGTCGCGGCTCTTGTCACCGCAGGTCAGACCGGGGTAGGAACGACAGCAGGGATGATCCCCGGTGATCGTCCTGAAGGGAAGGATCCACGGTCCTCCCCGCCCAGATCGGCGATCCACACCCGTCCCGGTGGCCACGTCACCGCACGGCGGTGCCCCACCACCGGGAAACCTCTGGGGCTTGGGTCTGCCGTGGGGCCCCAGCGAGGAGACGTGGATCTGCCACTCGAGACGAAAGGCCACCGATGAACTCCACCCCCAATGACCCCCACCCGGACACATCCGAAGACGAAAACCCGACGGAACGACCCAACGCAGCCGCGGACACGTCCGACGGGCTGGCCGACCCGGAAACCGCCGAACAGTTCCATCAAGCCGTCGAGCACCGCTTGAGCGAGTCGACACCTGCCGATCCCGACGTCGAGGAGCAGGGGCTCAAAGCAGAGCCGGATGAAGACAACCCGGTAACCGTGGACAATCCGGAGTGAAGCCTCCGGGTCGACCGCCCCAGCGCCGCCCACCCCTGATCCGCAGAGCCCGGTGAGCACACTCCCAGGTCGATTGGGGCCCCGTATGGGAGTGCATCCCAGTCGTCGGCGGCATTCATGAACTCACGGAGGAGGACACCAAGATCCTTGGCAACGATGTCCTGGGTCGCGATCTCCGCTGATCCCACCCTCTTGGTTACGTTTCGGTAACTCATGCGCCAGGCGGTGAGCCCCGGGGGCATCGCGGGCTAGACTTTTGTCCAGTACATGACATGTCATGTTCTTTGTGCATCCGGGTCGCCCCCACGGTCGACCCCTCCACCCCTGGAAGGCTGGCCGACATGAAGTACCGGATCGCCGAGATCACCCTCAGGACGGGGGCACTGTTGCTCCTGGGATCCTTGGTCTGCATGGTCATGGCGATGACAGCGGGGCAGGTGCCCCACTGGCCCTTGGTGGCCACCGCGATGGGCGCCGTCCTGACGGGGTGGGGAGTGTTCACCAGTCTCGACATCGAGGAAACCCCCGGCGTGCCGTTGGACGTTGCCCTGGAGCGGATCCGCTTGCTGCGCCACTCCTGACCGGTACCCCGGAGGATCGGCTCGCACTCACCAGGAGGATGCCATCCGGAAGATGGCCACCTGTTTGATGTTCGCCTGCGATCAGCACGGTCGGGCCGAGGAGGCCATGACGCTCTGCACCTCCGTGTTCGGGGACTCGTGGGTGCTGTCCGTGTACCGACACGGCTCGGGGGAGGAAGAAGCTGAAGGAACCGTCCGTGCCGCATGGTTCGTCCTGGCCGGTCGGGCGTTTCCAGCCATGGACAGCGGCCGACCTCACCCCTTCGGGTTCACTCCGGCGAGGTCCTCGGTCGTCGATGCTCACCCATGCCAAGGCCTACAGCGGGCTGGCCGTCCACGATCTGCAAGAGGCCAAGCGGTTCTACAGTGAGACGCTGGGCCTGAGGACCTCCCAGGAGTACGGCCTGATGTGGCTCCACCTCGCCGGCGGGCGAGACACCCTGGTCTACGAACAACCCGAGGCCGTCCCGGCCGGTTTCACGATCCTCAGCTTCGAAGTGGACGACATCGACGCCACCGTTCACGCCCTGAGCGCACGAGGTGTGCGCTTCGAGCGCTATGAGGGCATGTCCCAGGACGAGCACGGCATCTTCCGAGAAGAGGGACCCTACATCGCCTGGTTCCACGACCCCTCCGGGAACGTGCTCTCTGTTCTGCAGGAGAAGTAGCTGCACACCACAGCGCATCTGGGGCTTCAAACCGCGCAACAGCTTGGCTTTGGCAGACCTCGCCACCCGCAGCGGCATGTCCAAGACCCGGATCCCCGCCGCCCTCCACGAACTGGAAACCCGTGGCCATCTCATGCGATGGGCCCGGATCACCCCGCACCTGAGTGCAGCGCTGCCCGATGACCACCCGCCGGGAACCGACCGCAGGCCCTTCCACCCTTGGGGCGTATCGAGCGGCCTGCTGGTGGCCGTCGAGGATCGCCAGGTCGTTGGCGTGCAGCAGGATCCGGACCTGCCCGCCGATCAGCCGGACCGGCACCGAGCCCCGCCGGATCGCAGCGAACAGCTCGACCTTGCTCCCGGGGCATGCTGCCGCCTTCTTGGACGAGCAGTACACACCGCATCATCCTCGGACGATCGTGGTGGGTCCGGAACTTCCTGAAACCCATTCCGTGATCAAGCCCGTGGGGCCATCACCGCCCTCGTCGCCTCCTCGGCCGCGTGGAGGAAACGCGCTCAGCGCCTCGTCTCGTACCTGGTCAGCACCACCCCGCCGGGAAACGTCCGCGTCTCCACCAGGTTCAGGTTCACCCAGCTGTCCAGCGCGGTGAAGAACGGCGTGCCGCCGCCCACCAGGACCGGATGGGTCACGATCGTGTACTCGTCGATCAGCCCGACCCGCATGGCCGCCCCGGCAAGCGCTGCACCACCGACCCTCATCGGCTCGCCGTCCTCAGCCTTGAGCCGGGTGATCTCCGCGACCGCGTCGCCGGTGACCAGACGGGTGTTCCAGTCGACCTTCTCCAGCACCGAGGAGAACACCACCTTCGGCGTGTCCCGCCAGTTCCGCGCGAACTCGATCTGCGCCGGGGTGGCATCGGGCTGCTGGTCGCCGGTCGGCCAGTAGGAACTCATGGTCTCCCAGAGCTTGCGCCCATACAGCAGAAGGCCGATCGCCCGCTCCTGATCGAGCCACCACTGAAACAGCTCGTCGCTCGGCGCGCTCCACCCGAGGTCGTCGCCGGGCGCGGCGACGTAGCCGTCCAGTGTCAGGTTCATGCCGTAGATCAGTGTCCGCATCGCGCCATGCCTTCCGTCAGCCGGTCTCGGCAGTGTAGGCCGGTCCGGCGCACGAAACTGATCGGTGCGCGGTCCGGCTCGCAGGTAGTCCTCGCACTCGGGGCACAGCGTCGCCTACGCGGACCGATCACCACCAGACGAACTTCCCTCGGATGCTCTGGGGCATCGGTGACATGCGGCGCTTCACCGACCCGGAAGCCTGCAACGACATGTCCCGGCCGTGGTCGTGATCGGTGACGAAACGCGGTGCGAAGCACCCGGTGAGACCGGTCTGCCCGACCGAACCTAGCGACCAGGGCGCCTGGCGGCCCAGACGGTCCGACTCGCCCGAAAGGTCAGGTCCTGGCGGTGCAGCAGGGCGCCGGGGTGGTCCGGGGTCAGGAGGTGGTCCAGGACGACGAGGTCGTCCGCGGCCAGCCGATCCTCGAGGGCCGGGCGCATGTGGGAGAGCCAGGCCTGGGCGTACCGAGCGGTGGCCGACGGCTCCTGGGGCGCGGCGGTGCTGACGGTGTGCGGGCCGTGGACCTCGAACCCGGTCCGCTCCAGCAGGGGCCGCCAGTCCGGGTGGGCGTTCCACCCGGCGTCGGCCAGGGCCTGGTGGCACCGGGGCTCCAGCCCGGGGCGGCCGATCCCGAGGTCGTCCGGCAGGAAGCGGGGCAGACCGTCCATCTCGACGACCACCAGCAGCCCACCGGGCCGCAGGCCGGCACGGACCTTTTCCAGCAGCGCGCCGGGGTCGGCGACCTCGTGCAGGAACGAGGAGGCCCACACCAGGTCCGCCGCACCGACCGCAGGCCAGGCGGCCTCCAGGTCCGCACACACCACCTGCATCCGGCCGTCCAGGCCGTGAGCGCGGGCCGCGGCCCGCAGGCGGTCGAGCATCACCGGGGACCGGTCGACCGCCACCACCTCCGCGGCGGGAAAGCGCCGGGCCAGCGCGAGGGCGCCGACGCCCGTGCCGGCCCCCAGGTCGACGATCCGCTCCGGACGGCCCACGGCGTCCTGCGTGGCCCACGTGGTCACGTCCTCCCAGGAGGCGCCGGACATCGCGGCGTCCAGGTCGAGCAGCCGCGCCAGACCCTCCTCGCGCGGGTGTCCGTGGTCGTGCTCGAGGGAGGGGGCGTGGTGTGTGTGCTCGTTCATGACCCTCACGGTAGCCGGACAATGCCTTATAAGCATGCAGTCTTGCTGACAAGGCAAGAAGACGTCGGGGAGTTCTGCGAGGCCTCGGACCTCCGGGTCACCTGGGCAGGACCCGGGCTGTCGCCTCGGGACGGACGCCGGTGGCGGGCGGTCTGGCTACCCTGGAAGCATGCCCAGCACCGTGGCGGCCCGCCCCGTGCGCCGAGCGGCCGAGGAGACCGACCCCCGGCTGGTCGACGCCGTGCTGGCCGCCGCGATGGCCGCGCTCGTGTCCGTCGTCGCGGCCGCGGACCTGGAGGGCACCGGCCGCGCCGGTGCCCTCGCCCACCTCTTCGCGGCCGGCTTCGGAGCCCTGCTGCTGGCCCGGCGGCACGCGCCCCGGCTGGTGCTGGTGCTGACCGTGCTCGGCATCTTCGTCTACTACGTCTTCCAGCTGCCGCCGATCGGCATCGCCCTGCCGGCCGTGGCCGCCCTGTTCTCGGCCGCCGAGGCGGACCGCACCCGCTCGGCGGCCGCCGCCGGGGCGGTGCTGGTGTCCGTGGCCGCCTACTTCCGCGTGGACGAGGGCCTGCCGGCCACCTACCTCGTCAGCTACGACCTGCTCACCGACATCGCCCTGGTCGCGGCGGCCGTCGCGCTCGGGGTGAGCGTGCGCTCCCGCCGGGAGCTCCGCGCCCACCAGGAGCGGCTGCGCGCGCTCGCCGCCGCCGAGGAGCGCCACGAGGCCGCCCGCCGCCTGCAGGCCGAGAAGGCCGGCATCGCCCGGGACCTGCACGACACCGTCGGGCACACGATGGCGGTGATCGCCGTGCACAGCAGCGTGGCCACCGAGGCCGTCGGGCACGACGACGAGGCCGCGGCCCGGGCGCTCGAGCAGATCCGCTCGGCCGCCTCCGCCACCCTGCGGGAGCTGCGGAGCACCGTGAAGCTGCTGCGCTCCCCCGGGGCCGACCCGACGGAGCGCAGCAGCATCGGTCTCGCCGGAATCCCGCAGCTGATGGCCGCGGCCCGGGACGCCGGCGTGGAGGTGACGGCACGGATCGACGTGGACCCGCACGAGCTGGACACCACCATCGACGCGGCCGCCTACCGGATCGTCCAGGAGTCCCTCACCAACGTCCTGCGCCACTCCGGCGCCCGGCACGCCGCGGTGGACGCCCGGCTGCGGAACGGCACGCTGGAGCTGCGGATCGCCGACGACGGGCGCGGCGCACCCACCGGCGCACCTCCCGGCGCAGGCGCTGCTGCGGCGCCCGGTGCGGCACACGGTGCCGCGGGCGGCGGCCGCGGCCTGCAGGGGATGGCCGAGCGCGCCGGCCTGCTCGGCGGCACCCTCACCGCCGGTGACCGGGACGGCGGCGGCTTCGAGGTCCGCGCCACGCTGCCGAGGAGGCTGGGGTCGTGATCGACGTCGTCGTCGTCGACGACCAGGAACTGGTGCGCACCGGGCTCCGGGCCCTGGCCGAGCGGGACGGGGACATCGCCGTGGTCGGGGAGGCCGCCACCGGCCGGAGCGGGCTGTCCCGGGTGCGCGAGCTGCACCCGGACGTGGTGCTCATGGACATCCGGATGCCCGAGCTGGACGGCCTCGAGGCCACCCGCCGGATCGTGGCCGACCCGGCGCTGCACGACGTCCGGGTGCTGGTGCTGACCACCTTCGACGAGGACGAGCACGTCTTCGAGGCGATCCGCGCGGGAGCCGCCGGCTATCTGCTCAAGGACGTCGCCCCCGCCGACCTGCGCCGGGCGATCCGCGTGGTCGCCGCCGGGGAGGCCCTGCTCTCGCCCTCGGTGACCCGCACCGTCCTCGGCTCCATCGCGGCGCGGCCGGAGACCGTGCTCGACGACGCCCCGCTGCGGGCGCTGAGCGACCGCGAGCGCGAGGTGCTCGAACAGGTGGGGCGGGGGCTGTCCAACGCCGAGATCGCCCAGGCCCTGTTCCTCTCCCCCGCCACCGCGCGCACCTACGTGTCCCGGCTGCTGGCGAAGCTCGGCGCCCGCGACCGGTCGCAGCTGGTGGTGCTCGCCTACGAGACCGGGCTGATCACCCCGGGCCGCTGAGAACGGAGGACCGGAATGGACGAGCTGGAGCGGATCGCCGCGACCTTCCCCGACCTGACGTGGTCGGAGGCGCGGCGGATCACGGAGGGCTGGGACCACGTCGTCGTCGTCCTGGACGACGCCCTGGTGTTCCGCTTCCCGCAGGAGCCGCCGTACACGGAGGCGCTCGCACGGGAGGTGGAGGTCCTGGACCACCTGGCCCCGAGGCTGCCCGTGCGGATCCCGCGCTACGACCGCGTGCCGCCCGACGGCTCGTTCGCCGGATACCCCCTGCTGCCGGGCCGCACGCTCCGCCCGGAGGTGCTGGCCTCCCTGGACGGGGCGGCGCGCGACGCGCTCGTGGACCAGCTCGCCGGTTTCCTCTCCGCCCTGCACACCGCGCCCGTCCCCGGCACCCCGCTGGAGCAGGTGCCGGCGTCCTTCCTGGCCGAGGACCAGGACGACGTCCGCCGTGCGGCCGCCGCGCACCTGCCGGCCGTGCTGGGCCCGGAGGAGCTCGCCGAGGTGGAGCGGATCCTCGCCGACGTCGACGCGCTCCTCGCCGCGGAGCTGCCCGAGGTGGTCGTCCACAACGACGTCTACAGCCGCCACCTGCTCTGGGACGACGACGCCGACCGGCTCGGCGTCATCGACTTCAGCGACATGTGCTTCGGGGACCCGGCCGTGGACTTCGCGGAGCTGTACGAGTACGGCGAGGCCTTCGTCCGCGCGGTGCACGAGCGCTACACCGGGCCGGACGACCCCGGACTCCTCGACCGGGCGTGGACCTACCAGCGCTGGATCGCGGTGTACATGCTCACCGACCACTTCGACGTCGGCAAGACCTCGTGGGGAGTCGCCCGGGAGACCTTCGACCGAGTCCGGCGCGGTCGCTGACCCGGGCGCCGGTGCGGCTCAGGCGGCGAGCGCGGGCCGGAGCACGGCGTGGGCCCAGGCCCCCAGAGGCGTGGGGGTCGTGGTGAGCAGCTCCCGCGGGTTCTCCGGCGTGAAGCCGCGCTGTCCCCGGGACATCCCCAGCACTCCCTCGACCTGCGCGTCGGTGAAGCCGACCGAGCGCAGGGCCGCGGCGACCTCGGCCTCCGGCACCTGGACGGCGGTGAGCGGGCGCCCGACCGCCGCCCCCACGATCCGGGCGACCCCGGCAAAGGAGAGGTCCTCCGGTCCGTGCACGCCCCGCGTGTGCCGGCCGGTCCGGTCGCCGGCCAGGAGCCGGACGGCGGCGACGTCCCCGATGTCCCGGGGGTCCACCCAGGGCATCCGGTGGTCGACCGGCAGGGTGGTGCTCAGCACCCCGGACCGCACCGCCTCGAGGTCCAGCAGCAGGTTCGTGAAGAAGTAGCCGCAGCGCAGGTGGGTGACGTGCGCACCCGTGGCGTCGAGCAGCTCCTCCGTGCGGGCCAGGCCGTCGATCTCCCCGAACCCGTGGCGGGCCTCGGCCCCGACGCTGCTCTGGAAGACCACCCTCGGCACGGCGTTCTCGGCCACCGCCGCGGCGGCGACCTCCCCCATCCGGGCGTGGCCGGCGACGGGGTCGTCGTCGTCCGTCGGTGGGTTCACCCAGTACAGGGCGTCGGCCCCGGCGGTCGCCCCGGCCACGGTGGTGAGCTCGCCCTGGTCGCCCTCGACCACCTCGCACCGGGCCCGCAGGTCCGGGTCCAGCCGGGACGCGCGGCGCACGAGCACCGTGGGCCGCAGCCCCGCCTGCACCAGCAGCCGCACGACCCGGGAACCGACGTGCCCCGTGGGCGTGGTGACGACGATCTTCATGACAGGTACTCCTCTGCCTCGGGTAGGCCGGTGCACCCACCACGCTACGACTCCACGCCGTTCGGCGCACCGGGTCGCACGGAGTTTCGGCCCCGCCGGAGGGTGGTCCGCGCGGCGGGTTCTCCCTAGGGTGAGAGGCACCGCCCAGCACCGAGGAACCACCATGACTCCCACCCCGTTCACGACCCGACCGGCGACGAGCGAGAGGTTCGACGACGTCGCCACCATCCTGGGCCCCCGGAACCCCGACTCGGCGGTCTGCTGGTGCCTCACCTACCGGCTCCCGTCCAAGCAGAACCGCGCGCTGAGCGGCCGGGAACGGGCGCAGACCGCCCGGGAGCTGTGCGCCCGGCCGATCCCGCCGGGCGTCCTCGCCTACGACGACGAGACCGTGGTCGGCTGGTGCGGCGTCGCCCCGCGTGCCGAGCTGCACGCCTTCACCCACGGGAGGACGATCCCCCACGTCGACGACCTCCCGGTCTGGAGCGTGTGGTGCTTCCGGGTGCGCGGCGGCCACCGGGGCCGGGGAGTGGCCCAGGCGCTGCTCGAGGGCGCCGTGGAGCACGCCCGCGGCCACGGCGCACCGGTGCTCGAGGGCTACCCCGTCGACAACGGGGACCGGAAGGTCGACACCACGATGGCCTACGTCGGCACCCGCGCCATGTTCGAGCGCGCCGGCTTCACCAAGGCCGCCGACACCACCTCGACGCTCAACAGGTTCCCGCGGGTCCTCATGCGGCTGCCGCTGCGCTGAGCGGGGCCCGCGGCCGTCAGCGGTCCGGACGTTCGTGGAACTGCAGCCGGTGTCCGTCCGGCGCGTCGACCGTGGCGTACCTCCCCCACGGCTCGCTGATCGGGTCGGACACCGTGGCGCCCCTCGAACGCAGCTCCGCCACGGTCGCCGCGACGTCGTCGGCGGTGAAGGTCAGGTAGGCGCCCTCACCGGGGGCCTTGCCGAAGGCCGCGGCCGCCGACAGGACGATCGACGTCCGGGCGCCACGGGGCCTGACCTCGATCCAGCGTGCGCCCCCGCCCATGTCGGCGTCCGTCACGACGTCGAACCCGAGGATGTCCCGGTAGAACGCCAGAGCCTCCTCCTGGTCGCCCACGTACAGCACCGCCGCCGCCACGTTCGTGATCATGAGCTCCTCCTGTGCCGGCTCTTCACCCCGGCCGCGTGAGGCCGGTCGGCCGCACGCCTCCATCATGACCGTGCCGGCACGTGAGCACCCCCCCTGCCGGGGTGTGACGAGCCGCCGGCACGGACAGGGTCCGTCACACTCCGCGCTCCCCTTCCCAGCATTGACCGACTGGCCTATCTTTTGACCATGCGGTCAAAAGAGGTGCCGAGCGGCCCTCCCACCTTCACGGAGACGGCCCGCCGGGCCCAGATCCTGAGGTGCGCGATCGAGGCCATCGCCGAGTCCGGGTACGGGCGGGCCTCCCTGGCCGAGATCGCCCGCCGTGCCGGCGTGAGCAAGGGCGTGGTCTCCTACTACTTCGCCTCGAAGGACGAGCTGCTGGCCCAGGTGGTGGCCGACGTCTACCTCCGCGCGGGGGCCGCCATCGCGGCCCGCACGGACGCCGAGACCGATCCGCCGGCGGTGCTGACCGGGTACGTGGAGGCGAACCTGGCCTTCCTGGGCGAGCATCCGGCCGACATCCGGGCGGTCACCGAGATCGTGATGAACCTGCGGGCCCCGGACGGCGCCCCCCGGTTCGCCCCGTCCGGGGCCGACCCGGTGCTGGCCCACCTGGAGCACCTGCTGCGCGACGGGCAGGAGGCCGGGACGTTCCGGGACTTCGACGCCCATGCCCTGGCGATCCTCGTCCGCGGGGCGATCGACACCGCCTCCGGGCGGCTGGTCACCGACGCGGACTTCGACCTGGACACCTACACCCGTGAGCTCGTCGCCCTGGTCGGGCTCGCGACCCGGAAGCCACCCTGAGGAGACCGCTGTGAGCGTCCCGGATCCCACTCCACCGCTGGCCGTTCCGCCCGCCGGGAAGCCGCCGGACAGGAGCCCGGCTCCGCCGCAGGTCCCGGCCGGCGGCACGGCGCCGGGCGCACGGCGGACGAGCTGCCGGCGTCATCCGCTGGCGGGACTGCTGGGCGCGGGCCTCGTCCTGCCCTTCGCCCTGTACTACGGGCTGCGGCTGGCCGGGGCGGATCCCTGGGTGGCGCTGGTGCTCGGCGGGCTCGCCCCGCTGCTGCGCGTGCTCGTCGCCGCGGCCCGCGCTCGCCGGCTGGACCGGCTCGGGGCCTTCACCCTGTCCGTGCTGGTCCTCAACACCACCGTGGGACTGATCACGGCCGACGCCCGGCTGCTGATGGCCCTGGGCGGCTGGCTCACCGCGCTGCTGGGCACGTGGTTGTTGGTGGGCCTCGCCGGAGGCCGGTCCGTGCTGTTCGACGCCACCGTGGCCCTGATGCCCGTCGAGGCCGCCGAGCGGTGGAAGCACGACTGGCAGCACAGCCCGGGGTTCCGCCGGATCTTCCGGGCGATGACCGCGGGCTGGGGGGCAGCCTTCCTGATCGGGGCCGTCGCCCGGGCCGGGATGGCCTACACCCTGCCCGTCGACGCGGTCCCGGTCGCCAGCGCCGGACTGCTGCTGGTGCTCCTGGTCGCCGTCGTCCAGGCCGGCAAGGCGTACGGGCGGCGGCACCTGGGCCCGATCACGACGACGGCCACCGCGCGGCGCTCCCCGCAGACGCCCGGCGGACCGGGCCCACGAGGCGAACCGGGCGCTGACCTGCTCCTTTGACCGCACGTTGCGCCCCGCGGGACCGCACGATGTGAGAGTTCCCACTCGGCCTGGGCTTTCCCCGGTCAGTCCGGATAATGGGAAGGGCTGGCCCGAGCATCGCCGCGGGGACCAGCACCCCCTTCCCCGCCATCGGAACAGGACAGCATGACCCTGGAAAAACCACGCACCGACGCCCCCACGCCCGACGACCATCCCCGGACCGAGGAGCAGACCGAGAAGAAGAGCCCGGCCCTCAACATCCCGGGCCTGCTCGCCGGCGCCGCCACCGCCGCGACCATGTCCGTGATCGGCGGTCACCTCAGCGTCGTCGGCACCGTTCTCGGCGCCGCGCTGACCAGCATCGTGTCCGGTGTCGCCATCGTCCTCTACTCGACCTCCCTCGAGAAGAGCCGCCGCGGCCTGAAGAAGGTGCACTCCACCGTGGCCCAGCGCGTGCTCGCGCGCCCCGGGATGGACGCCTCCGAGTCCGACGGCAGCACCGCGCTGGCCGACGGCGGCCGCTGGAGCACCCTGCGCCCCCGGCTGAAGCCCATCCTGGTCAGCACCGGCGCCGTCCTCGGCCTCGCGGTCGGGGCCGTCTTCGGGATCCAGGCACTCACCGGCACGGAGCTCTCCGGCGGCACGGGCACGATCCAGCGCACCGTGACCGGCAGCGAGTCGGTGTCCGTGCGCAGCGACGTCACCCCCGTCCCGGTCGAGGACCCGGCCGCCGGCACCGGCGAGGTCGCCCCCGCCGAGGGAACCGCCCCGACCGCGGAGGTCACCGTGCCCCCCGGTGGGGTCGCTCCGGGCGAGGGCGCCCCCACGAGCGGAGCGGTGACCGAGGACGGCACCACGTCCGGCGGTACGCTCCCGGACACGGGCGGCCAGCAGTCGGACACCGGCCAGACCGACACCGGCCAGGCGGGCGCCGGCGCGGCCGCCCAGCAGGGTGTCACCGGCGCCGACGCCGGGGCGGCCCCCGCGGCGCCGTAGCCGGGAGCGCGCACCTCGAGGACCCAGGGGCGGGGACGTGGACACCACGTTCCCGCCCCTTCTCCTGTCGGCGCTCTCCCCCCGGGGGCGGGCCGCGCCATCTTTCGTCATGTTCGCCTGTCGACCCTGACCAGGACCGATGTTTGCGGAGCCTCCCGCGAGGTCTGGACTTAAGTCGACTGACATATGTCCCTGACGGCACCTAACTTGGCCTCATCCCGGTTGCGGTCGCAGACGGGAGGGGATCGACGAAGGGGATGACAGTGGCAGGGGTTCGAGAAGTTCGCGGAAATCAGGTGGCACAGTGGCTGACGGTCGCGGCCGTCATGCTGTTCGTCGCCAACGGCGCCGTCCTGGCCCTCGGGTCCCAGGCGTACGGGTGGGCCACGCTGCTGTTCGCGGCGGCCGCGTACTTCGCAGTTTCCACCGGGATCGTGGGACGCCCCCTGCGACAGCACTGACATCCGTACGAGCAACCACCGGCGCAGCGACGGCCCGGCACGTCACTCGTGCCGGGCCGTCGCTGCGCCGTCGTCCTGGCGAGGGTTCTGCGGCACGCGCGCTCCCCGGGGGTGACGGCGGCGCCCGTGTCGCGCTCCGCGCGTGCACCGGTGGCCCGGAGGGACGCGGTCCGGCTGGTATCGTCCCCGTGGTCCACCCCACACGCGCACCCATCGAGGACCACCATGTCGCGCTCCCCTGCCCCGCGGACGATCTCCGCCGACGCAGAACCCGCCCACTTCCCGACGACCACGAACCCCGCCCAGGACCGTCCGTCCGCGGCACCCGGCCCCCGGAGGGGGCCCTCCGGGGTCGACACCGGCTGGATGCTCGGCCTGTTCGGCACCGCGATCGGCGCGGGCATCCTCTTCCTCCCGATCAACGCGGGCGCCGGCGGCCTGTGGCCGCTGCTCGTCGTGACGCTCCTCATCGGACCGATGACCTACCTGTCCCACCGGGCCCTCGCGCGCTTCGTGTGCGCCTCGCCGCGGAAGGGCGAGGACATCACGGTCGTGGCCCGCGACTACTTCGGGGAGGGCGCCGGGCGGGTCATCACCGTCCTGTACTTCCTCGCGATCTACCCCATCGTCCTGATCTACGGGGTGGGCATCACCAACACGGTCGAGAGCTTGATGGTCAACCAGCTGGGCCTGCCCCAGGTGCCCCGCGTGCTGCTCTCCGGGGTGCTGATCGCCCTGATGATGCTGGTCATGGTCGCCGGTCAGCGCCTCATGCTCGCCGTGACCCGGTGGCTCGTCTATCCGCTGATCCTCGCCCTGCTGGGGGTGACGATCCACCTCGTCCCCACCTGGCAGGTCGGCGACCTCGCCGTGGTGCCGTCCGCCGGCGAGCTCACCCTGTCGGTCTGGCTGATCATCCCGGTGCTGGTGTTCGCGTTCAACCACTCCCCGGCCATCTCCCAGTTCTCCCTGGCGATGCAGCGCGAGCACGGGACGCACGCGCCCGAGGCCGCGTCCCGGGTGCTCCGCCGCACCACGGTCCTGCTGGTGCTGTTCACCATGGCGTTCGTCTGGTCCTGCGTCCTGTCCCTGGGCACCACCGGGCTGCAGGAGGCCCGTGAGGCCAACCTCCCCGTGCTCTCCCACCTGGCCAACATGCACGGCAATCCCCTGATCGGCTACCTCGGCCCCGCCGTGGCGATCGTGGCGATCGTCTCCTCGTTCTTCGGCCACTACCTGGGCGCCAGTGAGGGCGCGGCCGGCATCGTGCGCAGCATGCTGCCCGCGCGGGTCCGGCAGCCCCAGGAGCGGACGCTGCGCCGCGGGATCGCGGTCTTCGTCTTCCTCACCACGTGGGCGGCCGCGGTGCTCAACCCGAGCATCCTGTCGTTGATCGAGTCCCTGGCCGGGCCCGTCATCGCCGTGATCCTGTACCTCATGCCGATGTACGCCGTGCGCCGGGTCCCGGCGCTGGCGCCCTACCGCGGTCAGTTGTCGAACGTGTTCGTGACCGTCGCCGGGCTCGTGGCCATCAGCGGCATCCTCTTCACCCTCGTCCGCTGAGCCCGGGGCGCTGAGCGCCGGCGACGTCGGCGCTCAGCGCTCAGCGCTCAGCGCGCGAGTGCTGCCGCTCCCGGGCCGGTGAGCTCCTCCGGGCCGACCGGGCGCCCGGACACCGCCAGCAGCAGCGCGAGGGCGCGGCCGTGCACCTCCGGGCCCGTCCCGGTGTCGAGGTCGGCGTCGGTGGCCACGAGCCGCAGTCCCGCGGCCCGCTCCCTGCCGCCGCCGAGCGTCACGCCGGTCCTCAGTTGATGCCGCAGGGCCTCGGCGACCGGCCCGGCCGGACAGACGTGGGTGAGCGAGAGCGGGCGCCGGATGTCCTCCCCGTGCACGAACGCCTCCACCAGTCGGGTGGCCGGGGGCGCCGGCGCGCTCGTCGTGCGGCCGCTCGCCGCGCGGAACGCGGCGAGCGTCTCCCGGGGATTCGCTCGGCGCTCCCGTGCGATCCCCCGGGCGTTGCAGCGGTCGAAGTCGAAGCCGGCGGCCGCGAGGCGGCGGAGGAAGCCCAGGCGCGTGGTCCTCGCGTCGTCGACGAGGTGGGCCAGGACGTCGTGGACGTCCCAGCCGGGGCACAGCGACGGAGTCGCCCACTGCTGCGCCGGCAGGTCCCCCAGGTCCCGGATCAGCGCCTGGCGCTCGGCGTGGACCACGGGCCAGATCTTGGTCATGCTGCCGGCGCTCCGCCGAACCAGATCTCGTTGCCCTCCGGGTCCCGGAACAGCGCTTCCCGCATTCCGTCGGGGTAGTCCTCCCACTCGGCGGGATCGAGCCCCCGGTCGGCGATCCGGGCGACCCAGGCCTCCAGCTCGGGGACGTCGCCGACGAAGATCGTGTGCCGCGAGTGACCGGCGTGCTCGGGCCGGTGCACGATGAACACGGAGCGGTGCTCGGCCAGGTCCCACACCGCTTCGGTGGGGCCTGCGAGCAGGTCGGGCGGTGCGCCCAGGAGGCGTTCGTACCAGTCCAGGGCGCGCGCGTAGTCACCGACGGAGATGCCTGCGTAGAGGTCCAGGGCCATGCTCGAACGCTACCGAGGTGAGCGCGTCCTGGGAACGGCTCGGTGCTCACGCGGTGGCCGCCGCCGGTCTCGCGTGCTGGGGCAGCCGCAGCAGGAACGTGGTGGTCGGGGTGGACTCCAGGGTCAGGCTGCCGCCGAGGGACTCCGCCAGTTCGGCGGCCACGGTCAGCCCGATGCCCTCGCCGTCGTCGCGGGTGCTGACGTGGCGGTCGAAGATGCGCTGGTCGGCGGGCCGGGGACCGTCGTCCTGGACCGTGATCGCCCAGTGGGTGCGCGCGTCCCTGGCCCGCACACGGACGGCGCCGCGGCCGTGCCGCAGGGCGTTGTGGACGAGCACGTCCAGGATCTGCTGCAGCTGGCCCGGGTGGGTGCGGGTGCGGGCGGGACGGGGAGCCATGGCGGTGACGGTGCGGCCCTCGGCACCGGCCTGCCGGTCCCACCGCTCGGCGGTCTCGGCGGTGAGCAGGGCCAGGTCCACGGGCACCGGACGCTCCAGGCGGCGGCCGCGGGAGTGCTCCAGCAGCTCGGTCACCGTCCCGCTGAGCCGGTCCAGCTCCCGCAGCGCCCGGTGGAGCTGGTCGGACACCGCGGGGGCGGTCTCGGGCCAGTAGGTGAGGTCCTCCAGCTCCAGGCGGAGGGCGGTGAGCGGGGTCCGCAGCTGGTGGGAGGCGTTGGCCGCGAACTGCCGCTCGCGGTGCAGCAGGGTCTCGAGCTGCCGCGAGCTGGCCTGCAGGGCGGCGCCGATGGCCCGGGCCTCGGGCAGCGAGGAGTCCAGCGGCGGCAGGGTGAAGGTCCCGTGCCCCAGCCGGCGGGCGGCCTCGGCCAGGCGCTGGAAGGGCTGCGCCAGCCGGCGGGCCAGCAGGACGGCGGCCACGGCGGCGAGGACCACCAGGACCAGGCCGATGACCACGAGCGGCATCACCGCCTCGGAGATGCGCTCGCTCACGGACGCGCCGGTGCGGGTCAGCTCCACGGTGGTGCCGTCCGGCAGGGGTCGGATCTCGACGATGTCCGCGGCGTGCGCCCCGGCGGTCCCCGTCGTGGCGAGCATCCCGCCGACGGCGTCGCGGTGGACCAGCAGCTCACCGTCCCCCGTGAGCTCCACCAGGTCCTCGTCGTCGATCGTGCCGGTGCGCGAGCGCTCCGTGAGCACGGCGGCCACGAGGTCGGCGGAGTGCTCCGTCTGCTGTGCCGCGCTGGTCTGCACACGGTCGGCCAGCATGTAGACGCGGGGCACCGCGTACAGGACGATCACGGTGAGCGTCAGCCCGACGAGCACCGTGATCAGCCGGTCACGCATCCGGCGGGCCGTCCTCGAGCCGGAAGCCGATCCCGCGCACGGTGACGATCTGGGCGGGCGCGCCGGAGTCCACCAGCTTGTGCCGCAGGCGGGCGACGGTGACGTCGAGGGTCTTGGTGGAGCCGAACCAGTTCTCGTCCCACACCCGGTCCATGAGGTGCTCCCGCGTGACCACGTTCCCGCGGACGCCGTCGAGCTCCGCCAGGACGTCGAACTCCTTGGCGGTCACCGGCAGGACGGTGTCCGCCACGAAGGCCTGCCGGGACTGCGGGTCCACGCGCAGTCCCTGGGCGGGCTGCGGCACGGGCGCGGTGTGCGGGCCGGGGTCGGTGTGCGGGCCGGCCTGCCGGCGCAGCAGCGCCCGGACGCGGGCCAGCAGCTCGGCCAGGCTGAAGGGCTTCGCCATGTAGTCGTCGGCGCCCACGTCGAGGCCGACCACCCGGTCGATCTCCGAGCCGCGGGCGGTGAGGATGAGCACGGCCCCGGTGTAGCCGTCCTCCCGGGCCTGCCGGCACACGTCCAGTCCGTCCCCGTCCGGCAGCCCGAGGTCGAGGACGACCAGGGGGAACCGCCCGGTGGCGGCGCTCGCGAGGGCGGCCCGACCGGTGCTCACCCGTTCCACGGCGTACTGCTCCCGCTCGAGGGCGCGGGTCAGGGGGAGGGCGATGCCGTCGTCGTCCTCCACCAGGAGGATGCTGGGGGCCATTGCAAAAACATATCCATTCTCATGGTCCGACCCGGTGTCCTGCGTCATGTTGCGACCGCAGGCCGCGCAGGACGACGACGGCGCCCAGCACCGCAGCGGCTCCCGTCGCGGTGAGGCCGGTCCGGGCGGCCGCACGACCGAGCCCGGGCAGGCCGAGCGCCACCAGCAGCCCCTCCCCGAGCAGCGTCAGCGCCGACACGAGCACCAGGGTGAAGCGGGCCGTGAAGCAGCCGCGGAGCCGGAGGCACACGGAGGCCGCGGCACCCAGGACGGCCCCGGCGAGGAGCAGCACGCTCAGGTACGCGGCCTCGTCCCTGATCAGCACGGCCTGGGCGGCCAGGACCGCGGCGAGCGACGCCGCGGCCACGGCGGTGACCCGGCGGGGGGCGGACCCGGCCATCAGAACTCCCGGTCCAGGGCGCCGGTCTCGGTCACCGGGCTCGTCGAGCTGGGCTTGCCGGCCAGATCGACGACCGCCGCCGAGGGCGTCCACACCATGGCGGCCCCCGTGGAGACGGTGCGCAGGCTGCCGCTGCCGCTGATGGCCGCCCCCAGCGTGACGGTGACCGCGCTGCGGGTGACCCCGTTGACGACCACGGTGCTCTTGGTCATCGTGGCGTTGAACGTGGCGGTCCGGCCGCTGCGGATGTAGGTCTGCCGCAGGTTCACCGAGCCGAGGTTCACAGCGCTGCCGGTGCGGCCCACGGTGAGGACGGAGCCCGTGCTGGTGCCGTTGAGCGTCACGACCACCGGGACGGCCTGGGTGCCGTCCCAGCCCGGCGTGACCGAGGCCGGGGCGACCTGTCCCGAGTACGTGTAGGTGATGCTGTCCCGGGCGTCGAGTCGGCCGGCCGTGGTGCCGCCGTTGGCGGTCTGCACGTCGGCCCCGCGCAGCGGGGCGTTGTCGACCTGCCGGGCGGTGACCAGGGCGGAGAGGGTCTCCCTGCCCTGCGCGTCCTTGAGCACGGCGCGCAGGTCGTAGGCGCCGTCGGCCACGCCGGTCGTGCCCCAGTCGCAGCTGTAGGGGGCCGTGGTGTCGGTGCAGATGGTGGTGAAGGTGCTGCCCTTGGCCGGCGCGTACTGGATCTGCACGGAACTGATGCCGGCGGTGGAGTTGGCGACGGCCGTCAGCGTCTCGACACCGCTGAGGAAGGCCCCCGGGTCCTCGAGCGAGACGGAGGAGAGGGTGTTGTCGACCGCGCGGTGGGTCACCGCGGCCGACGTCGTGGTGTTCCCGGCGGCGTCGGTGGCGACCGCCCGGAAGCTGTACGTGCCGTTGTCCAGTCGCATGGTGTCGAAGCGGCAGCTGTAGGGCTCTTCGGTGACCACGCACAGCTGCTGGTAGCTGGTGCTGCCGCTCGGGGCGTACTGCAGGACGACCTGATCGATCCCGGAGTGCGCGTCCGTGGCGGCGGCGGCGAAGGTGCGGGTGCCGCTGAGCGGTGAGCCGGGGTCGGCCATGGTGACCGTCGGGGCGGTGTTGTCGACGAGGATGTCCGCTCGGGTCGCCGAGTAGCTGGTCGTGGCGCTGTTCCCCGAGCCGGACACGGCCACCGCCCGCAGGTCGTAGTCGCCGCTGGACACGGTCGTGGAGCCCCACGAGCAGGAGTACTGCCCGGCGGGCGCGGTGCACGCCGTGGTCCACTTGGCGCCGGTCACCCCGGTCGCGAAGTGCTCGAAGCGCACGGCGGGAGCGGTGCTGCCGGAGTGGACGACCGTGGCGGTGAGCTGCACCGAGCCGCGCAGCACATCCCCGGGGTCGGCGAGGAACACGCTCGAGGTGTTGGCCACGAGCGTGCTCGCGCTGCTCGAGGTGGCGCTGTAGCCGGCCTTGTCCGTGGCCACCGCCCGCAGCGCGTAGGAGCCGTCCGCCACGGTGCTGGTGGTCCAGGCGCAGCTGTAGGGCGACGCGGTGACGGAGCAGACGGTTTCCCAGGTCCCGCCGGCGGAGGGCTGGTACTGGATCTCCACTCCGGCGATCCCGGACTCGGCGTCAGTGGCCGTGGCACTCAGTGTGACCGTTCCGGTCACCGTCGACGCGGGGGCGGTCAGCGCGACCTTCGGGGGCGTCCAGTCGGCGGCGGCCCGGACGGTGCTCTGCGGGTTGGCCGAGCGGCTCGTGAAGGACGCGGCGGAGAACTGGGTGGTGCCGGTGAGCCCCAGGAGCAGACCGAGCACGACGACGAGAGCAGCAGTCGCAGCGGTTCGTGCGGTCATGGCGATCAGTGGCTCCCGGGGCGTGGGTCGAGGTCGGCGTGGGCGAGATCCGGACGGGCAGTTCCCACGCTAGAGAGCGGGTGGCAACAGGCCGGCGACAAAGGACGCCCGCAGCCCCACAGTTCGGCAACACCTCCCCGGAGAGACGTGTGCGGCCCCGGTCAGGCCAGCGCCGCGGCCTTCCGGCCGGGAGCTCCACTCCCCTGCGGGCTCTCAGCGCGTTCCCGCGGAGTGCCGTCGCGTTCCGGCGAAGTCCCGGTCCGGGACCGGGGGCGGCGCAGGACCTGGACGACCTCCACCGCGCAGCGGAGGGCGATGAGCCCGGCCGGCACGCCGATGACGAGCTGCCGGACCTGCGGGTCGGACAGGGCGATGAACGCCCATCCCAGGTGCGGAACGGCGTGGTCCAGACGGGCCTGGGTGGGCCCGGGCAGCTGGAAGGTCCACGGGTCGGGATCGGCGTTGGCGTCCCCCTGGGTCCGGAAGACGGGACCGGCCTCGGAGGCCTCGACGGAGAGGATGCGGTGGGTGACCAGCTCGGTGAGCCCGGAGTCCGGCGGCGGCAGATAGGTGATGACGTCGCCGACCGCGAGGTCCGCCACCGGTACTGCGCTCTCGATGGCCAGGGTGCCCTTCTCGAAGGTCCCGGACATCGAGGCGCCGGTGATGACGTAGCGCTCGTAGCCCAGCGCGCCGGGCACGAGCATGGCCAGCGCCAGGGCCAGCACCACGAGGGCGGCCAGGTTCAGCGCCACCCGGGAGACGGCCCGGGCCACGGTCCGCGCAGCACGCACGGTGTCCTCCTGCTGCGGGCGCACGCCCGCGGTCGTTCCGAGCAGAGACGGCGGGGCCGGTCCGTCAGGACCGGCCCCGCCGGATGGATCACTGGTCGGTGGTGGTGCCCGCAGCCTGGACCGCGTCCCAGTTGTAGGTGGCGGTGGCGGTCTTGCCCTGCTCCGTGTTGTCGGCGGACTGGGCCAGCGTGACGCTGAAGACGAAGGTCTTGGAGGTCTTCGGGTCCCAGCTGCCGAGGTCCAGGGGCTTGCCGGTGAGCTCGCCGAAGGTGCCGGTCCACACCGGGGTGGTCGAAGCGGACTCGGTGATCGTGAGCTTGAGGTTGGACTTGGTGGTGAAGCCGTTGGTCGCGGTCTCGGTGAGCTTGAAGCCGGCCGCCAGGGTGCCGGAGTTGGTGATGGTCACCGAGCCGTTGACCGTGTCGCCGGGCTTCATGTTGTCCAGGTCGAACACCGCGCTGTTGGTCTTGGAGTTCGTCTGGGTCAGCGTGCCGGTGGTGAAGGCGTTGGCGGAGTTCACCGAGTTGGAGGTGAAGTCCGCGCCGGAGCCCACCGCGAGCGCGGCGGCGGCGGCGAGGCCGGCCAGGGGGACGAGGACGCGGTAGCGGCGGGGACGGGTGACGGTGGCGGCGGCGATGGCGGTCATGGGAGGAGCCCTTCGTTCGATGGTGCACGGCGGCGATCTGTTGTTTCCCAAGCTACGGAGCGCCGTTCCACCGTCAGGCCACAGATCTGCCTCGGGGAAGCCGCAGTTCCACCACGCCCTCCGCCGGGTGCGGCCCGTTCCTACATCCTGGTAACAAGACAGTGCACGGAGCATCTTCTTCTGTGGGGGCCTCGGGGGACGGCGGTCGTCGTCGGCTGCCGGACGTGGTTTCCGGGGAGGCCGACCGCGCACGCCCGGGCCGCGGCCGCGGCGTCGGGCCGATGGAGGCAGGGATGTCGGCAGGAGTGTGGACGACGGATCTCCCGTCACAGAGGGGACGGACGGTGATCAGCCGTGTTTGCTTTCGTACACTTCAGTACGACCTGCGCGACCGCCCGATCCAGCACAGAAGCCAGGAATTATGCACCAGCCCGGTGGCACCACGCCGCACCGGGGAGCGTCGCCCCCGACTCGCGACGAGCACACCGCCGCCCCGCGCCTCAGGAGGTCCCCGAGCGGACGGACTCCGCAGTGGGTGCTCGACGACGCGCTGGAGCAGCAGCGGCAGGCCCTGCTGAGCCCGGGCGGACGACGGCGCCGGGCCCGGCGTGCCGCCCGGACCACCCGGGGGTCCGCCCACCGCTGGGCGACGGTGCCCCGGAGGCGCTGCAGGGCGTGGGGGGCGACGCCGGCCGTGGGCGTCGTGGTGCTGCTCGTGCTGTGGTTCACGCCCGGGCTCCTCCAGGACTACGCGCTGCCGGTCATCCGCCCCTATCTGCCGAACGCGTCGGCACCGCCGCCCGGGGCCGGGTCCGCCCCGGCGCCGCTCGGCACGCCCCCGGAGGTCGAGGACGCCGGCGGCTACCGCTTCATGGACTCTCCGGATCCCGCCCAGCCGATGGTCGCCTACGACCCGTGCCGGGCGGTGCACTACGTCGTGCGCCCGGACGGCGCCCCGCCGGGCGGCGGGCAGCTCGTCGAGGAGGCCGTCGCCGAGATCTCCGCGGCCACGGGACTGCGGTTCGTCCCCGCCGGGACCACGACGGAGGCGCCCGCCGAGCAGCGGGCGCCCTATCAGCCGGACCGGTACGGCCGGCAGTGGGCGCCCGTGCTCGTCGCGTGGTCCGACGAGACCGAGGTGCCGGGTCTGGCCGGGAACGTCGTGGGCCTCGGGGGCAGCACGGCCCGGCAGGCGCCCGGGCGGCCGTTCGTCTACGTCACCGGTCAGGTCGCCCTCGACGCCCCGGACCTGGCGCAGGTGCTGGACCACCCGGACGGAGCGGCCCACGTCCGCGCGACCATCGTCCACGAGCTGGCGCACGTGGTGGGGCTCGCCCACGTCGAGGATCCCGCGCAGATGATGCACCCGGCGGGCGGGGCCACAGTGCTCTCCGCCGGGGACCGGGCCGGCCTGGCGGAGCTGGGCTCCGGGGAGTGCGTGCCGCAGCTCTGACCTCGCCCACCCCGCACCGGCGTCCCTCCCGCCGCACCCCGACCCCGGCACGGCGCCGCAGGTCACAGCCCGGTCGGTGAACGTCCGGCGCGGCGTCGTTCGCCGTCATGTTCCCCGGACGCCACCGGCCGGCCACGCCCGGGACCTACGCTCGGCGCATGCGCAGAGTCTCAGCAGCCGCCGCGCTGGCCGCGGCCATCCTCTTCACGACCACGCCGGGGGCGGTGGCCCACACCGGTGACCCGGGCCGAGGGCCCGCCGGCGCGCCCGTGCTCGAGCAGCGCGCCACCCTCTCCGCCGACTTCCTCGCCGAGGGCCCGCCGTCCGGAGCGGACGCCACACCGGCGAACGGCCGCACCGGGCCCTTCGACGGCCAGGTGATCCCCGGGTTCTCCGCCATGGTCGACAACGGTGACGGCACCTTCTGGGCCATGCCGGACAACGGCTTCGGCAACCAGGAGAACTCCGGCGACTTCCTGCTGCGGCTCTACCGCATCGCCCCGCAGTGGGAGACCGCCGAGGGCGGGGACGGGGACATCGAGGTCCAGGACTTCGTGTCGCTGCGCGATCCGCACCACCGGATCCCCTTCGCCCTGGTGCACGAGGACACCGAGGAGCGGCTCCTGACCGGCAACGACTTCGACGTCGAGTCCGTGGTCCGCCAGCCGGACGGCACCTTCTGGATCGGCGAGGAGTTCGGCCCCTTCCTGCTGCACGTGGACGCCGAGGGCGTGGTGCTCGAGGAGCCCGTCCCGCTCGCCGACGTCCGTGACGGCGGGGAGGGGACGATCCGGTCGCCGCAGAACCCCGACCTCGAGGACGGGGAGCAGCCCGCCGTCGGCGCCAGCAAGGGCTTCGAGGCCATGGCGGGCTCGAAGAACGGCCGCTACCTCTACCCGATCCTGGAGGGCGCCCTCGCCGACGACGACGATCCGCGCCGCCGGCTGGTCCTCGAGTTCGACACGAGGACGCGGGAGTACACCGGCCGCTCGTGGGACTACGAGACGGACACCGACGCCAACCTCGTGGGCGACGCGTTCCTGACGGGTCAGAACCGGCTCCTGGTCCTCGAGCGCGACGACTTCGACGGCGCCGCGGCGGTCACCAAGCGCGTCTACGCCGTCGACCTCCGCCGCACGGAGGACTCCGGGCACCTCGAGAAGGAGCTGGTCGCCGACCTGCTGGCCATCGACAACCCGGCCGGCATCGGCACCGTGGCCTCCCCCGGCGCCTACGGCGTGGGCGAGCAGTTCTCCCTCCCCCAGCAGTCGGTCGAGGTGCTCCTGCAGCTGCGGGACGGCCGCCTGCTGGTCGGCACCGACAACAACTACCCGGGCAACGACGCCCGCTACCCCGGCACCCCGGACGACACCGAGCTCATCGTGCTGGACCGCGAGCGCCTCGAGCCCGGGGCCGGGACGGGCACCGAGGTGATCGGTCACCGCGGCGCCTCCGGGTACCGGCCCGAGCACACGCTGGCCTCCTATCAGCTGGCCATGACGCAGTGCGCCGACCACATCGAGCCCGACCTCGTCCCCACCAAGGACGGTGAGCTCGTGGCGCGGCACGAGAACGAGATCGGCGGCACCACCGACGTCGAGGACCGCCCGGAGTTCGCCGAGCGGCGCACCACCAAGGTGATCGACGGCGCCGAGGTCACCGGCTGGTTCACCGAGGACTTCACGCTGGCCGAGCTGCGCACCCTGCGCGCGGAGGAGCGCATCCCGGAGCTGCGGCCGGGCAGCACCGTGTTCGACGGCCTGTACCCGGTCCCGACCTTCGAGGAGGTCGTGGACCTGGCCCGCCGCTCGCGCACGTGCGACGGCGAGCCGATGGGGATCGCGCCCGAGCTCAAGCACCCCACGTACTTCGACTCGATCGGCCTGTCCCTGGAGGAGAGGGCGGTCGAGGTGCTCGAGGCCAACGGGTACGGCGACGAGGGCGACCCGGTCGTCCTGCAGAGCTTCGAGACGGCCAACCTGCGCGAGCTCGACGGGACGACCGACGTGCGCCTCGCCCAGCTGGTCAACTGCTCGGGCGCGCCGTTCGACCTCGTCGCCGCCGGTGACCCGAGCACGTACGCGGACCTCACCACGGCGGAGGGCCTGCAGGAGATCGCGTCCTACGCCGACATCCTCGGCGCCTGCAAGGACGTCATGATCCCGCGGGAGGCCGACGACACCCTCGGCGAGCCGACGGCCGTCATCGCCGACGCCCACGCCGCGGGCCTGGAGGTCCACGGCTGGACGTTCCGGGCGGAGAACTTCTTCCTGCCGGCCGAGCACCGTGTCGGCGCCGATCCCCGGGAGCACGGCGATCTGGCCGGCGAGATCAGGGCCTTCGTCGAGGCCGGCATGGACGGGCTGTTCTCCGACCACCCGGATCTCGCGGTCGCGGCCGTGGACGACGTGTCCTGACGGCCCGTTCCGACGACGCGCTGCGACCAGCCGCCCCCGGGACCGCCGGGACCGCCGGGCGGGCGGCCCGGCCCGTCAGCGGCTGAGCTCGCCCCCGTCGGCGTCGTCGTCGGCGTCGTTGTCGTCGGAAGACCCCGGTCCTCGCCGGGAGATCCCGACGAGGACCGCGGCCGTCGCCGTGATCGCCACCGCGAGCACCGCGACCCAGGCCGCCACGGACCCGTATCCGCCGGCCGACTCGTGGGGGTCCAGGAACGGGTAGGGATACCACCAGGGGTTGCCGGTGCCCTCGTCCAGCACGAACGGCGCCCGCGCCAGCGTGCAGCCCGCCCAGAGCACCGGATAGACCACGATGCCCCCGACCGCCCGCCACCGGACCCGGCTCCGCCCCGGGGCGAGCAGCCAGTCCAGCAGCGCACAGACCGGGACGATCGTGTGCAGCACCTCGTTGGCCCACGGCTGCTCCAGGCCCAGCTCCTGCGGGAGCCCGCGCAGCAGCGCGTTGTAGACGACCCCGGTGGTGACCGTGTACGTCGTCGCCGCGGCGCGCAGGGCACCGAGCCAGCCGGGGTCGGTGCCCCGCCGGGCGAGCAGGAACCACGCCCCGATCCCGAACACCACGGCGTGGAACAGCGAGGTCTGGATGGTGAAGTAGCTGAAGAAGTTGACGACGTCGACCGCGATGGCCCGGTCCCCGCGGTCGATCCAGAACCTCAGGTAGGCCTGCAGCCGCCCGGCCACGGCCGCGACGAGGGCCAGGCCCATCAGCACGCGGGCCGCGGCGAAGAATCGTCTCATGTCTGCCTTCCTCCGGTGCCGCCATCAACCCACACCGGCTGACCTGCGAGAATAGGACCTCCGAGACCACCGGTCGGAGCGGAGGGAACACCGTGCGCAGGTTCGAGCCACCCCGGCCCCGTGCGCGGTGGGCGGTGCTCGTCCCGCTCGTGCTCGCCCTGGGCCCCGTGACCGGGTGCACCCCGCAGGCCACGGAGGGCGCCTCCCCCGCCGCGCGAGCGCTCGCCGCTCTGCCGGTCGAGGACGCCGGTTCCGGTGAGGACTACGACCGGCTCGCCCAGTTCGGGGACTGGGCCGATCCCGACGGCAACGGCTGCGACGCCCGCAACGACGTCCTGGCCCGGGACCTGACCGGTGACGTCGTCGACGACGACGGGTGCAGGGTCCTCTCCGGGACCCTCGAGGACCCCTACACGGGGCGGACGATCGCGTTCGAGCGCGGACCGCTGACCTCCGCCGACGTGCAGATCGACCACGTGGTGGCCCTGAAGAACGCGTGGGTCTCCGGGGCCGACCGGCTCGCCCCGGACGAGCGCACGGCCCTGGCCAACGATCCCCTGAACCTGCGGGCCGTGGACGGGCCGACCAACGGGGAGAAGTCCGCCGCCGACGCCGCCGAGTGGCTGCCGCCGAACGAGTCGTTCCGGTGCGAGTACGTGGCCACCCAGATCGCGGTCAAGACCCGCTACGAGCTGTTCGTGACGGCTCGCGAGCGGGACGCCATGGCGGACGTGCTGGCCGGGTGCCCGGACCAGGGCGTGCCCAGCGACGTTCCGCCCGCCGCGGACGCCGTCGGCGCGGGTCCGTCCCCGGCGGAGGAGGTCTACTACGCCGACTGCGCCGCCGTGCGCGCGGCCGGCGCGGCGCCTCTGCGCTCGGACCAGCCCGGTTACCGCCCGGCGCTGGACCGGGGCGGGGCCGAGGGCCTGGCCTGCGAGTGACCGCGGGAACCGGGGGACGAGGGTGCTGCGGCAGCGCTCGTGCCGCAGCACGGGGTGCGCGCAGCCTCGTCCGCCGCATGTCCTCGGGTGCGTGCTGGACGACCGTCGTCGACCCGCCCACCGCCCTGACCGATCCGCGGCATCACCTCACGCGGCGGCAGGCGGGCTCGCTCGTGTAGGTGAGGATCACCTCGTCGTCCTCGGGTCGTTCCCGGAAGGAGCGGTGGGGGACGGCGGCCAGCACCGCGGTGATGACCGCTTCGTCGTCCTCGGGGCGTTCCCGCTCGGGACTCCACCGGTGGGGGGAACGCCCGACCTTCTCGACTGGTGAGGCGCCGTGCCGGGTCCGTTCGAGGAGCTGTGCCGGGAACCCTCGAACGGTGCCCTCGATCTCCTGGGGGGCCGGCTGTGCAGGAGGTGTTGATCCGGAGTGGATGCTGGTTGCCGTGGTTGTCATGCTCGCCTACTTCGTTGTAGTGGTGTGCCTGGCCGGTGTCCGCCCGCACAGGGCGTGAGGGACCCGGCGAAGTGCTCCGCTCCCTGGACCCCGCTCCGTCGCGGGGCCGGTGGGATCTCGACGGTCCGGGCGTGCTCGTAGACGCCGAGGACTTCAAGAGGTGCAGACGCCGCACTGGTGGGGACTCGCGTTCGCCCGCAGGTGCACCTGACCATAGTGAACTCGGTCATGGACCGGAACCACTCGACGAAATATGTCGACTCATCGGGACGTGGGGACGAGCAAGAGCGTGCGGGGCCCCGCGCGACCCGGGCCGGCGGCCCGGTGTTCGGCGACGCATTCGGAACGCACCAGCTCCCGGTCTGCGGCGGCGCAGGGCCTCGGCGACAGGTGACTCTTTCCCCGAGTGCGCCGAGCAGTCATCATCGTCGGAGGACTGAGTCGCCGGGATCGAAGGAGCACCCACCATGTCACTGGCCCGCGTCCACAGCTTCTCCGTCTCGCTCGACGGCTTCGGCACCGGTGAGGGCCTGAGCCAGGACGCCCCCTTCGGGCACGCCGGGGAGAGGCTGCATCAGTGGATGGTCGCCACCCGGTGGTGGGATCCCGGCGGCAGCGGTGGCGTGGACGACGCTTTCGCCCAGCAGCACGGTGTGGGGATCGGCGCCGAGATCATGGGGGCGGGGAAGTTCGGGCCTCCCGGGTGGCACGAGGACCCCGGGTGGAAGGGCTGGTGGGGTCCCAATCCGCCGTTCCACACACCCGTCTTCGTCCTCACCCATCACCCGCGCCCATCGATCGAGATGGAGGGCGGCACCACGTTCCACTTCCTGGACGCCTCACCCGCGGAGGCCCTCGAGACGGCCCGCCGGGCCGGAGACGGCCGGGACGTGCGCATCGGCGGAGGTCCCACCCTGGTCCGCGACTTCCTGGCGGCCGGGCTCGTCGATCATCTGCACGTGGTGGTGGTCCCGATCCTGCTGGGCCGTGGTGTGCGGCTCTGGGAGGGACTCGAGGGTCTGGAAGCGGGCTACCGGGTCGAGGCCACCTCCTCGCCCAGTGGAGTCACCCACGTGACCTTCACCCGGACGGTGCGCGGCGTCGCCGAGGCCCCGTGACCGCAGCGGGGGCCGCCGCTCAGCCGTCCTGCGCCGTGCTGCGCAGGTGCGCCCGGCCGATCCGGCGGACGCACTCGGTGATGCGGTGCAGCCGCCCGGAGTCCAGTGACCAGCTCTGCCAGTAGAGCGCGACGTCGTGGTGCGCGTGGTCCTCGAGCAGGTCCAGGGACCCGTCGGCGAGGTCGGTCCCCAGTTGCAGCTCCGGGAGCATGCCCCAGCCCAGGCCGGCCCGCACGGCGGCGAGGAATCCTTCGGCGGACGGGACGGTGTGGGTGGGCGGGGACCGGTCGACGCCGCGGGCGCGCAGGGCGTGCTGCTGCAGGTCGTCCTTGGCGTTGAACCGGAGCACCGGCATGTCCGCCCAGTCGACTCCGGCGTCGGTGGTGAACCGCCGGCGCAGGGCGGGGGCGGCGACGGGGACGTAGCGCATGTAGCCCAGCCGCTCGAGCCGGCACCCGCTGACGGGTGCGGGGTCCCCGGTGACGGCACCGATGACGTCCCCCTGGCGCAGGAGCCGGCTGCTGTGGTCCTGGTCCTCCACGTGCAGGTCCAGGGTGGTGTCCGTCCAGCCGGCGGCCTCCTGCAGGACGGGCACGAACCAGGTGGCCAGGGAGTCGGCGTTGACGGCCACCGGGGTCACCGTCCGGGAGGAGATCCCGTGGCCGAGGGAGTGCAGGGCCTCTGCTTCGAGGACCTGCACCTGGCGGGCGGTGCGCAGCAGCACGGCCCCGGCCTCGGTAGGGGTGCAGGGCACGCCGCGGCGCACCACGACCTGTCCCACGGAGGTCTCCAGGGCCTTGATCCGCTGGCTGACCGCCGAGGGGCTGATCCCCAGGGCGTCCGCGGCGGCCTCGAAGGTGCCCTCGTCGACGATCGCGGTCAGGGCGCGCAGGTGCTCGAAGTTCATGAAGCAAATCTAATGCACCCGTCGATTGTTTCGTTTGTCTGAATCCAGCCGGCTGGCTACCGTCGAAGCCATGTGGAGCATCTGGGGTACCGGGCTGATGAGCGGGCTGGCACTGATCGTCGCCCTCGGCGCGCAGAACGCATTCGTGCTGCGGCAGGGCATCCGCCGCGAGCACGTGGGCGTGGTGGTGGTGCTGTGCGCGGTCAGCGACGCGGTGCTGATCCTCGGCGGCACGGCCGGGATCGGGGCCCTGGTGTCCCGGTTCCCCGAGGCCCTGGTCGTGCTGCGGTGGGGTGGTGCCGCCTACCTGGCGTGGTGGGCCGCGCGCTCCTTCGCCTCGGCCCTCAAGCCGTCCTCCTTGACCGTGGAGGCCCCGCGGTCCCGCGGATCGGTGATCGCCACCACCCTGGCCCTGACCTACCTCAACCCCCACGTCTACCTCGACACCGTGGTGCTGCTCGGCAGCCTCGCCAACCAGCACGGCCCCGACGCCCGGTGGATTTTCGCCGGCGGGGCCGTGGTGGGCAGCGTCGTGTGGTTCTCCGCCCTGGGCTACGGCGCCCGGGCGCTGTCCGAGGTGCTCAGCAGCCCGCGCACCTGGCGGGTGGTGGACCTGGTGATCGGCGTGGTGATGCTCGCCCTGGCCGTCAACCTGATCCAGGGCTGATCCCGCCGCCACGCACCACGACCGCTACCGCCCCGATGTGCTCTCGTGGGACTCCGGGCCGGACCGTGTCGAGACCGGATCGCCCTCGGCCGGGATCGGCTCCTCGGCGGCAGGATCCTCGGTGGCCGGCTCCTCGGTGGCCGGCTCCTCGGTGGCCGGCTCCTCGGTGGGCGGCTCCTCGGTGGCCGGCTCCGGCGGCGTCGCCTCGGTCCAGGAGGCGCCGGGTTGCCGGGGCACCCCGGCGGCGAAGGCGCGCCGGACGGCTTCGGCCTGCTCCTCGGGGCCGGCGTGCTCGGCGGCGGCGATCACCGTGGCGAACGCCTTCGTGTCCCGGACCAGCTCGGTGATCGTCTCCGGCGAGTCGACGCACCAGGCGTAGGCCGTCGCGTAGTCCACGGGGCGCCCGTTGGCGGTCACGGTCCCGTGCTCGTCGATCTCCACGCTCATGCGTCCTCCTGGGTCGGGGTTTCGGCTCCGAGGGCGGGCCGGCCGTACGGCGAGAGTACCCTCGGGCGGCACGACGGGACCGAAGGACAGCTCCTGCCGACCGGAGCCGTCCTGCCTCCCCGGCGTGCCCCCTCCCAGAATGACAACCTGTCGTCAGTGGTTGTCAGGCGCGCTCCCTAGACTGGACGGGTGCAGGCCTGGCTGGAGTCCCTCCCCCTCGGTGCCGCGATTCTGTTCTTCTGGGCCGGGGCCATCGTGCGGACCACCACCATCTTCGCCCTGGGCCGTGCCGCCGCCACCGGTGGGAGCCGGCGCTCCGACCGCGTCCGCGGGCTCATGGACACCGCCGTCTACCGGCGGGCCCAGCGGCTGGTGCACCGCTGGGGCGTCCTGGCCGTCCCCGCCTGCTTCCTGACCGTCGGCTTGCAGACTGCCGTCATCCTCACCACCGGCGTCACGGGCATGCCCCTGCGCCGGTGGATCCCCGCGATGCTCGTCGGCACCCTCATCTGGGGTGTCGTCTACGGCACCGTGGGCATGGCGGTCGTCTGGGCGTGGCTGGAGCAGCCGTGGGTGGTCGCGCCGGTCGTCGTCGTGGTGCTCCTGCTGCTGCTCGGCCGCAGGGCCCGCGCGCGGTGCCGAGCCCGCGGCGAGCGCCGCGACGAGGACCTGCCGATCCCCCGGTGAGCACCCCGGGCCCGGCGAAAGCCGACCGGTCCTCCCGCCGGTCTCAGCGAACTCTTATGAACGGGGGGTAATATTTCGGCAGTGATGTCACCGATGCACACCCCCATTCCCCACATGTATGCCGCGCCCCTCTATGCCGCCGAGCGGCTGCTCGCGGAGGCCATCCACGACGAGCACGTCAGCGTCGACGCCGTGGTCGTCCTCGACGCCCTGGCCGAGCACGTCACGGCCGAGGAGGGTCCCGCCCTCGAGGCCGTCGCCGAGAACGCCCAGCTCACCTGCGAGGAGCTCACGGCCGCCCTGGGCGACCTCGAGGACCTGGGCTACCTCCAGGAGCTGGCCGAGCACGCGCCGCCCCTGTCCGCCCTTCGCGCCTCGCTCCTCGGAACGGCTGCCTGACCCCGGCGGAACGGAGCCCGGGACCGGCTCAGTCCTGCTGGTCGGACTCCTCGTTCTTGGCGTCCCCGTGCTCGTGCGGGACCGGGGTCATCTCGGTGGTCATGTCGGCGTCGTCGTTGGAGGCCGCGTCCTCGATGGGGTCCGGACTGGAGGTCGGCTGCTCGCTCACGGGGTGCTCCTTCGTCGGAATGGCTCAGTGGTCTCAGCCTACGGCTCCGGCGGGAGCCGGGGACAGCAGCCGCACCGCCTCGCGGGCGGCCGCCCACCCCGCACGGGTGGCGCCGAGGGTCGAGGCCGAGGCGCCGTAGCCCACCAGCAGCACCCGCGGGTCGCGAAGCACCCGCACTCCGTCCATCCGGATGCCGCCGCCCGGTTCCCGCAGCCCCAGGGGGGCCAGGTGGTCCAGGGCGGGCCGGAACCCGGTGGCCCACAGGATCGCGTCCGCCCGCACCTCCCGGCCGTCGGCGAGCCGGACGCCCACGGGCGTCACCGCCCGCAGCGGCCCGGCCGAGACGAGCGTCCCGCTCTCGATCCCGGCCCGGTACGGTGCGGTCAGCGGCAGCCCGGTGGCCGAGACCACGCTGGCCGGCGGCAGCCCCGCCCGGGTCCGCTCGTCGACCCGGCGCTCGACGTCCCGCCCCCAGTCCGGGTCGAACTCCCGGTCCGTGAAGCGCGGGGGCCGGCGGGTGACCCACGTGGTGGTGGCGCCCGCCGCGGCGAGCTGGAGCAGGAACTGCACGGCCGAGGTGCCGCCGCCCACGACCACCACGTGCCGGCCGCGGAACTCCTCCGCCGAGCGGAAGTCGTGGGTGTGCAGCTGCCGCCCCCGGAAGGACTCCCGCCCGGGGTAGTACGGCCAGTACGGGCGGTCCCAGGTGCCGGTGCCGTTGATCACCAGCTCCGTCCGCCAGGTGCCGGCGCCCGTGACCACGTCGAGCGGTCCGTCGTCGGACTCCGCCTCGACCCGGCGCACGGCGACGGGCCGGTGGACCGGCAGCCCGAAGCGCCGCTCGTACTCGCCGTAGTAGCGGGCGACGACGGCGGAGGCCGGCTCGGCCGGGTCCGGCACCCCGAGGGGCAGCCCGGGCAGGTCGTGGATCCCGTGCGCGCCGCCGAAGGTGAGCGAGGGCCAGCGGTGCCGCCACGCTCCTCCGGGGCCGGGATTGGCGTCGAGGATCACGAAGTCCTCCTCGGGGACCAGTCCCCGGCGCCGCAGGTGGTGGGCCGCGGACAGACCGGCCTGCCCCGCCCCGATGACCACGACCTTCATGCCGCACTCCCCTTTGGTTGATGCATCACCAAACAGGGAACGGCCGGGGCGCCCGGGCTATTCCGGCCCGTGGCGCCCGAGGGGAGGCCGGCGCTCCCGCCGGGCACGGCCGGGCGCCGCACCCCGCATCCTCTCGGGCGCGGCGGGGGAATCCTCCGGACGGACCGCGCCGATCCGCGGCGGATCCGGCGGACTACCCCGCCGCCGGGAAGGGGGCCCCGAGCAGGGAGCGCACGTGCCGCACCGCCCGGCGGGCCTCCGGCGTCCACCAGGCGCCCACGTAGACGTGGAAGGCGCCGGGCTCGTAGAGCAGCTTCCCCGGGTTGCCCGCCCGCGCCAGGTCCCGGGCGAAGGCCAGGGCGTCGGCGGCCAGGATGTCCTTGCCGCCCTGGACCACGTGCACCGGTGGCAGCCCGGCCACGTCCCCGTAGAGCGGGCTGACCAGCGGATCGGTGAGCTCGCGGTCCCGCGCCCAGGCCGCGGCCAGGGGCACCACCCGGTCGGTGCTCAGCATGGGGTCGTGCGGGTCGATCTCCCGCACGGCCGGGTGCGTGGCGGAGACGTCCACCGCCGGGGAGAAGCCCACCACGTGGTCGGGCAGCCGCCGCCCCGTGTCCCGCAGGCGCATGGCCAGCCCGATCGCCAGGCACCCGCCGGCGGAGTCACCGGCGACCACGATCCGGTCCGCGCCGGGCCGGGCCACGAGGTCGGCCCAGGCCGCGGCGAGGAAGTCGTAGCCCTCGTCCACGTGGCCCTCCGGGGCCAGCCGGTACAGGGGGACCGTGACGGTGGTCCCGGTATCCTTCACGAGCTCGCGCACGATCCACCAGTGCGCCGGCAGCAGCGGGTTCACGAACGCTCCGCCGTGCAGGTAGATCAGGTGGGACCCGTCGGCCCCGGCGCGCGGGGTCAGGCGCAGCAGCGGGCGCCCGGCCACCTCGGTGCGCCCCACGGCGTGCGAGCGCCGCAGGTCGGCCGGGATCCTGGCCGGCTCCGGATACCGGCGCCCGTGCAGCTGCTCCACCGGGGTCCACGGCTGCAGGCGCGCCCGCAGGCGGACCGCCTGGGCCGTCACGGCCATGCTGATGCTCATCCGGTCACCTTCCCTCGCGCCGGGCTCAGGCCAGCTGCATGGTCGTGAGGCAGGTCGGGCTGTCCCGGGTGGTCGCGAACCCGGACTCGGCGCGGCCCTGCTCCGAGCTGATCGCGAGCGTGCCGGTGATGTCCTTGGGCAGCCAGAAGCCCACGAACCCGTTCTCGTAGCTGGTCACGTTCTCGTCCACCAGCACGGCCCCGGAGTCGTCGGTGATCCGCACGTCGAAGTCCTCGCCCACGAGCTCGCCCTGGCACCCGGAGAGGCTGTGGGAGAAGCACTCGTGGGTCGTGGTGGTCCACGGGGCGACCGCGAGGTAGAAGCGGTCCTCCGGCATGGGCAGGGTCGTCTCGGTGGTGCCGTCGTCGAGCACCACCTCGTCGTAGGTCACGGAGCCGGCGAGCCCGGCGTCGCGGTCCTTGTGCGTGCGGTCGAGCTGCTCGACGACCTCCTGCGTGCTCGCGCCCTCGAGCCCGTGCTCCCGGAGCAGGTCGTCCTGCTCGGAGCTCACGCCCACGCAGGCGGAGACGAGGAGGAGGGCGGCGGCGGACACGGACAGCACGGCGGATCTCATGGGTCCAGGATATCGGCGGCCCGGGGGCGCGCCCGCTCCCCCGCCGTCGCCCCCCGGGACTCCGGGCGGTGCCCGGCTGGGAACTTTCCGGGGACCGGTCACAGATTCCGCACCGGCGGCTACAGTGGATGTCCAGTGGTGTGAGGGTTCGGGAGGATCCGCCATGAACAACACCGAGAACAACGACGTCTCCGGGATCGTGCTCCTGATCGCCGGGGCGGTCGTCCTGTCCGTGGTCTCGTTCGTCCTTACCCACCTGGGCACCATCCTTCTCGTCCTCCTGGCCGTGGCCGTCCTGTGCCTGCTCGGCGTGCTCCTGCGAGCGCTCGCCCGCTCCCTGACGGAGCGAGCGACCGCAGGGCGGCAGAGCACACCGCGGACGACCGCGCGGACTGTCGAGCGGACCGCGGAGCAGGCCCGGCGGACCGCCGCGGAGGACATGCGCACGGCCTGGCTGCGGTGGCAGCTCGGCGTCCTGCCACCGCAGCAGCGGCACGGGGACGCCACCTTCATCGCCGTCCGGCTGGCCGAGATCCCGCGGGCCGAGTGGGACGCGACCCGGCTCCGGCGGCACGGCCAGGCCCTGTGGTCCGTGCGGGAGGCGGCCGTCAGGACGCCCCTGCACGGGGATGTCGAGGCCCGTCTGGACCGGGTGGCCGCCATGCTCTCGGAGCTGACCGACGAGGAGTTCGACACCCACCGCGGCCAGACCGACGACCGCTACCTCTACCACCCGGACCGCGAGGTCCGGGCCGCCTACCTGGCGGGCGGCTCGCAGGGCGTCGAGGCCATCATGGGCACCATCACCGCCGTCCGCGCCCAGGTCCGTGAGGACGCCGCCGCCCGGGCGGCCGCGGACTCCCTGGCGCGCGAGCGCAACGCCGCGCTCCGGGCCCTGCGGGAGACCCGCCGACCGGCCCGGCCGCGGGACGCCCACGCCGCCTGGGAGGCGCAGGCCGAGCAGATCGGCCGGTGAGCCTCTCGCGGGTGTGGGCCACGAGGGAGCGCACGAGGTCGGCCCTCGAGGGGAGGTGCAGACAGGACGTCGCCCGCGTGGTGCCGCGACGGACCGGGGCGGGCGCTACGCCAGGTGCTCCTCCGGCTCGCCCTGGAACTCGCGCACCTCCACCGGGAGGGTGGTCGCCTGCGCCAGCTTCCGGCCCCACTCGATGGCGGCGTCGTAGTCCGGGGCGGCCACGATGCAGATGCCCCCGGCGTGCTCGTCCTCGCGCTCGTACGGGCCGTCCGTGGTCACCACGTCGTCGCCGTGGAAGCGCACGACGACGGACGCCTCCGCCCGGTCCAGGCCTCCGGCGAAGACCCATGCCCCGGCCGCCCTGAGCTCCTCGTTGAACGCGGCGACGTCCCGCATCACGGGTTCGAGGATCTCCGGGGCCGCCGGTCCGCCGTCGGGCTGTTCGATGCTGAGCAGGTAGTGCTTCATGGCGAGCCTCCTGGGCGTCGGATGGTCCTCGGAGTCTACGGTCGCGGCGGGCCGCCGAAATAGACCTGGGCCTCCACGACCTGCCCGTCGCGCACGGTGATCGCCTCCATGTTCCGGAAGGTCCCCCCGGTGCGGAGCTCGTACTCGTACCGGACGAGCACGAGGCCGGGCTCCGCCTCGACCACCTCGAGCAGGTCCTGCCGGGTCACCCGTTGCGCCGTGGGGAAGCACCGCTCGAAGTACGCGGCCCGGTCGATGTGGTCGTCCTGCGGAGACGTGAAGCGGAACCCGTCCCCGACGAGCGCGGGGGCCGCCGCCTCGTCCTGCGCGAGGTAGGCGGCGAAGAGCCGCCGGACGACGTCCGTGCTGCCGGGACTCATGCCCGCAAGCTACTCCCGGGCGGGACGCGGGACAAGCACCGGACCCGGTCCGTCCGCGGGGCTCAGCCGTTCTGCGGGACCTGGGCCACCAGCTCGTCGTCGCCGGGCTCCGGCACGGGCGGCAAGGTTCGGACCTGGTCCGCGGAGGGGCGCACCGCGCGGTCGGCGGGCTCCAGGCGCACGGTCCGGCCCGTCCCCAGGGACGCGAGCACGGCCTCGTGCACCCGGATGTCCATCAGCCCCTCCTCGCCGTCGGCCTCGGGGTCGGTGCCGGCGAGGATGCAGTCCGAGAAGTACTCGGTCTGACCCGCGAACTGCTCCACCGGGTCGTGGGCGCGGGTCTCGCTCCGCCCGTCCCGGGTCACGGTCCAGCTGATGCCCACCTCTGGACCGAAGCCGAAGCACGGCTGCGCCGCGACCACGCCCTCGGTGCCCACCACCGTGAACTGCTCGGTGGCCTCGCCCGCGTAGCTGATGGTGAACTGCGCCAGCCGCTGCCCGGGGAAGCGCAGCGTCACCGCCACGGTGTCGTCGAAGTCGAAGCCGCGCCCCGGGGTCCGCACGCCCATCGCGTGGACCTCGAGGGGCTCGGCCGCGAAGAGGTGGCGCACCGCGTTGAGCGGGTAGCTGCCCATGTCCGGGATGGGCCCGCCCCAGAACCCGGAGTGCCCGCGGTGGTTGGCCTCGTCGATGTCCTGGGTGAAGACGGCGGTGAACAGCCGCGGGTCGCCCACCAGCCCCTCGTCCCGGACCCGGGTGATCAGCTCGAGCGTGCCGGGCTCGTGGTGCAGCCGGTACGCGACCATGAGCCGGGCCCCGCCGCGCGCGGCGGCGTCGACCATCGCCCGGCAGTCCTCCACGGACGCCTCCATCGGCTTCTCGACCAGCACGTGGACGCCCGCCTCGAGCGCCGGCTCGGCGAACTCGCGGTGCCGGAACACGGGCGTGGCCACGTAGACCGCGTCCACGTCCCCGGAGGCCAGCAGCGCCGGGTAGTCCTCGTAGGAGTACGCGGGCACGCCGTACTCGGCCGCGAGCTTCCGGGCCTTGTCCGGGGTGCCGGTGACCAGCGCCGCCAGCACGGAGTTGCCGGCCCGGGACATGGCAGGCAGGAACGCCTGCTGGGAGATCTGGCCGAGCCCGACCACCGCGTAGCGCACGGGGCCGTTCGTCGAGGGGGTGGTCCGGGGAGAGGTCATGGGGCATCCTTCGCGGTCGGGACGGACGGACGGTCCCGGCCAGACTAGCCGCGCGCGGCCCCGGCCGGCGGGAACGGGCCGGGCCTTCCCGGGTGCCCCCGGATCTCCCCGGATGCGCGATCATGGGAGGTCAGAGGGACCGCTGACGCGTCCGTCCCCGCCCGTCAGGAGGATCCGTGCCCAAGAGCAAGCCCCGCAAGAAGGCCGCCGCCAAGAAGAAGCAGCAGCGGCGGGAGTTCCACGCCGCCGCTGGCGCCCGCACCGTCGACATCGAGGGCGCCGCCCAGGGCACGTGGGACGACGACGCCCAGGAGCTGCTCGTCGCCCGCGGCTGGGTGGCCTACCGGGACCTGGAGATGGACCAGCTCGGCGACGGCTGGGAGTGGCTGCCGTCCCAGCTGCCCCTCGACGCCGGCGTGGGCGGGGAGCCCGGGCCCACCACCGTGTTCGCCGCCGCCGAGGGCGGCTACGACGTCGAACTGGCCAACGCGAACGGCTCCGTGGACCCGGACCGGGCGGGCCACTACGACACCCTCGAGGACCTCGCGGCGGACCTCGACAGCCTCGAGGCCTGGCGCGTGCCGGCCGGCGAGTACGTCCTGCCCGAGGTCCCCACCTTCTCCGCGGACACCCCGTGGGCGATCTGCCAGCTCTGGGCCGGCGGGATGATCGACCACTGGGAGCTCGCGGCGGACCTCATCCACTTCCCGTACGAGGAGACCGAGGAGGGCTTCGCGGCGGTCGAGCGCGCCCACCGGACCGGGCTGATCCCCGCGCAGCTCTACGCCGCGATCCGCGCCGGCCGGGACGCCCAGCAGGATCCTCTTGTCGGGGCGTCGGGCCCGGCGTAGCGTGAGCCGGGACCATCACCCTGCTGAGCACACGAGGAGCGGCATGAGCGAGACGACCCCGGACCCCGCCGAGAACAGGCCGTCCCAGGCCGAGGGGGACGTCCCCGGGGACCAGAGCGTGCAGTCGGCCGTCGACCCGGGCGACAACAAGCCCTCCCAGGCCGAGGGGGACGCCCCCGCGGACGCGCCGGGCGACGACTGAGCCCCGGCACGGACAGACCCGGGTGCCCCCGACCGGGGCGCCCGGGTCTGTCCGTGCGCTGCCGCTCGTCCGGGGTCAGTGGCGGGTCAGTCCCCGGTCGTCCCTGGCGGAGGCGCTCTTCGGCGCCCACTCGTCGGGGCCGAGGAGGTCGGCCACCTCGCGGTAGTGGCTCGTGGAGAGGATGCCGAAGCCGGCCTCGACCGCGCGGCGGTAGAAGTGGACGTCGAGGGCGTCGGCGGGCAGGTTCTCGTCGTAGCGGTGCAGGTCGAGCCGCATGGGCACGTTCCAGCTCCGCATCCGCAGGCTGTCCTCCATGTCCGGGATGTAGTGGCCGGCGAACCCGACCACCCGGCGGAGGTCGGGGACCTCCCGGTGGACGTCCTCGACCGTGGTCAGGCCGTCCGGGTGGGTCGGCACGAAGTACACGAGGTCGGGGGCGATCCGGCGGTAGACGGCCAGCTCCGTCAGACCGTGCACGCTCACCACCACCTGGCCCTCGGCCCGGTGCCCGCGGACGAGCTCGACGACGGCCTCCGGGGTCACGTTCTTGACGTCGAGCCACAGCACCGCGCCGGCCAGCACCGCCCAGGTGAGGAACTCGCCGGCCTCCCGGATGGGGAAGGGGCTGACCTCGCCGTAGTTGTCGACCAGGTGCTGGCTGAGCACGTAGTCGGCCGACTGCTCGCTCACGGGGCCGGCGCCGGTGCTCCCGTGTCCCATGACGGCCTCGTGCAGGACCACGCACCGGCCGTCGACCGTGGTGCGCAGCTCGATCTCGATCATCGTGCGCGCCCGGGTGGCCAGGACGTTCTGGGCGGACTCGAGCGCCGAGCAGGGCCAGGAGCCGTCGGGGTGGAACCCGGCGCGGCGGGCGAGCAGGAGGGGCCCGGCGGCGGCCAGGCGGTCGTGGCGGGTGTAGGCGGCCAGTTCGGCTGGCGAGTCGAAGACGATCGAGTGCCCTGCTGCGCGCGCCGGCACGTCGGCGGCGACGTGGTCCGGCGAGTCCGGGCGGCGGTAGTTCTTCGGCATGGGAACTCCTGGGGGGATGGGAGCGCGGACAGCGGCCGCGGGGGGACGGCCGGCGGGCGGGAAGCGGGGGAACTGCCCGTCCACGTGCTCAGGGGCCCTCGGCCACCCGTGCACGCTCCAACTCTTCCACGTCCGAGGCCGAATACGTGGCTGCGATCTGCATGTCGTTGCCTCCGCGCAGTACATTGCGCGTGCTGAGACCCCTGAAGAGCGTCCGGGGAATGGGCCGGTAGGCGGTGCGGCCGTCGCGGACGGGTCGGATCCCGGTCCCGTGGCGCAGGGCGACGGCGTGCAGCCACACGTCGTCGGCCATCGGCGCGCACGCGGTGAACGCGGTGCCCAGCTCGCGCAGGGCGTCGAGCAGGTGCGGCGGATAGAGCACGCCGGAGGAGCCCGTGGCGAAGGTGCGGACGGACGCCTCCGCCGGAGCACCGGGGCTCCACGTGGCGTAGGGCAGGATCCGTCCTCCGTCGAGGCGGATCCGGTGGGTGCGGTGGGCGACCACGTCGTGGGGGTGCCGCGCGTGGACCGCCAGCAGCTCCTCGAGCCACGTCGCGCCGTAGAGCACGTCGTCGTCCGCGATGACCAGCGGCAGCTCGTGCCTCGCCCGGGACCGGACGTAGGGGTAGTACTTCTGGTGGGGCCCCCAGTCCTCGGTGCACCTCAGCTCGAGGCCCCGGCGCACCAGCCGGGCCAGCGGTGCGGGCGGGTCGGCGACGACGTCGGCCTCGCGCAGCCACAGGATCAGCCGCTGCGGGCGCACGGTGCCGTGCGCCATCGACTCGACGGCCAGGTGCACCGCGCGGATCCGGCTCCCGTAGGACGTGAGGCTCACCACCACGGGCGCGTCCCCCCGCACCGGCGCGGTCGAGAAGCGGTTCCGGACCCGGAAGTACAGGGCGCTGCGGCTGGTCCGGAACGAGCGCAGCCAGTCGCGGACCAGCTCCCGGGACAGCACCCACCGCAGGGGGTGCGGGCGCCTCCCGACCGGCCGGGATCTCATGAAGGGCGGGCCAGTGCCGCCCGGGCCGCCTCACCGCCGAGCCGGAGGACGCCGGTGTCGGTCGTGACGGCGACCCAGGAGAAGCCCTGCGCCCGCAGCGCGGCGGCACGCTCGGGCGAGCCGGCGTAGGCGCCGGCCAGGACACCGGCCTCGCGGCACGCGCGCACGATCGTGGGCAGGGGCGCGTCCTGCGCGGTGTCCGCGAGCAGCTCGTCGACGTCCCGGCCCAGGGCGAGCGCGAGGTCGAAGGGCCCCACGAAGACCATGTCCAGGTCCGGGACCGCCGCGATCGCCCGGACCGCGGCGACCGCGGGTTCGGTCTCCACCATCACGGCGCACAGCGGCCGGGGCGCGGCCACCACCCCGGCGGAGGGGTCCCGCGTGCCGGGCAGCGGCCCCCAGCTCCGGGCGCCCCGCGGCGGGTAGTGTGCCGCGGCGACCGCGGCCTCGGCCTGGGCCGCGTCCTGGACGAGCGGCACGACGACGCCGTCGGCGCCGGCGTCCAGCGCCCGGCCGATGAGCGTGGGGTCGTTCGCGGCGACCCGGACCAGCACCGGGGCGGCCGGCTCGCGCCGCAGGGCGAAGAGACCACGGACGGCGGCGTCGTCGAAGTGGCCGTGCTGGGCGTCGACGCCCACCCAGGCGAAGCCCGCGCGCTCGAGGGCGAGCACGGTGCGGGCGTCGCCGAGCGTGGCCCACACCCCCGCACGCACCCCGTCGTCGCCGCCGTTGCGGTTGCCGTTGCCATTGCCGTTGCCGGAAGGTTGTGCCTCGGTCATGGCCTCATTCTGGCAGGAGCCGCGGCGTGGGGAGCTGCGCTCAGATCTCCGTGGTGGCCAGCACGGGCAGGGTGGGCGTCTCGGAGCCGCCGGCGGGCTCCACCGTCATGGCCACCGCCCCGGCCCGGTCGATGTCGCCGTCCAGCCAGACCTGCACCTGTCCTCCGCCGAAGTGCACGTCCGGCACGGGGGTCTCGCCCTGGACGAGCCACAGCTGGTACTCCCGGCCCTCCCCCGGTCCGGCGAGATCGGAGGCGACGAACAGCGCCGCGTCCTCCTGCGCCGAGACCACCAGGGTGGCCGGGTGACCGTCCACCTCGAGCTGGCGGGTGGTGACGTCCGGGGCGCTCAGCAGCCGGTTCTGCCGGTCCTGCTCCTGGGCCATGAGCTGCTGCTCCCGCTGCTCCGTCTGCGTGCCGACGGCCCAGCCGCCCAGGGCGGCGCCGGGCAGCAGCACGGCGGCCGCCGCGGCGGCCAGCCACCGGCGCCGGGGTCGGCGCCGCTCCGCCAGGGACACGGGCGCGCCCCCGGTCCGGTCCTCCTCCCGGTCCTCCGGTCGCTGCTCCTGCCGCGTCCCGCGCACGGCCGCGAGGACGTTCTCGCGCAGCGCAGGCGGCGGCGGCTCGGCGGCGGCGGAGGCCAGGTGCGCCCCGACCTCCCCGAACGCGGCCACCTCCTCCTGGCAGGCCGCGCAGCCGCGCAGATGGAGTTCGAACGCGGCCCGCTCGCCGGGCTCGAGGGCGTCCACGGCGTAGAGCGCCGCGTCGGCGTGGACGTCGCCGGCCCGGTCGTCCCCCTGGATCTCCTTCACTGCTTCACCCCCAGTGCCGATCTCAGATTGTTGAGCCCGTCGCGGATCCTGGCCTTCGCCGTGCCCAGCGGGACGTCCAGGTGCTCCGCGACCTGCCGGTGACTGTACCCCCGGTAGTACACCAGGCAGACGGCCTCCCGCTGGAGCGGGCTGAGCGCGCCGAGCTGGGCCCGCACCTCCCCGGAGTCCAGGGACTGCTCCACCTCGCTCCACGTGGAGTCGGACGGGGTCTCGGCCTGCCGGACCTCGTACTGCTGGTCCCGGTCCCGCTCCCGCTGGTTCTGCCGGATCCGGTCGACCGCGCGGCGGTGGGCCATGGTGCACAGCCAGGCCAGGGCCGTGCCGCGGGCGGCGTCGAAGCGCTCCGCCTGCTGCCAGGCCATCAGGTAGACCTCCTGGACCACCTCGGCGGCCAGCTCCGGGGAGCGGACCAGCCGCAGCACGAGCCCGTAGAGCGTGGACGACGTCGCGTCGTACAGCTGGGCGAAGGCGTGCTCGTCGCCTCCCACGACGCGCCGCAGCAGCTCCGCGTGTTCCTCGGTCCGCCCGGGGACGGGAACCGAGGCGCCGGTTCCGCGGCTCCGGCCGGTCGGTCCTTCGCTCACACGATCTCGCTGTTCACTCGGAGAGCAGCACCTCGCCCGGGTCCCGGACGAGAGCAGTGTCGATCTGCACCCTCCCACACCAGGTCGATGTGAGGCCATCGACACACTCATCGTCTCCATGACTCCTGTTCGTCGCGGAGCGGGCATCGGACGGGTCCGCTGCCCGCTCGGGTGCGTCGAGAAGATTTCTCCCCCCGCACCCATCCGGGGGCCGCGCGGCGGCGAACTCACCGTGCACACACCGAAAGTGCGCACACGGCACGATCCCCCGCACGACACAGGAGAGCAACTGATGCGCAAGTCCATGTTCCTCACAGTCCCCACCCTGGCCCTCGGCGCGCTCACGATGGCGGCGGTCCCCGCCTCCGCCCACGAGGGTGACATGTGGTCGACCCAGGCCACGCTGAACTCCCTGAACGGCTCCGGAACCACCGGCGACGTCATGGTCGACGTCCACGGCAGCGAGGCCACCGTCACGATGAACGTCTCCGGCGCTGCCGAGACGTTCATGGACGGCCCGTTCCCGCACGCCCAGCACATCCACATCCACGGCCAGGGCACCTGCCCCGGTCCGGAGGCCGACACCGACGGCGACGGCGTGGTCAACACCACCGAGGGCCACCCCTCCTACGGGATGATCGGCACCTCGCTGACCACGGAGGGCGACACCAGCCCCGAATCCGGTCTCGCTGTGGAGCGCTTCCCGGGCGGATCCGCCTACTCCTACGAGCGGACCTTCGAGCTGGACGGGCCCACCACCGAGGCCCTGAAGAACGGCACGGCAGTCGTCGTGGTCCACGGCGTGGACCCGGCGAAGATGCCGGCCGCGGCCGCCGAGAAGATGAGCGACCTGGACCCGGCGCTGCCCGCGGCCGCGACCCTGCCGGCCGCGTGCGGCACCCTGACGGCCGCCCAGATGGGCGCGATGCCCGAGGGCGGCGCTGACACCGGCGTGGCGCAGGAGACCGGCTCCACCACCGAGGCCGTGGCTCTCGGCGGCGGGATCCTCGCGGCGGTCGCCGGCAGCGCCTGGGCGCTGCGTCGGCGTGCTGTCCGGGCCTGATCCCACAGGACGGTTCCTGCCATGACGGGATCGACCACCGGTCGTCGCGGAGGCCTGCTGGCCTCCGCGGCGACCGCCGTCCTGCTCGCCACCGGCTGCGCCGCCTCCGACGACGGCGCCCCGGCGACTCCCAGCCCCCCGGCGTCGTCGACCGCGGCGCCGTCGACCGCGGCGCCGAGCACTGCCCCGCGCGCGAGCACGGCACCGAGCACGAAGCCGAGCCCGCAACCGCCCGTGCTCGACGCCTCCACACCTGTCTCACTGACCATCCCGGCGATCGGCGCCGAGTCCGAGCTGCTGCACCTGGGGCTGCGCGAGAACGGCTCCCTCGAGGTCCCGCCCGAAGGACCTGGCGCCCCGGCGAGCTGGTACACGGCCTCCCCCACGCCGGGCGAACGCGGCCCCGCGGTGCTGCTGGGCCACGTCAACGCCACCGGTGGCGGCCCCGGGATCTTCGCGGACCTGCGGGCCCTGGAACCCGGGGACACGGTCGAGGTGGCCCGTGCGGACGGGTCCACGGCCGTGTTCGCCGTCGAGCGCGGGGAGCAGTACGGCAAGGACGACTTCCCCACCCTCGAGGTCTACGGCAACACGGAGGGGTCCGAGCTGCGCCTGATCACCTGCGACGGCTACGACCCGGCCACCGGGGAGTTCGACGACAACTATGTGGTCTACGCGTCCCTGGTCCGCTGAGCCGCACCGCCGCGGGCGCGACGACTAACAGCGCCGCCCGGACGACGACGGACCCCGCCTGCCGTGCGCTCGAGGCACGGCAGGCGGGGTCCGATCCGGTCCTGGGACCCGCTCAGTGGCGGGGACCCGGGGCCTGCCCCTCGTGGCCGGGCACGTCACCGGGCCGGTCGGTCGCCGCCGGTCCTCCCGGCTGCCCGTCCCGGCGTTCGCCGGACGTCGGGCCGCCCGTGGCGTGGCCGCCGCCGAGGAACTGGCGTGCCTTCTGCTGGACCGTGCCCACGTGGCGCTCGTACTTGCGCCCGGTGCGCTTGTCCACGAAGCGGCCGGCCTGGTCGAGGACCTTGTCGACCTTGTCCGGGTTGCGCTGGGCGAGCTGCTTGGCCTTGGCCGTGAGCCCCTTGAAGTTCACCATCACGTCTCCTTCCGAGAGTGGTCACCGCGCGCGGGACCGCCGCGGTGCTGCCACGAGTCCATCATGCGGAGCTGTCCGCCGGCTGGCCGCTGACGGGAGGTCGGTGCTCCTGCCCGACCACGTGCTGGAAGCGCAGCAGGTTGTCCGGGTCGTAGAGCGCCTTGGCCCGGACCAGACGGGCGTAGACCTCCTCGGACCATGCCCGGGCGTGCTCGCGCTCCCCGCCCGGGACCCCGTGCATGTTCACGAAGGCCCGCCCCGTGGACCACGGGGCCATGGCCTGGAGGATCTCGGCCAGCGCCCGGGGCGTCGCCTCGGCCACGTGGGGCGCGAGCCAGCCGATGAGCTCCAGGAAGAACGCCGCGTCCCGCCCCGTGACCGCGTCCTGGATGCCGTCCGTCCGGGTGAAGGCTCCACCCATCAGACGGATCCCCACCTCCGGCAGCGGGCACCGGCTGCCGGGTCCGGCACGCTGCAGCAGCGTCATGACCGCGGCGGCGTCGAACTCCCGCAGGAACTCCCCCGTGAGCACGTAGAGACCCGGTTCGGTGGCGTCCATGTGCACCTGGTCGATGTCCCGGTAGTCCATGGACCCCACGAGGTCCAGGACCGGCCGGGAGACCTCCCGCATCGGCGCGAGGAGCCGGACCCCCTCGTCCTCCGGGCCCACCCAGCAGAAGCGCAGGTGCACCAGCATCTGCTTGTGCAGCTGCTCGGGGACGGTCGGGTCGTGCGGCATCCAGCGCAGGGCCACGGACGTGGAGGCGTGCTCCGGCAGGGTGGGCGCCCACCGGCTGAATGCGCTCAGCACGTCCTGGGCGTCGGCGCCGGGGTAGAAGATCCCCCCGCCGTAGAGGCCCTCCAGCGGGACGAGGTCGAGGGTCATGGAGGTGACGAGCCCCAGGTTGCCCTTGCCCCCGCGCAGCAGGGCGAACAGCTCCGGCTCGTGCCGGGCGTCCACGTGGCGCAGCCGCCCGTCGGGGGTCACCACGTCGAGGCCCAGGAGGTGGTCGGCGGCGAAGCCGAAGACCCGCCCGAGCACCGGCAGCCCACCGCCCAGGGTGTAGCCGACGGCCCCGGCGTCGCTGGCCGAGCCGTTGAGCACCGCGAGCCCGTGGGGCGCGACCGCGTCGATCACGCGGCGCCACCGCACGCCGGCGCCGATCCGCGCCGTCCGGCGGCGGGGGTCGACCTCGAGCTCCTGCATCCGGTGGGTCGTGACGAGCAGCCCGCCCTCCATGGGCTGGTCCGCGCCGTGCCCCGTGGACTGGACCCCCACGGGCTCGTGGTGGGCGGCGGCCCAGTGCATCACGGCCACCACGTCGGCGGCGTCGGTCACGCCGACCACCGCGTCCGGGTGGTGGACGGTGGCCAGGTTGAAGCCGGCGACCTCCTGCTCGAAGCCGTCCTCGTCCGGCAGCAGGACCGGGCCCCGGACCTGCCGGTGGAGTTCTTCCACGTCCGTTCTCGAGATCATGGGGCCCCCTCGGCACCGACGATCCGCGGTGCGGGGCCGGACGGTCCCGCACGCACCACAGAACGGCTCCATTCTCCCACGCGGACCCGCCGATGCGCCCCTTCGGACCGTGCACGGGATCGTCACGGAGCGCCGGGCGGGTCGGCCCGGCCGCCGTGGCCGGAACGGAGCGGCGGGAGGGTTCAGCCGCGCTCGAGCGGCAGGGCCGGCGCCAGCCGGCGCAGGGACGTGAACGTGGGCACGAGGGCCTCGTAGAGCTGCTCGAACACCGGTTGCAGGGACGCGTGGACCGCGGCGTCGGCGGGGTCCGGGCGCACCACGGACTCCACCTCCACCAGCTCCGAGGCCACGTCGACGGACTCGATCAGCCCGAGGGCCTGCATCCCGAGCAGCGCGGCACCGAACCCGGAGCCCTCGTGGCCCGGGGCGAAGGAGATGTCCGTGCCGAGGACGTCGGCGAGCAGCTGCCGCCACAGCGGGCTGCGGGCGAAGCCGCCGGTGGCGCGGATCTGCTCCACGGCCAGACCGGCCGAGCGCATCGACTGCAGGACCAGGCCGAGCTGCTGGCACACTCCCTCCAGGGCCGCGCGCACCAGGTGCTCTCGGCGGTGGGCGCGGGTCAGCCCCACGTAGGCGCCCTTGGGCAGGGAGGTCCAGTGCGGGGCGCGCTCGCTCAGCAGGTAGGGCAGCATGAGCAGCCCGCCGGACCCGGCCGGGACGCTCGCCGCGAGCGCGAGCAGCTCCTCCTCCGGCTCCTCCCCCAGGTCGGGGGCGAGGGCGTCCCCGGCCCAGCCCAGGACCACGCCGCCGTTGTTGATCGCCCCGCCGACCACCCAGCGCCCCGGCGTCAGGGCGTAGCAGAAGACCCGTCCCAGCGGGTCCACCACGGGGCGGTCGACGACGACGCGCAGCGCGCCGCTCGTGCCGATCGAGCAGGCCGCGACCCCGGGCCGGACCGCGCCCAGGCCGAGGTTGGCCAAGGGCCCGTCGCTGGCCCCCACCACGACGGGTGTGGTGGCGGGCAGCCCGGTGGCCCGGGCGCCCTCGTCCGTCAGCCCGTGCAGGACGTGGGTGGTGGGCACGAGCTCGGGGAGCTGCTCGGGCAGGATCCCGGCGTGGGCGAGGGCCTCCCCGTCCCAGGCGAGCTCGTGGATGTTCATGAGGCCGGTGGCCGAGGCCACGGAGTGGTCCACCACGAGCGCGTCGCACAGCCGCAGCAGCACGAACTCCTTGATGCCGGCCCAGAACGCGACGCGCTCGCACAGCTCGGGCTCCTGCTCGTGGAACCACACGAGCTTGGGCAGCGGGGACATCGGGTGCACCGGGGTGCCCGTGCGCCGGTGCAGGGCCAGCCCGCCCGTGCTCGCGCGCAGCCGTTCCGCCTGGACGCCGGCCCGGGTGTCGGCCCAGGTGACGAGCGGGGTGAGGGGCTGACCCTCGGGCGAGAGGCCGAGCAGGCTGTGCATCGCGGCGCTGAAGGACAGCCCGGCCACGCGCTCCGTCCCGACCTCCTCGACCACCGCGTGGACGGTGTCCAGCACCGCCTGCAGGATCAGCTCGGGGTCCTGCACGGCGTGGCCGGGGTGCGGCTCCTCCAGCGGGTAGCCGGCGGAGGAGGCGGCGAGCTGCTCCCCGCCCACCGCGAAGGCCACCGCCTTGGTGCTCGTGGTGCCGATGTCGACGCCCACCACCACGGGGGCAGGGTGCCCGGCTCCGGCCGGCCCCGGCATCAGCGCCGCTCCCCGGTGACCAGCGACACGAGGACCTTGCCGGAGACGGCGGAGTCCCGGGCCGTGGCGAAGGCCTCGACGGCGCGGTCGGCGGAGAACTCGTGCGTGACCACGTCCTCGATCCCGGGGCGCGCGGCGAGCAGCTCGATCGCCTCGCCGATCTCGTCGTCGAACCGGAAGGACCCGCGCAGCTGGAGCTCCTTGGAGACCAGCGGGGCCAGGTTCACGGGCCGGGCCTCGTCCGGCACCATCCCCACCTGGACGACGACGCCGCCGCGGCGGGCGCCCACCAGCGCGGGTCCCACGGCCGCCGGCACGCCGGAGCACTCCAGCACCACGTCGAACGCCCCGGGCGGGATCTGCTCGGCCCCCACCCGGACGGTGCCGTGCACGCCGATCCCGCGCGCCCGCTCGAGCGGGCCCTCGAGGACGTCGGCGGCCACGACCTCGGCCGCGCCGCGGGCCAGGGCCGCCGCGGCGGCGAGCAGGCCGATCGGCCCGGACCCGGAGACGAGCACGCGCCGGCCGGTCACGTCCCCGGCCACGGTGAGCCCGTGCAGGGCCACGGCCAGCGGCTCGGCGAGCGCGGCCCGGCGCAGCGGCAGGCCGGCCGGGAGCACCCGGACCATGTCCCGGCGGACCAGCAGGTACTCGCTCATCCCGCCCTGGGTGTGCGGCCGGGTGGAGGCACTTCCCAGGTAGGCTCCCCCGGGCCACAGGTGGCGCCGGTCCTCGATCCCGGGCTCGGGCGTGCCGAACGTGGCCGGGTGGACCGTCACCGGGGTGCCGGGTGCCAGCTCGCCGACGGGGTCGAGGTCCACCGTGCCGGAGACCTCGTGACCGGGCACGAGGGGCTCCCGGACCACGTACTCGCCGTTGGCGCCCTCGGCCCAGTAGTGCAGGTCCGACCCGCACACCCCGCCGTAGGCGATCCGGAGCCGGACCTGTCCCTCGGCGGGCTCCGGGGTGGGCAGCTCCTCGACGCGCAGGTCGTCCTTGCCGTGGATCACGATGGCCTTCATGAGCTCTCTTCCTGGTGCGTCCCGGGGCGTCGCCGCGGGACGGTGCGTGCCGAGCGGTGCTGCGCGGCGGTGCGGTGGCGCGCCGCTGTGGGGCTGTGCGACGGGGTGGGGCTGTGCGGCGGGGTGGTGCGGTGGATCAGAGGACGGAGGTCATGCCGCCGTCGACCAGGACGTTGTGCCCCGAGACGAAGCTGGAGGCGTCCGAGCACAGGTAGACCAGCGTGCCCACGAGCTCCTCGACCTGCCCCCAGCGCCGGGCCGGCGTGCGCTCGACCACCCAGTGGTTGAACTCCTCGTCCTCGATCAGCGCCTGGTTCATCTCGGTGGCGAAGTACCCGGGCGAGATCGCATTGACCTGGATGTTGTGCCGGGCGAGGTCCGCGGCCATGCCCTTGGTGAGCATGACCACCCCGCCCTTGGTGGCCGAGTACGGGGCGATGGTCTGCCGGGCGAGCACGGACTGGACGGAGCCGATGTTGACGATCTTGCCCGAGCCGCGCTCCTGCATCCCGGGGACCACGGCCCGGGACACGTGGAACACGCTCGAGAGGTTCGCCGCGACGATGTCCTCCCAGTCCTGGGCGGCGAACTCGGCGAAGGGGGCGCGGCGCTGGATCCCGGCGTTGTTCACCAGGATGTCCGGGACGCCGTGCTCGGCGAGGACCGCGTCGATCCCCGTCCGGACGGCCTCGGCGTCGGTGAGGTCGAAGGCCGCCGTGGCCGGAGCCGTGCCCGTGCCGGCGGCGATCTCGTCGCGCACCCGGGCGAGGGCGTCGGCGTCGCGCCCGTGCAGGACCACGCGGGCGCCCGCCCCGGCGAGGCCCGTGGCCAGGGCCCGCCCCAGCCCCCGGGAGGATCCGGTGACGAGGGCGAGCCGGCCGGTGATGTCGAAGACGTCCTTCACGTCCGCCTCAGGCGATGTAGAAGACGGCGAGGACGATGGCGAAGCCCACGACGGACTGCAGGGCCTGCTGGACGGTCCACGTCTTCAGCGTGGTCTTGACGTCCATGCCCATGAGCCGGCCCACGAGCCAGAAGCCGGAGTCGTTGACGTGGCTGGCGAACACGGACCCGGCGGCGGTGGCCAGGACGACGGCAGCGACCTCCACGGAGTTGAAGCCACCCGCGGCCACGGCCGGGGCCATGAGGCCGGCGGCGGTGACGAGGGCCACGGTGGCCGAGCCCTGGGCCAGGCGCAGGACCACGGCGATGATGTAGGCGGCGAAGATGACCGGCAGACCGACGCCGTCCAGCGAGGACGCCAGGGCGTCACCGATGCCGGAGGCCCGCAGGATGCCGCCGAACATGCCGCCGGCGCCGGTGATGAGGATGACGGAGGCGACCGGACCCAGGGCGGAGTCGACGACCTTCTCCAGGGCGGTGCCGTGCTCGCCGCGGCGGGTGCCGAGGACGAACAGGGCCACGAGGACCGAGATCAGCAGAGCCACCGGGGAGGCGCCGATCATGGAGAGCACGGCGAACCACGGAGCGTCCTCGGAGACGGCGCCGGCGGCGCGGAGGTAGTCCAGGCCGGTGTTCATGAAGATGAGCACCAGGGGCAGCAGCAGCAGGGCGATGATGGTGCCGACCTTGGGCGGATTGGCCGGCTGGTCGTCGTCGATCTCGCCGAAGAGGCCCGGCACGGGCAGGACGAACTTCATGCCCACACGCTTGCCCCACAGGTACCCCGAGACGTACCAGAGCGGGAAGGCCAGCAGCAGGCCGATGAGCAGGACCATGCCGAGGTCGGCGCCGTAGAGCTCGGTGGCGGCCACGGGACCCGGGTGCGGCGGCACGAAGACGTGCATGACCGAGAACGCGCCGGCGGCGGGGATGCCGTAGAGGAGCACGTTGGTGCCGCTCACGCGGCGGGCGACCGCGAAGATGATGGGCAGCATGACCACCAGGCCGGCGTCGAAGAAGATCGGGAAGCCCATGATCAGGGAGGCGATGCCGAGCCCGAAGGGCGCCCGCTTCTCGCCGAAGACGTCCACGAGCTTGTCGGCGAGCACCCGTGCGCCGCCGCTGTGCTCCACGAGCTTGCCGAGCATGGCGCCGAGGCCGATCAGCAGGGCCACCGAGCCGAGCGTGCCGCCGAAGGCGGTGACCGCGGTCTCCACGATCAGTGCCGGCGGGATGCCCGTGGCGAGCGCCGTCAGCAGCGCCACGAGGATCAGGGTGAGGAAGGCGTGCAGCTTGAACTTGATCACCAGGACCAGGATCAGTGCGATGGCAGCCGCTGCGATCGCCAGCAGCGGCGCGGTGCCGAGGGTCTGTGTCCAGTCTTCCACTGAGTTTCTCCGTTGATCTTGTGCCCGCGGGCAGGCCATGGGGTCTCGTCGTGAGCCACGACACACGCTAGGCTGACAGAAAGATCATACTTTTGGCAACAAGGGGGCGTGACCTCGCCCACATGACGGACGGAGCGTCCATGCACGGGGTGGAGCAGCACAGCGGGGTGCTGGACCGGCTCGGCGAGAGCATCGCGTCCGGGGCGCGGGCCCCGGGCACCGTCCTGACGCTCGCGGCCCTCGAGGAGGAGTTCGGGGTCTCCCGCACGCTCGTGCGGGAGGTGGTGCGCGTGCTCGAGTCCATGGGGATGGTGGAGTCCCGGCGGCGGGTGGGCGTCACCGTCCGTCCACCGCGGGACTGGAACCCGTTCGACCCCCGGCTGATCCGGTGGCGGCTCGGCGGCCCGGGACGGGACGAGCAGCTGCGGAGCCTCACCGAGCTGCGGACCGCCATCGAGCCCGTGGCCGCCCGCCTGGCCGCGGTCCGCGCCGACGAGCCCACCCGGCGGCGCCTGGTGGAGCTCGCCGCCCGGCTGCGGGAGCTCGGCGAGGCCCGCCGCGGCACGGACCCCGAGTACCTGGAGGTGGACACCGCCTACCACGCGCTGCTGCTGGAGGCGAGCGGCAACCCCATGCTCGCCGCCCTCCAGGGCGTGGTGGCCGAGGTGCTCTCCGGCCGCACCGCGCTGGGGCTCATGCCCCGCTCCCCCGACCCCGGGGCGCTCGAGGACCACGAGGCCACGGCTGCCGCCGTCGCCTCCGGGGACGCGGCCGCGGCCGAGGCCCGGGCGCGCGCCGTGGTGGTGGAGGTGCTCGAGGGGGTCGTCGACGTGACGGACGGACGTGCGGGAGGGGCGCCCTGATGTGGCCGGGAGGCTGCGGCGAGCCGGCGCCCCGCCCGTAGGCTGGGCCCATGGGCATCTCGGAGACCGACCGCGGACACCTGCGACGCTGCGTGGAGCTGGCCCGCGAGGCCCTCGACGCCGGGGACGAGCCGTTCGGCTCGGTGCTCGTCTCGGCCCGGGGGGAGGTCCTGTTCGAGGACCGCAACCGGGTGGCCGGCGGTGACGCGACCCGGCACCCCGAGTTCGAGATCGCCCGCTGGGCGGCCGCCCGCCTGACCCCGGAGCAGCGCTCCGCGGCCACGGTCTACACCTCGGGCGAGCACTGTCCCATGTGCTCGGCCGCGCACGCCTGGGTGGGGCTGGGCCGCATCGTGCACGCCTCCTCCTCGGCGCAGCTCGGCCGGTGGTTGCACGAGCTCGGCGCCCCGCCCGCCCCCGTCGCGGCGCTGCCGATCTCCCAGGTGGCCCCGGGGGTGCCCGTGGACGGACCGTGTCCCGAGCTGGCGCCGGCGGTGCGGGAGCTGCACCGGGAGCGGCACCGGGGCTGACCCGCGAGACGGCAGGTGACGGCCACCGCCCACGGCTGCGTCGCCGTCAGGCGCATCCTCGGCGCGGGGTGGCCAGGGACCCCGCCCGGGGACCAGGATGGAGGAACAGCTCCGGTGGGCCGCGCCCACCGGAACCGCTCGACGAGAGGAACGATCATGGTGGACATGGGAGGATTCGCGGACAAGGCGAAGAACCTTGCGGACCAGCACCCCGACAAGGTGCAGCAGGGCATCGACCGGGGCGGCGACGCCGTCGACGAGCGCACGGGCAAGAAGTACGAGGGCCAGGTGGACCAGGCCCAGGAGAAGGCCGGCGGCTTCCTCGGCTCCGACGAGAAGGACCAGCAGCAGAACTGATCAGCAGCGGCTGACCGCAGCCCCCGCCCGCCGTCCGGCGCGCGGGGGCTGCGGCGTTGCGGGCCCCTTCCTCCCCGCGAGGTCGCGGCTGACGGCGACGTGGCCGTGCCCGGTCGCCGCCAGCCGCGACCTCGGCGCAGCAGGGGGGAGCTCAGGCGAGCGCCGCCGCCAGGTAGGGCGCGGTCCGGCTCCGCTCGCACCCGGCCACGCCCACCGGGGTGCCGGCGCACACGATCCGCCCGCCGGCCTCGCCGCCGGACGGGCCCATGTCGATCACCCAGTCCGAGGACGCCACCACGTCCATGGCGTGCTCCACCACCACCACGGTGTTGCCGGCGTCCACCAGGCGGTTCAGCTGGCGCAGCAGCAGCTGCACGTCCTGCGGGTGCAGGCCGGTGGTGGGCTCGTCCAGGAGGTACAGGGTGTGGCCGCGCCGGGCCCGCTGCAGCTCGGTCGCCAGCTTGATCCGCTGTGCCTCGCCCCCGGAGAGCTCGGTGGCCGGCTGGCCGAGCCGCAGGTAGCCGAGCCCCACGTCGAGCAGGGTGCGCAGGCTGCGCGCGGCGGCCGGGACGTCCGCGAGGAACTCCGCGGCGGTCTCCACGCGCATGCCCAGGACGTCGGCGATGCTGCGGCCCCGGTGGGTGACCTCCAGCGTCTCGGGGTTGTAGCGGGCGCCCCGGCAGTCGGGGCAGGGCCCGTAGGTGCCGGGCAGGAACAGCAGCTCGACGGCCAGGAAGCCCTCGCCCTGGCACGTCTCGCACCGTCCGCCGGTGACGTTGAAGGAGAACCGCCCGGCCCCGTAGCCGCGGGCGCGCGCCTCGTCGGTGGCGGCGTAGAGCTTGCGGACCGCGTCGAACAGCCCGGTGTAGGTCGCCAGGTTGGAGCGCGGGGTCCGGCCGATGGGCCGCTGGTCCACCCGGATCAGCCGGTCCAGGTGCTCCAGGCCCTCGACCGCGTCCACCCGCGCTCCGCCGGCGGGCGCGGCGTCCTCGGGGTCGGCGGTCTCCGGGGCCGCCCCACCGTGCACGTGCCGGCCGACCGTCTCGGCCAGGACCTGGCTGACCAGCGTGGACTTGCCCGAGCCGGAGACCCCGGTGACGGCGGTGAGCACGCCCAGCGGGATCTCCGCGTCGAGGTCCACCAGGTTGTGGCGCGTGACCCCGCGCAGCCGCAGCCGCCGCTCGACCGGGCGGGGCGTGCGCTCCGCCGTCGTGGTCTCCCGGGAGCCGTCCGGGAACAGGAACGGGCGCGTGGCGGACTCCGCGATCCCGGCCAGGCCGGGGACGGGGCCGCTGTACAGCACCGAGCCGCCGCGGTCCCCGGCCTGGGGCCCCACGTCCACGACCCAGTCGGAGCGCCGCACCACGGCCATGTCGTGCTCCACCACGAACACCGAGTTCCCGGAGGCCTTCAGCTCCTCGAGCACGGCCAGCAGCGGCTCGGCGTCGGCCGGGTGCAGGCCCGCCGAGGGCTCGTCGAGCACGTAGACCACGCCGAAGAGCCCGGAGCGCAGCTGGGTGGCGATCCGCAGCCGCTGCATCTCCCCCGGGGAGAGCGTGGGCGTGGACCGGTCCAGGCTCAGGTAGCCCAGGCCCAGGTCCAGGAGCACCTGCAGCCGGGCGAGCAGGTCCTTGGTGATGGTCACCGCGGCCTCGCTGCGCTCCCCCGAGGACACGGCCCGGGAGGCGGTGCCGGCGTGCTCCAGGGCCGCCGTGGGCCGGACCACCTCGGCCAGCTCGGCCAGGGACGCCCCGTTGAGCTCGGCGATGCTCCGGCCGGCGAAGGTCACCGCGAGCGCCTCGGGGCGCAGTCCGCTGCCGGCGCACCCGGGGCAGGGTCCCGTGACCACGTACTGCAGGACGCGCTCGCGCATCTGCTGGCTCGCGGAGTCCGCCAGGGTGTGCAGGACGTAGCTCTTCGCGCTCCAGAACCGGCCCTTGTACGGCTTCGCCACCCGGTCCCGCTGCGGGGTGATCTCCACGACCGGCTGCTCCTCGGTGAACAGGATCCAGTCGCGCTCCTCCCGCGGCAGCTCGCGCCAGGGGACGTCGACGTCGTGGCCCAGGTGGCTCAGGATGTCGCGCAGGTTCTTGCCCTGCCACGCGCCGGGCCACGCCGCGACGGCCCCGTCCCGGACGCTGAGCGCCGGGTCCGGGACCAGGGAGGACTCGGTGACGTCGTGCACGGTGCCCAGGCCCGAGCACCGGGGGCACGCGCCGGCGGCGGTGTTGGGCGAGAAGGCGTCCGAGTCCAGGCTGCCCGCGGCGGACTCGGGGTAGGTGCCCGCCCGGGAGAAGAGCATGCGCATCGAGTTGGACAGCGTGGTGAGGGTGCCCACCGTGGAGCGCGAGCTGGGCGCGCCGCGCCGCTGCTGCAGGGCGACGGCCGGCGGCAGCCCGGTGATCCCCTCGACCGCGGGGTTGTGCCCCTGCTGGATCAGGCGCCGGGCGTAGGGCGCCACGGACTCGAGGTAGCGCCGCTGCGCCTCGGCGTAGATGGTGCCGAAGGCCAGGGAGGACTTGCCCGACCCGGAGACGCCGGTGAAGGCGACGATCGCGTCGCGGGGGACGTCCACGTCCACGTGGCGCAGGTTGTTCTCGGAGGCCCCTCGGACCCGGACCATGCCGGTGCGGGTGGGGTCGGGGGCCGGGGCGGTGTCGGGGTGGGTGCTCACCGCCTCCACCCTAGCCACCGGCGGGGCCGTGCGAGGACTCAGCCGGTGAGGTGGTGCTCCCGGCGGACGGACCACGCCGTGTCCGCGGGGGCGGGGTCCACACCCCAGGCGGACCACTCGTCCAGGCCGGTGAACCAGCGGGCCCCGTCCCGGCCGGCGACCACGAGGGCCGTGGCGAGCACCCCGGCCAGCCGGGCGTCCGGGCCGGCGACCGTCGCGGACCGGGCGCCCGTCGCGGGTCGCCCGGTGCGCGGGTCGACGACGTGCGCCGGGCGCTCGGCGGTGCCCGACGTCGACACCGCGCCGTTGCCGGGCAGCACGGTCCAGGTGACGGCGCCGGCGTCGTCCGGGTGGCGGATCCCGACCGCCCAGGGCTTCCCGGGCGCGGCGGACCCGCGGGTCACGACGTCCCCGCCGGCCTCCACGCAGACGTTCGCGCACCCGGCGCGGACCATGTCGTCGGCGATCCGTTCCGCGGCCCACGCCGTGACGTAGCCCGAGGGGTCGAAGCCGCCGCGCACGGCCCACGGGTCGAAGCAGCCGTCAGTCAGCTGCCGGGCCTCCCGGCAGCGCTGGAGCACGTCCAGCAGGGCACCCTCGGCGGCGTCCCACCGGCTGAGCCGGCGCTCGTCGAGCAGGCCGGAGCGGAGCGCCGTCACGAGCGAGTCGGGACGGTAGGTGGAGAAGACGGCGTCGACCCACCGCATGTTGGCCACGGCCGTGGCCAGCGCGTGCTGCACGGCGGGCTCGGGCGGCAGGCCCTCCTCGCCGGCGCGGACGTCGACGGTCACGGAGGTGCCCCAGACCAGCTCGCGGCGGCGGTGCCACCGGCCCTCGGGGCGGCGCAGCTCGACGGCGGGGGCGCTCACAGCCCGGCCCTCTCGAGGAGCTCCCGGCAGGCTGTGCGGTAGCCCTTCACGGCGGCGTCGGGGCCGCTCACGACATCGACCCGCGCCGGCTGCCTCGTGAGGGTCTCCTCGTGGAGGACGGGCACGGCGCGGTCGTCGAGCCACTGCGGGGGGCGTGGGGGGAGCGATGTGCGGTCGATGCTTTCGACTATAGAACTGGGGGTGGTGCCGGGCACTGGACTTTCGGACAGAGTTCCCGGTCTGGGGACGCGGAACGGCCCCGCCCCTGCGCCGGCGCAGGAACGGGGCCGTCCTCTCCCGACCTACTCGGCCTGGTCCGCGTCCTCGTCACTGATCTGGATGACCTGCAGCGGCAGGGTCGTGCCCGTCCCGCAGAACTCCGTCTGGCACTCCTGGATGAATCCCGAGAGCACGGCCGGCCCCTCGTCGAAGGCCATGTTGAAGGCCACGGCCTCGTAGTCCAGCTCGACCTCACCGCCCTCGCAGACCCACTGCTTGAAGTAGCTGCCGTTGGCGATCCGTCCCTCGGAGACCCGCTGGGTCACATTGAGGGAGACGAAGATGTTGCTCCCGGCCGTGCACGTCACCGTGTAGGTGCCCTGGACGGCCGCCCCCTCGGCGATCCGCGTGGCGTCGCTGATGTCGGAGATCTCCATCGCCTGCGCCGGTGCGGCGGCGACGAGACCGACTCCTGCCGCGAAGGCGGCGGCCGTGACTGCCCTGGTGGTTCTTCTCATTGTCCTGTCCCATCCGGTGGAGAAGCGAGGACCGCTTCGCGACTGGTGCCGGCCCGTGGCGCGTTCCCCCGAACGCCCCCGGGCCCCGTGTCTGGTGCGACGTCACCAACGTAGGCGCAGGTCAGGGCGCATCGGCCAACATGGGCGAAGATGACGGACACGATTCGGACACGGTCCCGGTGCGGCCGGGGACCGTTCCGGAACGGGACGCGGGACGGGAGGGCCCTCAGAACGCGTCGTCGATGGGCACCGGCCGGCCGTGCCGGTCGTAGTAGTAGACCCCCTGCGTCTCCGGCGCCTCGTCGGCCGGATCCTCCGGGGACCCTGCCGAGAAGGGACCGCTGTCCTCCCGGGCGCCGACCGCGAGCACCCCGACCGACACGAGCAGCAGGAGCGCCACCGTGAGCAGCGGTCCCAGCGGCACGGCGCGGACGAGGACGGCCAGGGCCACGGCCAGCGCAAGGAGCAGGAGCAGGAGCAGGGCGCCCGTGACCGCCGGCTCGATCGCACGGTCGGGGCGTGCGGCTCCCGGCTCGGCCGAGGACCGGCCGGAGAATTCCGGCAGCTGCGGCAGCTCGGGAGCGGTCGGAGTGGTCACGGCGGGCCTTTCGCGTACGGCTCCCCCGGCGGATCGGTCGCGGGGGTGAGCGGCTCCGGGAGCGACCTCGACCGGAGTCCCCCCGGTCGCCCCTGCGGGAGCTGCTTCCATCCTGCACCGCCCGCACGGTCCGGGGCCTGCCCACTCTTGTGGGGCTGGTGGGGGCCGGAGGACGTGATTCGGGGGACGCAGGGCCCCCGGGCTGCGGTGGAAGGTGCGCGCGGGCCCGGCGGATCAGGGGCTCCGCACCGTCCGGGGCCGCCCGATCCGGGTCCGGACGCCCGGCGAGAACAGCACCGACTCGGGCGGGCCGTCGACGTGGAGGCCGGCCGCGGCCAGCAGCCCGTCCTCGAGGTGCGTGACCGTGGCGGGGTGCAGCGGCCACGGCTCGTGCGAGACGGGGACGTGCACCGTCCGGTCGGCGAACCTGCTGTGCAGACCGAAACGTGCGGTGAGCTCCACCGACAGCTCGTCGTCGGCGCGGACGGTGCGGTCCGGACGCACGGCGAAGGAGGACGTCGTCCGTCCGCGGCGGCGTTCGACGTCGTAGCCGCAGTCCGGGTCCGCCCCGTCGGGCACGACGGCCCGGCACCGCGACCACACGTAGGGGAGGCCGGCGGCGCGGGCGCCGAGGACCACCGCGAGCCGAGAGGCGTCGAGGGACAGGAACACCACTCCGCGCGTGCCGTCCGGCTCGCGCGAGTAGAGGCGCACGTTGATCTCGGGAAAGCTCCCCCACCAGAGCAGGGGCACCGCGGCGCCGAGCCGGATCCGGTGCATGCGGAACCCGACGAGGCCCGCCCAGGCGGAGTCGTCGACCACGTCGGCCCGGACCCCCGGAGGCATCCGCGCCGCCGCGGCGGACACGGAGATCCGCCAGTGCAGGAAGACGGCGTCCTCCCAGCGCTGGTCCATCAGGTGGGGGCGGGGCAGCTCCGGCGCCGCCGGCCAGGGGTCGGCCGGGTCAGCCGTCTTCCTGCTCGTCATCCCGCTCCGCCGGGCCCTCGCCCTCCGTGGGACTGATGGGCCCGGTCGTGGACTCCTCCTCGATGGCGTCGGTGGCCTCGTCGCCGGCGGTCTCCTCGCCTCCGGCGGGGGCCTCCTGCTCCGTGCTCTCCTCGCCGCCGGACCCGGAGTCGTCGCACCCCGCGAGTCCCAGGGCGGCGAAGGACAGGAACCCGATCGCCAACATCCTCCGCCACCAATTCTCGCCCGCAGCTGCAGCCATGACCCCTCCTCCGTGGTTCTTCATGAATCCTCAAAGACAAGCACGCTTCCCAATCCGACACAAGGGACGGGGACGGGATTGGCGGAACATGCTCAGCAGAAATCCAGGAGGGCGCCGGTACGGTCGAATGCGGGACCGGCGTCGCCCGCCGGGGCGATCCGCCCTCGTCCCCGTCCGTCCGGGAACGAAAGGCGCACCGTGCGCACGAGCCGTCGAGGGACCCGAGCCCGCCCCGCCGCGGCACTGGGCGTCGCCCTCGCCCTCCTCCTCGGCGCCTGCGGCGGGGACGAGCTGGTGACGACCGCCGACCCGACGATCGAGGCCGCCGCCGCGGACCTCGCGGCGGACCTGGAGGATCTCGCCGCCGGCGTGCCCGGGGAGTTCGGGGTCGTGCTGCTCGACCCGGAGGGGAGAGAGGTGGTGGCCCGCAACGCCGACCGTCCGTTCACGAGCGCGAGCCTCTACAAGCTCTTCCTGGCCCATGCGGTCCTCGACGAGGCCGACCGGGGCGCCCTCGCCCTCTCGGACGTCGTGCCGGAGCTGGGCCTCACGGTCGAGCAGGCCCTCGACGTGATGATCAGCTGGTCGGACAACGCCTCCGGTGCGGCCCTGGGCCGCTGGCTCGGGTGGGAGGAGGTCGAGGCGTTCGCGCACGAGCAGGGCTTCGCGGCCACCACGTTCGATCCCGCCACCGGGTCGCAGGACGTCGCCGCGATGACCACCACGCCCGCCGACGTCGCCGCCCTCCTGGAGCGCCTGCGCCGGGGCGAGCTGCTCTCCGGCTCCTCCACCGCACTGCTCCTGGGCTTCCTCGAGGAGCAGCACCTCGACTACGCCCTCTCCAGCGGCTTCTCCCCGGACGTCGGCTTCGCGCACAAGACCGGTCTGCTGGTGGATGTCTCGCACGACGCCGGGATCGTCGCGCTCGGCGGGCGCGACTACGTCGTCGCCGTGCTGACCGACGGGTGGTCCGACTACGAGGAGTCGGCACCCTGGTTCGGGGACGCCGGGCGGGAGATCGAGGCGTACGTGCGCGAGGACGCCGCCTCTCCCCTGCCGAGAGCGGCGCCGTAGCCGGCCGCGGAGGCGGTCAGGCCGTCCCGGGCCGCACCGGGACGACCCGGCCCCGCCAGCGCCGCCGGACCCACCGGTCGTGCGTGGCCAGCACCACCGTCCCCGGGAAGTCCTCCAGGGCCCGCTCGAGCTCCTCGGCCAGGGCCAGCGACAGGTGGTTGGTGGGCTCGTCCAGCAGCAGCAGCGGGGCGGGCTCCGCGACCAGGGCCGCGAGCGCGACCCTCCGGCGCTGCCCGGGGGAGAGCTCCCCGAGGGGACGGGAGGAGTCGCCGGCGCGCAGCAGGCCCAGCTCCTCCAGCGTCGGGGCGCGGTCGCCGTCGCGCAGCCGGGAGCGGAAGGCCGCCTCGGCCGTGCACGACAGGTCCGGCCAGGCGTCGTCCTGGGCCAGGCGGCCGACGACGACGGAGCCCTGCCGCTGCACGGTCCCGCCGTCGGGGCGCAGCTCCCCGGCCAGCACGGCGAGCAGCGTCGACTTCCCGGCGCCGTTCGGGCCCTCCACCAGCACCCGGTCCCCGGCGCGCAGCTCGAGGTCGGTCGCCGCCAGGCGTCCCTCGACCTGCGCTCCGGTCAGCCGGACCAGCGGGAGCTCGGCGTCGATCGCGGTGTCCGCGCCCCGGTCGAAGCCCGCGAAGCGCAGGGGTTCCGGCGGGGCGCCCAACGCGGTCCGCTCGAGGGCGGCCAGCCGGTGGCGGGCCGAGCGCACCCGGCCGCCGACGGTCTTGGCGGCGCGGTCGCTGTAGAACTTCCGGGTGATCCTCCCCTCGGACTTCGGGGCCGTGGTGTGGAAGATCTCCCGGCCGGAGACCTCGGCGATCTCCTGCAGCCGCTCCCGCTCCTGCCCCTGGGCGGCGAAGCGCTCGGCCCAGCGGCGGCGGGCGAGCTCCCGGTGCTCGAGGTAGGAGCTGTAGCCGCCCGTGGACGACGTGCCCTGCCGGGGCGGCCCTCCGGCGGACTCGTCGGGCCCCAGGGCGGGATCGAGGTCGACCACCCCGGTGGCCACCGCGTCCAGGAACCAGCGGTCGTGGCTGGCCAGGAGCACCGGGCCCCGCCAGCCGGCGAGCTCGCCCGCCAGGAAGTCGACGGCGTCGTCGTCGAGGTGGTTCGTCGGCTCGTCGAGCAGCAGTGCCGTGGGCCGGGCCAGCAGCAGCGCCGCCAGCGCGAGCCGGCGCCGCTGCCCGCCGGACAGCTCCCCGACCGCCCGACTCCTGGGCAGCCGGGCCAGGCCGAGCCCGTGCAGGACCGTCTCGATCCGGGCGTCGAGGGCCCAGAGGCCGTGGCGCTCCGCGTCCCGGAGCACGGCGTCGTAGGCGTCCGCCGTCGCGGGGTCGCCGGGCGCCTCGGCGATCCCGGCGGCGAGCACCACCAGCCGGTGCTCCAGGGCGCGGACCTCCGCGACGGCCTGCTCGACGACCTGCTCCAGGGTGGTGGCGGCGGGGAGGTCGAGCTCCTGGTGGAGCAGCCCGGTGCGCTCGGGCCGGTGCACGGTGCCGGTGCCCGGCACGAGGAGGCCGGCGGCCACGTGCAGCAGGGTGGTCTTGCCGGCGCCGTTCTCCCCGATCAGGCCGATGCGCTCACCGGCGGTGACGGTCAGCGACACGTCGGTGAGGACCCGGCGGCCGGGGTGGCTGACACCGATGCCGTCCAGGCGCAGAGGGGCGGAGCGGTGCGGGGCGGCGGTCGCCGCCGAGAGGGCGGTGGAGGTCACGGTGGGGTCCTGTCGATGCTGGGGGTCGGGCCCGCCGGGCGAGTGCGGCACCGGATGCGCGCAGCCCTCCGGGCTCGGATCGACGGTGCCGGCCGCGGACGCGGGTCGGGGCATCAGGACAGGAACATGGCCACCAAGCTACGCCCGCGCCCGGCTCCCGGCAAGAGCTCCGGGGGCCGCGCGCGCACCCCGGGCGAGCAGGGTGACCACCTCCGGGACCACGAACGCCGGCAGCAGGAACCACCGTGCAGGTCGACGTCCGGGACCGGGCGCGGCACCCTCCCGGGACGCCGAGCCCCCACCCGCCGCCACGGACCCGCCGCCCGCGGGGCGGTGCTACGCTCCCCCCGAACACGTGCCGAGACGGGGAGGCTGCGGAGTGCGGACGTTCGGCGTGGAGGAGGAGCTGCTGCTCGTCGATGCGCAGACCCTGGAGCCGCTGCCGGCCGGGGAGCAGGCCGTGGGCCTGGGCGGGGCGGCCGCGGACACCGGCCACAGGCTGTCCACCGAGCTGCAGCAGGAGCAGATCGAGGTCGACTGTCCCCCGCAGACCACTCTGGACGGGCAGCTGGCGGTCATCCGGACGGGACGGGCCCTGGCGGACGCGGTCGCCGTCCGGGTGGGCGGACGGGTCGTGGCCCTGCCCACCGCACCGGGCCGCGTTGCCCCGCACATCGGCCACGAGCGCCGCGCCCAGCTGGTCAGCGCGCGCTTCGGGCTGACGGCCCGGGAGCAGCTCACGTGCGGATTCCACGTCCACGTCGCGGTGGGCTCGCGCGAGGAGGGCGTCGCGGTGCTGGACCGGATCCGGGTGTGGCTGCCCGTGCTGCTGGCCCTGAGCAGCAACTCCCCCTTCTGGAACGGCGCCGACTCGGGCTACAGCAGCTTCCGCTACCAGGCCTGGAGCCGGTGGCCCACCGCCGGCCCGCCGGAGACCTTCGGCTCCGCCGCCGCCTACGACCGCCACCGGCAGGACCTGCTGAGCTCGGGGGTGCCTCTGGACGGGGGCATGCTCTACTTCGACGCCCGCCTGTGCGAGCACCTGCCCACCCTGGAGGTGCGGGTCGCGGACGTGTGCCTGGACGCCCGGCACGCGGCCGTGCTGGCGGCCCTCACCCGCGCCCTGGTCGAGCACGCCGCCCGGGACTGGCGCGCGGGAGCCGCGGCACCCGAGGTGCGCGCCTCGGTGCTGCGGGCGTGGATGTGGCAGGCCAGCCACACCGGGGTCCGCGGCCCCCTCGTGAGCCCCGTGACCCGAACGCTGGGCCCCGCCGCGGACGTGGTCGCCCAGCTGCTGGAGGTGCTCCGCCCGGTGCTCACCGAGCACGAGGAGGCCGAGCAGATCGGCTCCGTGGTCGCGGAGATCCTGCACCACGGCTCCGGCGCCCGGCGCCAGCGCGAGGCCTTCCGCGCCGGCGGGGTGCTCGCCGTGGTGCGCATGGCGATCGAAGCCACCCACAGCACTGCCTCCCCCGCCGCGTAGCGCGGACGGCGGGCCACGTCGCCGAGGCGACGTCCGCGCCGGTCGAACCCTTCGGCGCAGCTGAACAGTCGTGCGGAACTCTTTGCTGGTCCTTCCCGGTGGACGCTTCCAGACTGGATGGCACAAAGGTTCGACGGCGCGGCAGCCCGGCCCCTCGGGGACGTGCTCACCGGCGCCGCCAGACCCAGGAGAACGATCCGAGAGGAACTTCCGATGGTCTCGATCCTGTTCGTGGGAAGCGCCGTGGTCTCCGTGCTGGCCGTCTACACGGTCATCGGACGCCTGGCGATCCCCCCGCAAGAACGCGTGGCGCTGCACCGGCTGGGATGGGCGGGGTGGCTCCACACGCTCCGGCGCAGCATGGTCCTGCTCGGCGACGCCGCCCCCGCCGGGCGCCGCGCACTCCCTGGGCACGCCACCGTCGAGGGGACGGCGCGGGCAGTGCCTCCGGCCGGGGGCCGGGTGACCCGGTGACTGACCGGGGCCGGTGCCCCACACTGGTGCCACGACTCGTTCCGGTGACCCGTTCCCGTGGCCCGGTCCAGCGATGAGGAGGGTGGTCCCCGTGCTCGACGTGCGCAGGCTGCAGGTGCTCCGGTCCGTCGTGGCGACGGGCTCGGTCAGCGGGGCGGCGCAGGCCCTGGGGTACACCCCCTCCTCGATCAGCCAGCAGATCTCACTGCTCCAGCGCGAGGTCGGCGTGCAGCTCCTGGAGCACGTGGGGCGGGGGATCCGCCCCACGGCGGCCGCCCGGCTGCTGGACCAGCGCGCCTGCGCGGTGTTCGAGGAGCTGAGCCGGACCGAGCAGGCCCTGGAGGACTACCGGCGCCGGCGCCGCACCAGGCTGCGGGTGGAGTACTTCAGCACGGCAGGACGGTCACTCATCGTTCCCGCCGTGGCCGCCCTCACGCGGACCCACCCCGACGTCCAGGTGGAGCTGCAGCTGCAGCCCGACGGCGATCCCACCGGGCGGGTGAGCCTCGGCGAGGTGGACCTGGCCCTCGCGGTGACGGAGCTGCCCGTGCGGGCCGACGGCGTGACGTGGACGCACCTGCTCGACGACCCGTTCGACGTGGTGCTCCCCGTGGGCCACCCGCTCGGCACGGAGGCGGAGATCGCCCTCAGCGATCTGGCCGAGATTTCCTGGGTCACCCACGAGTGGCCCTTGGGGACGTGCAGCCGGCGGGTCCTGGAGGCGTGCTCGGCGGCGGGCTTCACCCCGCAGTACCGGGTGGAGTGCAACGACGTCGACACCGCCATGGGACTGGTCGCCGCCGGACTGGGCATCGGCGTGATGCCCCGCCTCGGCCTCGTCCGCCCGCACCCGGACGTCGTCATCCGGAGCCTGCGCCGCCCGGTGCCGACGCGCCGGGTCCACGTGCTGCACGGATCCTCCTTCCACGAGTCCGAGGCCGCCGCCGCGTTCGTCGCCGATCTGCGCGCCGCCTCGGCGACGGCCTCCGGACCCGGGAGTCACCGGGGCCGGCCGGACGGTCCGGGTCCGGAGGCGGAGCGTACCCGACCGGCCGGCTGATCCGGGCACGCCGACGTCACGATCCGGGACGAGCCGGACCTGCCGTCGACTCCTCCCGCGGTGCGGCGTAGCCTGCGGACCATGGACTCCCAGGTGCAGCGGTCCTTCTTCGCCACCCGTGACCCGGCCGAGGGCGTCGCGGTGCTCGACGAGGTCTTCGCCGTCCGGGGGGTGCGCCGGTCCCCGGACGGCGATTTCGACATGGCCCTGGCCTCCACCGCGATCGGCGCCATGGCCTACGAGCGTGTGCGGTTGAAGGGCTCCTCGTGCACCGGCAGGACGGACGGCGACGACGTGCTGCGGGTGTGCTGCGTGACAGCGGGCGTGCTGATCGCCACCAGCGCCGGCGACCGCTTCCCCCGCACTGGACCCTTCCTGTTCCCCCAGCGCACCTTCACCACCTGGTGGGAGGACCTCGAGGCGACCACCGTGAACCTGGACCCCGTGGCGGTGGAGGAGCACGCCCGGCGGCTGCTGGGGAACGAGAGCTTCCGGCTGGAGTTCACCGGAACCCGCCCGGTGTCGTCGGCCATGGCGCAGTACTGGCAGGGAACTGTCTCCCACCTGGCCCGCGACCTCGTGCCCGACGACAGGGCGATGCGCAGTCCCCTGATCCGGGCGGAGGCCTCCCGCTCCCTCGCCACCGTCCTGCTGCACACCTTTCCCGGCTCCTTCCTGGACCGCAACGAGACGGTTGCCGGGCAGTCCCGCCCGGCTCCCGCCGGAGTGCGGCGGGCGGTCGCCTTCATCGAGGAGCACGTGGCCGCCGACATCGGCCCGGCCGACATCGCCGCGGCCGCCAGGATGAGCGTGCGCGGGCTCCAGGCCGCGTTCCGCCGGGAACTGGACACCACCCCGATGGCCTATCTGCGCGCCGTCCGGCTGGACGCCGTCCACCGGGAGCTGCTGGCCGCCGACCCCACCGCCGGCTCCACCGTGGAGGCGGTCGCCCTGCACTGGGGCTTCACCCACCGCGGACGCTTCGCCGCCGCCTACCGGGACCGGCACGGGCAGGCCCCGGCCACCACCCTGCGGAGCTGAGACGGGATGCACCAGGAGACGGAGGCGCCGATCCACCTGAACGTGACGACCACCGACCCGGAGGTCGCCCTCGAGGCGCTGCGGCAGATCTACACCAGTGCGCGCATGGGCACGGTCGCCGACGAGACGTCGTTCCTGTACGGCCACGAGGTGCGGGGCGACACCGACCTCAATCTGGGGCGGCTCACCTTTCGCGGCAGCATCGCCGGCCGGATGGTGCTCGACGACGTCTTCTCGGTCGTCCTGCCTCGCGCGGGGGGCGTCGACTGGAGCATCGACGGCCGGTCAGGCAGCGGGCTCGGGGTGTTCCTGCTCCAGCCGGACCAGGAGTACTACGGCGAGGTGGACCAGCTGCTGGTCGACTCGGTCAACATCGGCCGGTCCACGCTGCGGGAGACCGCCCGGACGGTCTACGGGGACGAGACCCTCGAGGTCGCCTTCCACGACCCGCGCCCGCGCTCCCCCGCGCGGGAGAGGCACTGGAGGAGCACCTTCGCGTTCGTCCAGCAGGTCCTGGCCGACCCCGCGGTCGCCTCCGTCCCCCTGCTGCGCGCCGATCTGCGGCGGCGGATGTCGGTGGCGACCCTGGAGGCGTTCGCCCTCGCGGAGGAACCCGGGTCCCGGCGCGCGTCGGCCGCCGGGCAGCACTCGGCCTACCGGCGCGCCGTCGAGTTCCTGCACGCCGCCGCGTCCTCACCGATCACCGTCGAGGACGTCGCCCGGCACGCGGAGGTGAGCACCGTGGAGCTCACCCGGGCCTTCCGCTCCCACGCCGGGACCACGCCCGGCGCCTACCTGCGCGAGCTGCGGCTGGTGGCCGCCCACGACGACCTCGTCCGGGGCGACCCGGCACGCGGCGACACCGTGCGCGGCATCGCCCTGCGCTGGGGCATGACCCACCCCGGCGACTTCGCGCGCCGCCACCGGCAGGCCTACGGCGAGAACCCTGCCACCACCCTGCGCCGGTAGACCGTTCCGCGACCGCCGGTGGGCGGTTCCGGCACGGCGGGGAACGCGGTCGCGGGCCGGCCGGAGACCCCGCGCACGAGCTGCTCAGGACGGCGCTCTCGCGGTCAGAGGAGCGGCCAGGGGATCCGGCGACCGGTGGCGTCGACCGGCAGGACCGCCTCGTCGAGCAGCCGGCGCACCCGCCGCCGCAGCGCGGCCACCTCCGTGGCGTCGAGGAGCTCGGCGAGCTCGGCGGGGACGTCGTCGGCCAGCGGGGCGATGTCCTGGAGCAGGTCCTCGGGGACGGGTTCGCCGGAGAAGTCCCAGACGACGGTCCGCAGCTTGAACGCCGCCGCGAAGCACAGTCCGTGGTCGATCCCCCAGATCCGGCCGTCGGCGCCCCGCAGCACGTGGCCGCCCTTGCGGTCGGCGTTGTTGGCCACGAGGTCGAACAGCGCGATCCGGCGCAGGGCGTCGTGGGTGTCGGGGGCGGCGTCGTAGAGTGTGAAGTAGTGCTGCCGCGGGTCGTGCTCGACGAACCGCTGCAGGGAGCCCGTGCCGAACGGGCCGTCCTGCCGCAGGACGGTGGGCGGGACGATGCCCCAGCCCAGGAACTCGCTCAGCACGTACGCGGCGCGCTCCCGCCGGTGCAGGCCGGGCCGGAAGTCGATCAGCGGCCGCTCGCCCTCCAGGGGCTTGTAGATCCCCCAGACCGACTCCTCCTCGAGCGTGACCTCGACGAGCAGCGCCGAGTTGCTGCTCTCCCGGATCAGTCCGAGGAGCTCCAACCGGCCCTCCGTCAGGAGCACGAGCTCGCCCATCAGCGTCCGCTCACGACGCCCTCAGGCCGGCCAGCGGCTCGCCGGTGGAGTTCACCGTGAGCACGACCGGCGCCTGCCCCGGCGCGTACGAGATCGCCGAGACCGAGCACGGGCTGACCACGATGCGCTGGAAGAGGTCCAGATGCGTGCCCAGGGCGTGGGCGAGCGCCGCCTTGATGGGGTCGGCGTGCGAGAAGCAGACCACCACCCCGCCCTCGTGGGCCGCGCGCACCCGGTCCACGGCCCCGACCGTCCGCGCCTGCATCTCCGGGAAGCTCTCGCCGCCGGGGAACCGGAAGGTGGAGGGCGCCCGCTGGACGGTCGACCAGGCCTTGAGCCGGGAGAGGCGGGAGAGCTCCTCGCCCGTCCACTCCCCGAAGTCGCACTCGAGCAGCCCCGGCTCCACGACAGCCTCCCGGCCCGTCCGGGCCGCGGTCGGCGCCGCGGTCTCGCGGGTGCGCTCGAGCGGGGAGGTGTACACCGCGTCGACCCGCACCCCCGCGAGCCGCTCCGCCACCCCGTCCGCCTGGGCCCGGCCGCGCTCGGACAGGTGCAGGCCGGGGGCCCGCCCCGGCAGGACCTTGCCCGTGGTGGGGGTCTCCCCGTGCCGCACGAGCAGGACGAGGGTGCTCCGTGGTGCCTTGCGAGTGACCATGATGCACCAGCGTACTGGCGGGGCCCCCGCGGCCACAGGGGCCGCCGTCGGTCGTCGTCGTCGGACGCCGTCGGACGCCGTCGGGTACGGCCTGCGGCGACGCCGGGACCCTGTGCACCGGCCCCCTCTTGACGCCGGGGTTAGGTTGGCGCTGTGACTGACCGGAGCGATCACCCTGACATCCGCACGCTCGGCGAGCTCCGCGCCGCCGGCGTCGCCCACCGGACGCTGCGCGAGGAGGTCCGCGAGAACCTCCTGCGCACGCTGGCCGAGGGCGGTGACCCCTGGCCGGGCCTGCACGGGCTCGGGCGCACGGTCCTGCCCCAGCTCGAGCGGGCCCTGCTCGCCGGCCACGACGTGGTGCTGCTCGGCGAGCGCGGCCAGGGCAAGACCCGCCTGCTGCGCACCCTCGCCGGCCTGCTCGACGAGTGGTCTCCCGTCATCGAGGGATCGGAGCTCAACGAGCACCCCCTGGAGCCGCTGACCGAGGCGTCGCGGCGCCGGATCCTGCTCGAGGGCGACGAGCTGCCCGTGGTCTGGCGGCACCGGTCGGAGCGCTACGTCGAGAAGCTCGCCACCCCGGACACGTCCGTGGCGGACCTCATCGGGGACGTGGACCCGATGCGCGTCGCCGAGGGCCGGCGGCTCGGCGACCCCGAGACCATCCACTACGGGCTCGTGCCCCGCTCGCACCGCGGGATCGTGGCGATCAACGAGCTGCCCGACCTCGCCGAGCGCATCCAGGTGGCCATGCTCAACGTCATGGAGGAGCGGGACATCCAGATCCGCGGGTACGTCCTGCGGCTGCCGCTGGACGTGCTGGTGGTGGCCACGGCCAACCCCGAGGACTACACGAACCGCGGCCGGATCATCACGCCGCTCAAGGACCGGTTCGGCGCCGAGATCCGCACCCACTACCCGCTCGAGCTGGAGGACGAGATCGCCGTGATCCGCCAGGAGGCCGAGCTGATCGCCGAGGTCCCCGACACGATCCTCGAGACCCTGGCCCGGTTCACCCGCCTGCTGCGGGAGTCCTCCGCGGTGGATCAGCGCTCGGGGGTGTCGGCGCGCTTCGCGATCGCGGGCGCGGAGACGGTCGCGGCGGCGGCGCTGCGGCGCGCCACGATCCGCGGCGAGGAGGAGGCCGTCGCGCGGATGGTGGACATGGAGACGGCCACCGACGTCCTGGCCGGCAAGATCGAGTTCGAGTCCGGGGAGGAGGGCCGCGAGCGCGCGATCCTCGACCACCTGCTCCGCCGGGCCACCGCCGAGACCGTGCGCGGCCGCTTCCGCGGTCTCGACCTCGGGCCGGTCGTGGAGGCCTTCGACGGCCGCACGACCGTGTCCACCGGCGACGATGTCTCCGCCCAGGACTTCCTCGCCGGGCTCCCGGAGCTGACGAGCGACGACGGGGCCGCGACCGCCTACGACGAGATCGCCGCACGCCTCGGCGCGGTCACGCCGGGGCAGCGCGCCAGCGCGATCGAGCTGGCGCTCGAGGGGCTCTACCTGGCCCAGAAGATCTCCAAGGACGCCGACGAGGCCGGCACCGTCTACGGCTGACCGCACGGACGGCACCAGGACCCGCACCGGATCGCAGAGAAGACACAAGAGAAGACACAGAGGGGGCGTCATGCCCGCACACCACCGGTCCTCGAGATACGGCCGGTACACCGGAGGACCCGATCCGCTGGCCCCGCCGGTCGACCTGTCGGACGCGCTCGAGGCCGTCTCCGAGGACGTCATGGCCGGGTACTCGCCGGAGGACGCGCTGCGCGAGTTCCTCAGGCGGGGCGGCCACGGCCGCGACGGTCTGGACGACCTGTCCCGGCGCGTGCAGCAGCGGCGGCGCGAGCTCCTGAAGCGCCACAGCCTGGGCGGCACGCTCGAGGAGGCGAAGAAGCTGCTTGAGAAGGCGCTGCGCCTGGAGCGCGAGCAGTTCCTGCGGGACGCCCGGATGGACCCGATGGACCGCTCCTTCCGGGAGATGCAGCTCGACGGGCTGCCGAGCTCCACGGCCGCCGCCGTCAGCGAGCTCGCGTCCTACGACTGGCAGTCCCCGTCCGCGCGAGAGGCGTACGAGCAGATCAAGGACCTCCTCGGGCGCGAGCTGCTCGACCAGCGCTTCGCCGGGATGAAGCAGGCTCTGGAGAACGCCACGGACGCCGACCGGGAGGCCGTGGCGGGAATGCTCCGGGACCTCAACGAGCTGCTCGAGAAGCACGGGCGGGGCGAGGACACCGACGAGGACTTCCAGGACTTCATGGCGAAGCACGGGGACTACTTCCCCGAGAACCCGCAGTCGGTCGAGGAGCTGATCGACGCCATGGCCCAGCGCGCCGCGGCGGCCCAGCGGATGCTGAACTCCATGTCGCCGGAGCAGCGCCAGGAGCTGATGCAGCTCTCCGCCCAGGCCTTCGGCTCGCCCGAGCTCATGGACCAGCTCGGCCGGGTCGACGCCAATCTGCAGGCTCTGCGCCCCGGTGAGAACTGGGGCGGGTCGGAGGACTTCGAGGGCCAGGACGGTCTGGGGCTCGGCGACGGCACGGGCGTGCTCCAGGACATCGCCGAGCTCGACGTGCTCGCCGAGCAGCTGGCGCAGCACCACCGGGGCGCCACCCTCGACGACATGGACCTCGACGCGCTCGCCCGCCAGCTGGGCGACGACGCCGCGGTGTCGGCCCGGACCCTCACGGAGCTGGAGCGGGCGATGCGGGACAGCGGCTACCTGCAGCGCGGCGCCGACGGGGACCTGCGGCTCTCGCCCCGCGCCGTGCGCCGGATCGGGAAGGCGCTGATGCGGGACGCCGCGCAGAACCTGTCCTCCCGGACCGGTCAGCGCGACACCCGCCTCGCCGGGGCGGCCGGCGAGCCCTCCGGCGCCACCCGGGAGTGGCAGTTCGGGGACGCCGAGCCGTGGGACGTGACCCGCACCGTGACCAACGCGATCCGGCGCACGGCCGCCGAGGGCGGCGACGCGCGGCGGGGGCTGCGCCTCGACGTCCGCGACATCGAGGTGGCCGAGACCGAGGCGCGCACGCAGGCCGCCGTCGTCCTCCTCGTGGACACCTCGTTCTCGATGGCCGCCGAGGGCCGCTGGGTGCCCATGAAGCGCACGGCTCTCGCGCTCCACCACCTCGTCACCACCCGGTTCCGGGGGGACCAGCTGCAGATCGTCGCGTTCGGCCGCTACGCCCGGGCCCTGCCGGTCGACGAGCTCACGGGGCTGCCGCCGGTGCGGGAGCAGGGCACCAACCTGCACCACGCGCTGCTGCTCGCCACGCGGTTCTTCCGCAAGCACCCCTCGATGCAGCCGGTCCTGCTCGTGGTCACCGACGGGGAGCCCACGGCGCACCTGCTGCCCGACGGCGAGAGCTGGTTCTCCTGGCCCACGGAGCCGGAGACCCTGCGCGCCACGGTCGAGGAGCTCGACCGGCTGGGACGCATGGGGGCCCAGGCGACGTTCTTCCGGCTCGGCGACGACCCGGGGCTGGAGCGGTTCCTGCGGCGGATGGCCGAGCGGATCGACGGGCGCGTGGTGGCGCCGGACCCGGGGGATCTGGGCTCCGCCGTCCTGGACGAGTACCTCAGCGCCCGCGCCGGGGACCCCGACGACCTCTGAGCGGAGGTCCGACGGGCCCTCTGACGGACGGACCGACCCGGCCGGGCCGCGGTCACCGGGCCGCGGTGGAGCCCCCGTCGGCCGGCGGGGTGGGGTCGGACGGGCCGCTGCCGTCCTCTCCCGAGGACGTTGCCGAGGAGGACGCCGCCGTGGAGTGCTTCCCGTGGTGCTCGCCCTGCGCCTCGTGGGCGCCGTGGGCGGCGTGCCCGGCCTCGTGCTCGCCCTTGCCGAAGGGCAGCAGCTCCCACACCAGCACCAGGACGGCGCCCCAGAGCAGGCCCGCGACCGCGGAGAAGAAGGTGTTCGTGAGCCAGGCGAGCGCCGCGCCGAGTCCGCCGGGGACGGCGTCGTGCACGAGGACCTCGACGTGGTGCACGGCCCCGTACGGTGCGTGCCAGCCCAGGTCGTCGAGGCCGACGAGGATGATGTGCCCGCCCACCCAGATCATGGCGGCGGTGCCCACGATCGAGATGACCGTGAGCAGCCCGGGCATGCCCTTGACCAGGCCGTGGCCGATCTTCTGCGTGGTCGGGGAGGACCGCGCGGCCAGGTGCAGACCGAAGTCGTCCATGCGGATGATCAGGGCCACCACCCCGTAGACCAGGACGGTGATGCCGATGGCCACGACCACCAGGATGGCCGCCCGCGAGAGCAGCGGCTCACCGGCCACCTCGTTGAGGGAGATGACCATGATCTCGGCCGAGAGGATCAGGTCGGTGCGCACCGCGCCCCCGACCATCGTGTCCTCGGCGCTCTTGCCCTTCTCGACCACCGGGGTCCTGGCCTTGGCACCGTGGCCCGAGACCTTCGACCAGATCTTCTCGGCGCCCTCGAAGCACAGGTAGCTGCCGCCGAGCATGAGGATCGGGGTGAGCAGCCACGGTGCGAACTGGCTCAGCAGCAGGATGACCGGGAGGATGAAGATCAGCTTGTTGCGCAGCGAGCCCTTGGTGATCCGCCAGATGATGGGCAGCTCGCGGGCCGGGGAGACGTCCTGGACGTACTGCGGGGTCACAGCCGTGTCGTCGACGACGACGCCGGCGGCCTTCATGCTCGCCCGTCCCGCGGCCGCGCCGATGTCGTCCACGGAGGCGGCGGTGACGCGGGCGATGGCGGCGACGTCGTCCAGCAGGGCCATCAGACCGCCGCTCATCGGAGGACCTCCGGCGCGGTCTGAACAGGGGCGGGCGGAGCCGCGGTGGTGATCAGCATGATGACAGAGTAGGTCCTCGGACGCCCGGATGCGCCCGCGCGGGACGAACGGGCACCGATGTCCTGCTGTTCCGCGGAGCAGACGGTGCTCGCCCGGTGACCCGTTCCGCTCCGCCACGGGCCCGGCCACCACCGACCAGGAAGCACCGACCAGGAAGCACGACCAGGAGGCACCACGCATGGACCCAGTTCCCCCGGCCGCCGGACCGGCGAGCGCGACACCGCCCGCGGCGCCGCCCGCTCCGCACGTCGTCGTCCTCCCCGGGGGCGGGTACGCCCGGCACGCGGACCACGAGGGCGAGCCGGTGGCCGAGTGGCTCCGTGCGCTCGGGCTCTGCGCCGGGGTCCTCCGCTATCCCGTGCACGCCAGGCACCCCGCCCCCGTGGACGCGGTGCGCGCCGAGGTGCGCCGGGTCAGGGCGGCCGGGGCCGAGCGGGTCGTCCTGCTGGGGTTCTCCGCCGGCGGGCACCTGGCCGGGCACGCCGCGCTCACCGCATCGTCCTCGGGGCCCGAGCGGGTCGACGCCGTGGTCCTCGGCTACCCGGTGGTGTCCATGCAGCTCGACACGCACCAGGGGTCGCAGGAGGAGCTCCTGGGCCCGGATCCCTCGGCCGAGCTGCGGGCGGTCACGTCCCTCGACCGGTTGGTGACCCGGGCCGCTCCGCCCTTCTTCGTGTGGCACACCGCCGATGACGCGTCCGTGCCGGTGCAGCACTCCTACCTGCTGGCCCAGGCGCTGGCGCGCCAGGGGGTCCCCCACGCCCTCCATGTCTTTCCCCGTGGACCGCACGGTCTCGGCCTGGCCGGCGGCACCGGTGCGCCCGCGTCCTGGCCGGCGCTGTGCGCCGCATGGCTGGCCGGCCTGGCGGAGAACGTCACACCGTCCGCTTCTCGGTGACTCTCCCCGATCGGGCACGCCTCCTCGGGCAGATCGGTCCGCTCCTGGTCCGGGTGCTGCCCTTCCTGTCCGCGCCGCGGCGTGGCTCTCCGCTGCGCGGACAGGAAGCCGACCTGCTCATGCGGCCAGCACACGCGACCTCGGGGCGCGGCGCCGGGCGGCCCCGGCCTGCGCCACGAAGGCGGAGAACAGCTTCCCGCGATCCGCGGCCGGACCGTGGGAGTCCTCCGGGTGCCACTGCACACCGATGGCCCAGGCGCGATCCCGGTGCTCCGTCGCCTCGACGACACCGTCATCGGCCACGGCGGCGACGCGCAGCTCGGGGGCCACGACACCCACCGCCTGATGGTGGTCGGACCGGACGGTGAGCCGGTGAGCACCGAAGACGGTGGCCAGCCTGCTCCCCGGCTCCAGGACGACCTCCTGCTCCGGGCACATCGGGTCCCCCGGCTCACCGCGGTGCCCGTGGCCGGTGCCGAGATCCGGGACGAGAGTGCCCCCGCACGCGACGTTGAGCAGGTGGGATCCCCGGCCGACGGCCAGCAGCGGGACGTCGCGGTCGAGGCTCCGACCGAGGAGGTCCATGGTGTAGAGATCAGCGCGCCGGTCCACCCCGTACGCGTTGGGCACGGACCCTCCCACGCCGTAGAGGTCAGGGTCGACGTCCCCTCCGCCGAGCACCAGCACCGCGTCCGCGGTCGCGGTGACCGCGGGGTCGGGCAGCTGCCGGGCACTGGAGTCGACCAGGATCGGCCGGGCTCCGGTGTTGACCAGGCCCTGCAGGGCGGTGCGGGTGAAGCGGCGCATCAGGTCCCGGGTGTGCGGCGTGAGGCCGGGGAAGTTCAGCGACACCACGGTCGCCACGGTGGGCGCTTTGGCACGAAGACTCCACAGTCCTACGGGAGTCACCTCGTGCGCGTTCAGTTGAACGGCCTGTCGGTTCATGCGGTCGTCTCCTGTTCGATCGTGAGGTCCTCGCTCCGTGCCGGGTGACGGGCGCACGCGGCGCCGTCAGGCCGGTCGGAGAGAAGGTCGGGCCCGAAGCGTTCTCGGGGGCACCTGGTGGGTGGTTGCGGAGCTGGACGGCGGCGGTGGAGCCGACCGGGAGCGGAGCGGCGGACACCGGGGTGAACGGCGGTCGCCCTTCACGCGATGCACCCGGGAAGTTCGCATCCCCCGAGTGGTGCAGATCACTCCGCCCGAGACGGAGAGGGGTGCACCCCTCTTTTCCGGGTGAACATTGTTGATTCTTCGCGATCCACGAAAATCGGCTGTCAGGACGCGGGGGGCGGGGGGCCGGGCGGAGGCACGTGGTTCCCGACGCCGCGGTCGATCCGCGCGCCCCCCGCCCCCGGGATCAGCGCCGGGGTGCTCGATCGGCGCCGAGTGCGCAGCGCCCCCTCGGCCCAGGGCGGGACGCCCGCACGCCGCCTTGGAGCGGGTCTACAGCGCGGGGTCGATCATCGTCATGCCGGCGACCGCCGCGGTGTCGAACACGGGCAGCAGCACTGCTGCTGCCTCGAGTCCGATGGTGCGTTCGATGAGCTTCTGGGGGTGCAGAGCCCCCTGCTCGATGAGCGACATCATGGCCGGATAGTCGGCCGCTGCCATGCCGTGGCTGCCGAGGAGGTCGAGCTCCCAGCCGATGACCCGCGCCATCGGCACCCGCGGGTGGCCCTCGACCGGCGGCAGCAGGCCGATCTGGACGTGCCGCCCGCGCCGGCGAAGGCTGAGGATCGCGTCAGCGCAGGTCTGCTCGCTGCCCACGGCGTCGACGGCGACATGGCTGCCCCCGCCGGTGAGGTCGGCGACAGCCGCGGGGATGCCGGTCCCGTCCGCGCGCAGGATGTGCTCCGCACCCAGCTCGCTGGCGATGGCGAGTGCCTCGGGGTTGCGGTCGACCGCGATCACCCGGCCGCCCAGCGCGCGGGCGATCATCACCGCGCTGAGCCCCACCCCGCCGGCCCCGACCACGGTCACCCACTCCCCTTCGGCGACGCGCGCCCGACCGGCCAGGGCGCGGTAGGCCGTGGCGAACCGGCACCCCAGCCCGGCCGCCGTGGCGAAGTCGACGCGCTCGGGAACGGCCACGAGATTCGTGTCGGCCCCGTGCAGGGCGACGTACTCGGCGAAGGACCCCCAGTGGGTGAAACCCGGCTGTTCCTGATCGGGACAGACCTGCGCGTTGCCGGACCGGCACCAGTCGCACCGCCCGCAGCCGCACACGAACGGGACGGTCACCCGGTCGCCGGTCCTCCACCGCCGCACGCCCGCGCCCACCGCGGCGACCACTCCGGCCAGCTCGTGCCCGGGGACGTGGGGCAGCACGATCTCGTCGTGCCCTGCCCAGGCATGCCAGTCGCTGCGGCACATCCCCGTGGCCATCACCTGGACGACCACCCCGTGCGGCGGTGCCGTGGGCTCGGCAACGTCACGGACCCGGGGCTGACCTCGGACTGCCTCGACGACCACTGCACGCATGCCCCCACTCTCCCACGCTCGTCCGGCACCGACAGGGCCCTCCCCAGAACGGTGTACCAGGCGCCCGCCGCCCGCCCAGGTCCTGGCCGGCCGCGGGGCGCTCGACCGGTGGATCAGAGGCGGTCGAGGAAGTCCCCGATGTTCTCCCACGTCCAGGACTCGCAGCGCGCCGGGCCCATCTCGGCCGGCTTCGACCGGTGCTCGGTCTCCACCCACAGGCCCAGCAGCGGCTTGCCCTCGTCCACCGCGCACCGGATCTGCCACAGTGCCGCGGCCGAGGCCGGTGTGGAGCCGCCGATCAACGCGATCACCCCGTCGCAGTCGCGGATCCGCTCCCGCACGTGCCTCTTCCACTCACCCGGGCGCGTCCCGTCACCGAGTGCATCCAGAACCCGGGCCTGGTCCCCCGCCCGGGCCCACTGGGTGGTGAACAGGTCCCGGAACAACTCGTCCTGCTCGGCGAAAGCCAGAAAAACCGTCTTCGGCGCCATTGCCGTCAACTCCCCACAGATCGAACATCGGTGCAACCGGGAGCCACCCTATGGGTCAGGACCTTCTGACGCTCCGGCACCGAGCAACATGCCTTAACGAACCACTCCCCTGCTGGAGGAGACCGCCGGTGCGCAGGAGACTCCCTGCACCGCCGGTCGGGGCGCGGCACGCGGCGAGGTGGCGTGGTGACCGTCGCCGGACGACTCGGCAGACCGGCAGCGGGCCACCGGCCCCGCGCAGCAGGCAGTAAGCTGGTCGGCAAGAAGGGGCCGGCGGGACGAGGCGCCTTCTTCGCTGACGGACTCGGCAGCGGCCATCGCGCCAGCCCGGTCATCCCCGCTGCACGGCGCACGCCGTGTCACCTGAACCTCCACCCGGTGAGCCGAGTTCCGTCTTCGCCCAGCCGCACGGAACGCTGCTGTCCAAGACGGATGTCACCACCGCGGCGGGCCGGTCCGGGTGGCTCAGCAGGTGATCCCGGGCGCGACCGGGGCCCTGCTGGACGACGACGGCACCGGGCCACCCGTGGACCGACACCCACACCGCCCCTCGCCGGGATGCCCTCCTGTGGCAGTGCCGGGGCTCACCGAACCGCGACGAAGGAGACGATCATGACCGAGCACGGAACCGGCGGCAGCCCCCAGGCGGGCCTCCAGGAGCTGCTGCTGGAGTCCGAGGACATCAGCGGGTTCCTCGACGCCTTCAGCACCACCCTCGCCCAGGCGCTGTCCACCGACGACGAAGAGGTGTGGTGCGCGGTGACCCTGCTGCGCCCCAAGCGTTCCGTCACCGTGGCCTCCTCCAGCCCCCGGGCCGAGGCCTTGGACGAGATCCAGTACCACTACGGTGACGGCCCCTGCCTGACCGCCGCCCGGGAGCACCGGGTGGTCTACCTCCGGGACACCCGCACCGATCCGCGGTGGCCGGCCTACGGACAGGCCGCCGCCGCCAACGGGATCCGCTCAGCCCTGGGGGTGCCCCTCGACCTCGGCGGGGAGGCCACAGCGGGTCTGAACGTCTACGCCGATGTCCCCGGCGCCTTCGATCAGGCGATCCTTCAGGTCGTCGAGCGCCGGGTGGCCGAGGCCTCCACCATCCTGCGCCTGGCCGTACGCCTGGCCCGCCACCGTGAGACCGAGGCCGACCTGCGGACCGCGATGGAATCCCGGACCACCATCGACCTGGCCGTGGGCATCGTCATGGCCCAGAACCGCTGCACCCAGGAGAGAGCCTTCGAGATCCTGCGGGCGGCCTCCAGCCACCGCAACGTCAAGCTGCGCGAGGTCGCCGCGGACCTGGTCGCCACTGTCAGCCGCGGACCGGCCACCACCCACTTCGACGCCTGACGAGCGAACTGACGCGACTCGGGTTCACGCTGCTGCCGATGCTCCCGGAGGTGAGAGCCGCACGCTGCTCGTGGATGCGATCTCCGGCGCCCGGCCTCCCGTGGTGCCCGGCCCCGGTGGTGATCGGCTGCTCGGCGACCTCTCACAGCCCGAGGCGCGCCCTCGAGCTGAGCACACCCTGCCCGTCCCTGGTGGGGATGGAGCGACGCGAGTACCGTGGGGAGTGGTCAAGAAGGCGGACATGAGACAGATCGCATGCGACGAAGGATGCTCTCGTGGACCACAAGCTTTCCGTGCTCGTCCAGGTCGACCTGGACGAGGCCTGTGTGCGCCTGGCCGTGACCGGGTGCCTGACCGAGGCCAACCAGCACGTTTTGTATCCGCTGGTTCGCCGGGCCCGGACGCTGATCCCCCCGGTGAGCGCCAGCGTCGATCTCACCGCCACCCGCCATGTCGAGGCGATCGCGGTGGACCTGTTGCGCTGGGCGATGGACCACGACGAGTCCCTGGACGGGTCCAGCCCGGTGGAACTGCTCGTCCCCGACGAGCTGCCCGCCCACGGGGAGACCGCGTCCCCGCTGTGCACCGCCTGGAGGCCTCGGGGCGGGGCGGACGAGGACGCCCGGTCCCACGTCGTTTAATCAGCACACTTCCATTTCTTTCCTCCGGTTACTACCGTGGAGAGCAGAGCCGGTGACGGAGGGCGCGGGATTCCGCGCCACGGCCGGGCAGTGCAGTCGATGACGGAGGTCGAGATGTTCTTGCATCAGCAGAAGCTCCAGTACAACGCCACCCCCGAGGCCCCGGACGCGGTGTACGCGCGCAAGCTGCAGGAGGTGATCGGCGGGCAGTACGGGGAGATCACCGTGGCGATGCAGTACAGCTTCCAGGCCTGGAACGCCCACATCCCGGGCAAGTACCGGGACCTGCTCTTCGGCACCGCCGCCGAGGAGTTCGGCCACATCGAGATGCTCGCCACGATGGTCGCCCAGCTGCTGGAGAAGGCCCCGGTGGGCATCACCGAGGACGCGATCCAGTCCGATCCGGCGGTCGCGGCGGTGATCGGCGGCACGGACCTGCAGCACGCGATCGTGGCCGGGGCCGGGGCGCGTCCGGTGGACTCGATGGGCAACCCCTGGTCGGGGTCCTACGTGACCGCCTCCGGGAACCTGCTGGCAGACAT
>NZ_JBHZTA010000008.1:0-197654 GCF_042879215.1 Kocuria arenosa | reverse complement strand
GGTGCCAGCTGACCCGCGTTTCCATCGATGACGACTACGTGAGTGAGCACGCCCAGATGAGTCTTCCCCTCGCGCTCCATTCAACGACCACCCCCCGCACCCATCCGGTAAGCCCCGTGCTGGGCTCGGATCAGACCCGCTTGGATCCTGCCGGCGTCTTTCCCGAGGATCTGTCCACGTTGTCGCTGGAAGAGGTCCAGGCTTTGGACAGCCGACTGCGGCGACAGCTCGATACGGAGGTGCTGAGTCCTTCCGGTGCCCACCCTTGGACGTTGGATCACCAGCACGAAGTGGCCTGCGAGCTCGACACCCGGCAGTGACCGGCTCTTCCCGAGCGGATGCGCGGATGGACAGCTTCTACGAGGGCCTGGGCTCCGAGGCCGTCACGATCAGTGAACGGTCCCGATGACCGACGGACCCGCGTTGTGAAGATATCGTCGCCGACCGGTGACGTGGAACCTCCAGTAGTCCTAGACCGAGTACAGGGTTACTGGCGGATATGGCAAGAGACCGCCCGAGGGTTTTCCTGGGCGGCCCAACAACGGTCACCGCTGTGGTGGTGACCGTCGCAAGGAGGACATCATGCCAGCAGGTCAGGGTAAGAACATCCGTCGGGTCACCAGCGTGGATGTGATCCGCAGCAACCAGGGCGAAGGGCAAGCAGGGGCCTACACCTTTGAGCTGACCCTGGACGACGGAGTGGAGGAATACCTTCTCGTCGTCCCCGACAGCGAGGCGTCCACGGTGGCCCGGCTGATCCAGCACAGCAGTGCCATGCAACTGGACAAGAACACCGACGACCTGATTTTCGAGAACTACGGTTCCTGACCCTACGGAGAAGCCCCGCCTGAGAAAGCACCCAGGCGGGGCTTCTCCGTGATCACCGGCGGAGCGGTCACCGGAGGCAATCGATCAACTGCCGCAGGAAACGCCATCTGGGACTGCCACGCCATGCACCCGCGGCGCCGAGGACCTGCTCCTCAGCCCGTACGACCATCGCACCGGACGCACGGCACGCCATTGCAGCCGGGAGGAGAGAACATGATCGGCGACCGATGGGGCGTGAGCGATGACGAGGTCACCGGCCACTACCCCTGCGACGACCTCGTCCCTGCCCCGAGCCTGCAGCTCTGGCGCGGCGTCACCGTGCACACGACCCCGGACAGGGTATGGCCCTGGGTCACCCAGATCCAGTGCGCGCCCTACTCCTACGACTGGCTCGACAACTTCGGGCAACGCTCCCCACAGCAATTGCTCGACCTGCCTGCGCCGATACCCGGTCAACACTTCACGAGCACGGCGAACCGCCCCCAAGGGCGCCTCCTGTCGATCGAACCCCAGGTGCACTACACCGGGTGCGTTCTGGGCGCCGTCCTGTCCTACGTGCTCGTCCCGGCCGATGAGAGCACGCGGTTGCTGCTGAAGATCGTCACGAGCACGTGGGGCCTGCTGGCTCCTGTCGTCTCGGTCGGCGACCTGGTCATGGCTCGACGGCAACTGCTCAAACTCAAGCAGCTCGCCGAGAACCCCCCGGGTCACACCGGTCGCGTCCAACCTCAACGGCGCGCGTAGGCGCGAACGCGCCCGTCACCGCATCCGCGTAGGCGGGTGTCCCTACAAGAAGACTCAGGCCAAGGCGTCGGATTCAACGGCCCGGTAGTCCAACACCTAGGGCACACCACACCTGCAGGGTTCAACAGGTGCTCCAGTGATCCCTGGAGCGGCTCGCCTCAGGGCGTCTCCTCGCTGCTGGAATTTCCATCGGCGCTACGCCGCTGAGCCCGGCCGGGCTTGGCCTGGCTGGTTCGCCGACGGGGTTGCCGCATCTGGCGGAGGAAGCCGGCGAGCAGCAGCGCCATCGCCACAACGCCGAGGACGTGGATGAGCTGCCACCCGCTCACGAAACCGAGAACGATCCAAGCGATCAGCAGCACCGCTGTCAGCCATACGATCCACCCGGGGCCGCTCCGTCGGGGCGTGCTACGCGTATCCACCGATCGCCTCCATTCGTCATGGGTCTCAGCAAAGCATCGATGGGTGGAGAAGGACACAGCATAGGTGCGGTCACTTCAGCACCTGCATAGGAGCCCTTTCTGCATCAGGCCCCCACCGGGTCCGGCGTGAGTTCGTTGCGCGGAGGTTTAGGCGGTGTCTGCCTCGACGGGTTCGCCCGTAGGGGCCGCTGCAGGGGTGAGAGGGGCATGCGAGGGCAGTGCTGCGCTCAGGTGCGGGGCGATGTGTGCCAGGTGGGCGAGATAGCCGTGGGCGTCCAGCTCGGTCAACGCAACAAGCACCCGGGCCTTGGCCGTGCTGGCGCGGGCGGCGATCTCGGCCAGGGCCAGCGTGTGCTCGGGACGGGTGCGGGCCACCGCGCGCAGTACGCGACGGGCCTGCGGGCTCAGCCGGGAATCGGCGCCGGCTTGGTGGATCAAGGCGTCCAGGGCCGGACGCAGTGCGGCGAAGGCCGCCGCCCGGGACAGCGGATCCATCACGGGACTCGCCCAGCCGGCGTGCGCGGCGGCAAGGTGGACATCGTTGATGCGAACCTCCTCCACCGGGACAACCACCTGCGAGTGGTCGTCGTGCTGCCACAGGGCCGGAGGGAGTGTCACGGGTGCCGTGTGGGGCCGCCGGCCCGGCGGCAGAAGAGTCGCCCCCCGACGACGGAGCCCCAGGCTCCTGATCTTCTGCCGCCAGGACGGCGGCCATTCGACCGGTCTGGAGCGGGTCAGCCCCCCGGCTGAGCACTCCGACACGGTCCACGCTGGGTGGGTCAGCCCCCCCGACTGAGCACCGTGCGTGATGCCCCCACCGTACCGAGCAGCAAGAAAAAGATCGACTTTCATAATGTCCCCACTTCCGCTGGCGGGACGCCCCCTCGTGCTCACGAGGCGTTTCCGGTCCGCGTTGTCCACCCAGAGGCAGCTTTCGCCGGCGCGTGCGGCATGCGGGCATTGCTGTGGCGTTGGCCCTGCGGACAGCAACCCCTACCGCAAAGCCCACGCTTGCAGCACCTGTTCAGGCAAGCCCCGTGATGGCCTTGCCTGCCAGATATGGCCGAAGGCCCCCTCCTGCTACCGAGCGGCCCCTGACGGGGCGGGGAGGACCTGGGGGGTCATGGCACGGTTGCGATGTGCTGTCTGTCCTCAGGTATCCGGTCGCTTTCAACCGTGCGTGTCACAGTCACATCGGCTAGGTGTCATGGCGTTGCGCCGTCCGGGGGCATCCGTAGCCTGAGCCATGTCGGAGATCACCGCGCAGCCACTGCAGAAGGTGACCTCGTGCCGCGGTCCTCCGTCAGGACGGTTCCACACGATCTCGCGGAAGGACGCTTTCCATGACCACGCACACCACTCCCTGGCCCGCCGGCACGCCGTGCTGGGTGGATCTGATGGCCTCCGATCTGGAGCGCACCCGGACCTTCTACACCGCAGTGCTGGGCTGGGACTACACCGACTCCGCCCCCGAGTACGGCGGGTACTCCAACGCCCTGGTCGGCGGGCGCACCGTGGCCGGGCTCGCCCCCACCCTGGAGGGCATGGAGGCAGCCCCGCACACCTGGGACGTTTACCTGGCCACCGAGGACATCAACGCCGACGCGGCCAAGGCCACCGGTGCTGGGGCCACCGCGGTGTTCGAGCCCATGGAGGTCGGGCCCTTCGGGCACATGGGCCAGTGGACCGATCCCACCGGGGCGGTCTTCGGGATGTGGCAGGCCAAGGAACACACCGGGTTCCAGCTCTTCGGTGAGCCCGGCGCTCCGGTGTGGTGCGATGTGATGACCGCTGATTCCGATGCCGCCCGGCGTTTCTACACCCAGGTTTTCGGCTACACCTACCAGGACATGGGCGATGAGACGATGCCCTACGCCTTGTTCACGGTCCCGGGCCAGGAGATGCCCGCCGGGGGGATCGGGGGCCCGGATCCCCACGCCGACGGCCCGCAGATCGGGTGGTCGGTGGCCTTCCAGGTCGACGACGTCGACGCCGCCGCAGGCCGCATCCGCGAGGCCGGGGGCACCATCACCTGGGAACCCTCGGGCTTCGAGTACGGGCGGATGGCCGTGGGCACCGGCCCCGATGGGGAGTCGTTCGCGGTCATGACCCCCACCGAGAACATGTAGGCCACACCCCGCCCCGCAGGTTCCCTCGGCACCACCGGCGTCCGGGCATGGGATTCCTGTGCCCGGACGCCGGTGGCCGAGGCGAACTCCGACGTTGGGCGGAGTCGAGGCCAGTGTCCTGACAGCCCAGTCAGATCGGTGCTGTCGGCAACCCCAACCGCACCTCATGAGCCCAGCAGTCCACCGAAGCTTCAGCAGTCCCCTACACACCCGGAACCGAGCAGACGGAGCGAGCAGATGACACGGACCCGCATACACAACCTCTCCATCTCGCTGGATGGTTACGCGACTGGCCAGGGCCAGTCACTCGAGGCGCCCATGGGTCACGCCGGCCAACGGCTTGCTGCGTGGATGTTCGCCACCCGCTTCGGCGCCCCGATCCTGGGACGCACCGGCGGCTCTACCGGGGTTGACGACGCGTTCGCCCAGCAGCACGAGCCGGGCATCGGCGCCGAGATCATGGGCGCGGGCAAGTTCGGCCCACCGGGCTGGCAGGACAACCCCGACTGGCAGGGGTGGTGGGGGACGAACCCCCCGTTCCACACCCCGACCTTCGTGCTGACCCACCACCCGCGACCCTCGATCCAGATGGACGGTGGCACCACCTTCCACTTCCTCGACGCCGCACCGGCCCAAGCCCTGGACACCGCCCGTGCGGCGGCCCACGGAGCAGACGTGCGCATCGGAGGTGGCCCCACCGTCGTGCGCGACTTCCTGGCCGCGGGCCTGATCGATCACATGCACCTGGTCCAGGTGCCGATCGTGCTCGGCCGTGGCGTGCGGGTGTGGGACGGGCTGGAGGCACTGGAGGCCGACTACGAGATCGAGGCCGTCTCCGCACCCAGCGGAGTCACCCACCTGACCTTCGACCGGAAGACCCCGTGACCAGGGATGCCCCGGGGTAAGTGGTGACAATGCCGCAATAGAACCACCACTGCAACGCTGCTTTCGTGGCAAGTGACCGGTAGCCCGCCATATGTAAAGCCAAAAGGACCGAGCTGCTTGTGCAGCCGCTGATCCTGCCCACTTCAGCAGAGCCTTCAGCAATCATTTCGGAATCAGCCCGAGCCGCCCATACCGTCGCCGATCCCCGAACCCGAAGGGCCCTGTAGGCCGCTTCGCGGACCGACACAGACCGTAGTGACGCTCCCGTAGCCACCGTCGCCTGTGCCATCCTGCCGCCATGACGGAGAACACCACGGTCACCGCGTCCCGGCCCCCGCTGGAGGACCAGTTGCGCGTACCGTTTTGGATCGTGCTCGCCGGAGTGGGCGCCGGTGCCTTGTGGGCACTGGCCGGTGTGGGGGTGGGTGCCTGGGTCCGAGGGCGCCGAAGTTGCCCCGGTCATCACGGGCGCACCTGCCGCTGACCATTGGCCGGCGACTCCAGCGGAACCCTAGGGCTCAGCCAATTCGCAGCGCTTGAGCCCTTGATCCCTCACGGTCACGATGCAATCGACGGTTCCCCCGAACTGGGCTGCCGCCCGCTCAGACGACGGTAGTTGGCAGCTCTCGGATTCGCCGGTAGAGAGTGGCCCGCGACATGCCGAGGTCGCGGGCGACCTGGGTGGCCGGCTCCCCACCGTCGATCAGTAGCAGCGCGTTGCGGATCTGGGAGTCGGTGAAGGTCTGCCGCCGCCCGCCGAGGTCCTTGCCGGCGGCCCTGCGCTTGGCCATCGAGTCGGTGATCCGCTCCCGCTTGATCTCCAGCTCCATCTGGGCGAGGGCGGCCATCACCGTGAACATCATCGAGCCCATCGGGGTCGCGGTGTCCACGTCTCCCCCACCGAGGTTCAGCACCCGTAGCCCGGCATCCCTGCCCCGGAGCGCCTCGGCGAAGGCCAGCATGTTCTGCGTCGACCGACCCAGACGGTCCAGCGTGGTGATGACCAGGGTGTCGCCTTCCTCGAGGGCGGCCACCGCTTTGTCGAACTGTGGACGCGACGCACGCCCACCAGACACTCCACTGTCCACATAGACGTCATCGCGTCGCACGCCCGCCTTCAGCAAGTCAGACACTTGACGGTCCGCGTCCTGCTGCCGTGTCGAGACTCGCGCGTATCCGATCAGCTTCCCCATATCCATCCCATCTGTCTCGCAACTAACGTTGAGTATTCGATTCAAGGGGCATGGATAAAGCACAAGGATACGAGACATGCCGAACCGCGGAATCATGCGGGCGCAAATTTTGCGGACGAGACGTCTCGCATCCCATGCCCTCTGTGGCAGTTGCGCCGACGAACCGCTCGACAGCCGATCGGAGGTGGTCGCTGGACTGGAAGATATCCTCGAGGGCGTCGATCGGGTGGCGGGTCTCCTTCTTGTCCTCAACGAAGAGACCGATGTACTTCTGGCCGGTGTTGAAGTGCAACCGTGCGATGGACTTGCGGTTGTTGTCGTCGAGCAGGACTGCGCAGTAGGAGTTGGCGTCGCGGTAGGCCACGCGCTGGGGCTTGGCCTGGCCGCAGACGATCGCCCGGATAATCTGGAACGCTTCCAGTTCCTGGATGGTGGTCAGCACTCCGTCACTGGACTCGCGCAGATCCTTCTCCACCTCCGCCTCGCTTGCCACTGCCTCGGCAGGGGCATCGGTGGAGGCGACCGGCGCGGGGCGCTGCCGGCGCCCAAGGCGGTGGTCAGGAGGTTGTTGACCTGCTCGTTGTGGAACGGCTGAGCGACCTTGGACACCAGCGGGGTGAACTGATCACGCACCTTCTGGGTGAAGGCGCCCTCGTAGATCTTGGTGGTGAAGAACTTGACCCACTCCACATCGGGCTTCCTGAACTGAGCGGCGACAGCACGCTTGATCGCACCGATGTACTTCAGCTCCCCGGCGGCACTGATGATGGAGTCGAGGTCGAAGACCTCCTTGGACAGCTTCTGCAACTCTGGGATCAGCGTGGCGTCGATGTCGGCCAGGTCCAGAACCAGGAAGGGCTTCGAATCCAACTTGTTCGGGGCGTCCAGGTCCGTGCAGAAGTGATAGACCTCCCCGTTGGTCAGGATCGCGATCCGGGCATTGGTCACGGCAAAGTCCCGGAACAGCTCGGTCAGCAGTACGGGAGACGTTGGTGCACCTTCATGAAGCTGTGACGGGTTCCATGGCCTGATGATCGCCACTTCCCGGCATCAGATGTGTCATCCGCGCAACCCCGAGGACTCGCTCATACTGTTGTCGTCCCGGGCCCGCGGGACCAGCTGTCGGCACCGGATACCCGTTGGCTCTGCCCAGGCACCCCCGACGAACACCCTCTTGCCGTGGCTCGATACAGAGACGAAGCGCTTCCGCGGACTGGTTCACCGTCATGACTCCCACCCCCACGTCCGTCGAACGACCGCACACAGCAACGACGGGGAACCTCGAAGAGGCTCCCCGTCCTGCGGTGTGTGCGTCAGTTGCGCGAGCTGCCGGTGTTCGTGCCCTCGCCGGAGTCGTCCCGGTGGTAGAGGTACTCGTTGCCGTGCTCGTCCTTCTCCACGTAGAAGTGCTCCTGGACCTCCTGGTACCACGCCTCCGCGGCCTCGCTCATCCGCTCGCCCTGCTGCGCCTGGGCCAGACGGTCCCCCGGCCCGTACACCCGCATCGCGATGGCGTTGAGCCGGTCGAGGATGCGGTGCTGCTGCTCGCCGTCCCGGTTCGTGTGCTGCCTGTTCCTCACCATGACGTCCCCCGTTGCCGACTGTGATGGTGATCACCAGTCTAACGCTCGCACGCCTCCACGGACCGGGCCCAACGGCGGGTGACGCCGGTGGGCCCGAGCGGACCGAGCGGACCGCTCGGCTACTCGATGTCGCGGATCTGCTTGAGCGAACCCGTGCTCGTGCGGTACTCCCGCACGTAGTCGGGCTGCTCCGGGTGCTCGATGGCCGGGGCGTTGGCCGGCTCCGAGCCGTGCACGTAGTCGGGGGCCACGACGATCTCCTCGTCCACCTCGGCGCCGGTGGAGGTGCGGCGGTGGAACTGCTCGGACGGCAGCACGCGGCGCCACTGGCGGGTGGGCAGCACGCCCACCTCACCGGCGTCCTCGCGCAGGGCCCGGAGCAGGGAGTAGATCATCAGGTACCCCAGCACGAAGAACGGCAGGCCGATGAGGATGGCCACGTTCTGCGGCGCGGCGAGGCCGGTGGTGCCGGTGGCGGTCAGCAGGATCGCGGCGATGAGGCCGATGGCGATGACCCAGAACACGCGCTGGTGCACCGGGGACTCCTCCTCGTGGCCGCTGCCCATGGTGTCCATGACCAGGGCGGAGGAGTCGATCGAGGTGATGAAGAACAGCACCACGATGAGCACGCCCACGGCGGAGGTGACGGTCGAAAACGGGAAGCTCTCGAGGAAGACGAACATCGCGCCGGGGATGTCGCCCTCGTCGACGACGGCCTCGACGAGCGCGCCCTCACCGTTGAGCTCGATGTCCAACACGCCCATGCCGAAGATCCCGAACCAGATGACGGAGAACAGCGTGGGGAAGGCCAGCACCCCGGAGACGAACTGGCGGATGGTGCGGCCGCGGGAGATGCGGGCGATGAAGATGCCCACGAACGGGGACCACGTGATGGTCCACGCCCAGTAGAAGAGGGTCCAGCCGCTCTGCCACCCGGTGTCCGCGAGGGAGTCGTTCCAGAAGGCGAGCGCCGGGAGCATCGACAGGTACGTGCCGGCGGACTCGACCATGCCTTTGAGCATCAGCATGGTGGGGCCGGAGACGAGGATGAAGACCAGCAGGGCGATCACGATGACGATGTTGGTGTTGGACAGCCGCTTGATGCCCCGGTCGAGGCCGAGGGCCACGGAGACGGAGGCGCGGCGGCAGGTTGCGCTTGTACATGAAGTAGCCGAAGGCCAGCGCCGGGAGGGTGAAGATCGTCCAGGTGTGCAGCCCGAAGTGGTAGAGCGTGAAGCCCATCGCCTCGGTGGCGGCCTCCGCGGAGGACGGCGCCACGCCCTGGCGGGGCGGGTTCGCAAAGTCTCCGTGGTGTGCTTCGGTGCTTCGACCCTACCGCGTGGTCGTCCGGCTCTGGAGGCTCACTCCGCGGGCACCGTGGACGGCAGGCGCGGCTCCACGTGCCACTCCCACCACGCGTCCACGCGGTCGAGCAGCCGGTGCACGGAGCCGTCGTTGACCAGCACGGTGCTGGAGACGGCCGCCCGGTCCTCGTCCGTGGCCTGGGCGGCGATCCGGGCGCGGGCGTCCGCCTCCGTCATGCCGCGGTCCTCGACCATCCGCCGCACGCGCTCCTCCGCCGGGGCCTGGACGGTGAGGACGAGGTCGAAGCGCCCGTGCTGGCCGGTCTCCACGAGGAGCGGGATGTCCTCGACCAGGACGGCGTCCTCCCCCGCCGCGGCCGCGAGCCGTTCCGCCTCCGCGCGAACGAGGGGGTGGATGATCGCGTTGAGCTTCGAGCGCGCCTCCGGGTCCGCGAACACGCGGGTGCCGAGCGCGGCCCGGTCCAGGCGGCCGACCGGGGTCAGCACGGAGGGGCCGAACTCCTCGACGATCCCGTCGAGGCCGGGCCGGCCCGGTTCCTGCAGGGCCCGCGCGATCGCGTCGGCGTCGATCACGGTGGCCCCCAGCTCCATGAGCCGCCGGGAGACCGTGGACTTGCCCGAGGCGATCCCGCCGGTGAGACCGATGGTCAGCATGGGACCATGCTATCGGCCGACCCGCCCGGGCCGGCCGGGCCCCGCGGGGCGCTCACGACTCCCCGGCGCCGGCCACGGTGGTCATGACGTCCGGCAGCGTGCCGGGCCCGTGCGCCCGCCGCACCCGCAGCCAGCGGTAACCGTAGCCCTCCAGGGCCAGCTCCGCCGAGGAGTCGGCGTCGAGGGTGCACGTCCCGTCCCCCAACAGGTCCAGCAGCTCGGTGCCCTCCGCCTCGTCCGGCAGCCGCAGGGGCACCGTGGTGGGCTCCGCGGAAAGGTTGTGCAGCGCCACGACGGCGGAGCCCTCCCACGAGCACCGGTGGGCCAGCACCTCCCGGCGCGGCTGGTCCAAAACCTCGGCGGGGCCCCACGCCAGCTCGGTGCACTCCCGGTAGCGGCGGGCCAGGCCGGTGACGAAGTGCAGCAGGGAGTCCGGGTCCCGCTTGGCGTCGGCCACGTTCACGTTCGCCGGCCCGAACTCCCCTTCGACGACGGGACCGGAGAGGTCCGCGGCGTCGGCGGAGGAGAAGCCCCCGTTGCGCCCGGAGGTCCACTGCATGGGCGTGCGCACGGCCATGCGGCCCTCGGCGTCGAGATTCTCGCCCATGCCGATCTCCTCGCCGTAGTACAGCACCGGGGTGCCCGGCAGCGAGAAGAGCAGCGAGTAGACCATCCGGATGCGCTGCTGGTCGCCCTGCAGCATGGGCGGCAGCCGCCGCGTGAGGCCCCGGCCGTAGACCTGCATGCGCTCCTCGGGCCCGAAGGCGGCGAACACCTCCTCCCGCTCGGACTCGGAGAGCTGGTCGAGGGTGAGCTCGTCGTGGTTGCGCACGAAGTTGGCCCACTGGGCGTCCTGCGGGATGCGCGGCCGGTTCTTCAGGGCGGTGGCCAGGGGCCCGGCGTCCTGGCGGGCCAGGGAGAGGTAGAGGTTCTGCATGGCCACGAAGTCGAAGATCATGGTGAGCTCCCCCGCGTCCTCCGTGCCGAACAGCTCGAGCTGCTGCTGGTACGGCAGGTTGACCTCGCCCAGCAGGGCGGCCCGGCCGTTGCGGCGGTTCGCGAACCTGCGCAGCGAGCGCAGGAACCCGTGCGGGTCCGTGAACCCGCCCTGGTTCTCGAAGTCGTCGCCCTGCTCGAGGGCGAGCAGCTGGGGGATCCCGTCCACGCGGAAGCCGTCGAGGCCCAGGTGCAGCCAGAACCCGACGACCTTCGCGATCTCGTCCCGCACCTTCGGGTGGGAGAGGTTGAGGTCCGGCTGGTGGCGGTAGAAGCGGTGCAGGTACCAGTGCCCGGTGGCCTCGTCCCGGGTCCAGATGCCGCCCTCCTTGTCGGGGAACACGGCCTTCTCGGACGTGTCCGGCGGCTCGTCCTCCCGCCACACGTAGTAGTCGCGGTACGGGCTGTCCGTGCTCGAGCGGGCGGCGAGGAACCACGGGTGCTGGTCGGAGGTGTGGTTGACCACGAGGTCGGCGATGACCCGCAGACCGCGGTCCTGGGCGGTGCGCACGAGTTCCACGAGGTCGCCGAAGCTCCCCAGGCGCTGATCGATGCCGTAGAAGTCGGTGATGTCGTACCCGTCGTCCCGGTTCGGCGTGGGGTAGAACGGCATGAGCCACAGGCAGGTGACGCCCAGCTCTGCCAGGTAGTCCACCCGCTCGGCCAGCCCGGCGATGTCGCCGACGCCGTTGCCGTCCGTGTCCAGGAACCGTTCGACGTCCACGCAGTACACGACCGCCTGCTTCCACCAGAGGTCGGAGGTGTCGGCGATGCGCATGTCTGCTCCCTCGTCTGCTCCCCAGGTGGTGGCTGCTCCCCTGTCTAGCACCCCGCCCCGGTCCCGTCGAGGGCGCGGGGGCCCGGCCTAGAGTGGGGAGCATGGACCCGGACCCCCTGCTCAGCCGCGCCACCCGGTACACGACGCTCGCCGCGGGCACGGAGGCGGTGGCCGAGCTGGAGATCAAGCGCTCCCGCTTCATGGCGGTGCTGCGGCGGGCGTCCACGGAGGCCGAGGCCCGGGCCCTGGTCGAGGAGCTGCGGCGCGGCTTCCACGACGCCCGCCACCACTGCTCGGCGTTCGTCCTGGGGCCCGACCGGGACGTGCAGCGCTCCTCGGACGACGGCGAGCCCGCCGGCACCGCGGGTCTGCCGATGCTCGAGGCCCTCGTGCTGCGCCGCACCGCCACGGACGCGGGCGGCGGCGACGTCACCGACCTCTCCGACGTGAGCTCCGTGGTGGTCCGCTGGTTCGGCGGCACCCGGCTCGGCGCCGGAGGCCTGGTGCGCGCGTACTCCGACGCCGTGTCCCGGGCGCTCGACGGCGCGTTCCTGGTGGAGCGCCGGCGGCAGCGGCTCTACCGGCTCCCTGCCTCCCACGCGGACGCGGGCCGGATCGAGAACGAGCTGCGCGCGGCAGGGACCACGGTCCTGGACACCGTCTACGGGGCGGCCGGCGCGGAGTTGGGCCTCGCCCTGCCCGACGACGACGCCGCCGTCGCCGCGCTGCGATCCCGCGTGGCCTCGCTGACCTCCGGCGCCGGGGTCCTGCGGCCCGTCGGCACGGACTGGGTCGACGGGCCCGCCGGGGGCCCGCGCTGAGCCGTGCCCGGGCAGCACGACGGCCCCCGCCCTTCGAGGGGCGGGGGCCGTCGTGGTCAGTGCCGTGCGGAACGGCCTGGCGGTGCCTGTCGGATCAGGCTCCGGTCAGCTTCTCGCGCAGAGCGGCCAGGGCCTCGTCGGAGGCCAGGGTGCCGGAGTCGGCGGCCGGGGCCTCGGAGGAGTAGCTGGTCGGGGCCGGCGCGGACGAGGAGGAGGACGACGAGGAAGAGGAGGACGAGGAGCTCGTCGTGCCGCCGGCTGCGGCCTCGGCATCCTCGGCGATCGACTTCCGGACCTGCTCCTTGTGCGCCTCCCAGCGCGACTGGGCGTCGGCGTACTGCTGCTCCCAGGCGGCGCGCTGGGTCTCGTAGCCCTCGATCCACTCGTTGGTCTCGGGATCGAAGCCCTCGGGGTACTTGTAGTTGCCCTGGTCGTCGTACTCGGCGGCCATGCCGTACTGGGCCGGGTCGAACTCGGTGGAGTCCGGGTCCACGCCCTCGTTGGCCTGCTTGAGCGACAGCGAGATGCGGCGGCGGTCCAGGTCGATGTCGATGACCTTCACGAACAGCTCGTCGCCCACGGAGACGACCTGCTCGGCCATGTCCACGTGGCGCTGGGCCAGCTCGGAGATGTGCACCAGGCCCTCGATGCCGTCCTCGACGCGCACGAACGCACCGAAGGGGACGAACTTGGTGACCTTGCCCGGCACGACCTGCCCGAGGGCGTGGGTGCGGGCGAACAGCTGCCACGGGTCCTCCTGGGTCGCCTTCAGCGACAGGGAGACGCGCTCGCGGTCCATGTCGACGTCCAGGACCTCGACGGTGACCTCCTGGCCGACCTCGACGACCTCGGAGGGGTGGTCGATGTGCTTCCAGGACAGCTCGGAGACGTGCACGAGGCCGTCGACGCCGCCCAGGTCCACGAAGGCACCGAAGTTGACGATCGAGGAGACCGTGCCCGTGCGGACCTGGCCCTTCTCGAGCTTGTGCAGGAAGTTGGAGCGGACCTCGGACTGGGTCTGCTCGAGCCACGCGCGGCGGGACAGGACCACGTTGTTGCGGTTCTTGTCCAGCTCGATGATCTTGGCCTCGATCTGCTGGCCGATGTACGGCGCGAGGTCGCGCACGCGGCGCATCTCGACGAGGGAGGCCGGGAGGAAGCCGCGCAGGCCGATGTCGAGGATGAGACCACCCTTGACGACCTCGATGACGGTGCCGGTGACGACGCCGTCGTCTTCCTTGATCTTCTCGATGTCGCCCCAGGCGCGCTCGTACTGAGCCCGCTTCTTGGACAGGATCAGACGGCCTTCCTTGTCCTCCTTGGTGAGGACCAGAGCCTCGACCTCATCACCCACGGTCACGACCTCGTCCGGGTCGACATCGTGCTTGATGGACAGCTCGCGGGACGGGATGACGCCCTCGGTCTTGTAGCCGATGTCGAGAAGGACCTCGTCGCGGTCGACCTTGACGACGGTGCCCTCGACGAGGTCGCCGTCGTTGAAGTACTTGATGGTCGCGTCGACAGCGGCGAGGAAGTCCTCGGCGGACCCGATGTCGTTGACGGCAACCTGCGGGGTGGTGGTGGTCATGTAGTAGGGGCTCCGATGTGGATAGTTTGTGATCAGTCGGAACGGAGATTGTCCGGCCGGACCGCGGCCGTTCCGAAGGATTGCTGGACAGGGCACGTGCAGAGCACGCACCGGGTCAGTCTACGGACGGAGGAAAAGGGGCGCAACACGCGACCCGCCGCGCCGCCGCGGCTCAGAACTGCGTGACGCCGTACGGGGCGGTCGGGGTCTCCATGAAGTCCTGCAGGTCCCGCAGCGCGGCCTCGTCCCGGGCCACGATCAGCCCGGCCTGCGCGAGGGTGCTCGCCTTCACCGCCCCGAGGTACAGGGACCCGAGCACGTCCACCCGCATCGCCACGTCGGCCCCGTCGGGCAGCTCCACCGCGGGGACCGAGCGCCCGGCGTCGTCGTCGGCCGTGCGGGGCCGGTCGCCCAGCCGCTCGACCACGGGTGTGCCGCCGGTGGTGTCCAGCGCCCAGAGGCCGTCGGCGTAGCCCATCGAGTCCACGAGGGAGATCACGATCCGCCCGCGGAAGGTGTACGGGCGCGCCACCAGCGCGGCGGCGGGGTCCAGGACGCGCACCCACACCTTGTCGGACTCCGCGGTGACGCGGTACTTGGCGCGGTCCGCCATCGCCCACACCAGCGGGTCCTCCACGGGGGCGCGGCCGAAGCGGACCTGGTCCACGAGGTCCAGGGAGGTCACGAACTCCCACAGGGCGATCGACACGTCCGGGGAGGCGCCCACCAGGTCGATCACGGTGAGGGTCAGCGGGTAGGAGGTGTTGGGCTCGAACCGGTAGGTCACGTAGCCGTCCGGGCGCATCGCGTCGTCGTAGTGCACGGCGCAGCGGACCTCGGGGTCCGCCTTCTGCGGGGTGATGGCGTACTCGCCCGTGTACTCGGGCCAGTGGTAGGCCACCCGGCTCACCGATCCGTGCGAGCTCTCGTGGAAGCGCTGGAAGAGCACGGGGGCGAGCTGGCGCACCGCCTCCCCGTCGGCCATCTCCACGCTGCCCACGGTGGGCGCCTTGAGCTGCAGGCGGGTGGTGGCGTCCACGGTGACCTCGCGGTTGAACGTGGCCGCGCCGAAGCCGAACCGGCCGTAGATGGTGGCCTCGGTCGCGGTCAGCAGCGCCACGGGGTAGCCGTCCCGCCGGGCGCGGTCCAGCTCCCCCGTCATGAGCCGGCGCAGCAGCCCTCGGCGGCTGTGCGTGGGCCGGACGGTGACCTCGGAGATGAGCCGGGCGCGCAGCAGCCGGCCCCGGCCCGCGTTGAGCGAGCCCTCCCAGGAGGTGAAGGTCGCCACGGGCCGCCGGGTGGGCAGCGCCGCCTCCGGCACGGCGTGGGGATACGCCGCCCGCAGCCGCACCCGCTCCGCGTGCATCCAGGACAGGGTGCGCTCGAGGGTCTCGTCGGTCGGCTCCGCCTGGTGGAAGCCCTGGCGGATGGCCCGCACCCACTCCACGGCGGCCGGGTTGGCCGCGACGCCCCCGGGGCCCACGCCGAACTCCGCGAAGGTGTAGTCGTGCCCGCCGGCCGAATAGGACTCGGTCACGGTGCCGGGGGTGGACGGTGTCGTCGGAGCGTCGAGCTGGGGGTCCATGGTGTGTTCCTCGTTCGCGGTGGGGTCGGGAGGCGTGCCGGCGGGGCGCCGGTCCGGCCGGTCAGTGGGCCGCCTCGTGCCAGGAGCGGCCCGCGCCGACGTTGACCTCCAGCGGCACGGACAGCTCGGCGGCGCCGCCCATCTCCTCGCGCAGCACCCGCTCCACGGTCTCGCGCTCCCCGGGGACGACCTCCACCACGAGCTCGTCGTGGACCTGCAGGAGCATCCGGGAGCCGAGCCCTTCGTCGGCGAAGCGCCGGTCCACGCCGAGCATCGCCTTCTTGATGATGTCCGCGGCCGAGCCCTGGATGGGCGCGTTGAGGGCGGCGCGCTCGGCCATGGAGCGCAGCTGCCGGTTGTCGCTGGAGAGGTCCGGGAGGTAGCGGCGGCGGCCGTCGATCGTGGCCGTGTAGCCGTCCTCGCGGGCCTGCTCCACGACACCGCGCAGGTAGTCGCGCACCGCCCCGAACCGGGTGAAGTAGTCGCTCATCAGGGTGCGTGCCTCGTCCACGGGGATCCGCAGCTGCTTGGAGAGCCCGAAGGAGCTCAGCCCGTAGACCAGCCCGTAGCTCATGGCCTTGACCTTGGAGCGCATGGGCGCGCTGACCTCCTCGGGGGCCACGCCGAAGATCTTCGAGCCGACGAAGCGGTGCAGGTCCTCGCCGCTGCGGAACGCCTCGATCAGCGCCGCGTCCCCGGACAGGTGCGCCATGATGCGCATCTCGATCTGGGAGTAGTCGGCGGTGAGCAGCTGCTCGTACGCCCGGCCGTCCTGCGGGCGCCCGACCACGAACAGCCCGCGGATGCGGCGGCCCTCCTCGGTGCGCACGGGGATGTTCTGCAGATTGGGGTTGGTCGAGGACAGCCGGCCGGTGGCGGCGACGTTCTGCATGTACGTGGTGTGCACGCGGCCGTCCTCGGCGATGGCCTTCTGCAGGCCCTCGACGGTCTGGCGGAGCTTGTTGGCGTCCCGGTAGGCCAGCAGGCCGGCGAGGAAGCGGTGCCCCTTGGAGTCCGGGTCGGTGCGGGTGAGCAGCTCCGCCACGGCGTCGGCGTCGGTGGTGAAGCCGGACTTGATCTTCTTGGTCTTCGGCAGGCCCAGCTCCTCGAACATCACCTGCTGCAGCTGCTTGGTGGAGCCGAGGTTCACGGGCTCCTCGATCTGGGCGTGCGCCTCCTGCTGCGCCTGCTCGATCACTTGGGCGAAGTCGTCCAGCAGGACCTGGACCCCCTCGGGGTCCACGGCGATCCCGGCGAGCTCCATCCGGCCCAGCACCACGGCCAGGGGCAGCTCGAGGTCCGCGAGCAGGGCGGTCTGGTGCGTCTCGGCCAGCTTCTCCAGCAGGTGCTCGGAGAGCTGGACGGTCGCGACCGCCAGCTCCGCCTCCCGCCGCAGCACCGCCGGGGCGGGCCAGGGCTCGGCGTCCAGGGCGAGCTGCTGCTGCCCCTCGGCGGCGGACCCGTCCGCGGCGGAGGCCACGGCCAGGCCCAGCCGGTCCTCGAGCAGCGCGGAGAGCTCGTAGCTGCGCCGCGCCGGCTGCAGCAGGTAGGCCGAGAGCTGGGGGTCGTCCACGACCCCGGCCAGCGGCAGGCCGCGCACCGCGAGGGACTTCCAGACGTCCTTGAGCCCGTCCACGATCTTGGGCCGGTCCGCGTCGGCCAGCCAGCGGGCCAGCGCGGACTCCAGCGCGGAGTCGGCGGCCGAGAGGTCGAGGAACAGCGCGGACGGCTGGTGGCCGCCCCGGGCGAGGACCACTCCGGAGAGCTCGCGGGCCCCCGGGAGCACGGGGTCGTCGTCGCGGTGCAGCGCGTGCAGCACCACGGGGCCCGGACCGCCGGCCAGCCACCGCTCCAGCTCCTCGGCGGTGCCGGGACGCTCGACGTCGCCCAGGCCGAGGTCGGCCGGCGGCGCGGCCTCCTCCGCGGGTCGCCCGAACGCGTCGAAGAGCCGGTTGCGCAGGCCGTCGCCGAACTCGAGGTCGTCGAAGACCTCCTGCACCGCCTGCGTGTCGGGCACGGGCAGACCGGCGTCGGCGAGGTCGATCTCCAGCCCGAGATCGGTGACCAGGCGGTTGAGCCGCCGGTTGCGCTCCACCGCCGCGCGGTGCTCGCGCAGCGCCTCGCCCTTCTTGCCCTTGACGCGGTCCGCGTGCGCCAGGATCGTGTCGACGCCCCCGTAGGCCAGGATCCACTTGGCCGCGAACCCCGCCCCCACGCCCGGGATGCCGGGGAGGTTGTCGGCCTGCTCGCCGGTCAGGGCCGCGAGGTCCGGGTAGTGCTGGGGCGGCACCTTGTACTTCTCCACCACGGCCGCGGCGTCCATGTGCTTGAGGTCGGACGGGGTGCGCCCGGGATAGACCACCGTGACGTGCTCGTCGATCATCTGGAAGGCGTCCCGGTCCCCGGAGAAGACCAGCACCTCGTAGTCCTGCTCGGCGCCGCGGCGAGCGAGGGTGGCCAGCACGTCGTCGGCCTCGTGGCCCTCGGCGGTGACCACGGGCACGCCCAGGGCGTCGAGGATCCGGCGGATCTGCGGGACCTGCCCGTGGAACTCCTCGGGCGTCTCGTCCCGCCCGCCCTTGTACTCCACGTACTCCTGGGACCGCAGGGTGGGGCCCTCGAGGTCGAAGGACACCACCAGGTGCGTGGGCTTCTGCTCCCGCACCAGCTTCACGAGCGTGTTCACGAAGCCGTAGACGGCCTCGGTGTGCCGGCCGTCGGAGGTCACGAACGCCGGGCCGCCGCCGTACTCCGCGGCGCGGGACAGCGCGAAGAACGCCCGGAAGGCCAGGGAGTGGCCGTCGACGAGCAGCAGCTTCCGGTCGGGCCGGGAGACCGGGAGGGGGATCTCGACGTCGACGGGGTGGTCGGTGTCTGTCCCGACGGTCACCGTGCGCACGGCGGTCCCGGGGCTCGTGTCGGTCTGCGTCTGCTGCGTCGTTTCACTCACGGACCCATCCTAGGGCCCGGGCGGGACCCGGGGCGGGCGGTCCGCCGGGCCCCGGCGGGTCAGCCGGTGCGGTCGGCCGGCGCGCTCAGGCGACCTGGTTGATGATGGCCTCGGCGACCTCCCGCATGGACAGCCGGCGGTCCATCGAGGTCTTCTGGATCCAGCGGAACGCCTCTGGCTCGGTGAGGCCCATCTTGGTGGTCAGCAGCGACTTCGCGCGCTCCACGAGCTTGCGGGTGGCGAACTGCTCCTTCATGTCCGAGACCTCGCGCTCGAGCGCCGCGATCTCCTCGGCACGGGAGATGGCGATCTCGATCGCGGGCACGAGGTCGTCCACCGTGAACGGCTTGACCACGTAGGCCATGGCTCCCGCCTCGCGGGCCCGCTCGACGAGCTCCCGCTGGCTGAAGGCCGTGAGCAGGACCACGGGGGCGATCCGGTCCGAGGCGATCTGCTCCGCCGCGGTGATCCCGTCCAGGACGGGCATCTTCACGTCCATGAGCACGAGGTCGGGCCGGTGCTCGCGCGCGAGCTCGACCGCGCGCTGGCCGTTGTCGGCCTCCGCGACCACCTCGTAGCCCGCGTCCCGGAGCATCTCCACGATGTCCAGGCGGATCAGGGTCTCGTCCTCGGCGACCACCACCCGGCGGGCCGGGCGCAGGTCGTTCTCCGCCGACTCGCCGGACAGGTCGTCCCGGGCCTCGGGCTCCTCCGCCGGGGCGGGGTTCGGCTGCTCCGTCACGCTGACTCCTTGGCTGCTGGTCCGTCGTTGCCCGCGCCGCGCGGGCAGCGGGGCCGGCGGCGCCCGACTGCCCGGCGCCGCGCGTTCCGTCCGATCAGCCCCAGCCTATAACTGTTGTAGAGTGGTCGAGCGCAGGAGCCGCCCACCCAGGCGGCGCGGACTGCGACCGCAGGCCCAAGTGGCGGAATTGGCAGACGCGCCGCACTCAAAATGCGGTTCCCCTGGAGTGTGGGTTCGAGTCCCACCTTGGGCACCAGCACCCCGGACCGGTGGTCCGGGGTCTTCTCGTCCCGCCCCCGTGCCGTCAGCCCGCGGCGTCCCGCTCCCGCACCAGGTTCGTGACGCGGGCCGTGGACAGCCGCCGCCCCCGGTCGTCGGTCATCACGACCTCGTGGACGGTGAGCGTGGCGCCCAGGTGCAGCGCCGTGCACGTGCCGGTGACCGTCCCGGAGGCCACGCCGCGCTGGTGGGTCGCGTTGACGTCGACGCCCACCGCGTACCGACCCGGCCCGGCGTGCACGCTCGCCGCGGTCGAGACGAGCGTCTCGGCGAGGACGCAGTGCGCTCCCCCGTGCAGGATCCCGCCCGGCTGGGTGTTCGGCTCGACCGGCATCGTGGCGACCGAGCGCCCGGGCGTGAGCTCCGTGAACCGGATGCCCATCGCCCGGGCGAGCCCGCCCATCCCGTGCCCGGGAAAGGCGGCGTGCAGCTCCTCGGGGACGCCGTGCTCGCGCAGGTCCCGGGAGTGCTCCTCGGGGGTCATGCCCGCGGAGCCGGTCAGCTCTCCCGCCACGGTCCCACGCGCTCGCGCCGCTGCCCGCCGGAGAGCAGCTCGCCGGCGTCCGCGACGTCGCCCACGCGGTGCACCTTGACGAGGTTGGTGGTGCCGGCGACCCCGGGGGGCGAGCCGGCGCAGATCACCACGAGGTCGTCCTTGACCGCCAGGCCCTGCTCCTGCAGGTGCAGGTCCACCTGCCGGGTCATCTCGTCCGTGTGGTCCACCTTCGCCACCTGGATGGGCTGCACCCCCCACAGCAGGGACATGAGCGCCGTGACGAGGGGCTCCGGGGTGAACGCCAGGATCGGGTGGGCCGGGCGCAGCCGGGACAGCCGGCGGGCGGAGTCCCCGGACTGGGTGAACGTGCAGAGGTAGCTGACGTCGAGCTGCCGGGCGATGGTCACCGCCGCGCGGGTCACCGCACCGCCGCGGGTGCGCGGCTCCGTGCCGAGGGCCGGGACGCGCTCCAGCGCCTGGCTCTCGATGGCCTCGATGATGCGGGCCATCGTCTCGATGGTCTCGATCGGGTACTTGCCCACCGAGGTCTCCCCGGAGAGCATGACCGCGTCCGCGCCGTCGAGGACGGCGTTGGCGCAGTCGGAGGCCTCGGCCCGGGTGGGGCGCGGGCTGTCGATCATGGACTCGAGCACCTGGGTGGCGACGATCACCGGCTTGGCCCAGCGCCGGGCGAGCTCGATGGCGCGCTTCTGCACGATCGGGACCTGCTCCAGCGGCAGCTCCACGCCGAGGTCGCCGCGGGCGACCATGATGCCGTCGAACGCGTCGATGATCTCGTGAAGGGAGTCCACCGCCTGCGGCTTCTCGATCTTGGCGATCACCGGCAGCCGCCGGCCCTCCTCGTCCATGATCTCGTGCACCCGCACGATGTCCTTGGCGTCGCGCACGAAGGACAGGGCGATCAGGTCCACGCCGCGGCGCAGGGCCCAGCGCAGGTCGTCCTCGTCCTTGTCGGACAGGGCCGGGACGTTCACGGCCACGCCGGGCAGGTTGATGCCCTTGTTGTTGGACACCGGCCCGCCCACGACCACCTCGGTGGTCACGGTGGTGTCGGAGACGGCGGTGGCGCGCAGGGCCACCCGGCCGTCGTCGATGAGCAGCGGGTCGCCCACGTTCACGTCGCCCGGCAGGCCCTTGTGCGTGGTGGAGCACAGGCTCGCGGTGCCCTCGACGTCGTCGACGGTGATGGAGAACTCGTCGCCGGGCAGCAGCTCGTGCGGGCCGTCCGCGAAGCGGCCGAGACGGATCTTCGGTCCCTGGAGGTCCGCGAGGATCGCGACCGTCTGCCCGACGTCCGCCGAGGCGCGCCGCAGGTTCTCGTAGGACGTGTCGTGCACGGAGTGGTCGCCGTGGCTCATGTTGAGCCGGGCCACGTTCATGCCGGACCGGATCGCCTGGGAGAGGTTCTCGTACGAGGAGATGGCCGGGCCGATCGTGGCCACGATCTTTGCTCGTCGCATGTGTGCCGCCTTGGGTCGAGGGGTGCCACCGGGGAGGACGTGCACAGCACTGCGGCCGGGGGCTCCGTCGCGCAGGACACGACGCAGCTCCCGGCCGCACTGCCTGGATGTCCGCCCCGGGGCGGGAGGTCGTCCCCCAGCCTACCAACGCCGTCGCCGGTGTCGAGGCGACCGGGCAGCCCTCCCGCCCCGGACGTGCGACGGCGCGGGGCGCCCCCTCCTGGGAGGGGGCGCCCCGCGCCGCGGTGCCGTCCTACAGGGTGAGGTCGATGGCCCGGTCGGTCGGGGCCACGGGCTCCGGCAGGCGGGTCGAGCCCGTGAGGAACCGTTCGACGGCGGCCGCGCAGGCGCGGCCCTCGGCGATCGCCCAGACGACCAGGGACTGGCCGCGGCCGGCGTCTCCGCACGCGAACACGCCGTCCACGCTGGTCATGTACCGGTCGTCGCGGGCCAGGTTGGTCCGGCCGTCCAGCTCCGCGCCGATCTGCTCGGTGATGTCCTCGGACTCGTTGCCGGTGAAGCCCAGCGCCAGGAAGACCAGGTCGGCCGGGATCACCCGCTCGGTGCCGCCCTTCGGCGCGCGCCGCCCGTCGGGCAGGTACTCGGTCTCGGCGACCTTCAGGCCGGTGAGCCTGCCGTTCTCCCCCACGAACTCCACCGTCGAGGCCATGTAGGTGCGGTCGCCGCCCTCCTCGTGGGAGGTCGAGACCTCGAACATCCTCGGCATCATGGGCCACGGGTCGGCGTCGGAGCGGTCCGCGGCCGGCTTGCGCCCGATGGCCAGGGACGTGATCGACGCCGCGCCCTGGCGGTTGGCGGTGCCGATGCAGTCGGAGCCGGTGTCGCCGCCGCCCAGGACGATGACGTGCTTGCCCGCCGCGGAGATCTGGTCCTCGACCTCGTCGCCGGCCACCACGCGGTTGCCCTGCACCAGGTAGTCCATCGCGAAGTGGACGCCGTCGAGGTCCCGGCCCGGGATCGCCAGGTCCCGCGGCACCGTGGCGCCGGTGGCGACCACCACGGCGTCGTAGCGGCGCTTGAGCTGGTCCCAGGTGATGTCCTTGCCGATCTCCACCCCCGGGCGGAAGCGGGTGCCCTCGGCGCGCATGACGTCGAGGCGCCGGTCGAGGACCTCCTTCTCCATCTTGAAGTCGGGGATGCCGTAGCGCAGCAGCCCGCCGATCCGGTCGTCGCGCTCGTAGACCGCCACCGTGAACCCGGCCTGGGTCAGCTGCTGGGCCACCGCGAGGCCGCCGGGTCCGGAGCCCACGACCGCCACGGTCTTGCCGACCAGGCGCTGCGGGACGAACGGCTTGACGATGCCCTCGTCGAAGCCCATCTCGCCGATCGAGTACTCGATCTGCTTGATGGTCACGGCGGGCTGGTTGATGCCGAGCACGCACGAGGACTCGCACGGCGCCGGGCAGACCCGCCCGGTGAACTCCGGGAAGTTGTTGGTGGCGTGCATGCGCTCGACCGCCTCGGCGTCGAGGCCCCGCCACACGAGGTCGTTCCACTCGGGGATCAGGTTGCCCAGGGGGCAGCCCTCGTGGCAGAAGGGGATCCCGCAGTCCATGCACCGGCCGGCCTGCTTCTGCAGGACCCCCCGGTCCTGGGCCTCCTGGACCTCCTTCCAGTCCATGATCCGGACGGGCACCGGCCGCTTGGGGCGGTCGACGCGCTCGGTCACCTTCATGAAACCGCGCGGATCAGCCACGGGTCGTCACCTCCAGGATCTTGTGCCAGGCCTCGTCGCCGTCGGGGTCCTGCCCCTGGGTCCGGGCCTCTTCGCGGATGCCCTGCACGGCGGCGTACTCCCGCGGCAGGATCTTGGTGAAACGCCCGAGCGTGGCCACGGGGTCGGCCAGGAGCCGGTCCGCGAGCTCGGAGCCGGTCTCCTCGGCGTGCTTCGTGATGAGCGCCAGCACGGTCTCGGCGTCCGCCTCGTCCAGCGGCAGCAGCTGCAGCTCTCCGCTGTCGCGCGCCTGCTTGTTGACCGAGGTCTCGGCGAGGTCGATGACGTAGGCGACGCCGCCGGACATGCCGGCGCCGAAGTTGCGCCCGGTGCGGCCGAGCACCAGGGCGGTGCCGCCGGTCATGTACTCGCAGCCGTGGTCGCCGATGCCCTCGACCACCGCGGTGGCGCCCGAGTTGCGCACCAGGAACCGCTCGCCCACGGTGCCGCGCAGGAAGATCTCCCCGCTCGTGGCGCCGTAGCCGATCACGTTGCCCGCGATGACGTTCTCGGAGGCCTCGAACACCGCGTCCCGCTCCGGGCGCACGATGATCCGGCCGCCGGAGAGGCCCTTGCCGCTGTAGTCGTTGGCGTCGCCCTCGAGCCGCAGGGTGATGCCCTGCGGGAGGAACGCGCCGAGGGACTGGCCGGCCTGGCCGGTGAGCGTCACGTCGATGGTGTCGTGCGCGAGGACGTCCGTGCCGAACGTCCTCGTGACCACGTGGCCGAGCATCGTGCCGACCGCGCGGTCCGTGTTGATGATGTGCTGCTGGATCCGCACGGGCTCCCGCTTCTCCAGGGCGGCCCGGGAGAGACGGATGAGCTCGTTGTCGAAGTGCTTCTCGAGCTCGTGGTCCTGGCCGCGCATGTTGCGCACCGCCGCGCCCCGGTGCTCGAGCACCGTGGAGTGCAGGATCGGCGAGAGGTCGAGCCCGTGCGCCTTCCAGTGGTCGATGGCCTTCTTGGTCTCGAGGACCTCGGCGTGCCCGACGGCCTCCTCGATCGAGCGGAAGCCGAGCTGGGCCAGGTACTCCCGGACCTCCTCGGCGATGAACTCGAAGAAGTTCACCACGTGCTCGGCCCGCCCCGTGAACCGCTTGCGCAGCTCCGGGTTCTGGGTGGCCACGCCCACCGGGCAGGTGTCCAGGTGGCACTTGCGCATCATGATGCAGCCCTCGACGATCAGCGGGGCGGTGGCGAAGCCGAACTCCTCCGCCCCGAGCAGCGCGGCGACGATCACGTCCCGGCCGGTCTTCATCTGCCCGTCCGCCTGGACGACCACGCGGTCCCGCAGCCCGTTGAGCATCAGGGTCTGCTGGGTCTCGGCGAGGCCGAGCTCCCACGGGGCGCCGGCGTGCTTGAGCGAGTTCAGCGGGGCCGCGCCGGTGCCGCCGTCGTGCCCGGAGACGAGCACCACGTCGGCCTTGGCCTTGGTGACGCCGGAGGCCACGGTGCCGATGCCGATCTCGGAGACCAGCTTGACGTGCACCCGGGCCTGCGGGTTGGAGCGCTTGAGATCGTAGATCAGCTGCGCGAGGTCCTCGATCGAGTAGATGTCGTGGTGCGGCGGCGGCGAGATCAGCGACACGCCCGGGGTGGAGTGGCGTGTGCGGGCGATCCACGGGTACAGCTTCTGGGCCATGAGCTGGCCACCCTCACCGGGCTTGGCCCCCTGGGCCATCTTGATCTGGATGTCGTCGGCGTTGGTCAGGTACAGGCTCGTGACGCCGAACCGGCCGGAGGCCACCTGCTTGATCGCCGAGCGCCGCTGCGGGTCCAGCAGGCGGTCGACGTCCTCGCCGCCCTCACCGGTGTTCGACTTGGCGCCGAGCCGGTTCATGGCGATCGCCAGGGTCTCGTGCGCCTCCTGGGAGATGGAGCCGTAGCTCATCGCCCCGGTCTGGAAGCGCTTGACGATCGAGCTGACGGGCTCGACCTCATCGAGCGGCACGGGCTTGCGGTCCGAGGAGAAGCCGAGCAGCCCGCGCAGCGTCAGCAGCTTCTTCGTCTGGTCGTCCACGAGCTTCGTGTAGGACTTGAAGATGTCGTAGCGCCCGGTGCGGGTGGCGTGCTGCAGCCGGAAGACGGTCTGGGGGTTGAACAGGTGGGGCGGGCCGTCCCGGCGCCAGTCGTACTCGCCGCCCGTCTCGAGGTCCCGGTGGGGCTCGGTCACGCCGTCCGCCGGGTACGCCCGGCGGTGGCGGGAGGCCGTCTCCTCCGCGATCACGTCGAGGCCGATGCCGCCGATCTGGGTGTGGGTGCCCGTGAAGTAGTCGTCCACGAGCTCCCGCGACAGGCCGAGCGCCTCGAAGACCTGGGCGCCGCAGTAGGAGGAGACCGTGGAGATGCCCATCTTGGACATGATCTTCTGCACGCCCTTGCCCAGGGCCTTGATCAGGTTGTGCACCGCGTGCTCCGTGGTGATCCCGGTGAGGTCGCCCGAGCGCACCAGCTCCTCCGCCGACTCCATCGCCAGGTACGGGTTCACCGCGGACGCACCGTAGCCGATGAGCAGCGCCACGTGGTGGACCTCGCGCACGTCGCCCGCCTCCACGACCAGGGCCACCTTGGTGCGGGTCGCCGAGCGCAGGAGGTGGTGGTGCACGGCCGAGGTGAGCAGCAGCGACGGGATCGGCGCCCACGCGCCGTTGGAGTCGCGGTCGGAGACGATGACGTACTCCACGCCGCGGGCCACGGCCGCGGAGACCTTCTCGCAGATCTCCGCGATCCGGGCGCGCAGGGACTCCGCGCCGCCGTCGGGACGGTACAGGCCCCGCACCTTGAGGGCCGCGGGCATCCCGTCCTCGCCCTCGATGTGCAGGAACTGGTCCAGCTGGTCGTTGTCGATCACCGGGAAGTCCACCGCGACCTGGCGGGTGCGCACGCGCTCGGTGGTCAGCAGGTTCCCCGAGGGGCCCACGGAGCCGCGCAGGCTCGTCACGAGCTCCTCGCGGATGGCGTCCAGCGGCGGGTTGGTGACCTGGGCGAAGGACTGCACGAAGTAGTCGAACAGGGTGCGGGACTTCTCGGAGAGCACGGCGATCGGGGTGTCGGTGCCCATCGCGTAGATCGGCTCGGCGCCCTTGGCCGCCATGGGCCCGACGATCATCTTCAGCTCCTCCTGCGTGTACCCGAAGGTCTTCTGGCGCAGGGTGATGGAGGAGCGCGGGTGGATCATGTGCTCGCGCTCGGGGAGGTCGGTGATGTCGATGATGTTGCCGTCGGCCCATTCCTCCCACGGGGCGGCGGAGGCGATCTGGGCCTTGATCTCGGCGTCCTCCACGATCCGGCCCCGCGCGGTGTCCACGAGGAACATCGTGCCCGGGGAGACGCGGCCCTTGCGCACGATCTTGCGGTCCCCGACGTCGACGACGCCGACCTCCGAGGCGAAGACGACCAGGCCGTCGTCCGTGACCCAGAACCGGCCGGGGCGCAGCCCGTTGCGGTCCAGCAGCGACCCGACCTGCACGCCGTCGGTGAAGGCCACCGCGGCCGGGCCGTCCCAGGGCTCCATGAAGGAGGCGTGGTAGCGGTAGAACGCCTTGCGGGCGGGGTCCATGGTCTCGTGGTTCTCCCAGGCCTCCGGGATCATCATCATCATGGCCTGGGTGACCGGCCGGCCGGAGAGCACGAGCAGCTCGGCGACCTCGTCCAGGGACTGCGAGTCGGACGCGCCCTCCGAGCAGATCGGGAAGAGCTCCTCGGGGTTGCGGCCCAGCAGCGGGGACTTCAGCTGCGACTGGCGGGCGCGCATCCAGTTCCGGTTGCCCTTGACGGTGTTGATCTCGCCGTTGTGCGCGAGCGTGCGCATGGGCTGGGCCAGCGGCCACGAGGGGAAGGTGTTGGTGGAGAACCGGGAGTGCACGATCGCGAGCTCGGTGGTGAACCGGTCGTCGGACAGGTCCGGGTAGAAGGGCTCGAGCTGCTGGGTGGTCAGCATGCCCTTGTAGACGATCGTGCGCGAGGACAGCGAGGGGAAGTAGACGCCGGACCGGTTCTGGGCCCGCTTGCGCAGCCGGAACGCCTTCTGGTCCAGGCGCCGCCGGGCCGCCTCGTCCTCGGGCGCCGGTGTGGTCTCGGCCACGAAGAGCTGCACGAAGTACGGCATGACCTCCCGCGCGGACCGGCCCACCACGGACTCGGCCACGGGGACGGGCCGCCAGCCGAGGACCTGCAGCTCCTCGGAGCGCGCGAGCTCCTCGAGGGCGCCCTGGATCCGCTCCGCGTTCGCACCGCCGTGCGGGAGGAACGCGGTGCCCACGGCGTAGCCGCCCAGGGGCGGCAGCTCGAAGTCCAGCACGGCGCGGAAGAACGCGTCGGGCAGCTGGGTCAGCAGGCCGGCGCCGTCACCGGTGCCCTCGTCGCCGCCCACGGCGCCGCGGTGCTCCAGGTTGCGCAGGGCCGTCAGCGCGGCGTCGACGATCTCGTGGCTCGGGGCGCCGTTGAGGGTCGCGACCACGGCGAGGCCGCAGGCGTCCTTCTCCTCGTCCGGGTGGTAGAGGCCCTGCTCCTCGGGCGCGTTCGAGAACTGCTCGAACGGGGACTCCGCCTGCTCCTGCGCGGTCTCGGCGGGAGCGTCCGGACGGGGGTCCGTGCCGCCCTGGGCAGAAGTGTCACCGGGAGTGCCGGCCGGGGTAGAGGTCATGACTGACGTCTCCTCACCATGGGATGCGGTCAACAGGAGCGGCCCCCGCGGCAGAGCTCCGGTCGGGAGGTGCCGCCGGATCGTGAGCTGCCGCCGACGTCCTCGAGCAGTGATCGAGGTGGTGCCGGACGGCGGAAGGGCCCCGTTCCAGGAATGTCCGACGATGGACGATCGTGGCGTGCGCCGGAGCCGGAGACGTGGTTCACCCGTCCGCCGGTCAGGCGCCAGAAGAATCTAGCACTCAGATGTTACAGCTCTGAAAACTCCCCAGCCAGGGACCCCGTCCCCGCCCGCGGTGCGGTATCAGGCGCGCGAGGCCTCCACGGCGGTGCCGCGGGCCCGGCGGCGGCGGAGCACCACCGCCGCGAACAGGGCCAGCCCCAGCAGCACGACCCCCAGGGCGGTCCACACGTGCACGCGCAGGCCCAGCACCATGAGGGACGGGTCGATCCTCAGGAACAGCTCGATGAGCATCCGGCCCAGGCCGTAGTGGATCAGGTAGAGCGCGAACAGGCGGCCGCCGTCCAGGCGGAACCGCCGGTCCAGGGCCAGCAGCAGCACCACGCCGAGCAGGTTCCACAGGGACTCGTAGAGGAACGTGGGGTGGAAGAGGGTGTCCGCCGGCAGCCCGGCCGGGAAGTTGGCGCTGCCGGGGTCGATCTCGAGTCCCCACGGCAGGGTGGTGGGCCGTCCGAAGAGCTCCTGGTTGAACCAGTTGCCCCAGCGTCCGATCGCCTGCGCGAGCAGCAGGCCGGGCGCCGCGGCGTCGGCGAACACGGCCAGGGAGACCCCGTGCCGGCGGCACACCCACCACGCGGCCAGGGCGCCGAACGCCACGGCGCCCATGATCCCGAGACCGCCCTCCCAGATCCGCAGCGCGTCGACGGGGTCCGCGCCCGGGCCGAAGTAGCCGGCCGGGTCGGTGATCAGGACGTGGTAGACGCGGGCGCCCACGATCCCGGCGGGGACGGCCCACATCACGATGTCCCACACGATCTCCGGGTCCAGCCCCCGGGCCGCCCAGCGGCGTGTGGTCAGCCACAGGGCCGCCGCGATGCCCGCGAGGATGCACAGGGCGTAGGCGTGCACGGTCAGCGGGCCGACCGAGAAGCCGGACCAGTCCGGGGAGGGGATGCCCTGCCGGAGCGGGGCGCTCATCAGGGCGGGCACGGGGGGAACGGCGCTCAGCAGCATGCGGTGGGGCCTCGGCTCGTGGGGTCGTCGGGAGGGGCGGCCCCGCCCGCGCGGGGGTGGGGCCGCCCGTCACGCTATCAGGCGCGCCCGGCCAGTTCCCGGGCCAGCGCGCCCACGGCCTCGGGGCCGCCGTCGGCCAGCGCCTGGACGAGGGCGGTGCCCACGATGACGCCGTCCGCGTAGGCGCCGATCTCCTCGACGTGCTCCCGGCGGGAGACGCCCAGGCCCACGCACACGTGCTGGGCCCCGGCCGCGCGCGTGTCCGCCACGAGCTGCTCGGCGACGTCGGAGACGGCGTCCCGGGCGCCGGTGACGCCCATCACGGAGACCGCGTAGACGAAGCCGCTCGCGGCCTTGACCACCAGGTCGAGCCGCTCCCGCGAGGAGGAGGGCGCCACCAGGAAGATCCGGTCGAGGCCGTGGGCCGCGGACGCGGCGAACCACTCCCCGGCCTCGTCGGGGATCAGGTCGGGGGTGATGATCCCCGCTCCCCCGGCCTCGGCGAGCCGTCGGGCGAACGTGTCGACGCCCATCTGCAGGACGGGGTTCCAGTAGGTCATCACCACGGGCACCGCGTCGGTGCGCTCGGCCACGGCACGGACCACCCGGAACACGTCGGCCACCCGGAAGCCGTTGGCGAGGGCCGTCGTGGTCGCGTGCTGGATCACCGGTCCGTCCATGACGGGGTCCGAGTACGGGATGCCGATCTCGATCACGTCCGCGCCGTTGGCGCCGAGGGCCACGGCCGCCTCGATGGACTCGTCCACGGTCGGGAAGCCCGCGGGGAGGTAGCCGACCAGGACCGGCCGCCCCTGCGCCCGGCACTCGGCGATCCGGGCGGCGAGCCGCGAGCCGGGGTCGGCGCTCAGCCCCGGCGGCAGGATGCGGGAGGCGAGGTCCGGACCGGAGGTCTCGTGTCGGGTGGTGGTCACAGTCGCTCGCCCTTCTCGCCGAGCTCGGCCTCGGCACTGTCGTCCGGGAGCATCCCGAACCATTCCGCGGCGGTCGCCACGTCCTTGTCGCCGCGCCCCGAGAGGGAGACCACGACGATCTTCTCCGCGGCCGCCTCCGGCCCGAGCTCCTCGACCCAGCGGCGGCCGATCTTCAGCGCCCCGGCCAGGGCGTGGGAGGTCTCGATGGCGGGGATGATGCCCTCGGTGCGGCACAGGAGCCGGAAGGCCTCCATCGCCTCGGCGTCGGTGATCGCCTCGTAGTGCGCCCGCCCGATGTCGTGCAGGTAGGAGTGCTCGGGGCCCACGGCGGGGTAGTCGAGGCCCGCGGAGATCGAGTGGGACTCGAGCGTCTGCCCGTCCTCGTCCTGCATGAGGTAGGTCCGGGCCCCGTGCAGCACGCCGGGACGGCCCAGGGAGATCGTGGCGGCGTGGCGTCCGGACTCCACGCCGTCCCCGCCGGCCTCGAGGCCGTAGAGCTCCACCGCGGGGTCGTCCAGGAAGCCGTGGAAGATGCCGATCGCGTTCGACCCGCCGCCCACGCAGGCCGCGACGGCGTCCGGGAGGCGCCCGGCCTGTGCCAGGACCTGCTCGCGCGTCTCCTCGCCGATCTGCTCGTGGAAGTAGCGGACCATCGCGGGGAACGGGTACGGGCCCGCCGCGGTGCCCAGCAGGTAGTGGGTGTGCTCGACGGAGGCGACCCAGTCCCGCAGCGCCTCGTTGATCGCGTCCTTGAGCGTGCGGGAGCCGTTGGTCACGGGCACCACGGTGGCGCCCAGCAGCTCCATGCGCGCGACGTTGAGGGCCTGCCGCCGGGTGTCCTCCTCACCCATGTAGACCACGCACTCCATGCCGAACAGGGCGGCCGCGGTGGCCGAGGCCACGCCGTGCTGGCCGGCACCGGTCTCGGCGATCAGCCGGGTCTTGCCCATCCGCCGCGCCAGCAGGGCCTGGCCGAGCACGTTGTTGATCTTGTGCGAGCCGGTGTGGTTGAGGTCCTCCCGCTTGAGGAAGATCCGGCACCCGGCCTCGGCGGCGAAGCGCTGGGCCTCGGTCAGCAGGGAGGGCCGGTTCGAGTAGTCGCGGGAGAGCCGCTGGAACTCCGCGATGAACTCCGGATCGGCCTTCGCCTTCTCGAACACGTCCGTGAGCTCGTCGAGGGCGGCGATGAGGGACTCGGGCATCCACCGGCCGCCGAAGTCCCCGAAGTACGGCCCGGGGGCCTCGCGCAAGGAGGACGCCTTCGCGGCGGCGGCCTCGGCCTCGGGGACGTGCCGCCGGGCTCGCGCGGCCGCGCCCGCCGCGCGGAAGGCCGCGATGGTCGAGGCCGGCTCGGCGCTGCGCACGAGGGCCTCGCCGACCAGGACGGCCTTGGCCCCGTGCGAGGCGTAGAGAGCGATCTGCTCCTCGCCCTCGACCCCGGACTCGGCCACGACGACCGCGTCCTGGGGCAGGAGCCCGGCGAGCCGGCCGAAGGTCTCGACGTCGGTGTCGAGGGTCTTGAGGTTGCGGACGTTGACGCCCACGATGCGGGCGCCCACGGCGGCCGCGCGCTCGATCTCCTCGGGCGTGTGCGTCTCCACCAGGGCGTGCATGCCCAGCTCGTGGGTGAGCGCGAGGAAGCGGCGCAGCTCGTCGTCGGAGAGGGCGGCGACGATCAGCAGGACCAGGTCCGCCCCGTGGGCCCGCGCCTCCCAGATCTGGTACTCGTCGACCGTGAAGTCCTTGCGCAGCACGGGCACCCCCACGGCCGCGCGCACGGCGTCGAGGTCGGCCAGGGAGCCGTTGAAGCGTCGCTGCTCGGTCAGCACGGAGATCACCGACGCCCCGCCGTGCTCGTAGGCCGCGGCCAGGCGCGCCGGGTCCTCGATCGGGGCCAGCGCACCCTTGGAGGGGCTCGAGCGCTTGACCTCGGCGATGACCTGCACGGCGTCCTCGCTGGGTCCCCGCAGCGCCGACTCGGCGTCCAGGGCCGGGGGCTGCTGCGCGGCCGCCCGGCGGAGGTCGTCGAGGCCGACGCGCTCACGGCGCTCCGCCAGATCTGCCCGGACGCCCTCGATGATGGCGTCCAGGACCGTCCCGGTGCTCTGTTGCGACATGGTTTCCTGTCCTCTCGACGGCGCTGGCCGCCCTGGTGCGTTCGTGGGTGCGGGCCGCGCCCGGGGCGGACGGGGACGGCGGCCGGCCCCGGACGCGGACCGGGCCGGCCCGTGCCGGGCTCCCGGGGCCGGCACGCGCCGGCCCGGTCTCAGCCCTGGTGGTTGCGCGCCTCGTGCTTGCGCTGCTCGGAGCCGCTGCCGTGGCCCATCCTGCTGAGCACGAAGCCGGCGACGAGCCCGACGACGACCAGCACGATGCCCGCGATCAGCAGGACGGTGCTGCCCACCGTGAAGCCCACCACGCCCACGATGACGCCCACCGACATGATGCCGACGGTCACCCACGCGGCCAGCGTGTTGCCGTGCCCCACGAAGCCGGTGTGGTCGAGGACGATCTCGTTTCCGTTTGCCATGTTGTTGCACTCCCGATATCCCTGCCGGAGCCGGCCGGCTCCGCTCGCACGGCCCCGGCGGGGCGCGGCGGTTGCTGACGGTCTGTCCCGCCCCATTGTGCCACCCCTGGGCCCGCGCCCGCGCACGCCCCACGGGGCTGCGGGGCGTGCGGTCCCCTGCTGCGGCGGGCCCGGGCCCCGGTGCGGGCACCGGGCTCAGGCGGTGGGGTCGCGGCCCTCGGTGAGGGCGTCCCACGAGTCGATCTCGTCGCCGGGGCGGGGCGTCCCGGACGGGGCCCCGTCCGTCCCGGCGCGCTCGTAGCGCCGGGCCGCGGTCCAGGACCGGCCCGCCACGAGCGTCCAGGCGCCGCACAGGGCCACGAGCGCCGAGGCGGCCGCCGCGAGCGAGGGCCAGGCGGTGACGGCGAAGTCGCCGCCGGCGTTGATCATCCCGGTGGCCTCACCCACGGCGGTCTGCGCGGCGCCTGCCGGGTCGGCCAGCACCGCCACGGACGCGGCCAGCGCGCCGAGGCCGGCGAGCAGGACCACCACGGCCACCACGGCGCGCAGCACGCGCCCGGAGATCGCCGTGGTGAGGGCGCCGGCGGCCGCGGCGAGACCCAGGGCCGTCACGGCCGGCGCGGCGTCGGACCCGGCGACGTCCACGGTCACGGGCTGGAGCGTGGTCTGCACCGTGGCGGAGATCCACGTGGCGGCCGAGCAGGCGAACACGGCGAGGGCGGCGACCAGGGTGGCGAGCACCACCGTGGACCGCCGGGACAGCATCGCCCGCCGGGAGCCGCGGCCCTCAGACACGCCCGGCGCCCGTCCCCGGCACGGCCACCCGGTCGAGGTCCAGGGCGTGCAGGCGTTCGGCGAGCAGCACCGCCCGCAGCGGTGCGGTGGCCTTGTTGAGGGACTCGAGGGCCTCGGTCTCGGGGTCCGAGTCCGCGACGATCCCGCCGCCGGCCTGGACGTAGGCCTTGCCGTCGACGAGCAGGGCCGTGCGGATGGCGATGGCCATGTCCATGTCGCCCGCGAAGTCGAGGTAGCCGACCACGCCGCCGTAGACGGCGCGGCGCAGCGGCTCGTACTCGTCGAGCAGGCGCAGGGCCCTGGGCTTGGGCGCCCCCGACAGGGTGCCGGCGGGGAACGTCGCCGCGAGCACGTCGTAGGCGGTGGCGTCCGGGCGCACCCGGCCCACGACGTTGGAGCACAGGTGCATGATGTGGCTGAAGCGCTCGACCTCCATGAACTCCGTGACCTCCACGGAGCCGGGAACGGCGATCTTGGAGATGTCGTTGCGGGAGAGGTCCACGAGCATGAGGTGCTCGGAGCGCTCCTTCTCGTCCTGGAGCAGGTCCCGCTCCAGCGCGAGGTCCTCCTCGACCGTGCGCCCGCGCGGGCGGGACCCGGCGATGGGGTGCGTCACGGCCTGGTCGCCCGTGACGGTCACGAGCGCCTCCGGGGACGAACCCACGATCGAGAAGGGACGGCCGCCGGCGTCCTCGAAGCTGTACAGGTACATGTACGGGCTGGGGTTGATGGCGCGCAGCATGCGGTAGACGTCGAGGGAGTCGGCCGTGCACTCGGTCTCGAAGCGCCGGGAGACGACCACCTGGAAGACGTCCCCGTCCACGATGGCCTTCTTGCCCTCCACGATGGAGTTCATGAACAGGGTGCGGTCCCAGCTCTGGGCGACCTTGGACTCCAGGTCCCCGCGGATCTCGTCGCTGCCGGTGAGGGTGGAGACCGTGGTGCGGCCGAGGGGCCGGGCGAGCCTCTCCAGCATCGCGTGCACCCGGTCCACGGCGTCGGCCCAGGCCTCGTCGACGCGCTCGTCGGTGTCGTCGAAGTTGATCGCGTTGGCCACGAGCATCACGGTGCCGTCCGTGTTGTCGTGGATCGCGATGTCCGAGACCAGGTTCATGGCCAGCTCGGGGATGCGCAGGTCGTCCTCCGGCGGGTGCGGGAGCTTCTCCCAGCGGCGCACGGCCTCCCACCCCACGAAGCCCACGAGCCCCGAGGTCAGCGGGGGGACGTCCTCGAAGCGCTCCGTGTGCAGCAGCGCCATGGTGTCCCGCAGCGCTTCGACGGGGCTGCCGCCGGTGGGGGCGCCGGCCGGGGCCTGCCCGATCCAGTGCGCCTCGCCGTCGCGGGCGGTGAGCGTGGCCCGGGAGTTGGCGCCGATGAAGGAGTAGCGGGACCAGACCCCGCCCTCCGCGGCGGACTCGAGGAGGAAGGTGCCCGGCCGGGCCGCCCCGTCCTCGAGGGCGAGCGCCCGGTAGAGCCCGATCGGGGTCATGGCGTCCGCGAGGATCTTGACGCGGACGGGGATGACGCGGCGCTCCGCGGCGAGCGCGCGGAACTCCTCGAGCGTGGGGCTGATGGTGCCCAGGTCCTGCATGGGTGTCGACCTGACTTCCTGGTGGCGGACGGGAGTGCGGAGGGTGGCGCGGCTCAGACAGCGGTGACGGCGCCGAGGTCGCGGCCGTCGAAGCAGCTGCGGGTGCCGGTGTGGCAGGCCGCCCCGGTCTGGTCGACCCGGACGAGCAGGGCGTCGCCGTCGCAGTCGAGGCTCACGCTGTGCACGGCCTGGACGTGCCCGGACGTGTCGCCCTTGCGCCAGTACTCCTGGCGGGAGCGGGACCAGAACGTCACGCGGCCCTCCGTGAGGGTGCGGCGCAGGGCCTCGTCGTCCATCCAGCCCAGCATCAGCACCTCCTTGGTGTCGTGCTGCTGCACCACGGCGGCCACGAGGCCCGCGGGGTCGCGCTTGAGCCGCCGGGCCACGGCAGGATCGAGGACGTCGGTTCCGGTGTCGGGGGTCTGCTCGCTCATCGTCCCCATCCTATCGACCTATCCGGGCGGCCCGGTCCCGGGTCGTTCCCCGGGCCCACCGGGTCAGGGGTCGTGCCGGCGGGGGCGGAGTCGTCCACGGCCCGGCCCCTCCGGGACGGTGGGCAGCCGGGTGGCGGCGACGGTCAGGAAGGACACCGTGAGGATGAGCACGGACAGCCCGAGGGCGTAGGTGCCCACCGCCCGGTAGCCGCCGACCAGGGCGGGGTCGAGGAAGAAGTACGGGTACCAGCCCACCATCCGTCCCCGGACCAGGGTGTACACGGCCCACAGGGCCGGGAACACGGTGGACGCCCAGGTGGAGGCCCAGCGCAGCCGCCGACGGCCCGGGCCGAGCAGGAAGTCGACCACGGCGTAGACGGGCAGCACGAAGTGCAGCACCTGCGAGGACAGCGGGACCAGGAAGAGGTGGCCGAACAGCTCCGCGTTGGCCAGCAGCACGCCGAACACCGCCCCGGACACCACGCAGTAGGTGGTGGCCATCGCCCGGAGCCCGGTCAGCCAGCCCGGCTCCGCGGCCCGGGCCGCGGTGTGCAGCATCGCCAGCAGCACGGCCAGGATCAGCAGGACGGCGCTGTGGACCGTGAAGTAGCTGAACAGGTTCGACCCCAGGCAGGTGCGCGTCACGAAGGCGCAGTCGGCCCGGGAGACCAGCGCCCAGACCGCGACCGCCAGGGCGCAGGCCCGGGCGGTGACGACGACGAGTCGCACGTTCGTCCTCCTCCCGGACCTCCGGGCTCCAGGATAGGAGTCCCGGCGGCCGCAGGCCGTGCTTCCTCGGCCGCGGCCCTGCCGAGCCGAGGCGGTGGGGCCTATGGTGGACGCAGGACCAGGGTGGCGACGGCGGGCGGGACACCGAGAGCATGCATTCCAGGAGGGCGAGGCGGCGGCGGAGTGCGGCCCCCGGCACGGTGGCGGCCGCACTCGTCGTCGCGCTGCTGGGCGGGTGCGGGGGCCCCGGCACGCCGGGCCCCCCGACCGGCTCCCCCACGGCCACGGCGACCACGGCCTCCCCTGCTGGGTCGCCCGCCCTTGCCGCGGACGGCCCCTGGGGCGCCTACCCGGACCGGCGGGAGGCGTGCGCGGCGGTCGCCGACGACCTCCTGGCGCTCGCCCTGCTGCCGGCCGGCCTCTCGGCCGGCCCGACCGTGACGGAGGTCCAGGAGGTCGAGGACGAGGTCGAGGCCGTGCGCGACGCCGCCCCTCCGGTGCTGGCCCCGGACTTCGCACGGGTGCAGCTGCTGGTCGACTCCCACGGCGAGGCGCTGGAGGCGGACCCCTCGGCGCGGTTCGACGGGCAGGCGCTCGACGAGGCCCTCGCCCCCGTGCGGGACTGGCTGGACGCGACCTGCCGGGACGGGGACTGAGCCGGAGGGGTCAGTGGTGCAGCGTGGTGCCGGGCGGCTCCCCGAACCGAGTCCGGTAGACGGTCGCGAAGCGCCCGGGGTGGGCGAAGCCCCAGCGTGCCGCGACGGCGGCGACCGTCTCGCCCGCGGCCGGGTCGGCGCGGAGCAGGTCCCGGCGGGCGGCGTCCAGGCGCGCCTCCCGCAGGTAGCCGACGGGGGTGCGACCGAGCTCCCGGCGGAACGCGGCCTGGAGCCCGCGGGGGCTCATCCGTGCCGCCGCGGCGATCTCGGCGAGACCGACGTCCTCGTGCAGGTGCTCGTCGACGAACGCGACCGCCCGGCGCACCTGCGCCGGCAGCGCCGCTGTGGTCCCGGACGGCGCCGGCTGCGCCAGGAAGGTGTTCGGGAAGCAGTGCAGCAGGGCTGCGGCGAGCGACCGGAACGCCTCGGCCCGCACCAGGGGCGTGCTCAGCGCCTCCGCGTTGGGCAGCAGGTCCCGGTGGAAGTACCGGACCTGGGCGAGCCAGTAGCGCGTCATCTGCGGGGACACGGGGGTGCTGCCCGTGAAGCGCAGCCCGAAGTCCGGCGCACCGAGCAGGTCGCGGGCGGTCTCCTCGACGGCGCGGGCGTCCAGGACCACGGTGCTCAGTTCCAGGAGCCCGTCCCACCGGCCGCCGTACAGTCCCTGCGGCAGCAGGAACGGCAGGGGCGTGGCGATGCGCTCCTTGCCGGAGCTGACCGTCAGGCGCCCGGTCAGCACGTGCACGACGGAGTACGTGCCGGAGACGTCGCCCGTGCCGGAGGACTCCGAGGTGCAGAGCCGGAACCGGTGCGCCAGGAGCGGGCCGATCGAGGCCGCCGCCATCTGCAGCTCGAACGAGCCGTCGGTGGGCGCGCGCATGCCGAGACCCGTGTAGAGCTCGGACATGGCGGCGATGCCCCGGTCGGCGTCGTGCGTGGAGAACGACGTCCGGCGGACCGGGTCCTCCGCGGGGCGGGGGGCCTCCTCCGGCCCGGACGTGGTCATCGGCGTCCTCGGCACGTGGAGAGCGGCCCCAGGACGGGGCCGCTCCTGCACGGTGCGCTATCGACGGTTGAGGAGGCCGCGCAGCTTACCCCCGAGGCCGCGGCCGCCGGTCCTGCCCGCGCCCGCCTGGCCCGCGGCGTTCATGCCGCGGGTGCCCCGGCGTCCTCCGGCGGGCCGACCGGCGGTCCCCCCGCCCGCACGCCCGGTGACACTCCTGATGATGCTGTTCAGTCCCACGGTGGACTCTCCTTCGGGTCGGCCTGTCGAGCGACTGACGTCAGCTCACGGTCGACTCTACGCCCGGTGGCCGTCCCGAGCCACGGGGCCGTTCAGCGGACCTCGTGGCCCGCCGCGCGCAGCGCGTCCTTGACCTCGGCGATCGCGTGCACGGGACCGAAGTGGAAGATCGAGGCGGCGAGCACGGCGTCGGCGCCCGCGTCCACCGCCGGCGGGAAGTGCTCGGGGGCGCCCGCGCCGCCGGAGGCGATCAGGGGCACGTGCACCCGGGCGCGCACGGCCCGGATCATCTCCAGGTCGAAGCCCGCCCGGGTGCCGTCCGCGTCCATCGAGTTGAGCAGGATCTCCCCCACGCCGCGGTCCTCGGCCTCCCGCGCCCAGTCCAGGGCGTCGAGGCCGGTCAGCGTGCGCCCCCCGTGGGTCGTGACCTCGAAGCCCGAGGGGGTGTTGCCCGTGCGTCGGGCGTCGACGGAGAGGACGAGCACCTGGCTGCCGAAGTGCCCGGTGATCTCGTCGATGACCCCGGGACGGGCGACCGCCGCGGTGTTGATGGACGCCTTGTCCGCGCCGCAGCGCAGCAGCCGGTCGACGTCGGCGACCGCGCGGACGCCGCCGCCCACGGTGAGCGGGATGAAGACCTGCTCGGCGGTGCGGGAGACCACGTCGAAGGTCGTCGCCCGGGCCGCGGAGGACGCCGTGACGTCGAGGAACGTCAGCTCGTCCGCGCCGGCCTCGTTGTAGCGCTTGGCGAGCTCCACCGGGTCACCGGCGTCGCGCAGGTTCTCGAAGTTCACGCCCTTGACGACTCGACCGGCGTCGACGTCCAGGCACGGGATGACACGTACGGCAACGCCCACGGGCGGCACCTCCTCGGCTGCGGGGTTGGGGGCGGGAAGCAGGGCTCAGATCCGGGCGGCCTGGATCGGGGAGACCAGGATGGCGCGGGCCCCGACCTCGTAGAGGGCGTCCATGACCTTGTTGGTCTCGGACTTGGGCACCATGGCGCGCACGGCCCAGGCGTTGCCGCGGCCGAGCCGGGAGATGGTGGGACCCTCCATGCCGGGGGTGATCTGGGTGGCGGCCTCGACGTACTCCTCGGCGACGTCGTAGTCCATCATCACGTACTGCCGGGCCACGAGCACGCCCTGCAGGCGCCGCCGCAGCACGGCCAGGCCCTCGGGCTCCGTGGCGGCGCGGCTGCGGACGAGCAGCGCCTCGGAGGTCATGATGGGGTCGCCGAAGACCTGCAGGCCCGCGGCGCGCAGGGTGTTGCCGGTCTCCACGACGTCGGCGATCGCGTCGGCCACGCCCAGCCGGATGGAGGACTCCACGGCGCCGTCGAGGCGGACCACGTCGGCCTCCACGCCCCGCTCGGCGAGGTAGTCGCGCAGCAGGCCGTCGTAGCTCGTGGCGATCCGCCGGCCCGCCAGCTCGGCCATCGAGGAGAACTGGCCCGCCGGGCCCGCGAAGCGGAACGTGGACCGGGCGAAGTCCAGCCCGAGGTCCTCGTCGGCGTGGGCGCCGGAGTCCAGGAGCAGGTCCCGGCCGGTGATCCCGACGTCGAGGATGCCCCCGCCCACGTACACCGCGATGTCCCGGGGGCGCAGGTAGAAGAACTCGACGTTGTTCTCGGGGTCCACGAGCACCAGCTCGCGGGAGTCCCGCCGCTGCCGGTAGCCGGCCTCCTTGAGCATGGTGACGGAGGACTCGGACAGGGCGCCCTTGTTGGGCACTGCGACACGCAGCATGGGGTTCCTTCTCGGCTCAGGGGCTTCGGTGGGACGGGGACGCCGGTGCGGCGGGGACGCCGGTGCGGCGGGGCGCTCAGAGGTAGCGGTAGACGTCCTCGAGCCGCAGGCCCTTCGCGACCATCATCACCTGCAGGTGGTAGAGCAGCTGCGAGATCTCCTCCGCGGCCTGCTCCGGCGTCTCGTACTCGCAGGCCATCCAGACCTCGGCGGCCTCCTCGACGACCTTCTTGCCGATGCCGTGCACACCGGTGTCGAGCTCCCGGACCGTGCCGGAGCCTTCCGGTCGGGTCACGGCTTTGTCGCTGATCTCGGCGAAGAGGGTCTCGAAGGTTTTCACGACTACCAGGGTAATGGGTCCGCGACGGGCGCCCGACCGGCCGGGACCCGCACGGCCCGGGGCTCAGACGCCGAGGGAGCGCAGCAGCAGCGCGGTCCGCACCGCGGCGGCCGTGGCCTCGTAGCCCTTGTCCTCCTGGGAGCCCTCGAGCCCGGCGCGGTCCAGGCCCTGCTGCTCGGTGTCGCACGTGAGCACGCCGAAGCCCACGGGCACACCGGTGCGCACGGACACGTCCGTGAGGCCCTGGGTGGCCGCCGAGCACACGTAGTCGAAGTGCGGGGTGCCGCCGCGCACGACCACGCCGAGGGCCACCACGGCGTCGAGGCCGGGGGCGAGGCGGGCCGCGGCGACGGGCAGCTCGAAGCTGCCGGGCACCCGCACGACCTGCGCGTCCCGCACGCCGGCGTCGGCGAGCGCGCGGCGGGCGCCGTCGATCAGCCCGTCCATGATCTGCGTGTGCCAGCTCGAGGCGACGACGGCGACGCGCAGGCCGCTCGCGTCGGCGGTGCTGAGGTCGATGTCGGGGGCGCCGTGTCCGCTCATGGGGTGAGGTCTCCTGTGCTGTCGGTCGTGCTGTTGATGGTGCTGTCGATGGTGCTGTCGGTCCGGCCGGCGGGGTCCGCCGCGCCGCCGCGGTGGGCGGTGGTGTCGTCGACGTGGCGCAGGCGGTGGCGCATGCGGTCCCGCTTGGTCACCAGGTAGTCGTGGTTCTCCGGGCGGGCCGGCACCTCGTTGGGCACCATCGCGACGACGTCGATGCCCAGGTCGGCCAGGCGCTCGGCCTTGGCGGGGTTGTTGCTCAGCAGCCGGATCCGGGTCAGTCCGAGCCGGTGCAGGATGGCCGCGGCCGCGGTGTAGTCCCGGGCGTCGGCGGGCAGGCCGAGCAGCTCGTTCGCCTCGACCGTGTCCGCCCCTGCATCCTGGAGCTTGTAGGCGCGCAGCTTGTTGACCAGGCCGATCCCCCGGCCCTCGTGGTTGCGCAGGTAGAGCAGGGTGCCGCCGTCGTCGGCGATCCGCCGCAGCGCGAGGTGCAGCTGGGGGCCGCAGTCGCACCGGTAGGAGCCGAAGACGTCGCCCGTGAGGCACTCGGAGTGCAGCCGCACGAGCGGCGGGCTGCCCACGGGCACGCGGTCGGAGGACGGCGCGGTGAGGCTGAGGTGCTCGGCGACCGGGTCCCCGGGCCCGCCGGGCAGCTGCCAGCCGATCACCTCGAACCGGCCCTCGGGCGTGGGCACGACCACGGGCTCGGAGCTGACCAGGGGGGGATCCGGCCTCATCGGCGGCCCTCCTGCAGCTGCGCCGCCAGGTCCTCGATGCTCACGAGCGGGATGCCGTGCCGGTCGGCGAAGGCGCGCAGGGCGGGCAGGCGCATCATCTCCCCCTCGTCGTGGACGAGCTCGGCGATCACGCCGACCGGCTCGAGGCCGGCCAAGGAGCACAGCTCGACGGCGGCCTCGGTGTGCCCGCGGCGGACGGCGACCCCGCCCTCGGCGGCGCGCAGCGGCAGCACGTGCCCGGGCCGGGTGATGTCCGCGGGCCCCGCCGAGGGGTCGGCGAGCACCCGGGCGGTGAGCGCGCGGTCGGCGGCGCTGATGCCGGTGCTCACCCCGAGGCGGGCGTCGCACGTGACGGTGTAGGCGGTGCCCTTCGAGTCCTCGTTGACGTCGACCATCGGGGGCAGCCGCATCGCGTCGGCCCGCGCCCCGGTCATGGGCACGCACACGACCCCGGAGGTGTGCCGGACGGTGAAGCCCATCAGCGCGGGCGTCGCGTGCTCGGCCGCGAAGACGATGTCGCCCTCGTTCTCCCGGTCGGCGTCGTCCACGACGACGACGGGCCGGCCCTGGGCCATGGCCTCGACGGCCGCGTCCACGGGGTCGAGCCGGATCTCCCCGGCCGCCCCGTTCCCGCCGTGGCCCGTCCCCTCGTGGGTGCTGCTGGTCCGCATCATGCTCCTTCTCCTGCCGTGGGCCGGGCCGTGCCCGGCGCCGGGGTGCTGTCGGTCCGGGCGAAGGCCAGCAGGCGCTGGGCGTACTTCGCGAGGACGTCGACCTCGAGGTTGACGGACGCGCCGACGGGGCGGCGTCCGAGGGTGGTCTCGGCGAGGGTGGCCGGGATGAGCCCGACCTCGAACCAGTGCTCCGCGGCACCGGGCGCGCTGACCGCCGTCACGGTGAGGGACACGCCGTCCACGGCGATCGACCCCTTCTCGGCGACGAACGGTGCCAGTTCGGCGGGCACGGCGACCCGGACCCGCTCCCACTCCCCCAGGTCCTCGCGGACCGAGACGGTCCCCGTGCCGTCGACGTGGCCCTGGACCACGTGCCCGTCGAGCCGCCCGCCGGCGGGCACGCAGCGCTCCAGGTTCACGGTGTCGCCGGCGGCGAGCGCCCCGAGGGTGGTGCGCACGAGCGTCTCGCCGATGACGTCGGCCAGGAACTGTCCGGAGCCGATCTCCTCCGTGCGCGTGGCCGTGAGGCAGACCCCGTTGACGGCGAGGGAGCCGCCGTGCGGCAGGTCGGCCACGAGGGGCCCGGCGTCCACGAGGAGGCGGGCGCTCGTGCCGTCCGGGCGGGGGTCGACCGAGCGCACGGTGCCCTGGCCGGCGACGATTCCTGTGAACATGCGGTGCTTCCTCTGTCTTTCTGGTCTGTCGGTCTTTCTGGTCTGTCGGTCTGTCGGTCTTCTGTGGCGGCGTCCCGGGGGCTTCGGCCCGTGACGTCCCGGGTCCTGGTCCGCTGCCGTCGGAGTGCCCGAGGCCGGGCGCCGCTCAGTCCGGCGGGGCGGGCCGCAGGTGGATCCACAGGTCCGGGCCCAGCTGCTGCACGGGTCCGCCGCCGGCGGGGTCGAGCCGCCACCGGGAGGCGTCGGCGAGGGTGCCGATGCCGAGCTCCTCGAAGGCGGGCCGTCCCGCCCCGAGCACGAGGGGCGCCTGGTAGAGGCTGAGCTCGTCGACGAGTCCCGCGCGGAGGAAGGCCGCGGCGACGGTGGCCCCGCCCTCGATCAGCACGTGGCGCACGCCGGCGTCGTAGAGCTCGGCCAGGGCGGAGTGGGGGTCGTGGGTCGTGACGTGCCGGAAGCGCCCGTCGGTCCCGCGGATCGCGGCGTCGGGCGGCACGGGGCGCAGGCCCATGGCCACGCGCAGGGGCTGCCGAGGGACCACGTCCCCGTCGCCGGTGCGGGCGGTGAGCCGGGGGTCGTCGGCCAGGACCGTGCCGCTGCCCACGAGGACGGCGTCGGCCCGGGCGCGCAGGTCGTGCCCGTGCTCGCGGGCCGACGACGACGTGATCCACCGGCTGGTCCCGTCCGCGGCGGCGATCCGGGCGTCGAGGCTCTGGGCGACCTTGAGGGTCACGAACGGGCGCTGGGCGCGCACGGTCTCGCCCCAGCGGTCGTTGAGCCGCTCCGCCTCCTCGGCCAGCAGGCCCGCACGGACCTCGAGGCCCGCGACCCGCAGGGTGGCGGCTCCCCCGGCGGCGGCGGCCGTGCGGTCGGGGGCGCCGTAGACCACCCGGGGCACACCCGCCTCCACGATCGCCTCGGCGCACGGGCCGGTGCGGCCCCAGTGGTTGCACGGCTCGAGGGTCACGTACATGGAGGTGCCGCGCAGGTCGGTGCCGGCGGACCCGGCGCGATCCAGGACGTCGACCTCGGCGTGGACGGTGCCCGCCCCGCGGTGGTGGCCGACGTGCAGGATCCGGCCGCCGGCGTCGACGAGGACGGCTCCGACGAGAGGATTGGCCCCGCGCGGGCCGCGTGCCGCCGCGTGCAGGGCGGTCCGCATGACCGACCGCTCGGCGTCGTCGCCGGTCCGGTGCTGCGGGTCCATCGCGTCGTCCTTTCCCGGGGTGGAACCGGGGCGCAGGACAACGGTGCCGCCGTCGGGACCCGCGGGTCCGGACGGCGCCGTGGCGGTGCCGTCGACGGCACGCCACGAGGGCCGTTGAACGTGTTGCCTTCCATCCAGACTGTGACTGTCGGTACCGGAGTTCCACCGGTTCGGCCGGGCGACCTGTCGGTGCAGGAGCTGCGCTCCCGCACGGACGTGGCCGTCCGGTTCGCGGACTGTGACCGCCGGTTCGGACTTGCACCGACCCCGGAACACGTTGTTCGTGCCCCGATTATGTCACAGGGCGTGCCCGCGGCGGCCCGCCGCCGGACGGCTCAGGCCTGCGCGGCGCGGGCCGCCCCGCGCAGGGCCGTGATCGCGGCCCCGGGGTCCTCCGCGCCGTAGACGGCGGAGCCCGCCACGAACGTGTCGGCCCCCGCCTCCGCGGCCCGCACGATGGTCTCCGCCGTGATCCCGCCGTCCACCTGCAGGGCCACCCGTCCCCCGCCCGCCCGGATCGCCTCGGCGGCCCGCCGGATCTTCGGCAGCGTGACGTCGAGGAAGGCCTGGCCGCCGAAGCCCGGCTCCACCGTCATGACCAGGAGCATGTCCAGCTCCGGCAGCAGGTCGAGGTACGGCTCCACGGGGGTCGCGGGGCGCAGTGCCATCCCGGCCCGAGCCCCGTGGGCGCGCAGCTCGCGGGCCAGCTTGAGCGGGGCGCGGGCGGCCTCGGCGTGGAAGGTGACCGACTCGCAGCCGAGCTCGGCGTAACCGGCGGCCCAGCGGTCCGCGTCCTCGATCATGAGGTGCACGTCCAACGGGAGGGGGCTGACGGCCAGGATCCGTTCCACGAGGGGCATGCCCAGCGTCAGGTTCGGGACGAAGTGGTTGTCCATGACGTCCACGTGCACGGCGTCGGCGGCGGCGATCCGGCCCAGCTCGGACTCGAGGTTGACGAAGTCGGCGGAGAGGATCGAGGGGTGGATGCAGGTTCGGGGCACGGGGACTCCTGGTGGGTGGTCGGTCGGGGCGTCAGCGCTTGCGCAGCAGGGCCAGGAACATGGCGTCCGTGCCGTGGACGTGCGGCCACAGCTGGACGGTCGCGGGGCCGGTGTCCCCCGCCCACGGGCGGGACGGGTCGCGGTCCCCGTCGAGGCCGCCGGACAGGGCCGCGGCCCGGACCGGCTCCAGGGCGTCGACCAGCTCGGCGTCCCGGCGGCCGGCCAGCACGTCCTGGACCACGGTGAGGGTCTCGGCCGCGTGCGGGGAGCAGGTCGCGTAGGCGACCAGGCCGCCGGGGCGGGCGACGTCCAGGGCGGCGTGCAGCAGCTCCCGCTGCAGCGGCCCGAGCTCGGCCAGGTCCCGGGGGCTGCGCCGCCAGCGGGACTCCGGGCGGCGGCGCAGCGCCCCGAGGCCCGTGCACGGGGCGTCGACGAGCACCCGGTCGAAGCCGGCCTGCTCCGCGGGTCGTCCGCCGAGCAGCTCGTCGGCGCTGCGGCCGTCCCCCGTGCGCACCGTCCAGGCGTGCTCCGGGACGGGCCGCAGGGCCCGGCGCACGAGCTCGGCCCGGTGCGGGGCAACCTCGTTGGCCGTCAGGTGGGCCCCCTGCCGGTCGGCGAGCGCAGCGAGCAGGGCCGCCTTCCCGCCCGGGCCGGCGCACAGGTCCAGCCATCGACCGCCCTCCGCCCCGCCGTCGGCGCCCTGTCCGGCGGCCACCAGGGCACGGGCCACGAGCTGGGACCCGGCGTCCTGGACGCGGACCCCGCCCTCGCGCACGGACGCCAGCCGGTGCAGGTCGCCGCCGCTGCTCAGCGCGGAGCCCGGGACGAGGGCCCCCTGCTCCGCGCCCGCGGCGAGCGCCTCGTCGAGGTCGCCGAGACCGGGCAGGGCGACGAGGTTGACCACGGGGGCATCGTTGTCCGCCTCTAGCAGGGCCTCGATCTCGGCGGCGTCCCGGCCGTGGGCGGTGAGCGCCTGGCGCAGGGCCCGGACCACCCACGCCGGGTGGGCGTGGGCCAGGCCGAGGCGGGCGGTCTCGTCGGGGGCGTCGGCGGTGAGCTCCTCCACCCACGCGGGCAGGTCCCGGGCCGCGACCTTGCGCAGCACCGCGTTGACGAGCCCGCCGGGGCCCGCCCCGACGACGGCCCGGACGAGGCCCACCGTCTGGTCGAGGGCCGCGTGGTCGGGCACCCGCATGGCCAGCAGCTGGTGGGTGCCCAGGCGCAGGGCGTCCAGCACCGCGCCGTCGAGCTCGGCCAGGGGGCGGTCGACGCACCGGGCCAGCACGGCGTCCCAGGTGCCCTGCCAGCGCAGCGCTCCGTAGGCCAGCTCCGTGGCGAAGCCCGCGTCCCGCCGGTCCAGGCGGTGGGCCCGGACGAGCTTCGGGAGCACGAGATTGCCGTAGGCGCCCTCCTCGGACACTGCGCGCAGGGTCTCGAACGCCGCCAGGCGGGCCGGATCGGCCCGCCGCGTCCGCCCAGCGGGCGCGGCGGAGGAGAAGGCCCGGTCGGTCTGCGCCCGCCGGTTGCGCTCGTGCCCCCTCGCGTTGCGCCGCGCGCCTCCCGGCCGCCGGTCGCGGTCGCCTCGCCGGTCGCCGCGCTGCCCGTCCTCGCGCTCGCTCACTGGAACACCACCTCGCCCTCCGTGCTGCGGCCCCGCGCCCAGGCGGTGGCCTCCATGGTCTTCTTCCCCGCCGGCTGCACCCGCGTGAGCTGGACCGCGTACGAGCCCGTGCCCACGAGCACGGCGTCCCCGCGCAGGACGCACCGGCCCGGGGCGAGGCCCCGGACGTCGGGCCGGGGCGCCACGCGGTCGAGCTTGAGCCGGCGGTCGTCGAGCAGGGTCCAGGCCCCGGGCTCGGGGGTCGCCCCGCGCACCCGGTGGGCCACGGCCACGGCGGGGTCCGTCCAGCGGACCCGCCCGTCCTCGGCGGTGAGCTTCGGGGCGTGGGTCGCGTCGCCCTGCTGCGGCGCAGGGCGGGCGGAGCCGTCGACCACGGCGCGCAGGGAGTCCGCCAGCAGCGGCGCCGCGGTGCGGGACAGGCGCTCCAGGACCGCCCCGGCGGTGTCGTCGGGACGGACCTCGTCGGTCATGGTGCCCAGGACGGGCCCGGTGTCGAGACCGGCCTCCAGCAGGAAGGTGCTGGCCCCAACCACCGTGTCCCCGGCCATGAGGGCGCGCTGGACGGGGGCGGCGCCGCGCCACTGCGGCAGCAGGGAGAAGTGCAGATTGATCCAGCCGTGCGGCACGGCGTCCAGGGCGGCCTGCGGGACCAGGGCCCCGTAGGCGACGACGGCGGCCACGTCCGCGCCCAGCTCCCGGATCCGCTCGGTCAGCTCCGCGTCCACCCGGTTGGCCTTGAGCACGGGCAGGCCCCGCCTCCCGGCCTCCTCGGCCACGGGCGAGGGGGTGAGCACCTTCTTGCGCCCCACAGGGGCGTCGGTGCGGGTGAGCACGGCCACGATCTCGACGTCGGGCCGCTCGGCCAGGTGGACCAGGGACGGCACGGCGACGGACGGCGTGCCGGCGTAGAGGATCTTCACGGCTCTCCTGACGGGTGGGGAGGGTGGGGGGCTCAGGCGGGGCGGGACGGGCCGGCGCCGAAGGAGGTGCCCACGTGCGCGGCGCGCTGCCCGGCCACACCGCGCACCACGCCGTCGTAGTCGGCGGCGCGGATGGCCCGCATGGCGTCCTTCTTGGGGGCACCGACCAGGCGGTCGACGTAGAGGCGCCCGTCCAGGTGGTCGGTCTCGTGCTGCAGGCAGCGCGCCAGCAGACCGGTGCCCTCGACGGCCACGGGCGCGCCGTGCTGGTCGAGGCCCGTGACCCTGGCCCAGTTCCGGCGCGGGGTGTCGTAGGCCAGGCCCGGGACGGAGAGGCAGCCCTCGCCGCCCTCCTGGGGCTCCTCGCCCAGCTCCAGGACCGGGTTGACCACGTGCCCCTCGCTGCCCTCGACCGCCCAGGTGAACAGCCGCACGCTGACGCCGACCTGGGGCGCGGCGAGTCCGACGCCCCCGACGTCGAGCATCGTCTCGTGCATGTCTGCGACGAGCCGGCGCAGGGCGTCGTCGAAGGCCGTGACCTCCTCCGCGCGGGTGCGCAGGACGGGATCACCGATGGTGCGGATGGGCAGGACGGACATGGAGGGACCTCGCTCTCGACCCGGCAAGTCTACGGGCCACCCGTCCCCCCGCGGGCACGCGGGGCGCTCCGGGCCTACGGCTGCTCGCGCAGCGGCGGCGGCGGCACCGGGCGCAGGGCCGGCCCGGCCGCGGCGAGGGCCGTCTCCTGGGTCCACAGCCGGTGCAGGGCGCAGAACTTGTACCAGTGCTGCTCGAGCACCGCCGGGACCGCCTGCACGGGCACGACCTCCGTCTCGCCGACCGCCACGCCCAGCAGCAGGTCCGCGCTGCCGTAGGCCCACGGCTCCCAGGTGCCGGCCTCCGCGTCCACGAGGGACTCCTCCGCCTTGAGGCCGGCCACGAGCTGGGTCACGACCTTCGGGTCGAGGGACTTCACGCGCCCGTCCCGGTCCGTGCCCTTCGTCTTGTAGTCGATCAGGCACACCTTGCCCGCGATCCGGGCCACCAGGTCGAGGGTCCCCGCGTAGCCCACGGTGGAGTTCCACACCGTGACCTCCACCGCGAGCGGTTCGGGGGCGTAGAGATCCCACCACTCGTCGAAGCGCGAGGCGAAGCGCTCCTCACCGTGCTCGGCCAGGGCGGCGCGGGCGTCCGCCGCCCGGTGAGGCCGGCCGAGGGCCCGCAGGGCGATCTGTTCGGCGTAGGTGTGCACGCGGTCCCCGCGCGCCGCGGCCTCGTCGCGGTGCCGTTCGGCGGCCTTGGCCGCGTCGCGCACCACGGCGCGCAGCTGGGCCGGCGAGCCCAGGGCCGCGCGCAGCCGGTCGTCCCGCACGGCGGCCTGGGCGGCGGAGTAGCCGTACCAGCCGTCCAGGTCCGTGGCGGCCCGGGAGAGGACCGTGGTGATGGAGGGGACGGTCGCCTGGTCCGCGACGGACCTCGCGTACATCCGTCCGTACTCGGTCTGTTCCGCCAGCCTGGGCTGTGTCACGCTGCTCGTCGCCTCTCCCTCGCGTCGCCCCGGGGCCCGGGGCGGTCCCGATGCTCCGGGTCCTGGCCCGCAGGCTACCGACCGCCTCGGACACGGGACGCCGTGGAGCCCGCCGTGCGGTGCCGTCCCCGCGCCCGCCCCGGTGCTGTTCCGGGGTCGTGCCCGGGACCGGGGCGGACCGCGGGCACGACGAAGGCCCCGGCTCGTGGAGCCGGGGCCTTCCAGGTGGTGCGCGATACTGGGATCGAACCAGTGACCTCTTCCGTGTCAGGGAAGCGCGCTACCGCTGCGCCAATCGCGCTCGACCGGCGGTTCCCGAGGGAGACCGTCAAGCGTGGTGGGTGTGCACCGAGGTGGAGACGGGATTCGAACCCGCGTAGACGGCTTTGCAGGCCGCTGCCTAACCACTCGGCCACCCCACCGGGACCTGGTCCTTGCGGACAGGGCCGTCGGTCACGACATCGTTCATGCCGATCACTGCGAGCGGACGACGGGAGTCGAACCCGCGACATCCACCATGGCAAGGTGGTGCTCTACCAGCTGAGCTACGTCCGCATGTCTTGCTTCGGCCGATCTCTCGATCTTCCGAACAGGAACTCTAGCACAACCCGTTCCGGCGGTGTTCGTGCCGGGCCGGGGCGTACCGGGGTAGACGGACCCGGGGTACAGGGCGGCCTCGCAGCCGGTCCTCTCGCCGGAACCCGTCGGTGTTCCTGACAGGTGGAGACTTTACGGGACCCATTTCCGAAACGCCAAATCCCCTCGGCGGCCGGAGCGCGGCGGGGACCGGGGGGCCGTGCCCGCCCCCGAATTGGCCCGCGGCCGGGATGTGGGTTATGGTTTTCGAGCAGTGAGCGCGATTGGCGCAGTGGTAGCGCGCTTCGTTCACACCGAAGAGGTCACTGGTTCGAACCCAGTATCGCGCACGAGTTCTGCCCAGAGGGCCCCGGCTGAGATTCTCAGCCGGGGCCCTCTGTCGTCGCCGTGCGGAGCCGCGACCGCCGCGGATCCGGTCCGGGGCCCCGGCGCTCAGACCGCGGAGACGTCCCCGAGGATGCCCTCGCGGGCGAGGGCCGTGAGGCGGGAGACGGCGCGGAAGTACTTCTTCTGGTAGCCGCCGGCCATCATCTCCGCGGTGAAGACCTCGTCGAAGGGCCGGCCGGAGGCGATGATCGGCAGGTTCTTGTCGTAGAGCCGGTCCGCCAGCACCACGAAGCGCAGGGCCACGGCCTGCTGCTCGATGGTGTGCACGTCGCGCCAGACCACGGCGTCGATCCCCTCGAGCAGCTTGCGGTACCGGGAGGGGTGCACGCCCGCGAGGTGCTCCACGAGGTCGGCGAACCGGTCGGCGGCCACGACACGGCCCGGGAAGTGCTCCTCCACGGCCCGGTCGAGCTCGTCGTCCGCCAGCGGCGCCGGGGCCTGCGGCAGACCCCGGTGCCGGAAGTCCTCGCCGTCGATGCGCTGCACCTCGAACTGGTCGGCCAGCACCTGGATCTCCCGCTGGAAGTCCTGGGCGGCGAAGCGGCCCTCGCCGAGGGAGCCGGGCAGCGTGTTGGACGTCGCCGCGATCCGCACGCCGGAGTCGGCCAGCTCGCGCATCAGCCGGGACATGAGGACCGTGTCCCCGGGGTCGTCGAGCTCGAACTCGTCGATGCACACCAGGTTGTAGGCGCTCAGGGCGTCGACGGCCTTGCGGAACGTCAGGGCTCCCACGAGGTTGGTGTACTCCACGAAGGTGCCGAACGCCTTCGGGCCGGGGACCGCGTGCCACAGCGACGCGAGCAGGTGGGTCTTGCCCACCCCGAAGCCGCCGTCGAGGTAGATCCCCGTCCGCACCTCGTCCTTGCGGGGCCCCCCGCCGAAGAGCTTGGTGAAGAACCCGCCGCCGGAGCCGGTCGAGCGGTTGACGGAGTCCGCGAACTTCCGCAGCTCCCGCACCGCCTCGGCCTGGGACGGCTGCTGCGGGTCGGGGCGGTAGGTGTCGAACGAGACCTCCCCGAAGCGCTCCGAGGGCCGGAACGCCGACAGCAGTTCGTCGGCCGACACCTGGGGGCGCCGCTCGGTGAGGTGTTCGATCTGGATGCTCACGTAGGAGACCTCTCTGTCCGCCGGGCCCGGCGGTTCGCTGGTACGGCGCGCCGAGCGGCGCACGCGCGTGCTCCGCCGATTTTACCGGCTGCCCGTCGCCCGGGGGGCGCCCGCCGCGAAATCCGCCCCGCCGGCGACGCGACGGTGCCTCCGCGACTCCCCCGGCGGGGCGGCCCGCCGCCGGGACCACTACCCTGGAGGGGAAACCGGTCCGCGAGGACCCGTGCCCCTGATCCCCACCCCGGAAGGAGTCCCCATGGGCGTTGCCGTGGAGAACAACGAAGAATTCGCGCAGTACGCGCACCCCGAACGACTCGTGTCCACCCAGTGGGTCGCCGAGCACCTGGACGACCCGGGAGTCGTCGTGGTCGAGTCGGACGAGGACGTCCTGCTCTACGAGACCGGCCACGTGCCCGGCGCCGTGAAGATCGACTGGCACACCGACCTCAACCGCCCCGACACCCGCGACTACGTCGACGCGGCGGAGTTCGCCGAGCTCATGGCGCGCAAGGGCATCTCCCGCGACACCACGATCGTGGTCTACGGGGACAAGTCCAACTGGTGGGCCGCCTACGCGCTGTGGGTGTTCGAGCTGTTCGGCCACCCGGACGTGCGGCTCATGAACGGCGGGCGGGACAAGTGGGCCGCCGAGGGGCGGGAGCTGTCCACGGAGAAGGTCGTGCCCGAGCGCGCCGACTACCCCGTGGTCGAGCGCGACGACGCGCCGATCCGCGCCTACCAGGAGGACGTGCTGGCGCACCTGGGCGAGCAGCCGCTGATCGACGTCCGGTCCCTGCCGGAGTACACGGGCGAGCGCACGCACATGCCCGAGTACCCCCAGGAGGGCACGCTGCGCGGCGGGCACATCCCGACCGCGGCGTCCGTGCCGTGGGCGCGGGCCGCCGCCGAGGACGCCACGTTCCGCTCGCGCGCGGAGCTCGAGGCGATCTACCGCGACGAGGTCGGGCTCTCCGACGACGACGACATCATCGCGTACTGCCGCATCGGCGAGCGCTCCAGCCACACCTGGTTCGTGCTGAAGCACCTGCTGGGCTACGAGAAGGTCCGCAACTACGACGGCTCCTGGACCGAGTGGGGCAACTCCGTGCGCGTGCCGATCGTCCGCGGCGAGGAGCGCGGCGAGGTCCCGGGGTCGGGCCGATGAGCGGGGCGCTGCCCGCCCAGCTCGAGGAGCTCGTCGCGGACTTCACGGCCGTGCCGCAGGAGGACAAGCTCGAGCTGCTGCTCGACTTCTCCCGCTCCCTGCCGGCGCTGCCGGACCGCCTGGGCGAGCACCCGGAGGAGCTCGAGCAGGTCGTCGAGTGCCAGTCCCCGCTGTTCCTGACGGTCGAGTGGGAGGAGGGCGCCGCCCCGGGTCCCGGCGCCCCGGTGCGGCTATTCTTCTCCGCCCCGGCCGAGGCCCCGACCACCCGCGGGTTCGCCTCGATCCTGCACGAGGGCCTCGACGGGCTCCCGGCCCAGCAGGTCCTGGACGTCCCCGACGACCTGCCGGAGCGCTTCGGGCTCACCCAGCTGGTGTCGCCGCTGCGGATGCGCGGGATGTCCGCGATGCTGGCCCGGATCAAGCGGCGCGTCCGCGAGCTCCAGGACGCCTGAGGACCCGGGGCACCCGGATGGCGAAGGCGTCCCGCGGCGCGGGCCCCACCGCCGCCGTCGCGCTCCTGGCGCGCGAGCGGGTGGACTTCACCCTGCACGAGTACGCCCACGACCCGGCGGCGGCGTCCTTCGGCCTGGAGGCCGCCGCCGCGCTCGGGCGCGACCCGGAGCAGGTGTTCAAGACGCTGCTGGTCGTGCACGAGCGGGAGTGGGCGGTCGCGGTGCTGCCCGTCTCCGCGCGGCTGTCCCTGCGGGCGGCCGCGGCCGCCCTGGGCTGGAAGCGGGCGGCCATGGCCGATCCCCGGCTCGCGGAGCGGCGCACCGGCTACGTGGTGGGCGGGATCTCGCCCCTCGGGCAGAAGACGCCCTCCCCCACCCTGCTCGACGACTCCGCGGAGGCGTGGTCCACGGTCCTCGTCTCCGGCGGGCGCCGCGGCCTCGACGTCGAGCTGCCGCCGGCCGAGCTGCTGCGGCTCACGGGGGGGCGCACCGCCGCGCTGCGGTCCTGAGCGGTCCTCAGCGCCGCCGCGCGCGCACGGGCTCGAAGGTCCGGGCGTCCTGGGCCAGCGGGCCCGGCAGCCAGCGCCGCACGGCGTCCTCCCACCGCTGCGGGTCCACGTTCCACTCCTTGGTGTGCCGGGCACGGGCGAAGGGGACGAACTCCACGAGCCGGTTCAGCTCTGCGAGCCGGCGGGAGCTGGCGGCCGGGACGAACTCGTCGTCCACGGAGTGCAGCACCAGCGTGGGCGTGCGCAGGTGCTCGGACCGGGAGAGCCAGTCGAGGGCCTGGAGGTCCACCGGCGCGGCGAGACCGGTCAGCATCCGCCCGGCCGGGTGGGAGATCAGGTTCGTGGCCAGCCGGCCGATCCCCGAGGGGATGCGGCGGGTGCGGGAGTGGTGGGCGATCAGCTCGAACCAGTCGACCACCGGGCCGGTGAGCACGAGGGCCGCGATGTCGTCCCGGTAGAAGGACAGGTCCGCGGTCTGCAGCGAGATCGCCCCGCCCATCGACCAGCCGAAGAGCACGATCTGGGTGGCGCCCCGGGACTTCGCGTAGCTGATCGCCGTCTGCACGTCCTTCCACTCCGTGAAGCCCAGCCCGTACCGGAAGTCGTGCGTGGGCGGCGCCTCCCGGTCGTTGCGGTAGGAGATCAGCAGGGAGGTCAGCCCGAGCTCCCGCGCCACCGGCACGGCACGGACGGTCTCCATCCGGTTGGCGCCGCGGCCGTGCACCATGATCGCCCACGGCCCCGGGAGCTCCCGGGGCCGCTCGCCCTCCGGGGTCGGGCCGCCGTCGGCGGGGACCACCCAGCAGGGCGCAGGCCCGACCTCGATCGGGATCTCCACCTCCTCGAACGGCAGTCCCGCCGCCCCGGGGTCCGGGTAGACCGTCCCGGACCAGAAGCCGCGGGTCGCCCGGAGGAGGTCCCCCGAGTAGACCTCCTCGACCACCCGGGTCACGGTGCCCTCCTGGGGGGAGTAGGAGCGGATGGCGCCGATCCGGGCGTGACCGCGCCCCGCGTCGAAGCGCAGGCTGTAGGTCCCCGCGACGGTCGTGTCCACCGTGGCCGGGAGCCGCACGAGCGTCGTCGCGGACGGGTCGCCGTCCTCGCCGGTGCGGGTGACACCGAGGATCTGCAGGTCCTCGGAGCGGTACTTCGGCGGGACCACCACCTGCCGCGCGAAGTAGGCGGCCGCCGCGCTCGAGAGCCCGAAGGACAGGGACGCCGCCCCCACGGTGACGGCCGCGCCCACCACGGCGCCGCGCGCCCACTGCGTCGCGGACTGGGGCTCGGGGGCTGCGGGGACCGGCAGGGGTCGACGAGGCATACCCCCCAGTCTTCCACGCAGCACGGGCATAACCGGGAGGGACGCGTCGTTGTGCTGGCCGGGCGGTCCGTGCCCGTCCGGCGCCGAGCCGCCCCGCGCGGACCGCCGGGCGGGCCCCGCACGGGGCCCGCTCCCCGGAGCACCGACCACATCCCGGAGGACGACACCATGAGCGAGACCACCAGGCACGGCGACCGCCCCGACGCCACCGGACGGACCGAGGAGGACTGGCGATCGATCCTGTCCCCGGAGGAGTACCACGTGCTCCGCGAGGCCGGCACGGAGCGGCCCTTCACCGGCGAGTACTGGGACACGAAGGCCGAGGGCGTCTACGAGTGCCGCGCGTGCGGCGCGGAGCTGTTCCGCTCCGACACCAAGTTCGACGCGCACTGCGGCTGGCCCTCCTTCTACGCCCCGCTGGCCGAGGACCGGGTCCGCTACATCAAGGACACCGCCCTGGGCATGGAGCGGGTGGAGGTCCGGTGCGCCGCCTGCGACTCGCACATGGGCCACGTCTTCGGCGGGGAGGGCTTCCCCACCCCCACGGACCTCCGGTACTGCATCAACTCCGTCTCCGTCCGCCTCGTGCCCGCCACCTCCTGAGCGGTCCCGCCCGGGCGGGACCGGGTGACCCGGACCACGCCGATCGAGCCCGCGCGGCGTGGCACGGCCGTCCCGGGCGCCCCGACCGCCTACCCTTCCAGTGTGAGCGCGGTGAACGGCCTGTCCGAGGTGTACCAGGACTTCCAGGACGCCCTCGAGCAGCTGCGCCGCTCCGGCCACCGGGAGGGCGTGGAGCTCACGGCGATCCCCGCCCCCACGCACCTCGCCCCGTTCGCCGCCGCGGTGCGCGCCGAGGTGCGGCGACCGCCCGTCCCGTCCCGCGCCCCGGCTCTCGCGGCAGGTCCGGGAGCGGTGCCGGCGAGCGGTGGGGCCGCAGTCCCGGACCGGGTGACCGGCGCCCCGGACGACGAGTTGGCCACGGGGCGCTTCGTGCTCCTGCACGATCCGTCCGAACCGGCCGCGTGGGGCGGACCGTTCCGCATCGTCACCTGGGCGCGGGCGGCCGCGAGCCGTGAGATCGGCTGCGACGACACGGCGGGTGCGATCACCTGGACCTGGCTCCTCGAGGCCCTGCAACGCCACCGGGCCGGATATTCTCGGGAGGGCGGCACCGCGTCCCGGGTCCTCGCCGAGGGCTTCGGCCTGCTCGGCGACCAGGAGGAGGGGGCCGACGTCGAGCTGCGGGCCTCTTGGACGCCCGACGGCTCCGACGTGGCTCCGCACCTCGCGGCCTGGGCCGACACGGTCTGCACCTTCGCGGGCCTGCCGCCGTACCCGCGGGGCGTGACCGTGCTGCACCCGCGCCGCTGACCACCGAACCGACCGCGCCCCCGCCGGGGCCGACACAGAATCGAAGACGCTCCTTGACCAGCCCAGCCGACCGCCGCTCCGCGCCCGACGAGCCCTCGACCCCCGTGGTCGCCGGGTTCGAGGACTTCGAGATCCCCGACAGTGTCCACCTCGCGGCGCCGTTCGACGGGATCCCTCCCGTCATCGACACCGTGGCGGGGCTGGAGCGGGCCGCCGCCGTCGTCGCCGGCGGCTCCGGCCCGGCGGCCATCGACACCGAGCGGGCGTCCGGCTTCCGCTACGGCCAGCGCGCCTTCCTCGTGCAGCTGCGGCGCGAGGGCGTGGGCACCGTGCTGATCGACCCGGAGGCCACCGGCTCGCTGGCCGTGCTGGGCGAGGCGCTCTCCGGCGTCGAGTGGGTGCTCCACGCGGCCACCCAGGACCTGCCCTCCCTGCGCGCGCTCGGCATGGAGCCGGACCGGCTCTTCGACACCGAGCTGGGCGGGCGCATCGCGGGGCTCCGGCGAGTGGGTCTGGCCGCGGAGACGGAGGAGCTGCTGGGCTACACGCTGGCGAAGGAGCACTCCGCCGTGGACTGGTCGAAGCGGCCCCTGCCGAAGGACTGGCTGAACTACGCCGCGCTCGACGTGGAGATGCTCATCCAGCTGCGCTGGGCCATGGAGGAGCTGCTGCGGGAGAAGGGCAAGCTCGAGTGGGCGCTGGAGGAGTTCGAGGCCGTGCGCACGGCCGAGCCGGCTCCCCCGCGCCAGGACCCGTGGCGCCGGACGTCGGGGATCAACAAGGTGAAGGGCCGGCGCCAGCTCACCGCGCTGCGCGGCCTGTGGGAGGAGCGGGAGCGGCTCGCCCAGCACAAGGACGTCGCCCCCGGGCGGCTGCTGCCGGACGCCGCCCTGGTCGCGGCGGCGACCGCCATGCCGCGCACCGTGCCGCAGCTCCTCGCCACCCCCGGCTTCCACGGCCGGCTCGCGGCGCGCGAGGCGCCCCGATGGCTGCGTGCGGTCGCCGAGGCCCGCACGGCGACGGAGCTGGTCCCCTTCACGGTGAAGTCCGACGCCCTGCCGCCCGTGAAGGCGTGGGAGGTCAAGCGCCCCGAGGCCGCCGCGCGGCTGCGGGCCCTGAAGCCGCTCGTGGCCGAGCTCGCCGAGGCGCACGAGCTGCCCACCGAGAACCTGCTCACCCCCGAGCACCTGCGGCGCTTCTGCTGGCAGCCGCCCAAGAGCACCACGGACCAGGCGGTGGCGGACCGTCTGCGGGACCTCGGGGCGCGCCGCTGGCAGGTCGAGCTGACGGCACCGGTCCTCGGCCCGGCGTGGCGGGAGCTCCGGGCCCGCAAGCGCGTGGCGCGCCAGATGGAGCACGCCCAGCCGCCGGCCGGGGACGAGGACGCGCCCGCCGCCTGAGCCCTTCCCCGGGGACGCGGACGGGCCCCGGCCGTCGGCCGGGGCCCGTCGCCCTGTGCGGGCCGGGATCGGTGCACCCGTGCACTCAAGGACCCGCGTCCCGGGGGAACGGGGTTGCGGGCGGGTGCCGCCGGTCAGTGCTGCGTGTCGCCGGGGGCCGGGTGCGGCTCGGCCGGGTCCAGGGGGCTCTCCGGGGTGACCGGCTTCGCGTCCTGCAGATCGGCGTAGCCGGTGGTCGAGGTCCCGCTGGACGCGGCCCCGCCCGAGGAGCTCGCGCCGGCCGAGGAGCCGGAGACCTTCTCCTTGACGGACGAGGAGGCGCCGGAGGCCTTGGTGCCCACGGTGTCGGCCGCCTTCTTGGCGCTGTCGGCCAGCTTCCCGCCGACCACCGGCACCTCGGACTTCACCCAGTCGGTGCCCTCGGATACCTTCTCCTGCACCTTGGGGTCGTGCCAGGTCTTCACGGCGTTCTGCTTCAGGGCCTCGTAGCTCTTGCGGCCCGACGCCGAGCCGACCACGAAGCCGACGCCGAATCCGGTGACGAAGATGAGTCGCTTGATCATGGTGCTGTCCTTCCGTCCGTCCCGGCGCGGCGGCCGGGCCCGGGGCCGAGCCGGTCGTGCACGGCTCGTCCCGCTGACTGATGTCTTCATCATCCTACTGATGAACCGGCGCGGCGGACACCGGCGCGGTGCGGCTCCGCTCACAGCGATCATCCCGCGGGGACGGCTGCAGGGCCCGGGCGGGCGCCCGGCAGCGCGGCACCTAGACTGGCGGCGGACACCGCATGCCGCCGTCGAGAGGACCCCGATGCCCGATCTTCCGATTACCCCGCCCACCCCGTCCCGGCGCACCGTCCTCGGCCTGGCCGGGGTCGGCTCGACCGCCATGCTCACCGCGTGCGCCGCGGCCGACGCGCCGGCGACCGGTGGGACCGGCAGCTCCTCTCCCGCGGAGCCCGGCCCCGTGGATGCCGGCCCCGTCGAGGACCTGCCGGTGGGCTCGGCCGTGAAGTTCGACCGGGACGGCGTGCAGGCCGTCGTGAGCCGCCCGGACCCGGACACGGTCGTCGCGTTCTCCCCCGTGTGTCCGCACCAGGGGTGCATGGTGACCCCGCGGGAGCAGCTCTACGTCTGCCCGTGCCACTCCTCGCAGTTCGACCTCGCGACGGGCGAGGTCATGGCAGGGCCCGCCGAGACCGGCCTGGAGCCCTACCCCGCGAGCGTGGCGGACGGACGGATCCTGCTCGGCTGAGCCGGCTCAGCCCCGGTGCGACCGCGGCAGCGACGCCCCGCGGGCGTCCTCGGCCGTGTCGGGCACGGCCTCCTGGCCGGAGGCGGTGCCCCCGTCCGGCACCGGGCGCGCGTAGGGCACCCGGGTCCCGAGCACGGACGCCAGCGTGTCCTGGGCGACGCGCTGGGCAGTGAGCCCCACCCGCGCGAGGACCTGGGAGCGGGAGCCGTGCAGGAGGAACTCCGTGGGCAGGCCCACCTCGTTGAGGGCCGTGTCGACCCCCGCCGCCCGCATCTCCTGGCGGATCCGGGAGCCGATCCCGCCGGCGCGCACGCCGTCCTCGACGACCACCACGATCCGGTGCTGGGCGGCGAGCTCGATGACCGAGGCCGGCACGGGCAGCACCCAGCGGGGGTCGACCACGGTGGAGGAGACGCCGTGGGCCTCGAGCCGGTCGGCCACGTCCAGCGCCAGCCCGCTCATGGCGCCGACGGACACGAGCAGGACGTCCCGGCGGGCGCCCTCCGTCCCGCTCTCCCCGCCGCGGCGCACGAGCACGTCCACGCCGTCCGGCAGCCGTTCGACGGCCGGGACGGGGGCGCCCACGGCGCCCTTGGGGTACCGGACGACGGTGGGGGCGTCGTCGACGGCCACCGCCTCGCGCAGCTCCTCGATCAGGGTCGGCTCGTCGCGCGGGGCGGCGAGGTGGAGCCCGGGCACGATCTGGAGCAGGGCCAGGTCCCACATGCCGTGGTGGCTGGGGCCGTCCGGGCCGGTCACGCCGGCCCGGTCGAGGACCACCGTGACACCGGCCCGGTGCAGCGCCACGTCCATGAGGAGCTGGTCGAAGCCGCGGTTGAGGAACGTCGCGTAGAGGGCCACCACGGGGTGGAGCCCGCCGTAGGCCATGCCGGCGGCCATGGTGATGGCGTGCTGCTCGGCGATGCCCACGTCCACGACCCGGTCGGGGTGGGCGGCCTGCATCTTCTGCAGCCCCACGGGGATGAGCATGGCGCCGGTGATGCCGACGACGTCCTCGCGCTCGTCGGCGATCCGGGCGATCTCGTCGCGGAACACCGCCGTCCAGCTGCGCTCGGAGCTCGTGGCCGTGGAGCGGCCGGTGACGGGGTCGATGACGCCCACGGCGTGGAACTGGTCGTCCACGTTCGCGGTCGCGGGCCCGTAGCCGTGGCCCTTCTCGGTGATCGCGTGCACGATGACCGGCCCGCCGTAGTTCTTGGCGTTGCTCAGGGCCTGCTCGACGGCCTCGAGGTCGTGGCCGTCGACGGGGCCGACGTACTTCATGCCGAGGTCCTCGAAGATGCCCTGGGGCACCACGACGTCCTTGATGCCCTGCTTCATCCCGTGCAGGCCCCGGTAGAACATCTCCCCCACCGGGCCGGAATGCTTCAGCAGGTCCTTGACGGTCTCGAGGGTCTGCTCGTAGCGGCGGTCGGTGCGCACGGCGTCCACGCCCTGCTGCACGCTGGCCTGGAGCTCCGCGAGGTGGTTGGCGAAGCCGCCCACGGTCGGAGCGTAGGAGCGGCCGTTGTCGTTGACCACGATGACGACCTTGCGGTCGCGGTCGGAGGCGATGTTGTTGACGGCCTCCCAGGCCATGCCGCCGGTCAGCGCCCCGTCCCCCACCAGCACGACCGTGTGCCGGTCGTGCTGGCCGGTCATGGCGTAGCCGCGCGAGATGCCGTCGGCCCAGGACAGGGACGACGACGCGTGCGAGGACTCGACGATGTCGTGCTCGGACTCCCGGCGGTCCGGGTAGCCCGCGAGACCGCCCTCCTGGCGCAGGGTCTCGAAGTTCTTGCGGCCGGTGAGCAGCTTGTGCACGTAGGACTGGTGCCCGGTGTCGAAGACGACGGAGTCCCGGGGCGAGTCGAAGACCCGGTGCACCCCGAGGGTCAGCTCGACGACCCCCAGGTTGGGCCCCAGGTGACCGCCCGTGGCGGAGACGTGAGTGACGAGGAACTCGCGGATCTCCTCCGCCAGCCGGCCCAGCTCCGCTCGGCTCAGCCCCGCGAGGTCCTCGGGCCCGGACACCCGCTCCAGCACGCTCATGGTTTCTCCCGCAGTCCTCGGCGTCGTGGTCGCTCGCGCCGCTGGCCCCCGGAGGCCCGGGGCGGCGCGCTTCCCCGATCCTACTCGTTCGCCCCGACAGGCCCGTCAGCACGCAGGGGCCCGGTCCGTTCCCGGACCGGGCCCCTGCGTGCTGCGAACGCCCTGGGATCAGGACTTCGCGATGTTCCGGAGCACGTACTGGAGGATGCCGCCGTTGCGGTAGTAGTCCGCCTCGCCCGGCGTGTCGATGCGCAGGACCGCGTCGAACTCGACGGTGGAGCCGTCCTCCTTCGTGGCGGTGACCTTGAGCGTCTTCGGGGTGGTGCCCTCGTTGAGCCCGGTCACGCCCTGGATGTCGAAGGTCTCCGTGCCGTCCAGGCCGAGGGAGTCCGCGGACTCACCGGCCGGGAACTGCAGCGGGAGCACGCCCATGCCGATGAGGTTCGAGCGGTGGATGCGCTCGTAGCTCTCGGCGACGACGGCCTTGACGCCCAGCAGGGAGGTGCCCTTCGCGGCCCAGTCGCGCGAGGACCCGGAGCCGTACTCCTTGCCGCCCAGCACGACCAGCGGGACGCCGGCCTGCTGGTAGTTGATCGAGGCGTCGTAGACGGCGGCCTGCGGGCCGCCCTCCTGCGTGAAGTCGCGGGTGTAGCCGCCCTCCACGCCGTCCAGGAGCTGGTTCTTGATCCGGATGTTGGCGAAGGTGCCCCGGATCATGACCTCGTGGTTGCCGCGGCGCGAGCCGTAGGAGTTGAAGTCCTTGCGCTGGACCCCGTTCTCGATGAGGTACTTGCCGGCCGGGGTGTCGGACTTGAACGAGCCCGCCGGGGAGATGTGGTCGGTCGTGACCGAGTCGCCCAGCTTCAGCAGCACGCGGGCACCCGTGATGTCCTCGACCGGGGTCGTCTCCATCGTCATGCCCTCGAAGTACGGGGGCTTGCGGACGTAGGTGGACTCGGGGTCCCACTCGAACGTCTTGCCGGTGGGGGTGTCCAGGTTCTGCCAGCGCTCGTCGCCGTCGAAGATGGTGCCGTACTGGTAGGTGAACATCTCGGTGTCGATGGACGCGTCGATGATCTTCTGCACCTCGGCCGGGTCCGGCCAGATGTCCTTGAGGTACACCTCGTTGCCGTCGGCGTCCTGGCCCAGGGACTCGTTCTCGAAGTCGAAGTCCATGTTGCCGGCCAGGGCGTAGGCGATGACCAGTGGCGGGGACGCCAGGTAGTTCATCTTCACGTCCGGGTTGATCCGGCCCTCGAAGTTGCGGTTGCCCGAGAGCACCGAGGTCACGGCCAGGTCGTTGTCCTGGATGGCCTGGGAGATCTCGTCCTCGAGGGGACCGGAGTTGCCGATGCAGGTGGTGCAGCCGTAGCCCACGACGAAGAAGCCGAGCTCCTCCAGTGCCGGGACCAGACCGGACTTCTCGTAGTAGTCGGTGACGACCTTCGAGCCCGGCGCGATCGAGGTCTTGACCCACGGCTTGGCCTTGAGCCCCTTCTCGACCGCGTTGCGCGCCAGCACCGCCGCGGCCATCATGACGGACGGGTTCGAGGTGTTGGTGCACGACGTGATCGACGCGATCGAGACCGCGCCGTGGTCGAGCTCGAACTCGCGGCCGTCGGGCATGGTCACGGGGACCAGCTTCGACGGCCGGTCGGACTCCACGTAGGCGTGGTGCTCGCGCGGCTCCTCGTTCTTGGTGTGGCTGTGCTCCGGCATGTAGGCCGGCGCGTCGGAGGCCGGGAAGGACTGGGCAGACTGGTCGTCCGGGGTGTTGCCGGAGGCGTTGTCGTCCACGCTCGTGGCGTAGTTCTGCAGGTCCTCGTGGAACTGGGCCTTCGCCTCGGTGAGCGCGATCCGGTCCTGCGGCCGCTTCGGCCCGGAGATCGAGGGGACCACGGTGGAGAGGTCCAGCTCGAGGTACTCCGAGAAGGCGATCTCCTCGGACGGGTCGTGCCACATGCCCTGTTCCTTGACGTACGCCTCGACGAGGTCGATCTGCTCGTCGGAGCGTCCGGTCAGGCGCAGGTACTCGAGGGTGACGTCGTCGATCGGGAAGATCGCGGCGGTGGAGCCGAACTCGGGGCTCATGTTGCCGATGGTGGCGCGGTTGGCCAGGGGCACCGCTCCGACGCCCTCGCCGTAGAACTCGACGAACTTGCCGACCACGCCGTGCTTGCGCAGCATCTCGGTGATGGTCAGCACCACGTCGGTGGCGGTGGCGCCGGCCGGGATCTGGCCGGTCAGCTTGAAGCCCACGACCCGCGGGATGAGCATGGAGATGGGCTGGCCGAGCATCGCGGCCTCGGCCTCGATGCCGCCCACGCCCCAGCCGAGCACGCCGAGGCCGTTCTCCATGGTGGTGTGCGAGTCGGTGCCCACGCAGGTGTCCGGGTAGGCGCGCAGCACGCCGTCGACCTCGCGGGTCATCACGACGCGGGCCAGGTTCTCGATGTTGACCTGGTGGACGATGCCCATGCCCGGGGGGACGACCTTGAAGTCGTCGAACGCGGTCTGGCCCCAGCGCAGGAACTGGTAGCGCTCCCCGTTGCGCTGGTACTCGATGTCCATGTTGATCCCGATCGAGTCCGAGGTGCCGAAGGAGTCGATCTGCACGGAGTGGTCGATCACGAGCTCAGCCGGGGCGAGCGGGTTCACGCGGGTGGGGTCGCCGCCGAGGTCCGCGATGGCCTCGCGCATGGTGGCGAGGTCCACGATGCAGGGCACGCCCGTGAAGTCCTGCATGATCACGCGACCCGGGGTGAACTGGATCTCGATGCTGGGCTCCGCCGTGGGGTCCCAGTTGGCCAGGGCCTCGATGTGCTCGGAGGTGATGTTGGCGCCGTCCTCGGTGCGCAACAGGTTCTCGAGCAGAACCTTCAGGCTGTACGGGAGCTTCTGCGCACCCTCCAGCGTGTTCAGTCGGAAAATCTCGTACTCGGTGCCTTTGACGTCGAGAACGCCCTTGGCCCCGAAGCTGTCCACCGTGCTCATATGCGTGGAACTCCTCTCGCCACCGTCTTGGAAACGCCCGCAGGAGGACACCGGCGGAGCGCCGGTGGTTCTCCCGTGAACAATCACCTGTCAGTGTAGCCCGTGTGAGACCGGTGACTCCGAAACGCCCCTCCGGCCGCCGTCACGCAGAGGACGGGGCGCCCGTCAGGGCTCCAGGACCGCCAGCGTCTCGACGTGGTGGGTGTTCGGGTACATGTCGAAGGCGCGCACCGACCGCACGTGCCACCCCGCGCGGCGGAACCGGCCCAGGTCCCGCGCCAGCGTGGCCGGGTCGCACGCGAGGTACGCGATCCGGCGCGGGGCGAGCGCGACGAGCTGGTCCACGACGGTCCGTCCGGCGCCCGCCCGGGGCGGGTCCAGGACCACGACGTCGGGGCGGGCCGCGCCGCCGCCCCGGGCCGGGCGGCCGCGGCCACGGGCCGGCGCCGCCCGTGGCCAGGTCCGCGCCAGCACCTTGTCGACGCTGCCCCGCTCGACGCGGACCTCCGGCCGGCCGGCGAAAGCGCGACGGGCGTCGGCGCTGGTGACCGGCGAGCCCTCGACCGCCACGACGGTGCCCGTCCCGCCCACGGCGTCCGCGAGCGCGGCCGTGAACAGGCCGGCGCCGGCGTAGAGGTCGAGGGCGTGCTCCCCGGGGCGGGCCCCCGCGGCCGCGGGAACCTCCCGGTGCAGCAGCGCGGGCGCGGCACGGTGGATCTGCCAGAACCCCTCGGCGGAGACCTCCCACCGGTGCGGGCCCACGTGCTCGTCGACGGACGGCTGTCCCGCCCACGTCTCGGTCTCGCGCTCCCCCTCGGCGCGGGCGGTGACGGAGACGTCCCGGTCCGCGGTGAGTCGTGCGAGCTCGCGGCGCAGCCGGTGCCGGTCGGCCCCGGCGGCGAGGCTCAGGTGCACCAGCGGCGTCCCGCCGTCGGCGGGGGCCGCGACGTCGACCCGCTCCGTCCCGCGCAGGTCGAGCCGCCCGAGCCGCAGTGCGTCGATGGCGGGGACCACGAGCGGGAAGGCGTCCACCGGGACGACGGCCGCGCTGCGGTGGGGGTGCATGCCGACCCGTCCGGCGGGGTCGACGGCGAAGTGCGCGCGGGTGCGCCAGCCGCGGCCCTGCGGGTCCTCCCCCGGCATGGCCTCGACGTCGACCCCGACCTCGAGCCCGGCCAGGCGGGTGAGCTGCTCGGTGACGACAGCGGCCTTGAGGGCGCGCTGGGCCTCCAGCTCGGCGTGGCCGAACTCCGCGCCGCCGACGGGCGGCTCGCCGCGCCGCCAGGTCAGCAGCGGGTCGGCCGGGGCCCACACGTGCTCGGCCCGCCGGTGGGGGTCCGCCTCGTGGACGGCCACGACGTCGCCGCGCCAGAACCGGGCCGCGGGGCCGCTGTCGGTGAGGCGGACGCGGACGAGCTCGCCGGGCAGGCCGTGGCGGACGAACACCACGCGGCCCTCGCCGGTGCGGGCCACGGTGTGGCCGCCGTGGGCGACGGGGCCCAGGCGCAGCTCGAGCTCGACGGGTCCGGCGGGCTCGGTGGGCTCGGCGGGCTCGGCGGGGGCCGGGGGGCGGGACGGGGTCACGGGCGTGGCGCTCTCTGCTCGGGGGCGGACTCGGGGCCCGTGTCCTGGCCGGAGGCGGAGGACAGGTGCCAGGGCACGGAGGCCGTCATGACCCCGCGCTCCTGGTGCAGGCGGGCCCGCAGCGGCCGGATGGCCTGGTTGTGCAGCAGCCGCTCCCAGCGGTGCCGCACCACGTACTCGGGCAGATACACCACGACCAGGTCCCGGGGCGACTTGCGGCGCACTCCGCGCACGTGGTCGAGGACCGGGTCGATGGTGTCCCGGTAGGGCGCGTGGAGCACGGTCACGGGGACCGGGATCTCGAGGCGCCGCCACTCGTCGAGGATCCGGCGGGTGGCGGCGGCGTTGGTGTCCACCACGACCGCCTCGAGGGTCGAGGGCCGGGACGCGCGGGCGTAGGCCAGGGCGCGCATGAGTGGCTTGCGCACGGAGGAGACGTAGATGATGGCGTGCACCCGGGAGGGCAGGGCCCGGACCGGGGAGTCGGGCTGCAGCGCGAGCTCGGCGTCCACGGCGTCGTAGTGCCGCCGCACCCCCGCCATGACGGCGCTGAGCACCACGATGGCCACGATGGTGATCCACGCGCCCTGCGTGAGCTTGGTGACGAGCACGACGACGAGCACCGCCGCGCACAGCACGAAGGCGATCAGGGCCACGGCCCGGCGCAGGAACAGCTCGCGGCGGACCCCGGGGTGCGGGCGCATCCGCCGGACGTGCGCCCAGTGCCGGACCATGCCGGCCTGGGTGAGCGTGAAGGAGACGAACACGCCGACGATGTAGAGCTGGATGAGGCTGTTGACGTTGGCGCCGAACGCCACGGTGAGGACCACGGCGACGAGCAGCAGCAGCAGGATGCCGTTGGTGAACGCGAAGCGGTCCCCGCGCGCCTGCAGCTGCCGGGGCAGGAAGGCGTCCCGCGCCAACCGGGACGCCAGCGTGGGGAAGCCGGAGAAGGCGGTGTTCGCGGCGAGGATCAGCACCCCCACGGTCGCGGCGACGAGCACGAAGAACCACAGGGAGTCGGTGCCGAAGACGGTCCTGGCGAGCTGGCCCAGCACGGGGTCCTGGAAGAAGTCGGGGCCGGCGAGCCGGCCGTCGACGAGCAGCTGCTCCTCCGGGTCGCCGACCACCACGACGTCCGTGCGGTCGGCGAGGTACAGCACGCCCGCCAGCAGGGCCGCCGAGAGCGCACCGAGCACGCCCAGCGTGGCCGCCGCGTTGGCGGCGCGGGGCTTGCGGAAGTACGGCACCGAGTTGGCGATGGTCTCCACACCGGTCAGCGCCACGGCCCCGGAGGAGAAGGCCCGGAGCACCAGCAGCGCGCCCGCCAGACCGGCCAGCCCGGCGTCGAAGCCTGCGGCCGGCAGGACCTCCCGGCCGGCGCTGGGGGCGTCCCCCAGGGAACCGGTGAGGTCCTGGCCCAGGCCGACGAGCAGCAGCGCGGTCAGGACGGCGAGGAAGAAGTAGGTGGGCACGGCCGCGGCCCGGCCCATGAACTTCAGGCCGCGCAGGTTGAGCAGCCCCACGAAGAGGATCCCGGCCACGGCCAGCTCCACCCGCCGCCCGGCGAGCGCGGGCAGCGCCGCCGTGACGTACTGGGCGGCGGTGGCCATGGACACCGCCACGACGAGGGCGTAGTCGGCCATCAGGGCCGCGCCCACGCCCACCCCCGCGGTCCGGCCGAGGTTCTTGGAGACGATCTCGTAGTCGCCGCCGCCGGAGGGGTAGGCGCGCACGTTCTGCCGATAGGCGGTGATCACCACGGTGAGCACCACGAGCACGGCCAGGCCCACCCACGGGGAGACCGCCACGGCCGTGGTCCCCGCGAGGGCGAGGGTGAGGATGATCTCGTCGGGGGCGTAGGCCACCGAGGAGAGGGCGTCCGCCGAGAAGACCGGCAGCGCCGTGCGCTTGGGCAGCACGGCGTCGCTGAACCGCTCGTTGTGGATGGGCTTGCCGACGAGTGCACGCCTCAGCGCCCGGGGAATGCTCTGCACGGCTCCCCACGGTAGTCCGTCCCGCACCGATTGTCCGCCGCACCCCGTGCGAGCCGCGCCTCCGGGGTGACCTAGGCTGAGAGGCATGGCGCATTTCGTGATCATGGGAGTGGGACGCGTCGGCGTGATGGTCGCCCACGCCCTCGAGGACTCCGGGCACACCGTGGCGGTGATCGACCAGGACGACCGCGCCTTCCGGCGGCTGCGCAGGTCCTTCGAGGGCAAGAAGGTCACCGGCCTCGGCTTCGACCAGGAGGTGCTGCGCCGGGCCGGGATCGAGGAGGCCTACGCCTTCGCGGCCGTCTCGAGCGGGGACAACTCCAACATCATCGCGGCGCGCGTAGCGCGCGAGACGTTCAAGGTCCGCCACGTGGTGGCCCGCATCTACGACCCCTCCCGAGCGGAGTTCTACCAGCGGCTGGGGATCCCCACCGTCGCCGCCGTGCGCTGGAGCGCCGACCAGGCGCTGCGCCGGATCCTTCCCGAGCAGACGATCACGGCCGACTTCCGCGAGGCCTCGGGACGGCTGCAGCTCGGCGAGCTGTCCCTGGACGACTCGTGGTCCGGGTTGCACCTGGATGCGATCCAGGAGGCCACGGGGGTGCGGATCGCGTTCGTGACGCGCTTCGGGGAGGGCGTCCTGCCGGGCCCCGACATGAGCTACCAGCAGGGCGACGTGGTGCACGCCATGATGCGCACCGACGACGTCGAGGCCGTGTCCCGCGTGCTGTCCCGCCCGCCCGGCCCGGACGTGCTCGACTTCGCCAACTCCCTGCGCCGGGAGTCCGACGACGCTCCCGGCTCCGACGACACCTCCCGGGGAGGATCCTGATGCGCGTGGTCATCGTGGGCGCCGGCGCCGTGGGCGCCTCGATCGCCCGGGAGCTGCTCTCCCACCAGCACGAGGTGGTGATCTTCGACGAGAAGCCCGAGGTCATCGGCCGCTCGGACCTGCGAGGCGCCCAGTGGATCATCGGGGACGCCTGTGAGCTCTCCACACTGCGGGAGGGCGGGCTGGAGGAGACCGACGTCGTCGTCGCCGCCACGGGCGACGACAAGGCGAACCTCGTGGTGTCCCTCCTGGCGCGCAGCGAGTTCGGCGTGCCCCGCACGGTGGGCCGGGTCAACAACCCCAAGAACGAGTGGCTCTTCGACGACGCGTGGGGCGTGGACGTGGCCGTGTCCACGCCGCGGCTGATGACCGCCCTCGTGGAGGAGGCGGTCGAGGTCGGCGACGTGGTGCGGCTGCTGACCCTGCAGACCGGCGGGGCGACCCTGTCCGCCTACACGGTGCCGCACGAGCACCCGATCATCGCCACGATGGTCTCCCAGGTGCCGTGGCCGCCGGACGTGACGCTCGTCGCCATCCTGCGCGACGGGGTCCCCATCACCCCCTCGGGGGACGACGTGGTCGAGGGCGCCGACCAGCTCTTCTTCGTCTCCACCACGGAGGGCGAGGCGCAGCTGCGCGCGATGTTCACGACCGCCGGCCGGCACGAGCCCCACCGGGCCTGAGCCCGGCGGCGGGTCTCAGGGGGTGTCCTGCTCCTGGGCGGCGATCTGCTCCGGGGGCCGGGAGACGAGCCACGCGAGCCACAGGGTCAGCGCGTACAGGGGCACACCCATGACCAGGCGCGCCACGCCCAGGCCGGTGAGATTCTCCGCGAGGTACAGGGGCACCTGCACGAGGAGGCGGGCCGCGAACAGCGCCATGAGCATGACCGTGGCCACCTGGTAGGCGCGACGGCGCACCGGGACGTCGCGCCAGTGCGCGCCCTCCCCGCGGATGTAGCCGTAGAAGACGCCGAGCAGCGGCCAGCGGGCGAGCAGGGACACGCCGAGCCCCCCGAACCAGGTCGCGTTGATCCAGAAGCCGGGGACGTAGTAGTCCAGCGCCTCACCGGTGGCCCGCGCGAACAGCGCGCAGACGCCCACGCCCACGAAGCCGGACACGGCCTGCACGAGGCTCTGGCGCTGGACGAGGCGCAGCACGGTGAACAGGGCGGCCGTGCCCAGGGACGCGACGAGCGCCACCCCGAGGGTGTTGCCGACGAGCAGCACGGCGAGGAACACGACGCCCGGCAGGATCGTCTCGGCCAGTCCGCGCCAGCCGCCGACGGCGTGCAGCACGTCGAGCTGACCGTTGTCCTTGCGGCGCATGCCCGAGCGCGCGGCGTAGGCGGCCATCGAGCGCTCCACGTCCTGGCCGCGGCGGGGCTCGCCGGCGATGCTCCCGGGGTCCTGGGGGTCCGTCATCTGCTGACCTGCTTCGCAATGATCTCGTAGCGCGGGTTGAACATCGAGGGGCGCCCGTCCCGGAAGCTCACCACGCCCACGCAGCGCAGCCTCGTCCCCGCGGTGACGCCCGGCACGGTGCGCTGCCCGTGCCACACGAGGCGCAGCGGCCGGGGGGCGACCGGGTCCGCGTCGCCCGGCGCCTGCGGGCAGTCGGGCGCGAGCAGGGCGGTGAAGTTCTGCGCGCCGGTCACCGGGGGCACGGTCACCTCCACCACGAGACCGGTCGCCATCACCCGGCGGCGTCCCCCGGCGGCGGTCGAGGGGTCGAGGTCGCCCGCGCGCACGGGCGCCTCGGCGACCACGTCGATGGCCCCCGTCCCCGGCGTCGGCCGGGCGTCCCCGTTGCCTGCTCTCGTCATGGCTCAGCCGATCTCGGTGATCTCGGGGCCCCGCCGCGGCGGGCGCACGGGCTCCGGCTCTTGCTCCGGCTCCGGGGCGGGCCCGCGGACCGCGTCCTCGGGCACGACCAGCGTGAGCAGCTCCCGGGGAGGCATGGGCCGGTCGCCGCGCACCACGACCAGCTCGCGCACGACCTCGTCGAGGGCCGCGGCCGACTCCGCGGTCACCGCAGCGGTGCCCGTGAACACGGCCCGCAGGAACCAGCGCGGACCGTCGACGCCCACGAAGCGGGCGAGGCGGAAGCCCTGGGTCCCATCGGAGGCCGTGGCCGGGAAGCGGGTCACGACCTGGAGCCCGAAGGGCCCCTCCTCGACCGCCGGCTCGCCGTTGCCCGTGCGCAGCGACTGCACGAGCTCGCGGCGGACCTCGTCCCACAGCCCCTCGGAGCGGGGCGCCGCGAAGGCCTGGACCTGGACCGAGCCGCCGTCGAGGTCCAGGGCGACGGCGCGGGGGCGCTGCGTGCGCTCGTCCACCTCCAGCCGCACGCCCAGCCCCTTGCGGGGACGCACGAGCACGGCGCCGAGGTCGAGGTAGCCGTCGCGGTCGTCGACCTGGGAGACGTCGAGCGGGCCCTGCGGCTCCCGGCGCCGCGCCGCCGCGGCGTCCTCCGCGCTCGGCGCGGCCTCCGGCTGCTGGGCGGCGGCGTCCTGCGCCGCGGACTTGTTCTTCTTGCGACCGAACATGTTGTCGTTCTCCTCCGCCGGCACGCGGTGCCGGCTCGTGGCGTGAGCTCGTGGGGGGCGGCTGGTGGATTCAGGCGGTGCCGCTGGAGCCGAAGCCCGTGCCGCCGCGCGCCGAGCCGGGCAGCACGTCGACGACCTCGAAGGCGGCCTGCTCGACGCGCTGGACGACGAGCTGGGCGATGCGGTCGCCGCGGCGGACCGTGAAGGGCTCGGACCCGTCCGTGTTGAGCAGGGTGACCATGATCTCGCCACGGTAGCCGGAGTCCACCGTGCCCGGGGCGTTGACCACCGTGATGCCGTGCCGGGCCGCGAGTCCCGACCGGGGGTGCACGAACCCGGCGTACCCCTCGGGGAGCGCGATCGCCACGCCGGTGGGCACCAGGGCCCGTTCCCCCGGGCCGAGGACCACGTCCTGGCGCGAGCGCAGGTCGGCGCCGGCGTCTCCGGGCTTCGCGTAGGCGGGCAGGGGAAGCTCCGGGTCGAGGGCCTGCAGCGCGATGCTGAGCGGGCGCCCGTTGCCCGACGGGGGCCGGTGGCCTGTCGACTGGTCGTTCACAGTGCCCCACTCTAACGCGCCGGACCCCGGGCGCAGTCGTGAGACGCTAGAGCCATGTCCCGAACTGCGTCCTCCAGTGCGTCCCCGGCCGACGGCCCCCGCGAGCCCCGCCGGCCCTCCTCCGAGCGGTCCGGTGCCGAGATCCTCTACGAGGAGAAGCTCACCCCCGCGTGGTGGATGTGGCTGCTCGTGCTCTTCGCGGCCGTCGTCGCCCTGGTGGCGCTCGCCCCGATCGACCCGTGGGTGGCCGGAGCGGCGGCCGTCGTCGTCGGCGGCGGCACCGCCGTGGCCCTCGTGGCCTCCAGCACCAGCATCGTCGTCACCGGCGAGTCCCTGCAGGTCGGCCGGGCCCGCATCGAGCGGCGGTTCGTGGGCGAGGCCGAGGCCTTCCGCGGCGACGACGTCCGCCGGGTCCGCGGCCCCGAGCTGGACGGACGGGCCTTCATGAACTTCCGGGCGTCCGTGGGCCCGGTGGTGCGGATCCGGATCACCGACCCCGTGGACCCCACGCCCTACTGGCTCACCTCGACCCGGCACCCCGAGCAGATCGTCGAGGTGCTCTCCGAGCGCCCGTGAGCGCGGCCGGCACCTCCGCGCGGAAGAACCCCGCCGCGACGACCGTCGCGGCGGGGTTCTTCCGGTGCTCGGACGAGCTCGACCCTGCGGGGCTCAGCCCACGCACTCGACGCAGTACTTCACCCCGCCCCTGTCCTGGGCGATCTGGGAGCGGTGGCGCACCAGGAAGCACGAGCCGCAGGTGAACTCGTCCTCCTGGGCCGGCAGCACGACGACGGACAGCTCCTCGTTGGAGAGGTCCGCGCCGGGCAGCTCGAAGCTCTCGGCAGCGGCCGCCTCGTCCTCGTCGACGCTGCCGGACTGGGGATCGGTGCGGCGCGTCTGCAGCTCCTCGATCGAGTCCTCCTTGAGCTCGTCGTCCTGCTTGCGCGGCGCGTCGTAATCAGTGGCCATGTCCGGTCTTCGCTCCAATGGGGGTCCGAGGGCGGGCTCCGGCACGGCTCTGCGCCGCCCACCGGGCTCTGTGTCGCGTAGATTGTTCACCATCCGAGGGCAAAAATCCAACCACCCCGAGGCCCATGAGCACGCGGCCGGAGGCCGTCCGCGGACGGCCTCCGGCCGGGGTCGTGCGACGGCCAGTAGGATTGGGGGCGGGTCCCGGCCGGCACGTCGGCCGCGACCGACGGACCCGCCCCGCAGCGCCCGCTCGACGACCCCGAGCGCACCCGAGAACCACCCCGGAGGAATGACAGCATGGAGCAGTTGCGCCTGGCAGGTGTGCACGACGACGGTGAGCACCTGGTCGTCGAGGACCAGGCAGGCACCCGCCACCTGTTGCGGATCGACCAGGAGCTGCGCCTGGCCGTCCAGCGCGCCCGGCGGCTGCCGGGCGCGCGCCAGCGGGGAACGGGCCAGTTCGGGCCCCGCGAGATCCAGGCCCGGTTCCGCTCCGGGGCCACGGTCGAGGAGATCGTGGCCGAGAGCGGCTGGGAGGCGGCCCGGGTCCGCCGCTACGAGTGGCCGATCCTCGCCGAGCGCGCCCACGTCGCCACCGAGGCCCAGAAGGTCGAGATCGAGGACCGCTCCGCGCACCGCGGCTACCACTCCGTCTTCGAGGGCGAGCCCCTCACCCTGGGCCGCGCCGTCGCCCACCGGGCCGCCGACCTCGGGGTGGACCCGTCCTCCCTCGAGTGGGACTCGTGGCAGCGGGAGGACCACCTGTGGGCGGTGGTCGCCCGGTTCTCGGTGGTCGACCGCTCCGCCGCGCCCGCCCACGACGAGCCGCTGGCCGAGTGGCTCTACAACCCGGCGAACCAGAGCGTCCGGCCGGCGAACGCGTGGGCCGAGGCCCTCACGGAGGCCGGCACCCCGGACACGCCGCTCGGCACGGGCCTCGGCGTCCTGGACGGGGGCCTCGACCCCGAGCTCACGCAGCTGCGCCGGTCCGCCGTGGAGGCCGACGACCTGCTGGACGTCCTGCAGGCCCGCCGCGGGCAGCGCATCGGCGAGGACGCCGACGGGGACGACGCCCTGGCCGAGATCCTGGGCCGCGGCATGGGGCACGTCGAGCGGCGGCCCCGCCCTCTCTCTGCCCCCGAGGACAGCTCCGTCTTCGACCGTCCCTACCAGCCGGCCACCCGGTTCCCCGAGACCGGCGCCGCCCCGGAGCCGGTCGGGGAGCCCTCGGCCCGCACGGCGGAGCAGCCGATCGACCGGCTCGCCGAGCAGCCCGCCGACCTGCCCACCGGAGAGCTCGTCGAGGAGCCGCCCGCGCGGAACGGCGCCCAGGAGGCTGCCCAGCAGGACGGGCGGGAGCCGAGCGACGGCGTCGACGCCGACCGTTCCGGGGCGCGGCCGGACGCGGACGACTCCGGCGATGCGGCCCCCGGGGCCGAGGACTCCACGAGCCGGGACGTCCCGGGCGAGGACTCCCCCGGCGACCGCCCCGCCGCCGGGGCCCCCGCGGTCCCCGGCGAGGAGCCCGAGGACTCCGGTCCCGCGGAGGAGGCCACGCCCGAACGGCCCCGCCCGCGCAACAAGACGGCCAAGGCCCGGCGCGCCGCCCGGTCCTCGGTGCCCAGCTGGGACGAGATCGTCTTCGGCAGCTCGTCCGACTGAGCCCCCGGCGCCGGTGCGTGCCGTCCGACGCCGCCGGGCGGGCACGGGTTAGAGTGCACGCAGCAGGGGACGGCTCCGCGCCGTTCCTCCGGGTCCGCGCGCTCCCCCATCCCGCGTGCGGCCCGGACGGACGACACCACGTCAGGGGCAGCACGACATGGGCAATTCCATCCAGGACGACCTCTTCGGGGACGACGAGCGCGACGCCGCCGGCCCGGAGCCCGGCGACGCCGGCGTCCGCGGCGCCTCCGGCACGCCGGAGACGCCGGCCGAGCTCGTCCGGGGATCCGGCCCGGGACGGTTCGTCGCCGGGCTGGTCCTCGGCGCGGTCGTGCTCGTGGTGCTGGCCGGGGTCGCGGCGCTCTACCTGGGCGGAGTGGGGCGCGACCTCTTCGGCGCGGGCCAGGAGGCCGGGTTCACCCCCGCCCCCACGGTGACCAGGTCGCCGACCGCCACACCCACCGCCTCGCCCACGCCGTCCCGTTCGCGCACGCCCTCCCCCACGCCGAGCCCCTCGGCGGAGGAGCCCGCCCCGCCGCCACCGGCTCCGGTGGCGCCGCCGGCGCCGTACGTCCCCCCGGCGCCCGTGGTCCCCGAACCGGTCGTGCCCGCGCCCGTCGTTCCCGCCCCCGCCCCGCCGCAGCCCGTGCTTCCCGCGCCGGCTCCCGCACCCCCCGCGCCGCCACCGCCGTCCTCGCCGGAGCCCGGCCCCGCGACCCCCGGAGCGCCCGCGGAGGTCGACGGTGACAGCACGGAGGACGGCAACCTGGACGAAGGGGACCCCGACGGCGAAGGCCCGGACGACGAAGGCGCCGGTGCGGCCGGGGCCGCACCGTCGACCGAGGAGGACACCGACGGGGACGCCTCGCTCGCGCCCTGAGCCCGCGCCCCCGGTCGAGGCCCCGGGCGCAGCGGCTCGGCCGCCGCTTCCCGGGCGCGGGCCGCTCAGGCCGGGCGCAGCGGCTCGGGCACCGCTCCCCGCGCGCAGGTCCCCGGGCGCGGGTCGCTCAGGCCAGGCGCAGCAGCGGGACCTCCCGCTCGGCGCGGGTGAGCGAGCCGTGCTGGCCGACCATGGACAGGACGCTCGGGCGGAGCCGGCCCAGGTCGAACAGCGCCAGGGGCTCCCGCGCCAGCACGAGGAGGTCGCCGATGCGCCCGCGCACCGCGTCGCGCACGAGCGCCGGCGGGCCGAAGTAGCCGGCGTCGAGAGCGGCCTCCCGGGAGAGGACCCACACCCGGGACCCGAACTGCTCGCGCCAGGCGGCCACGAGCGACCGGACGTCCTGTGCCGTCGCGTCCGGCTGCAGGTGCAGCTGCACCGCCCGGGGCTCGCCGGCCGTGTGCCGGACGCCGTCCAGCAGCCCGGGCAGCTCGGAGAAGTCGACGCGGGCGTCCCGGGGGACGTCCACCATGCCGTGGTCACCGGTCACCAGCACCGTGGTGCCGGCCGGCACCCGGGCGACCAGCCGGCGCAGGGACGCGTCGAGCTCCTCGAGCTGGGCCGTCCACTCCCAGGACTCCCAGCCCCGGGCGTGGCCGGTGCGGTCGAGCTCGTCCCAGTAGAAGTACATGAGGGTGTCGCGCCCCGCGGCGAGCTGGTCGAGCGCGGTGCTGACCCGCGCCGCCGGTCCCTCCGCGGCCATGAACCGGCCGCCGCGCAGGGCGGCGTCGGTGAGCCCGGAGCCGGCGAACCTGCCCCGGCTGACCGTGACCACGTCGAGGTGCTCGGCGGCGCGCTCGAGCACCGTGGGCAGCGGCTGCCACGTGCGGGGGTCCACGGCGGCGTCCCAGCCGCCGAGCTGGTTCACGACCCGGTCCCGGTCGGGGTCCAGCACGTCGTAGCCCACGAGGCCGTGCGCCCCGGGAGCGGCGCCCGTGCCGAGAGAGGCCAGGGAGGCCGCCGTCGTCGTGGGGAACGCCGCATCCAGGGTGGCCAGATGCGGCGCGCCGGCCAGGCCGGGGGCGTGGCCGGCGCGGGCCCGCAGCTGGGCCCGCCCGAGTCCGTCCACCATGACGACGACGACCCTCCGGGCGGAGGGCAGCCCCAGCGCGTCCCGGAAGCCGGGCACGCCCAGGGTCGCCGCGGCCGAGGACAGGACCTCCGCGACCGAGCGGCTGCCGTAGCGCGGCGGCCCCGGCAGGTCGGCGGGCAGCGCGGGCAGGACCTCCTGGACCGCCCTCACCGGGCGGCGCCGCTGTCCCGGCCGGTGAACCGGTCGGTGAACCGGGTGCGGGGAGTGGCGGCGGCCGCCCGCCGGGGGGCCGCCGTGCGGCCGTGGGCCGGCTGGGCGATCTGCGCGCCGTCGGTCAGCGGGGCGAGATTGGCCCGGCGCAGCGTGCGCGCGAACTCCCGCGCCCCCTCCACGGCGGTCGGGCCGTCGGCCTCCGCGCTGATCCGCAGCACGATGTCCTCCCGGGCGGCCGTGCCGGTGTAGCCGTGGTCGGCCTGGCACTGGGGGTCCTCGCACAGCGCGGGCGCCAGGTCCACGTGCAGGGTGCCCGTCCACGCGATGGCGAGGGTGACCTCGGAGATCGGGCTGTCCGGCCGGTAGTTGGCCGGCTGGTAGTACGAGTAGCTCAGCGTGACCGAGCGGATCTGGGAGATGCCGACCGTCTCCGTGGAGACCCGTGCCACGACGTCCCGGCCGCTCTCGTCGAACTCCTCGTCGTCCACGTGCGTCACGTGCAGCACGTCCTCGGCGAGCACCAGCACGGTGGTGTGGCGGTGCACCTCGGTCCGGTCGATGTGGGTCTCCAGCTGCACGAGGTGGGAGACCGGGGACCGGCCGTCCAGGGAGTCCTGGACCACGTCGATCACCAGCTGCGGGTAGAAGCCGGCCTTGTTGATGTCCTCGACCAGCCGCTGGCCGCGCTCACCTGAATACGTCATGGGGGCCATTTTCCCCCACGGCCGCGTCCGTTCCCAACACGGGCCCTCAGGGCACGCGGAAGTAGCAGCGCTCCTGCCCGCCACCGGTGTCCTCGCAGACCCTTTCCAGCACCACGGGGCTCTCCTCCGGCGCTGGGCTGGGGGTCCCGTCCGTGCTGCGCGTCACCGTGGGCGAGGCCCCGGGATCGGGCACCCGGTCCGCGGAGCCCAGGGGGTCGAGCAGCAGATAGCCGGTGAGCAGGGCGGTCATCCCCACCAGGGCCACGAACACACCCGTCACGGCGCTGCCGCGGCGGCGCCGCCCGGCCCGTGCCGGCGGCGCGAGCGCCTCCGTGGGCGTTCCCGCGACCGGCCGGCGGCCCGCGCGGTCCCGGCCGGGGCCCGTGCCGGGCCCCGCACCGTCGGCAGGGCCGGACTCGCCCCCTCCGGAGCCGCCGTGCCCGGACCCGCCGTTCCCGGCCGCCGCGCGGTCCGGCACCTCGTGGCCGGTCGCCCCGGTGCCATCGGCTCCGGTGCCGCCCGCCCCGCCGACGCCCACCGGGGTGCCGGCCGTCCTCCTCCCGGAGCTTCCTGCGCCGGTGTCCAGCGTGTCGGGTCCGTCCGGCAGCGGTCCGCCGGCCTCCGCGCCCGCCGCTGCGTCGATCCCGCCGCCGAGCTCGGCGCCCGCCGTCCCGTCCCCGCCGTCCCACCCGGTCCGCACCCGGCTCGCCCACGGCTCCGGCAGCGGATCGAGGACGTCGAAGACCTCGAACGGCTCCCCGTCACGCGTGCGGGCCGGGTCGAAGCGCCGCCGCGCCGAGCCTGCGGTGAGCTCGTGGAGCACGGCCACGGCCGCGTCGCGGCGCTGGGCGGGGTCCGGGGTGAGCAGCGCCGCGAGGTGCTCCGCGAGGTCGCCCTGCTCCCCCACCACCGCGCGCGCGTCGTTGGGGCCCAGGCTCTCCTGCGGCTCCAGCGAGGGGTCCAGCATCCGCAGCGCGGTGATGCCCGCCGCGTAGAGGTCCTGCGCGGGGTCCGGGTCGGTGAGTTCGTAGGCCTCCGGGGGCAGGTAGCCCGGGGTCCCCACCACCGTGCCCGTCCGGGTCAGCCGGGCGTCCTGGACGCGCACGGCGATGCCGAAGTCGGAGAGCAGGACGTGGGGCCGGCCCGTCCCGGTGCTGTCCAGCATGAGGTTGCCCGGCTTCACGTCCCGGTGCACCCAGCCCTGGGCGTGCACGAACTGCAGCGCCTGGAGCAGCTGGGCCAGGATCTCCTCGGTCAGCTCCACCGAGGCCGCCCCGTTGTCGAGCAGCGCGGACTCCAAGGTGCCGCCGTGGACGAGGGGCATCGCGATGACCACGTGCGCGTCCTCCGCGGCCCACCCGTAGGGGGCGAGCACGTTGGGGTGGTCCAGCTTCACCGACTGCTCCCGGGCGAAGCGCAGCAGGTCCGCGGAGTCGCGCTGGCGCAGCACCTTGGCCGCGCACAGCTGCTGGAGCCGGCCGTCCCAGGCCCGCCACACCGACCCGCTGCCGCCGCGCGCGATGTGGTCGATGAGGGTGTACCGACCGGCTATGGTGTCCGCCACGAAGTCCGGGCCCGCCTAGCTGCGCATGGCCCGGCGCGCGCTGTCCGTCCGCTGCCGGGCGTTGCCGATGCCGACCGAGGCCCCGAGCACGGTCACGGATCCGCTGGAGACGAGCACGGGGTTCAGCTCCACGCGGGCGATCTCGGGGTGCCGGTCCTTGAGCAGCGCCACCCGGGAGACGAGGTCCTCGAGCCGGTCGACGTCCGCGGCCGGGACCCCCTGATGGCCGAAGAGCTTGCGGGAGGCCTTGGGCTCGCGGACCATCCGCCGCACGTCCTGGTCGGTGAGCGGCGGGACCCGGTGAGCCCAGTCCTCGAGAAGGTTCACCGCGTCCCCCGCCATCCCGAAGGAGACCACGGGGCCGATGAGGGGGTCCTCGATGGCCCGGAGCACCACGGACTGGCCGGTGGGGGCCATGGCCTGGACCTCGAGGTCGAAGGTGCCGAAGGGGGCGAGCGCCCGGTGCATGGTCTCGATGGCCGCGCGCAGCTGCCCGTCGTCCTGGATGTTGAGCTGCACGCCGCCCAGGTCCAGGCGGTGCCGGAGGTTGGGGTCGGTGGTCTTCAGGGCCACGGGGTAGCCGAGCCGGGCGGCGGCGGCCGGGGCGTCCTCGGGGTCCGTGAACCGCTCGCTGGGCAGCAGGCCGATGCCGTAGGTCTCCAGCAGCGCCCGCGCCTGGTCCCCGTCCAGCTCGAGCAGCTCGTCGCCGGAGACCCGGGGCAGCACGGTCTCCACGAAGGTCTCGGCCGCCTCCGCGTCGATGCCCTTCGGCTCGGCGAGCCGGCCCTGGTCCTGGGCGCGCCACCGGGTGTAGTCCACCACCTTGGCGAGCGCGCGCAGGGCCGCCCCCGGGGAGTCGAAGCACGGCACGTCGAGGCCGTCGTCGGCGTGGTGGAGGGCGGAGACGGCCCCGGGCTCGGTGCTGCCCGTGAAGACGACCACCACGGTCTTGCCGTGCTCCCGCCCCACGCGGCCCACGAGCTCGGCCACGGCCTCCGGCGAGGTGTCCGGGATCGGCATCAGCGTGACCACCGCGGCGTCGACGGCCTCGGCGCCGAGGCAGCCGGCCACGGCCGTCCGCAGCGCCTCGAGGGCGTCCTCGCCGCCGTCCGCGGTCCGGACCCCCGCCTGGGTCACCGCGACGTCCAGTCCCAGCTGCATGCACCGGTCCTCCATGAGCTGGCCCAGGGCCAGCGCGTTGGAGACGAGGGCCGTGCGGGCGCCCGCGGGCAGGGGCTGGCCGGCGAGGATCCCGGCCACGTCCATCAGGTGCTCGCTCGTGTCGGCGCGGATCACCCCGGCCTGCCGGAACATCGCGTCCAGGGCCCCCGGCGGGGCCTGGGTGGTGCGCCCGGTGTGACCGGGCGGCAGCCGCAGCCCGGTGACCTCGCTCTTGGCCACGATCACGGGCTTTGTCAGGGACAGCCGGCGCGCGATGCGGGAGAACTTGCGCGGGTTGCCCACGGACTGCAGGTAGAGCCCGCACGCGCGGGTCGCGGCGTCGTCCTCCCAGTACTGCATCATGTCGTTGCCGGAGACGTCCGCCCGGTTGCCGGCGGAGAGGTACGTGGACACGCCCACGTCGTGGCGCAGCGCGGCGGCGTTGAGCATCATGCCGATGGCCCCCGACTGGCTGAACAGCCCCAGCGGGCCCTCCCGCGGCACGGCGGGCAGGATCGAGGCGTTGAAGCGGGACTCCGGGGCCGTGCTGTAGAGCCCGAGGCTCGCCGGGCCGACCACGCGCATCCCGTAGGAGCGCGCACGGCGCACGAGCTCGGTCTGCCGGGCCTGCCCCTCCGCTCCGGCCTCGGCGTACCCGCCCGTGACCACCACGACGGCGCGCACGCCGGCCGCGCCGCACTGGTCCACGACGTCGGCCACCTGGTCGACGGGCACGGCGACCACGGCGAGGTCGACGGGTTCGGGGACCTCCCCGATCGAGGTGGCGTGGGTCATCCCCGACCGCTCGAAGGGCGTGGGACTCACCCCGCTGAGCCGGCCGGCGAATCCGGAGGCGACGAGGTGCTCGACCAGCGCGTGCCCGGCGTGACCGGGGTCCCGCGACGCCCCGATCACGGCGATCGAGGACGGGGAGAGGAGATCGGCCATGGACAGGGCCTCGGCGCGGTGCTCCCGCGCGGCCATCACGGCCAGCGACTTCTCGGTCGGGTCGATGTCGAAGCCCACCACCACCACGCCGTCGTCGAACTTGCGGGTGAGCTCGTAGCCGGCCTCCGCGAACACGCGGAGCATCTTGCGGTTCTCGGGCAGGACCTCCGCGGAGAAGTGGTCGATCCCGTTCTCGCGCGCGGCCGCGGCGAGGTGCTCGAGCAGGATCGAGCCGATGCCGCGTCCCTGGTGGGCGTCCGAGATCATGAACGCGACCTCGGCGTCGTCGTACCGGTCCGTGCGGTCGTAGCGGCCCACGCCGATGATGCGGTCCCCCAGCAGCAGCACGAAGCAGACGCGGTCGCGGTGGTCCACCCGGGTGAACCGCTCCAGCTCCCGGGCGGAGAGGGTCGGCTTGTAGGAGAAGAAGCGCAGGTAGATGGAGTTCTCGGACTGAGACTGGTGGAAGGCCAGAAGCGCGTCCTTGTCCTCAGGGGAGATCGGGCGCAGCTGCGCCGTCGCGCCGTCGCGCAGGATCACGTCGGCCTCCCAGTACTCGGGGTACTGCCCGGCGTCGTCCGTGTCCGCGGTCTCTGGAACCATAGACTTCAGGCTAGTAGACAAACCTGCACCGTCAACGGTGCGTCCCGGTGCGTCCCCGGACGATCTCGAACGCCGAGCCGCCGGGCCCGCCCCGGACCGACCCACGACCGAAGGACCCCCCGCTGTGATGGCACGCCGCCGTGCGCCCTCCCGCCCGTCCGCCGAGGACGAGCTGCCCGCCGACTTCCGGGAGAACATCGTCGACATCGACGTGACCTCCGAGATGGAGACGAGCTTCCTCGAGTACTCGTACTCCGTGATCTACTCCCGCGCCCTGCCCGACGCCCGGGACGGGCTCAAGCCCGTGCAGCGCCGCATCCTGTTCATGATGAACCAGATGGGCCTGCGCCCGGACCGCGGCCACGTCAAGAGCGCGCGCGTCGTGGGCGAGGTGATGGGCAAGCTGCACCCGCACGGCGACTCCGCGATCTACGACGCGATGGTCCGCCTCGCCCAGTCCTTCGCGATGCGCCTGCCGCTCGTGGACGGGCACGGCAACTTCGGCTCCCTCGACGACGGCCCCGCCGCCTCCCGCTACACCGAGGCCCGGATGGCCCCGGCCGCCCTGGCGCTGACGGCCGACCTCGACGAGGACGTCGTCGACTTCGTGCCCAACTACGACAACCAGTTCACCCAGCCGGGGGTGCTGCCCGCGGCGTTCCCCAACCTGCTGGTCAACGGCTCCTCCGGCATCGCGGTGGGCATGGCCACGAACATGGCCCCGCACAACCTGCGGGAGGTCGTCGCGGGCGCCCGCCACCTCGTGGAGCACCCCGAGGCGACGCTCGAGGAGCTCATGCGCTTCGTCCCGGGCCCGGACCTGCCCTCGGGCGGGCGGATCGTGGGCCTCGACGGGATCCGCGACGCGTACCGGACCGGGCGGGGCTCCTTCAAGACCCGCGCGAAGGTGTCGATCGAGCAGGTGTCCCCCCGCAAGCAGGGCATCGTCGTCACCCAGCTGCCCTACATGGTGGGTCCCGAGAAGGTCACCGAGAAGATCAAGGAGGCGGCGCAGGCCAAGAAGGTGCAGGGCGTCTCCGACGTCGTGGACCTCACCGACCGCAAGAACGGCCTGCGGCTCGTCATCGAGATCAAGAACGGCTTCAACCCGCAGGCCGTCCTCCAGCAGCTCTACAAGTACACGCCCATGGAGGACTCCTTCGGGATCAACAACGTGGCGCTCGTGGACGGGCGGCCCCGCACCATGGGCCTCCTCGAGCTGCTGCGGGTCTACGTGGAGCACCGGCTGTCCGTGGTCCGGCGGCGCACCGGCTTCCGCCTGGGCAAGCGGCGCGACCGCCTGCACCTGGTCGAGGGCCTGCTCGTGGCGATCGTCGACATCGACGAGGTCATCCAGATCATCCGCTCCTCCGACGAGACGGCCGTGGCCCGGGAGCGGCTCATGGCCGTGTACGACCTCAGCCGCGTGCAGGCCGACCACATCCTCGAGCTGCGCCTGCGGCAGCTGACCAAGTACTCGAGGATCGAGCTCGAGAAGGAGCAGGAGGAGCTGCGCCGGGAGATCGCCGAGCTCGAGGAGACCCTCGCCTCCGACTCCCGGCTGCGGGCCCTGGTCTCCGCGGAGCTCGCGGAGACCGCGGAGACCCACGGCGACGACCGGCGCACCGAGCTGCTCGAGTCCGAGGCACTGCCGGCGGCCGCGGCCGCCGCGGCGGCCCCCGCTCCGGGGAGGACCCCGGCGGGCGGGCTCGCCCTCGAGATCGCCGACGACCCGTGCTGGGTCTTCCTGTCCACCTCGGGCCAGCTCGCCCGCACGTCCTCCCAGGTCCCGATGGTGGACCCGCCGCGGCGGATCAAGCACGACGCCCTGGTCTCCGCGGTGCGGGCCACCGCCCGCGGGGAGATCGGGGCGGTCACCTCGACCGGGCGCATGCTGCGCGTCCAGGTGATGGACGTGCCCGTGCTGACCGCCTACGAGGGCACCCCGAAGCTGGGTGACGGCGTCCCGGTCAAGGACTTCCTCACCCTCGGCCGCGGGGAGCGGCTCGTGGGGCTCGCGCCGCTCAACGCCGTGCTCGCCCTGGGCACCCGCAACGGCGTGGTCAAGCGGGTCAGCCCCGAGTATCCCCTCAACCGCGAGGACTGGGAGGTCATCGCACTGAAGGACGGCGACGAGGTGGTCGGTCTCGCCGAGTCCGCCGCCACGGAGGACGAGCTGGTGTTCGTCACCCGGGACGGGAAGCTGCTGCACTTCGACGCCGGCGCGGTGCGCCCCCAGGGCCGCACCGCCGGCGGCGTCGCCGGGGTCAAGCTGGTCCCGGGGGACGCCGTGGTGTTCTTCGGGGCCGTGCGCGCCGCGGACGAGACGCCTGTGGTCGTGACCCTCGCCCGCGCCGACGAGGTGCTGCCCGGCATGTCGCAGTACTCCGTGAAGGTCACCCCGTTCTCGGAGTACCCGCCCAAGGGGCGGGCCACCGGCGGAGTGCGCGCGCACCGCTTCCTGAAGGGCGAGACGGGACTGGCCCTGGCCTGGGTGGGGCACGGTCCGGCCAAGGCCGTCTCGGCATCGGGCGTGGCCCGGGCCCTGCCCACCGAGCACGGTCGCCGGGACGGCTCGGGCGTGCCCACGGACCAGGTGATCGACGCGGTGGGTCCGGCCTACGGCTGAGGCTCAGCGGCGGGGCCCGAGCAGCCCCATCTGCTCCACCGCCGCCCGCTCCTCCTCGAGCTCCCGGACGGAGCGGTCGATGCGGGTGCGGGAGAACTCGTCCAGCTCCAGGTCCGGGACGGCCCGGGCCCGGCCGTCCCGGCAGACGACCGGGAACGAGCTGACGAGCCCGTCCGGCACGCCGTAGGAGCCGTCGGAGGCGACCGCCATGGACGTCCACGTGCCCTCGGCGGTGCCCAGGACCCAGTCGCGGACGTGGCAGAGGGCCGCGTGGGCCGCTGAGGCCACCGATGAGCCGCCGCGCACGTCGATGATCTCCGCCCCGCGGCGCGCCACCCGGGGGATGAAGGTGTCGTCCACCCAGGCGAGGTCGTGGCCCTTCCCCGCCAGCACCTCGAGCGCCGGCCGGCCCCCGACCGTGGCGTGGGTCAGGTCCGGGTACTGGCTCGCGGAGTGGTTGCCCCACACGGCGACGCCCTCGATCTCGTCGACGTGTGCCCCGGTCGCCGCGGCGAGCTGGGCGAGCGCGCGGTGGTGGTCGAGCCGGGTCAGGGCGGTGAACCGCTCGCGCGGGACGTCCGGGGCGTGCGAGGCGGCGATGTAGGCGTTGGTGTTGGCGGGGTTGCCGACCACCACGGCCCGGAAGTCCTCGGCCGCTCCACGGTTGACGGCCCGCCCCTGCACCGAGAAGATCCCGGCGTTGGCCTCCAGCAGATCGGCGCGCTCCATGCCCTGGGACCGGGGGCGGGCCCCGATGAGCAGTCCCACCGAGGCGCCCTCGAAGGCGGCGTCGGCGTCCTCGAACACCTCCACGCCGTCGAGCAGCGGGAACGCCCCGTCCTGCAGCTCCAGGGCCGTGCCCTCCGCGGCCCGCCGCGCCTGCGGGAGCTCGAGCAGGTGCAGGCGGACGGGGGTGCCGGGCCCGAGGAGGTCGCCCGCCGCGGCCCGGAAGACGGTGGCGTAGCCGATCTGGCCCGCGGCACCGGTCACGGTGACGGTGACCGGCCGGGGCCGGCCGGGGGCAGGGGACGGGGTGTGCGGGCCGGTGGCGGTCATGCGGGGTCCTTCCTCAGGGACGGTCGCTCGTCCCTGCCCAGCGTAGCGGCCGGGCCACGGCACCGGCCCCCGGCGCGGCAGGCCCCGGTGCGGTCAGGCGTCGATGCGCTCCTGGTCCAGCTGCGTGGCGCCCTCGATGATGAAGTCCTTGCGCGGGGCCACCTCGGAGCCCATGAGCAGGGAGAAGGCGTGCTCGGCGGCTTCGGCGTCCTCGACCCGGATCCGGCGCAGCATCCGGTGCCGGACGTCCATGGTCGTCTCCGCGAGCTGGTCCGCGTCCATCTCGCCGAGACCCTTGTAGCGCTGGATGGGCTCCTTGTACCGCCGCCCCTCCGCCTCGAGCCGCGCGAGCAGGTCCGCGAGCTCGCGCTCGGAGTACGTGTAGACCATCTCGTTGGCCGTACTGCCCGCGTTGACGATCTCCACCCGGTGCAGCGGCGGCACCGCCGCGTAGACCCGTCCGGCCTCCACGAGGGGACGCATGTAGCGGTAGAACAGGGTGAGCAGCAGGGTGCGGATGTGCGCGCCGTCGACGTCGGCGTCCGTCATCATGATGATCTTGCCGTAGCGGGCGGCCGTGAGGTCGAAGGTGCGCCCCGAGCCGGCGCCGATGACCTGGATGAGGGCGGCGCACTCCGTGTTGGCGAGCATGTCCGTGATGGACGCCTTCTGCACGTTGAGGATCTTGCCGCGGATCGGCAGCAGCGCCTGGTAGTTGGAGGACCGGGCCAGCCGCGCCGTGCCGAGGGCGGAGTCACCCTCCACGATGAACAGCTCGGAGCGCTCCACGTCGTTCGAGCGGCACTCCACGAGCTTGGCCGGCATCGAGGAGGTCTCCAGGGCGTTCTTGCGCCGCTGGGTCTCCTTGTGGACCCGCGCGGAGATGCGGGACTTCATCTCCGCCACGACCTTCTCCAGCAGCTGCCCGGCCTGCTGCTTGTCGTGGCGGCCGGTGGACGTGAGCTTGGCGGTCAGCTCCTTCTCGATGACCCGGCTCACGATCTGGCGCACGGCAGGGGTGCCCAGGACCTCCTTGGTCTGGCCCTCGAACTGCGGCTCGGCCAGCCGCACGGTGAGCACGGCCGTGAGACCGGCGAGGACGTCGTCCTTCTCGATCTTGTCGCTGCCGGCCTTGAGCTTGCGGGCGTTGGCCTCGATCTGCTTCCGGAACGTCTTCAGCAGGGCCGCCTCGAAACCGGCCTGGTGGGTGCCGCCCTTGGGGGTCGCGATGATGTTCACGAACGAGCGCAGGGACGTGTCGTAGCCGATGCCCCAGCGCAGGGCGACGTCGACCTCGCACGTGCGGTCCAGCTCCGTGAGCTTGGAGCGGCCGTTCTCGTCCAGGACCGGGACGTTCTCCTTGAAGCGGCCCTCGCCCTGGAAGCGCCACACGTCGGTGACCGAGCTGTCGGCGGCGAGGTACTCCACGAACTCGGAGATCCCGCCGTCGTGCTGGAACACCTCCTCGTGGGTCCCGAACTCCCCCGGCGTGCCGGGCAGGCCCCGCTGGTCGCGCACGGTGAGGCGCAGCCCCGGGATCAGGAACGAGGTCTGGCGGGCGCGCTTGGCGAGCTCCTCGTAGCTGAACTTCGCGTCCGTCGTGAAGATCTGCTCGTCCGCCCAGTACCGGATCCGCGTGCCGGTGACCCCGCGCTTGGCCTTGCCGACGACGTCGAGCACCGACCCCTCCACGAAGGGCTCGAACCGGGCGTGCGGGGAGGGCCTGCCCTGGTCGACGAAGCGCCCCGGCTCCCCGTGCCGGAAGGACATCTGGTAGGTCTTCCCGCCGCGGTCCACCTGCACGTCCAGGCGTGCGGAGAGCGCGTTGACCACGGAGGCGCCCACGCCGTGCAGGCCCCCGGAGGCGCTGTAGGAGCCGCCGCCGAACTTCCCGCCCGCGTGCAGCTTGGTGAAGACGACCTCGACGCCGGTCAGCCCGGTGCGCGGCTCGAGGTCGATGGGGATGCCGCGGCCGTCGTCGTGGACCTCCACCGCGCCGTCGGCGTGCAGGACCACCGTGATCTGGTGGCCGAAGCCGGCGAGGGCCTCGTCCACGGAGTTGTCGATGATCTCCCACATGCAGTGCATGAGCCCGCGGGAGTCGGTGGAGCCGATGTACATGCCCGGCCGCTTCCGGACGGCTTCGAGGCCCTCGAGGACCGAGAGGTGGCGGGCGTTGTACTCGGAACGGGACGGTGTCACGGGGATACGACTCCTGGGGGACGGCGGGATTCCCCACCACTGTAGTCGGGGCGGCGGACACCGCAGGCCCGGGCGTAGGTCACGGCGCCGGCCCGCCGCCCGGCGCCGTGACCTACGCCCGGGGCGAAAAACAGCCCCCACCGGAATCGATTGTCCGAGGGTCGTGGTTGTATATAGCAGTACCCCGATGCGTCCACGAGACCCCGGGTACCCGCACCGGCGGCCCCGTGCCCCGTGCAACGCGTACGACCCAGGAGGAGGATCCCGTGAACGCAACATTGGAGAGCCGAGAGCTCAATGCGACCGACCGCTGCGACGCGTGCGGCGCCCAGGCCTACGTCCGAGTGATCCTCGAGTCGACGGGCGGTGAGCTGCTGTTCTGTGCTCACCACGCGCGCAAGAACGAGCAGAAGCTGCGGCCGCTGGCCGCCACCTGGCAGGACGAGACCGAGCGCATCGGTTCCTGACCGGGACGCCCGCAGCAGCCGGGCACGCAGGAGGGCCCCGACACCTGGTGTCGGGGCCCTCCTGCGTGCCCGGTCCGCGACCCGGTCACCGGAACGGGGCACGTCACCGGTCACCCGACCGGGAACGGCGCCGCGACCGCAGCGGTGCACGGACCCGGTCCTGGCCGTCGTCGTGGGCGTCCCGCGCCCGGACGGTGTCCGGGCGCGGGACCGGCCGGTCAGTCGAGGTAGTCGCGCAGCACCTGCGAACGGGACGGGTGGCGCAGCTTGGACATCGTCTTGGACTCTATCTGCCGGATGCGCTCCCGCGTCACGCCGTAGACCTTGCCGATCTCGTCGAGCGTCTTGGGCTGGCCGTCGGTCAGGCCGAAGCGCATCGCCACGACCCCCGCCTCCCGTTCGGAGAGGGTGTCCAGGACCGAGTGCAGCTGCTCCTGCAGGAGCGTGAAGCTCACGGCGTCCGCGGGGACCACGGCCTCCGAGTCCTCGATCAGGTCGCCGAACTCGGAGTCGCCGTCCTCGCCCAGCGGGGTGTGCAGGGAGATCGGCTCCCGGCCGTACTTCTGCACCTCGACGACCTTCTCGGGCGTCATGTCGAGCTCGTTGGCCAGCTCCTCCGGGGTGGGCTCCCGGCCGAGGTCCTGCAGCATCTGGCGCTGGACGCGGGCCAGCTTGTTGATGACCTCGACCATGTGCACCGGGATGCGGATGGTGCGGGCCTGGTCGGCCATGGCCCGGGTGATGGCCTGGCGGATCCACCACGTGGCGTACGTGGAGAACTTGAAGCCCTTGGTGTAGTCGAACTTCTCGACCGCGCGGATCAGGCCGAGGTTGCCCTCCTGGATGAGGTCCAGGAAGAGCATGCCGCGACCGGTGTAGCGCTTCGCCAGCGAGACGACCAGGCGCAGGTTCGCCTCGAGCAGGTGATTCTTGGCGCGCTTGCCGTCGTGGACGACCCAGCGCAGCTCCTTGCGGGTCTGCGGGTCCAGGGAGTCCTTCCCGTCCGCGAGCTTGTGCTCCGCGTACAGGCCGGCCTCGATCCGCAGCGCCAGGTCCACCTCCTGCTCCGCGTTCAGCAGCGCGACCTTGCCGATCTGCTTCAGGTAGTCCTTGACCGGGTCGGCAGTGGCCCCGGCGGAGACGACCTGCTGGGCCGGGGCGTCGTCGTCGTCGTTGTTGGTGATGACGAAGCCCGAGGTCTTCTCGTCCTTGGGCGCGGGCGCGGCGGGCGCCTCCTCGGGCGCGGCCTCCTCCTCCGCCTCGGCGTCCTCGTCCACCTCGGGGTCGATCACCCCGGCCTCGTCGGTCAGGGCGGTCTCGATGTCGGCGTCGTCGGTGACGACGACGTCCTCCTCGGACTCCCCGACGACGTCCAGGGCCTCCTTGTCCGCCGGAGCCGCCGCCTTCTTGCGGCCCGTGGCCTTCGGCGCGGCCGGGGGCTTGCTCGCGGCGGTCCGGGTCGCGGTCGACCTGCCGGCCGTGGACTTCGTGGAGGCGGCCCCGGTGGCGCTCTTGGGCGCGGTGGACTTCGCGGCGGTGGACTTCGCCGCCGTGGTCTTCTTCGCGGCCACGGTCTTCTTGGTCGCGGTCGACTTCGCAGCGGCGGTCTTCGCCCGCGGCGACGTGCCCGTGGTACCGGACGGCGACCGAGCGTCCCCGGTGCCCGGGGTCTCGGCGGCGGTGTCCGTCGTCTTGTTGCTGGCGGCAGGTGACACTGAGAGCCTTTCGTTGAGCGGTCACGGCGTCCGCCCTCCGGGCAACACGCCTATGACCCTGTCAAGTCCGTGCGCCGGGCAGTGTCCGGCGCGGCGGGCTTGAAGGGTCCTGACAGCCGGAACCACCCGTGGGCAGGATTTGTTCCCGCCCGGCCGGACGGAACGGAAAAAGCTCGGGACCCGCGGCTCAGGAGTGCCAGGCGGTGGCACGGTCCCGGGCCCAGAGGGGCACGGGCCGGGCGTCGGCCAGGCGCAGCACGCGCAGCGCGGGCGGGTGACCGGGGACCAGGGCGGTGGCGCGGCGCACGAAGTGCGCGGTGTGGGAACCGCGCGCGCGGAAACGGTTGAGCTGCGCGAGCTCGACGAGCACGCCCGCGAGCACGGCTCGCCCCCGCGCCTCGTCGTCCGCCCCGGCCCGCTCGGCGTCCTCGGCCGCTCCCGGCCGCACACCCGACCCCGCACCCGGCCCCGCGGACTCCAGGAGCCAGCTGAGCACCTGCAGCACCCGGTAGAGGGTGTCGAGCAGCGACCAGTGCGGGGTCTCCGCCCACTCGCCGGAGAGCACGCGGGAGAACCGGACCAGCTCCCCCGCGTCGGGCGCGGGCACCGGGGCGGCAGCCCGGCCGGGCCTGCCGCCGCCAGGACCGGCCGACGGTCGCGGCGGCACCGGCGGGACGCCCGGGGGGACCGGTGCGCGGGTGGGCCCGATCGGGACGCCCTCGGCACCGGGTCCGTCCTCCTGGTCGTCGACGTCGTCGCACAGCTCGGCCCACATCGCGGCGGCCGCGAGGACGCCGGCCTGGTCGTCCGTGGCACAGGCCGCGAGGAGCAGGTCGGCGAGCACGGGGTCCGTCAGGCTCGAGGCCAGGAAGCCGAGCAGCTCGTCGTCGAGGCCCAGCACGGCGGGCATCGGTCCGGCGGGCGAGCCCAGGACCGCGGCGAGGACGTCGGCCCAGACGGACAGTGCCGGCCCGAGGCGGTCGAGGTGGTGCCACGCGCCCTCCCCGGCCCGTGCCCAGCGGATCGCGGCGCGCCCGGTGCCACGGTCGGTGCCGGCGGGCAGCGCCCCGTACTCGTGGTCCATGGCAAGCCGCGGGGCGGCCGCGTAGGAGCTGCCCGAGGCCACGAGCGCGGCGTTGACGACGCTGTCCTCGATGCAGGCGACGTCCTGGACGTCGGCCGGCTCCTCGGCCGGCCACCAGCGGTCGCCGGCCACGATCCAGCGCCCCGCCACGGCCCGCCCCGCGCGCCGGGCGGCCTCGTCCACGACGGCGAGCACACGGTCCACCCCGGGGGGCGGGGCCGGCGCGCCGGGCGGGTCCCCGGGGGACGACGACGTGTACACGATCACGAAGACCCGGTCGCTCAGGGCGTCGTGGCCCACGAGCTCGGCGAGCTCCGTGACGAAGGCCTCCTCGAGGCCTCCGCCGGACGGGCCGCCCGGCAGGTCCACGCGCACGCACGCCCCCGCCGTCCCGCCGCCGGCGGCGAACAGGACGAGGGAGTCGGCGGGCCGGTAGCCGAGAGTGTGCGGCACGACGGCGAGCAGGTCGGCCGCGCACCGGACGACGGGGACGAAGGGGTCTCGGGTGGGGTGCTGTCTCATGCGCCCAGCCTGGGCACTCCCGAGGCCGGGGGCGCCGGCCCGGGCCCGACCTGTGGACCGCCGGCCGCGCCGGGACCCGGTGCCCGGCGCGGTGCAGTGCCGATGGATCGCGGGGCCGGTCAGGCGGCGTCGTGCCCGTGCTGCCGGCGCACCCGCCGGGCGGTGGCCAGCACGCCCGCGGCGCCCGCCGCCGCGACCAGGAACTGCGCCGCGATCGCGACCCGGAACGCGTCGGGGGCGTACAGCTCGTCGCGGAAGCCCCCGGCGTGCAGCACGTCGAGCACGAAGCCGGTGACGAAGATGGCCAGCACCGAGGCGGTGAAACCGCCCACGTTGACGATGCCCGTGGCGGTGCCCGAGCGGCGGGCCGGGTTGAAGCTTCGGGTGATGTCGAAGGCGATCATGGAGGCCGGCATGCTGATCGCGATGACGCACACGGCGGCCAGCACGACCGGGACGGGAGCCGTCCCCGGCCAGACCAGCAGGACGGTCCACGCCGCGAAGATCACGGCCGTGACCCCCAGGGACAGCCGGACGCGGCGGTGCGGGCGGCGGGCGGAGAGCCCGCCGAGGCCGAGGGCCACGGCCAGGTTGGTCAGCACGAAGGAGGTCATCACCAGGGAGATCGTGGTGTCCGACAGGTCCTGGGCGTACTCGAGATAGGGGTAGCCCCACATGAGCACGAACGTGTTGCCCGCGAACTGGGTGGTGAAGTGCACCCAGAAGCCGAGCCGGGTCCCGGGCTCGGCCACGCTCTCCCGGAGCACCTGGCCGGTCCGCCGCAGGCCCAGCTCACGGTTCAGCACCTCCACCCCGGGGGGTGCGTTGCGCAGCAGGGCCGCGGAGAGCACGGCGGCGAGCAGCGCGAGGGAGGCCAGCGCCGCGAAGGACGGGAACCACCCGGTCAGCTCGAGCAGCCAGGCGAACGGGATGACGGAGACGAGCTGGCCGAGGTTGCCGACCACGCCCAGGAACTGGGTCAGCGGCGGCACGCGCAGCGCGGAGAACCAGGCGGGGATCAGACGCATCACGCACACGAAGGTGGTCGCGTCCCCCGCGCCCACGAGCACGCGGCCCGCCACGCCCTCGCCGACCGTGTCGGCCAGGGCCAGCTGGACCTGCCCGACCGCCATGAGCAGTGCCCCGGTGGCGACCATGACGCGGGAGCCGTACCGGTCCACGAGCACGCCCACGGGGATCTGCAGCGCCGCGTAGACGAGGACCTGCATGAGCGAGAACATCGACAGCGCCGAGGCGGCGGTGCCGAAGCGCTCGGCCGCGTCGACCGTTGCGACGCCGAAGCTGGTGCGCTGGGCCACGGCGCTGAAGTAGGCGAAGGTGCCGATCGCGAAGACCAGGTAGGCGCGGCGGGAGTCCTTGCCGGGCTCGTGGACCCGGTACCGGTCGGACGGCATGCACTTCGCTCTCGGGGGGACGGGTCCCGGTGGGGACCCGGGACGACGGGGTCGCCCGCGACGACGCCGGACCGCCCCGCGCGCCGGCCGGGCTCAGTCCTGGTCGTCCTCCTGGGCGGCGAGGAAGGCCTCGGCCGCGGCGCCGATCTCGTCGGCGTCGGGGAGCTCGGACTCGTCCCCCACCAGCAGGGAGCGCGGTGCCGAGGCGTCGACGACGTCATCGTAGCGCTGTTCCAGGCCGGAGACGACCGCCTGCACTTCGGGCGACGCACCCACCTGCTGGTCGATCTGGCGCTCGATCTCGCGGGCCGCCTCGCGCAGCTCGTCCGAGGGCAGGGTCAGCGAGGTCACGGCGCTGATGTGCTCGAGGGCGGCCACGGCGGCGTGCGGCAGGTGCGCCTCGGCCAGGTACTGCGGGACGTGGACGGTGAAGCCGATGTTGTCGATCCCCGCCTCGCCCAGGCGGATCTCCAGCAGCTGAGCGGCCGACGAGCTCATCTCCACGACCGGCTTCCACGCGTGCTCGGCGGGCAGCAGGTCGGCCCGGTTGCCGTGCACCGAGACGATGAACGGACGGGTGTGCGGGACGGGCATGGGGATCCCCGAGACGATGGCGACGAGGGACACGTCCATCCGCCGGGCCAGGCCCACGACGGCCTCCGTGAACCGGTTCCACTGCAGGTCCGGCTCGGGGCCGGTCAGCAGCGCGAAGCTGCGCCCCAGGCCGTCCGTGACCAGCCGGAGGGACAGCTCCGGGGTCTGGAAGCCCTCGAAGTGGTCCTCCACGAAGCTCACGTGCGGGCGGCGTGCACGGTAGTCGTAGAGCTGGTCCAGGTCGAAACGGGCCACGACCTCGTGCGGGAGGGCCTCCGTGATGGTGTGCTCGATCTGCACGGCCACGTGCCCCGCCTCCGCGTAGCCGGACAGGGCGACGATCAGCGGCAGGCCACGAACCCGGGCGTCCTCGAGCAGAGCGGGATTGCTCAGGTACAGCGAGGTGGGGTCCAGCACAGCTCTTCCTCCTGGGGTGGGTCGGTTCCGGGCGTCCGTGGGGCGGCCGGTGGGAGCACGCCGCCGTCGGCGCGCCCGGATCATGTCAACCGTCCGCAGGCACCCCCTTATTCCCCGCCGGGCACGGCGGGGCACCGCCACGGCACGCCCCGTGGGTCCGGGCCCCGGCGGCGCGGACCCACGGGGATAGGATCGACAGCACGCCTGCCGGCCGGGCCGGGCCGCCGGGAGCGGACCGGACCTGCCCCGCCGGTCCCGACCTCAGCGAAAGGACGATCCATGCCCGACGTACAGGACCTGCTCGAATCCCGGGGCATCGAGCTCACCGCCACGCACAGGACCCTGGGCCGGACGCCGGCCCACGCGCTGGTGCTCGGCGTGGAGAAGGGGCGGGAGGGCGACGGCTCGGGCCGTGTCCTGCTCCCCGCCGGGGAGCAGCGCAAGCTCGCCGCCGTCGTGGACGCAGCGGCGGCGCTGCGCGTGAAGGGATCCGCCGACGAGGTGACCGTGGTGCCGGCGCCGTCCGGGCTGCCCTTCACCGTGGTGGTCCTCACCGGGGTCGGTCTCCTGCCCGAGGACGCCGCCGAGCGCGCGGAGGCGCTGCGCCGGGCCGCCGGCTCCGCCGTGCGACGGCTCGCCGGGACCGACTCCGCGGTGCTCGCCCTGCCCGTGGACTCCGAGCAGGACGCCGCGGCGGTCGCCGAGGGCGCCGCCCTCGGCGCCTTCGCCTTCGCCCACCAGCGCGCGGCGACCGCCGGGTCCGTGCGGGCCCCCCTCGCCTCCGCCGTCGTGCACGCCCCGGGCGTGGCGCGCGCCGCGCTGAGCCGGTGCCTCGACCGCGCCGCCGCCCTCGGCCGGGGCGTCCGCGCGGCCCGCACCCTCGTGGACCTCTCCCCCAACGTCATGTACCCGGAGGCCGTCGCGGACTACGCCCGGCAGGCCGCCGAGGGCACCAAGGTGTCGGTGACCGTGCTCGCCGAGAAGGAGCTCGCCAAGGGCGGCTACGGAGGGCTCCTGGGCGTGGGACAGGGATCCGTGCACGGCCCGCGCCTCGTCAAGCTGGAGTACGCCCCGGCGCGCGCCACGAAGCACTACGCCTACGTGGGCAAGGGCATCACGTTCGACTCGGGCGGGCTCTCCCTCAAGCCCCCGGCCTCGATGATGACCATGAAGTCGGACATGGCCGGCGCCGCCGCCGTCCTCGCCGCCGTCCTCACCGCCGCCGAGCTGGGCCTGCCCGTGAAGGTCACCGGGTGGCTGTGCCTGGCCGAGAACCTGCCCTCGTCCACGGCCACCCGCCCCGGCGACGTCATCACCATCCGCGGCGGCCGCACCGTCGAGGTGCTCAACACCGACGCGGAGGGGCGCCTCGTGCTGGCCGACGGTCTCGTGGCCGCGTGCGAGCAGGGCCCCGACGCCGTCGTCGACATCGCCACGCTGACCGGTGCGCAGATGGTGGCCCTGGGCGCACGGACCTTCGGGGTCATGGGCGACGAGACCCTGCGCACCGCCGTGGCCGAGGCCGCCCGCGGCGCCGGCGAGGACGGCTGGCCCATGCCGCTGCCCGAGCACCTGCGCCCGTCCCTGGACTCGAAGGTCGCCGACCTCAAGAACATCGGGGACAAGAACGGCGGGATGCTCGTCGCCGGGATCTTCCTGCGCGAGTTCGTCGGCGGCGACGACGGGGCACGGGTGCCGTGGGCGCACGTGGACATCGCCGGCCCCTCCTTCAACGAGGGATCGCCCTACGGCTACACCCCGACGGAGGGCACGGGCGCGGGCGTGCGCACGCTCGTGCGGCTGCTCGAGGACGCCGTCGCCGAGCGCGGCTGAGGTCCCGCGACACCCCTGCGCCGGAGGGAGCGCCCGCCTGGTCGCTCCCTCCGGCGTAGGGCTAAGGTATGTACGAAACGAACCCGTCACGGGACGGGTGCGACCCACCCGGAACGACGTCAACGCGCAAGGGAGCCAAACACGTGGCCGACAACGAATTCGACATCCTCGTCCTCGGCGGAGGGAGTGCCGGCTACGCCGCCGCGCTGCGGGCCGTCCAGCTCGGCTTCACCGTGGCCCTGGTGGAGAAGAACAAGCTCGGGGGCACGTGTCTCCACTGGGGATGCATCCCGACCAAGGCCTACCTGCACTCCGCCGAGCTGGCCGAGGACGCCCGGGAGAGCTCCAAGTACGGCATCCACACCACGCTGGACTCCATCGACATGGCGGCCGTGCGGGAGTACAAGGACAAGATCGTCGCCGGCAAGTTCAAGGGCCTCACCGGTCTGATGAAGATGCGCAAGATCAAGGTCATCGAGGGCGTCGGCAAGCTCACGGGCGAGAACACCGTCGAGGTCGACGGCACCACCTACACGGGCAAGCACGTCGTGCTGGCCTCCGGCTCGATCTCCAAGACCCTGGGCGTCGAGATCGGCGGACGGATCATGACCTCGACCGAGGCGCTGGAGATCGACTTCGTCCCCAAGAGCGCCATCGTCCTCGGCGGCGGCGTGATCGGCTGCGAGTTCGCCTCCATGTGGAAGTCCTTCGGCGTGGACGTCACCGTCATCGAGGGCCTGCCCCACCTGGTCGCCAACGAGGACCCCGCGCTCATCAAGATCCTCGAGCGGGAGTTCAAGAAGCGCGGCATCAAGTCCAGCCTCGGCACCTTCTTCGAGAAGGTCGAGCAGGACGACAACGGCGCGAAGGTCACCCTGGCCGACGGCAAGGTCTTCGAGGCCGACATCGTCCTCGTCGCCGTGGGCCGCGGCCCGAACACCGCCGAGATGGGCTACGAGGAGCAGGGCATCCCCATGGATCGCGGCTTCGTCACCCCGAACGAGCGGCTGCACACCGGCGTGGGCAACATCTACGCGATCGGCGACATCGTCCCCGGCGTCCAGCTCGCCCACCGCGGCTACCAGCAGGGGCGGTTCGTGGCCGAGGAGATCGCCGGCCTGAACCCGGCCGTCGTCGACGACGTGAACATCCCCAAGGTCACGTTCACCGAGCCGGAGATCGCCTCGGTGGGCTACACCGAGCCGAAGGCCAAGGAGAAGTTCGGCGAGGACAACGTCGAGGTGGCCGAGTACAACCTGGCCGGCAACGGCAAGAGCTCGATCCTGGGCACCGGCGGCATCATCAAGCTGGTGCGCGAGAAGGACGGCCCCATCATCGGCTTCCACGCCATCGGCAAGCGCATCAGCGAGCAGATCGGCGAGGGCCAGCTCATCGTCAACTGGGAGGCCTACCCCGAGGACGTCGCCGCGTTCGTGCACGCCCACCCCACCCAGAACGAGGCCATCGGCGAGGCCGCCATGGCCCTCGCGGGCGCGCCGCTGCACGGCTGACCGCGTCGAGGCCCTGCCCCTCCCGGGCGGGGCCTCCCCCCACCACCCCGGAACCGGGCCCGGCGCCCGGACGGCATCATCGAAGGCACCGAAAGAGAGACGGTCGGACCATGTCAGAAACCGTAAACCTGCCCGCACTGGGCGAATCCGTGACCGAGGGCACCGTGACCCGGTGGCTCAAGCAGGTCGGTGACGAGGTCGCCGTCGACGAGCCCCTGGTCGAGGTGTCCACGGACAAGGTCGACACCGAGATCCCCTCCCCCGTGGCGGGCGTGATCGAGGAGATCCTCGTCGAGGAGGACGAGGACGTCGAGGTCGGCGCGCCGCTGGTCGTCATCGGGGACGGCTCGGGCTCCGGGTCCGACGGCGGATCCGGCCAGGACGAGGCCGCCGCGGAGTCCTCCGCCGAGGAGGCCGTGGACGCCGCGACCGAGGCCGAGACCCCGGAGGCGACCGACGAGGCCGCCGAGCAGAAGTCGTCCGGCCAGGAGTCCTCCGGCGAGGAGCAGGCCCCGCAGGCCGAGGCCCAGCAGACGGGCGAGGGCAGCGAGATCACCCTGCCCGCACTCGGCGAGTCCGTGACCGAGGGCACCGTGACCCGGTGGCTCAAGCAGGTCGGGGACGAGGTCGCCGTCGACGAGCCGCTGCTGGAGGTCTCCACCGACAAGGTCGACACCGAGGTCCCCTCCCCCGTGGCCGGGACCCTGCTGGAGATCCGGGTGCAGGAGGACGAGGACGCCGAGGTCGGCCAGGTCCTGGCGATCATCGGCTCCGGCTCCGCCCCCTCCGCGGAGAAGCCGGCCGAGAAGCCCGCCGCGGAGTCCTCCGCCGAGGAGAAGCCGGCGAAGCAGCCCTCCGCCGAGGAGGCCGTGGACGCCGCGACCGAGGCCGAGACCCCGGAGGCGACCGACGAGGCCGCCGAGCAGAAGTCGTCCGGCCAGGAGTCCTCCGGCGAGGAGCAGGCCCCGCAGGCCGAGGCCCAGCAGACGGGCGAGGGCAGCGAGATCACCCTGCCCGCACTCGGCGAGTCCGTGACCGAGGGCACCGTGACCCGGTGGCTCAAGCAGGTCGGGGACGAGGTCGCCGTCGACGAGCCGCTGCTGGAGGTCTCCACCGACAAGGTCGACACCGAGGTCCCCTCCCCCGTGGCCGGGACCCTGCTGGAGATCCGGGTGCAGGAGGACGAGGACGCCGAGGTCGGCCAGGTCCTGGCGATCATCGGCTCCGGCTCCGCCCCCTCCGCGGAGAAGCCGGCCGAGAAGCCCGCCGCGGAGTCCTCCGCCGAGGAGAAGCCGGCGAAGCAGCCCTCCGCCGGCGGCGAGGGCTACGAGGGTTCCTCCGCCGGGAAGCAGGAGAAGGCGCCGTCCCGCGACGAGGCCCTGGTCAAGACCGACGAGCCCGTGCTGGCCGACACCTCCGGGGACGAGCAGCAGGACGCCGCCCAGCGCGACGGCGCCCGCACCGAGAACGCGGAGGCCCCGACCGGCGACAACTCGTCCTACGTGACCCCGCTGGTGCGCAAGCTCGCCAAGAAGGAGGGCGTGGACCTCTCCGCGCTCACCGGCACCGGTGTGGGCGGCCGCATCCGCAAGCAGGACGTGCTGGCCGCCGCCGAGCAGCAGAAGAACGCCGCGGCACCGGCCGCCGAGGCCCCAGCCGAGCCGGCAGCTGCCGCGCCGGCGAAGGAGGCCGCCCCGGCCGCGCCGAAGGCGGACGCCAAGCGCGGGACCACCGAGAAGGCCCCGCGGATCCGGATGACGATCGCCCAGCGCATGCGCGAGTCGCTGCAGGAGGCCGCCCAGCTGACCCAGGTGACCGAGGTCGACATGACCCGGGTGGCCGTGCTGCGCGACCGGGCGAAGGCGAAGTTCCAGGAGCGGGAGGGCGCTAAGCTCACCTACCTGCCGTTCTTCGCCAAGGCGGTGGCCGAGGCCCTCCAGGCCCACCCCAAGCTCAACGCCACCTTCAAGGAGGCCGAGAAGGAGATCGTCTACAACGGCTCGGAGAACATCGCCATCGCGGTGGACACCCCGAAGGGCCTGCTGGTGCCGGTCATCAAGAACGCCGGCGACCTCAACCTCGGCGGCCTGGCCAAGCAGATCGCGGATCTCGGCTCCCGGGCCAAGGACGGCAACATCACGCCGGACGACCTCACCGGCGGTACGTTCACGATCACGAACCTCGGTTCGTTCGGGGCCCTGTTCGACACCCCGATCATCAACCAGCCGCAGGTCGCGATCCTCGGCACGGGCTCGATCGTGAAGCGCCCGATGGTGGTCGCCGACGCCGACGGCAACGACACCATCGCCATCCGGCAGATGTGCTACCTGTCGCTGACCTACGACCACCGCCTGGTCGACGGCGCGGACGCCGGTCGCTTCCTTCAGGCGCTCAAGGCGCGCCTGGAGGAGGGCCGCTTCGAGTCCGAGGTCGGCCTCTGACCGGCCCCGTGCCGGTCCCCGGCCCCCGCTGAGCACCTGCGGAGGGCCCGGGGCACCGAGAGGGCGTGTTCCTGGTCACAGGGACACGCCCTCTCGGCGTCCGCTGACGACGCTCCGATAGGGTCGGGGACATGACCTTCCTGACCGGACTCCTCGTCTTCCTGCACCTCGTCGGCGCTGCGATCATCGTGGGCACCTGGATCTACACCATGAAGCGCCCCACGGTGTCCCCCGGACAGTTCCACGCCTCGCTGCTGAGCCTCGTGACCGGTCTCCTGCTCGTGGCCGTCCACGAGATGGGCGACGGCGACGTCAACCACGTCAAGGTCGCCGTGAAGCTGCTGGTCGCCCTCGCCGTGGCGGTCGCCGCCTTCGTGGGCCAGCGGCGGACCAGGCGGGGGGAGACGGTCTCGACCGGTCTGGCCCACGCCGTGGGCGGGCTGGCGCTGATCAACATGGCGGTCGCCACCCTCTGGTGAGCCCCGCCCCCGCCCTGCACCCCCGACGACCGGACCCCCGGCGCTGCCCGTCAGCCCCGGGGGTCCTGCCGTGCCGGCTCCTGCTCGACCGGGTCCGCCCCCGGCGGGCCCGACGCACCCGTTGCGGGCTCCACCCCGGCCAGCCGCCAGCCCCGCTCCCCCTCGACCAGGGCCACGAGGACCGTCTGCACCCATCCGTCCCCGGCCGGCACCACGGACGGGCTCGTGCCCGGCGCGCCGCGGTAGCCGTCGATCCGCACCTCGGCCACCAGCACGACCCTGCCCGGCTCCGCGGACCCGGCCGGCGCGTCGCGGACGCTCCCGACCTCGAGCACGAGCTCGGGAAAGTCCCCGCCTGCCCGCGCGATGACGTCCCGGTCGGCCGCCGCGGCCTCGGCGCCGGGGGCGTACACCTCGTCCAGCAGCCGGGCGTCACCGGTGCGCAGGGCCTCGCCCCGCAGCGCCACCAGCTCCCGCAGCGCCCGCCGGGGTTCCGCGGCGTCGGTGGCGGCCCGCGGCGTGCCGCCGACGGGCCCCGATGCCACTGGACCCGGCCGCCCGGGAGCCAGCGGTTGCGCCGGGTGCGTCGCCGCCGGGTGGGTCGCCGGGTGGGTCGCCGCCGGTTCGGCCGCCGGGACCGCGGGCGGGGCGGGCTTTTCCCGCGGCAGGAGGACCGTGCCTCCGGCGGCCAGCAGCAGCGCCGCGGCACCGACGAGCACGGCCCGGAGACCACCCACCGTCTGGACCCGTTCCGGACGGGCAGAGGGGACCCCCGGGCCGTCGGGGACCGCCTCGTGGGCCCGCGCGAACCGGTCGGCCAGGTCCGCCGCCGTGGGCCGGGCCGAGGGATCGGCGTCGAGGGCGGCCTCGACCGCGCGGACGAGTCCGGGCGGAGCGCCAGGGCACAGCAGGGACAGAGGCACCTGCCGCGCCTCCCGGGCCGGTGCTCGCCCGGTGAGCGCCGCCCAACCGACGGCCCCGAGAGCGCGGACGTCTTCCGCCGGACTCCCGGGCGCCGTGCCCGCGCGCACGGCGGCGAGATGCCCGCCACCGTCCGCCGTCGCCGGGGTCGCCGCCGTGCCTGCGGCGGGAGCCTGCGTGCTGCGGAACAGGACCTGCCGGGCGGAGAGGTCTCCGTGGGACCGGCCGAGGGCGTGCAGGGCCGCCAGGCCCGTCGCGGCGTCCCGGAGCACCGCGGCAGCCTCGGCGGGCACCAGCCGGCCGCGCTCGGCCAGCCGGTCGGCGAGGGAGCCGCCCGCCAGGCAGTCCTCGACCAGGCCCACGGGGTCCGCCGCCGGGCCCAGCAGTCCGCGCACGGCCACGAGACAGGGCTCGTCCCGGCCCGCCAGGGCCACGGCGAGCGACCGGAGCGCGGCCCGCGACCGGTCGCGCTCCGGCCCGGGCGCCTCCGGACAGGACCGCAGGACGAAGTGCTCCCCGGACCGGGCCTCCCGCACCAGCCAGGACCGCCCGCCCAGGCGTCGCACCGGCTCCAGGCCGTCCTCGGGCGGGAGCCGCGGGGGCGTGTCCTCAGCCCACGTGCCGCCGGACGGGCCGGCGCCGCCGTGCGCACGTTCGTCGCGGACCGCCGCGGCGAGCCGCGCCCGCGCGGCGACGGACGGGGACCGGGAGGGCTCGTGGTGGCCGCCGTGCGGGACGGGACGCTGCTCCATGCCCCCAGCATGCCCGCACGCCACCAGGGTCCGTGGACGCCGTCCACAGCCCCCGCCCGGCGCGCGCCGGGCCGGGCGCGCGATAGGCTGGGATCATGTCCCTCTGCTTCGAACGGCTCGGCTTCGACCCGCACCTCGTCGACTACCGCTCGGCGCTGGAGCTGCAGAAGAACGTGCACCGCGAGGTCGTCGCGGGCGAGCGGGACAACACCGTGTTGCTGCTGGAGCACCCCCCGGTCTACACGGCCGGACGGCGCACCGAACCCCACGAGCACCCCTACGACGGGACCGAGGTCGTGGAGATCGGGCGCGGGGGAAAGCTCACCTACCACGGCCCGGGGATGCTCGTGGGCTACCCCATCGTCCGGCTGACCACGCCCATCGACGTCGTGCGCTTCGTGCGCCTGCTCGAGGAGATCATCGTGGCCGTGGTCGCGGACTTCGGGGTGGAGGCCACCACCGTGGCGGGCCGGTCCGGGGCGTGGGTGCTCTCCGACGAGCACGGGCAGGACCGCAAGATCGCCGCCATCGGCGTACAGGTCTCCAAGCGGGCCACCATGCACGGTTTCGCACTGAACTGCTCCAACGACCTGCGGCCGTTCGGCAAGATCATCCCCTGCGGCATCACCGACGCCTCCGTCACGAGCCTCTCGCAGGAGACGGGCCGACTCGTGACCCCGGAGACGGTGGTCGGGCGCATGGAGCAGGAAATATCCGCCCGCCGGGACGAGTTGTGCGAACAGTTCGTCCCGTCAGGGACCCCGGGCCCGCTGCCCTGGTCCACCGCCGTCAGCTGACCCGCGCCGCCCCGGGACCGCCGGGACCGTGAGCGCACCACCGTCGACATCTCGACAAGGAGACCGACCATGACCGTTGCCCCCGAGGGCCGCCGCCTGCTGCGCGTCGAGGCGCGCAACGCCGAAACGCCGATCGAGAAGAAGCCGTCCTGGCTGAAGAACACCGCACGGATGGGTCCCGAGTTCCAGGAGCTGAAATCCCTGGCCCGCGGCAAGGGCCTGCACACCGTGTGCGAGGAGGCCGGCTGCCCCAACATCTACGAGTGCTGGGAGGACCGGGAGGCCACGTTCCTGATCGGCGGCTCCAAGTGCACCCGCCGCTGCGACTTCTGCGACATCGCCACCGGCAAGCCCGACCTGCTGGACGTCACCGAGCCCCGCAAGGTGGCCGAGTCCGTCAAGGAGCTGGGACTGCGCTACGCGACCGTCACCGGCGTGGCCCGTGACGACCTGGACGACGGCGGCGCCTGGCTGTACGCGGAGACCATCCGCGCGATCCACACGCTGAATCCGAACACCGGCGTGGAGATCCTGATCCCCGACTTCCAGGGCAAGCCCGACCGGCTGCAGCAGGTCATCGACGCCGCGCCGGAGGTCTTCGCCCACAACGTGGAGACGGTCCCGCGCATCTTCCGCCAGATCCGGCCCGCGTTCACCTACGAGCGCTCCCTGGACGTCATCACCCAGGGCAAGGACGCCGGGATGATCACCAAGTCCAACCTCATCCTCGGCATGGGCGAGACGAACCAGGAGATCTACGAGGCGCTGTGCGACCTCAACGACGCCGGGTGCGACATCATCACGCTCACCCAGTACCTGCGCCCCTCCCCGCTGTTCCACCCGATCGACCGGTGGGTCAAGCCGGAGGAGTTCGTGGAGCTCTCCGAGATGGCTGAGGAGATCGGGTTCCTGGGCGTCATGGCCGGTCCGATGGTCCGGTCCTCGTACCGCGCCGGCCGGCTGTGGGCCCGGGCCATGGAGAAGTCGGGCCGGGTGATCCCGGACCACCTGGCGCACATCGAGGACACCGGCAGCGCCTCCCAGGAGGCCTCCTCGCTCCTGCAGAGACTCCGCTGAGGTCGGGCGGGGCGCGGCCCCGCCCACCCGCTAAACTGGAGGACGGACCACGGCCGGGCACCCTGACGCCCTGACGCCGCGGGTCCCCCCGGAACACCGCCACCGCACCACAGGACGAGGTCTCACCGTGTCACCTTCCCACGCCAAGTCGCGCTCCACGTCGCGATCCACCTCCCCCGGGAAGCCGACAGGGAAGCCCACCCGGGCGCAGAAGCGCGAGGCGAGGAAGCAGCGGAAGGCGACCAAGGGACCCGGCTTCCTCGGTCAGATCAAGCAGGTCTTCAAGATGACCCGCGAGGTCGAGCCCAACATCGGCTGGTGGATGCTGCTGATCGGCCTCGGCGTCCTGCTGGTCTTCCTGCTCATCGGCGTCCTCCTGGGCAACTGGATCACCGGGCTGCTCATCGGGCTGCCGTTCGCCCTGCTGGCTGCCTCCTTCTACCTCTCCCGGCGGGCCGAGCGCGCCGCGTTCGCCCGGATCGAGGACCAGCCCGGGGCCGCCGGTGCCGCCCTGTCCGCGCTGCGCCGCGGCTGGATCGTCGAGGACCAGCCGGCCGCCATGGACCCCCGCACCCGCGATCTCATCTTCCGCGCCATCGGCCGTCCCGGCGTGGTCCTCGTGACCGAGGGCCCCGCCGGGCGGGTCGACAAGCTCGTCGCCAAGGAGCGCCGCCGGATCGGGCCCGTGATCCAGAACGTGCCGATCCACGTCATCAAGACCGGCAAGGGCGAAGGACAGGTCCCGCTGCGCGAGCTGTCCAAGCGGATGAAGAAGCTCGACAAGAAGCTCACCCAGCAGGAGGTGCAGACGGTGCACAAGCGGATCAGCACCCTGGGCAACCGCCTGCCGATCCCCAAGGGCGTGGACCCGATGCGCGCCCGCCCGGACCGCCGGGCCATGCGCGGCCGCTGAGCCGCGGACCCGCCCTCGCCCGGACGACAGCCACGGAGCCCCTCGCCTTCCACGAGAAGGCGAGGGGCTCCGTCGTCGTGCCGGGCGCCGTGCCCGGCGGGGCGCTCAGCGCGTGCGCACGAGGACCGTGTCCGCTGCCCGGTCGTGCAGGCCGCGCTGGTCCGGGTCGAACACGACTGCCGGGATCACGAGGCACAGCAGGAGGGAGCGGACCGCGGCGCGGGCGAAGCCCGCCGGCCGCCCTGACAACGTCTGCACCTGCAGGCCCAGCAGCAGGTGCCCGGGGGTGTGGCCGGTCGCGCCGACCAGCAGCACGTTGAGCACGAGCAGGAACGACAGGGTCATCAGGCCCTGCTCGTTCCACTGGGGCACGAGCCACTCGGCGAGGCCCCAGCACAGGAACCAGTCCAGGACCAGGGCCACGATCCGCCGCCCCACGCGACCCACGGAGCCCGGCCCCTGCTCCGGCCTCCCGAGGCGCTGCCCCGGGTACTGCTGCGGGCCGGTCCCCGGCCCCTCGAGCCATGAGCCCACGTCGCTTCTGTCGATCATCCCCTCAGGGTATCGGGGAGGGACTCCCCTAGACTGGCGGGAGACCGTGGCTCCCCGGGGCCTCCTGTGTAACACCGAGGAAACACCCGGGACACGGAGCCTTAATGCCCGGTCCGTAGCGTTGTCCCCGGAAACGGACGCCGATCGAGCGTTCCCGGCACGGCGGTCCAGCCCACCTAACAAGGAGAACAGCACATGTTCCAGACACCCGAGGAAGTCCTCACGTTCATCAAGGACGAGGAGATCATCTTCGTCGACGTCCGGTTCACGGACATGCCCGGCGTGCAGCAGCACTTCAACCTCCCCGCCAAGTCGGTGGACGACGACTTCTTCGTGCACGGGCAGCTGTTCGACGGCTCCTCCATCCGGGGCTTCCAGGGCATCGCCGAGTCCGACATGCAGCTCATCCCGGACCCGACGTCGGCGTTCGTGGACCCGTTCCGCGTCGAGAAGACGCTCGTGGTCACCTGCTCGATCGTGAACCCCCGCACCGGTGAGCCCTACCACCGCGACCCCCGCGGCGTCGCCGAGCGCGCCGAGGCCTACATGGCGTCGACGGGCATCGCGGACGTCGCCAACTTCGCCTCGGAGGCCGAGTTCTTCATCTTCGAGGACGTCCGCTACGACATCCAGCCGCAGGGCTCCTTCTACGCCATCGACTCCGACGAGGCCGCCTGGAACACGGGCCGCAAGGAGGAGGGCGGGAACCTGGGCAACAAGACCGCCACCAAGGGCGGCTACTTCCCTGTCTCCCCGGTCGACAAGCAGGCCGACCTGCGCGACGCCATGTGCGTGGCACTGGACGAGGTGGGCCTCGAGGTCGAGCGCTCCCACCACGAGGTGGGCGCTCCCGGTCAGGCCGAGATCAACTACAAGTTCAACACCCTGACGAAGGCCGCCGACGACCTGCAGAAGTTCAAGTACGTCATCAAGAACACGGCGGACGCCTTCGGCAAGTCGGCCACGTTCATGCCCAAGCCCGTCTTCAACGACAACGGGTCCGGCATGCACTGCCACCAGTCCCTGTGGAAGGGCAGCGAGCCGCTGTTCTACGACGAGAAGGGCTACGCGGGCCTGTCCGACCTCGCCCGCTGGTACATCGGCGGCCTGCTCGAGCACTCCTCGGCCGTGCTGGCCTTCACCAACCCGACGGTGAACTCCTACCGCCGCCTGGTCAAGGGCTTCGAGGCCCCGGTCAACATGGTGTACTCGCAGGGCAACCGCTCCGCCGGCATCCGCATCCCGATCACGGGCACCAACCCGAAGGCCAAGCGCCTCGAGTTCCGCGCCCCGGACCCCTCGTGCAACCCGTACCTGGCGTTCGCCGCCCAGCTGATGGCGGGCCTCGACGGCATCCGCAACCGCATCGAGCCGGCCGACCCGATCGACAAGGACCTCTACGAGCTGCCCGCCGAGGAGGCCAAGGACATCAAGAAGGCCCCGGCCTCGCTCGAGGAGGCGCTGCTGGCCCTGGAAGAGGACCACGAGTTCCTGCTCGCCGGTGACGTCTTCACCGAGGACACCATCCAGTCCTGGATCGAGTACAAGCGCGAGTTCGAGCTCAAGCCGCTGTCCGTGGTCCCGCACCCGCTGGAGTTCTCGCTGTACTACGGCGTCTGAGCCGCGGCAGCGCTGCGCCGCAGCGCCACGGGGAGGGCCCCGGACCCGCAGGACGGGTTCCGGGGCCTTCCCGGTGCCGCCGACGCCCCGGGGACGGCGCCAGGGGCCGCCGTCAGTGCCCGTAGAAGAGCCGCTCGAAAACGGCCCGGGCCTTGCGGGTGGTGCGCAGGTAGTCCTCCTCGAGCCGGCCGGCGCAGCCGTGGGGGTACCCGCACCAGCGGGCGACCGCCTCGAGGTCGGCCCGCTTCGAGGGCAGGGCGTCGGAGCGGCGCCCGGTGCGCAGGACGTTGCCGTTGCGCACGGCCGTGGCCAGCCGCCACGCGGCGGACAGGGCCACGGCGTCCTCGGCGCTCACGAGACCTGCCTCCTCCGCGGCGTGCAGGGCGCGCAGGGTGCTCGTGGTCCGCAGCCCCTGGACGCGGTGCCCGTGCTGGAGCTGCAGCGTCTGGACGAGCCATTCGACGTCCGAGAGCCCGCCCCGGCCCAGCTTCAGGTGCCGGGACGGGTCCGCGCCCCGCGGCATGCGCTCGTTCTCCACGCGGGCTTTCATGCGCCGGACCTCGAGCAGCTGGCGCTCCGCGAACTCCTCCGGGTAGCGGCGCGGGTCGACGACCCGCCGGAACGCGTCGGCCAGCTCGTCGCTGCCGGCGACGGGCAGCGCCCGGGTGAGCGCCTGGAACTCCCAAGTCTGCGCCCACCGGGCGTAGTACTCGGCGTAGGACTCGACGGAGCGCACCATGGGTCCCTGCTTGCCCTCCGGGCGCAGGTCGTTGTCGATCTCCAGCACACGCTCCGCCACGATGGGCGGTGAGCAGGGCGCCTTGAGCAGCTGCACCATCCGCTGCAGCAGGGCCTCGGCCTGCTCCCGGGCGGCCGCAGGGTCCGCGTCCCCCACCGGGGCGTAGACGTACATGACGTCGGCGTCGGAGCCGTAGCCGATCTCCCGCCCGCCCTGCCGGCCCATCGCGACGACGAGGACGTCGGCGAGCCGGCCGGCACGGTCGTAGACCTCGCGCTCGGCCACGTGCAGGGCGCCCAGGATGCAGACCCGGTCGATGTCGGACAGCGCCTCCACGACCTGCTCGACGTCGAGCAGCCCGGAGGTGTCCGCGAGCGCCACGCGCAGCTCCTCGCGGCGGCGGATCAGCCGGATCATCCGCACGGCCTCCCCCGGGTCGGGGTGACGGGCCATCTGCGCGCGGATCTCGCTCCACAGCGTCTCGAAGGACACGGGGCAGAGCTCGTCGTCCTGGCCGAGCCAGGCGGTGGCCTCCGGAGAGTTCTCCAGCAGGTCGGTGACGTACCGGGAGCTGGAGAGGATCTGGCAGAGCCGTTCGGCTGCGGCGTTCGAGTCGCGGAGCAGGCGCAGGAACCAGGGGGTGGTCCCGAGGGACTCGGAGAGCCGCCGGAAGCCCAGCAGGCCCGCATCGGCGTCGACGCCGTCGGCCAGCCAGCCCAGGAGCACGGGCAGCAGGGTGCGCAGGATCTCGGCCCGTCGGCTGACGCCGCGGGTGAGCGCCTCGATGTGGCGCACGGCGGCCTTGGGGTCCCGGTAGCCGAGGGCGGCGAGCCGGTCCCGCACCGACTCGGCCGAGAGGCTGGTGTCGGTCTCGGGCAGGTGGGCGAGCGCCGCGAGCAGCGGCCGGTAGAAGATCCGCTCGTGCATTCCCCGCACGCTGCGCTTGACCTTGCGCCACTCCTCGAGCAGCGAGTCGGCGGACGGGCGGGCGGTGTCCGCGGCGCCGCGCAGCGACCGGGCGATGACCGTGAGCTCCCGCTCCCCGCGCGGCATGAGGTGGGTGCGGCGCAGGCGGAACAGCTGGATGCGGTGCTCCAGCAGGCGCAGCCAGCGGTAGTGGGCCGAGAACTGCTCGCTGTCCCGGCGGCCGATGTAGCCGCCCTCCGACAGCGCGGCCAGGGACTCGGTCGTGGCCTGCGTCCGGACCCGCTCGTCCGTGCGCCCGTGCACCAGTTGGAGGAGCTGGACGGTGAACTCGACGTCGCGCAGCCCGCCGGGGCCCAGCTTGATCTGGCGCTCCCCCTCGGCGGCCGGGATGTTGTCCGTGACCCGCCGGCGCATGGCCTGCACGGACTCGACGAAGCCCTCGCGCCCGGAGCTGCGCCACACGAACGGCTCGATGGCCTTCCGGTACGCCGCCCCGAGCTCCGGGTCCCCGGCGACCGGCCTGGCCTTGAGGAGGGCCTGGAACTCCCAGGACTCGGCCCACCGCTCGTAGTAGCGCACGTGCGAGTCCAGGGTGCGCACGAGCGGCCCGTCCTTGCCCTCGGGCCGGAGGTTGGCGTCCACCTCCCACAGCGGGGGTTCCGCGCCGCGGGCCATGAGCGCCCGGGCGGTGCCCGTGGCGAGGGCCGTGGCGATGACGGTGGCCTCCGCCCCGTCCAGGGGTTCCGCGCCGTCCGGGTCCTCGACGGCCATGACGTGGACGACGTCGACGTCGGAGATGTAGTTGAGTTCCCGGGCGCCGCACTTGCCCATCCCGATCACGGCGAGCCGCACCCGGTCGACGGTCTCGGGGGCCCAGGTCCCCGCCGCCTCCGCCCGGGAGACGGCGAGCGCACCCTCGAGGGCCGCGGCGGCGAGGTCGGCCAGCTGGCGGCCCACCGCGGGCATGTGGTCGGCGGGGTAGAGGGCCCCGACGTCCCGGATCGCGATGCGCGCCAGCTCCCGCCGGTAGGCGACGCGCAGGGCGCTGCAGGCGATGTCCCCGGCCTCCGCCGCCACCGGGGTGCGCGCGGCCGGATCCGCGCCGACCGCCTTCAGCAGTGCGTCGCGGAACTGCTCCCCGGGGATCTCCCCGGGCTCGGCGGCGGCCGGCTCCTCGAGCAGGTCCAGGTGCTCGGGGCGCCGGAGCAGGAACTCCCCGAGCGCCTCGGAGGCGCCCAGCAGGCGGAACATGGTCTCGGAGGCCTCCGGGCCCGCGTTGATCCGCTGGGCGAGCTCCGGGGAGCTCTCGAGGAGCCGGACGGTGAGCTGCAGGGCGACGTCGGGCGACGCCGCCAGCGCCAGGCCCTCCAGCAGCCGGTCGAGGTCGACCTCGGCGAGCTCGGGGAAGGCGAGCCAGCGCTGGGCGTTGCCCGTGTCCGCGAAGCCGACCTTGATGAGGCGGCCGGACGCGACGGGGTCCGCGGGGGCCGCCGACTGGGGAGGGTGTGTCATGGGACGGTCCGTCCGGGGTCAGAGGATGCCGAGGTTGTTCTTGAGCTCGAAGTGCGTGACGACCCGGCGGTAGTCGTTCCAGTCGCGGCGCTTGTTGCGCAGGAAGTAGTCGTAGACCTGCTCCCCGAGCAGCTCGGCCATGAACTCCGACTCCTCGGTCTCCCGGATGGCGTCGTACAGGCTCGAGGGCAGCGGGTTGTGGCCGAGGGCGCGGCGCTCGGCGGAGCTCATCGCCGCGACGTCGTCCAGTTCCACGGGCGGGAGCTCGTACTCGTTCTCGATGCCCCGCAGCCCCGCGGCCAGCAGCGCGGCGTAGGAGAGGTAGGGGTTCGTGGCGGAGTCGATGCCGCGGTACTCGATGCGCGCGGCCTGCACCTTGTCCGGCTTGGACAGGGGCACCCGCACGAGGGCGGAGCGGTTGTTGTGCCCCCAGGACTGGTAGGAGGGGGCCTCTCCCCCGCCCCAGAGCCGCTTGTAGGAGTTCACGAACTGGTTGGTCACGGACGTGAACTCGGGGGCGTGCCGCAGGATGCCGGCGATGAAGTGCCCGGCCGTGCGGGAGAGGCGGAACTCGGACCCGGCCTCGAAGAAGGCGTTGGTGTCCCCCTCGAAGAGCGAGAAGTGCGTGTGCATGCCGGAGCCGGGGTGCTCCGTGAACGGCTTGGGCATGAAGGTCGCGTACAGGCCCTGCGAGAGCGCGACCTCCTTGATGACCGTGCGGAACGTCATGATGTTGTCGGCCGTCTGCAGGGCGTCGGCGTAGCGCAGGTCGATCTCGTTCTGCCCGGGGCCCGCCTCGTGGTGGGAGAACTCGACGGAGATCCCGACGGCCTCCAGCATGTTGACGGCCTTGCGCCGGAAGTCCTGCACCACGCCGCCCGGCACGTGGTCGAAGTACCCCTCGTGGTCCACGGGCGTCGGCCGGCCCTCGGCGTCGAGGTCCGCGGACTTCAGCAGGTAGAACTCGATCTCCGGCGCCGTGTAGCAGGTGAAGCCCATGTCCGAGGCCTTCTCCAGGACGCGCTTGAGCACCCCGCGCGGGTCCGAGGAGGAGGGCTCGCCGTCCGGGGTGAGGATGTTGCAGAACATCCGTGCGGTGGGCTCCGTCTCGCTGCGCCACGGCAGGATCTGGAACGTGGACGGGTCCGGCTGCAGGAGCATGTCCGCCTCGGACACCCGCGAAAGGCCCTCGATGGAGGAGCCGTCGAAGCCGAGCCCTTCCTCGAAGGCCGCCTCGACCTCGGCGGGGGCCAGGGCCACCGACTTGAGGCTCCCGACCACGTCCGTGAACCACATGCGCACGAAGCGGACGTCGCGCTCCTCGATGGTCCTGAGGACGAACTCCTGCTGACGGTCCATGGTTGTCTTCCTCGTCTTCCTGCCCGGGCGTGCTGTGCCGACCGGGCACACTTGCTGTCCAGCCCACTCTAACGCGCTGCCCCGCCGCGCCCGCCGGACGGGAACGGGCCCGGGCGGCGCGCCCGATAGGGTGGGGACATGACCCAGGAGACCCCCCGCCCGGCACCGGGCGCGCTGGACGTGCGCCGGGTGCGCACGCACCACCTGCGCGAGGCCAAGCGCCGTGGTGAGAAGTTCACGATGCTCACGTGCTACGACGCCCTGACCGCGGCGATCTTCGACGCGGCCGGCGTCGACTCGTTGCTGGTCGGGGACTCCGCGGGCAACAACGTCCTGGGCCACTCCAGCACCCTGCCCGTCACCGTGGAGGAGCTGCTGCCGATGTGCCGGGCCGTGTCCGGGGCCGTCGAGCGCGCCTTCGTGGTGGTGGACCTGCCCTTCGGCTCCTACGAGGCCTCCCCCGAGCAGGCGGTGGCCACCGCGGTGCGCTTCCTCAAGGAGGGCGGCGCGCACGCGGTGAAGCTCGAGGGCGGGGCGTGGTTCGCCCCCCACGTCCTGGCCATGGTCCAGGCGGGGGTGCCCGTCGTGGCGCACATCGGCTTCACCCCGCAGAGCGAGCACGCCCTGGGCGGGTACCGGGTGCAGGGCCGCGGCGACGCCGCGCGGACGCTCGTCGAGGACGCCCGTGCCCTCGAGGCCGCCGGGGCGTTCTGCCTGGTGATGGAGATGGTCCCGGCAGAGGCCGCCGCAGCCGTGGACACCGCCCTGGAGATCCCCACCGTGGGCATCGGGGCCGGGCCCGCGACCACGGGCCAGGTGCTCGTGTGGCAGGACATGCTGGGACTGCGCCGGGGCCGGATGCCGCGCTTCGTCCAGCAGTACGCGGACCTCCACGGAGTGGTCTCCGACGCCGTGGGCCGCTACGTCGAGGACGTGCGCTCGGGGACGTTCCCCGGCCCCGAGCACGGTTTCTGAGCCACCGGCCGCGACGCGCCACCCCTGCCCGGCAGTCCCGGACCCGCGGGGCGCCGCGCCCGCGGCCGCTCAGCCCTCCTCGAAGGCGCGGTCCTCCTCGTCCCACTTCCGGGTGCGCTCCGCGGCGAGCTTCAGCGCGTTCTGCGCCTCCTCGCGCGTGGCGTAGGGCCCGAGCAGCTTGCGGTAGTCCGACTGCGGGCCCTCCTCGACCTGGTGGGTGTAGGTGTTGAACCAGAACTCGGCCATGACCTCTCCTCTCGGTGGCCGCCGGGCCCCGTCGACCGGGCCGGTCCCGTGCCCGGCGCGCTAGGGTAGATCCTAGGCCCGGACCGGCCCGGACGGGGCCGGCTCACCCGATCCAGGAGGTCCAGACCCCCGTGCCCACGCACAACCTCACCGCTCCCGCCCCCGGCGGCACCGCCCCCGTGGGGGCCCTCGCCCCCGGCTCCGTGACCCCCGGCCGGCGCGTGCCGGCGGCCATCCTCCGCCCCGAGTACGTGGGCCGGGCGGAGCCGGACGAGGGCCGCGGCGGCAACGTCTACACCCCGGACGAGATCGAGCTCATCCGCGAGGCGGGCAGGATCGCGGCGCGCGCCCTGCAGGAGGCCGGCCGGGCGGCCGTGCCCGGCACGACCACGGACGAGCTCGACCGGATCGCCCACGAGTACCTGTGCGACCACGGGGCCTACCCCTCCTGCCTGGGGTACCGGGGCTTCCCCAAGTCCATCTGCACGTCCCTCAACGAGGTGATCTGCCACGGCATCCCCGACTCCACGGTGCTTGAGGACGGCGACATCATCAACCTGGACGTCACGGCCTACAAGAACGGCTTCCACGGCGACACCAACCGGATGTTCCTGGTGGGCGAGGTCGACGAGCAGTCCCGCCTGCTGGTCGAGCGCACCGAGGAGGCCCTGAACCGGGCCGTCAAGGCGGTCCGCCCGGGCCGCGAGATCAACGTCATCGGCCGCGTCATCGAGAAGTACGCCCGGCGCTTCGACTACGGCGTGGTGCGGGACTTCACGGGTCACGGGGTGGGCCGCGAGTTCCACTCCGGGCTGATCGTCCCCCACTACGACGCCGCGCCGTCCTACTCCACCCTGATGGTCCCGGGCATGGTCTTCACGATCGAGCCCATGCTGACCCTGGGCACGGTCCAGTGGGAGCAGTGGGACGACGACTGGACCGTGACCACTCGCGACCGTCGGCGCAGCGCGCAGTTCGAGCACACCATGGCCGTCACCGAGGACGGGGTGGACGTCCTCACACTTCCGTAGGCCCTGCCGTAGACTGCCCACACTTGACCGACCGCTCCGGCCCGCGAGAGGACCTTCCATGAGCCAGCCACAGACCACTGAACTTCCCGCGACCGTTCCCGCGGCCCACCGCCGAGCGATCGGTGTCGACTTCGGGGGCACCGGAACCAAGGGCGGGATCGTGGACCTCGACACCGGGGAGCTCGTCGGCACGCGTTTCCGCATCGCGACGCCGCAGCCGGCCACCCCGGAGGCGGTGGCGGAGACGGTCGCGAAGATCGTCGAGGAGCTGCAGGCCCGCCCCGACGCTCCGGCTCCGGACTCCCCGGTCGGCATCGCGTTCCCCGCGATCATCAAGAACGGCGTCGCCCTGTCGGCGGCGAACATCGACAAGTCGTGGATCGGCACGGACGTGGACTCCCTCATGACGCGGCGGCTGGGCCGACCCGTGGAGGCCCTCAACGACGCCGACGCGGCGGGGCTGTCCGAGGCGGTGTACGGCGCCGGCCGGAGCGTCGGCGGACTCGTCATCGTGCTGACCCTGGGCACCGGCATCGGCTCGGCGCTCGTGCAGGACGGCAGGCTCGTCCCCAATGCCGAGCTCGGCCACCTGGAGATCGACGGCTACGACGCCGAGACCCGGGCCTCGGCGTCGGCGCGGGAGCGCGAGGACATGCCCTGGAAGAAGTGGGCGACCAAGCGGCTGCAGCCCTACTTCAGCCACGTCGAGTTCCTCTTCTCCCCGGACCTGTTCATCGTGGGCGGCGGGGTGTCGAAGAACCCCGACAAGTTCCTCCCCTACCTGGAGCTGCGGACGCCCATCAAGGTGGCGGAACTGCGCAACAACGCGGGCATCGTCGGGGCCGCGCTGCGTGCCGACCTGCCGGTGTCCGCCCGCTGACGACCCCACCACCCGGACGGCCCGACCCCCAGCGGCCCGTCCGGGCCGTCGCAGCGCACGACGCCGTCCCGCTCACGGAGAAGACCGTGCACCGACCTCATCCTGCGGTCGGTGCACGGTCTTCTCCGCACCCGGAACAGAAAAAACCCGCCGGGGGCCGCGGCTTCCCCTCCGCAGCCCCCGGCGGGAGCCTGTTACGTAGCCCACTCTACGACTGCTGTCCGGGCTGCGGCAAGAGACACGCCGGGAGGTCGGCCATCAGCAGGCCGGGACGGCACCGGACGGCCACCACGTCAGAGCAGCCGCGGCTGGGACACTCCCTCGAGGCCCTTGCCCCGCGGTCGGCGGCCGGTGCGCTTCCGGGCGGCCCCGATCGGCTCCACGGTGGCGGGGATGGTCTGCTGCCCGGTCTGCTCGGCCTGTTGGCGCCGCAGGAGGTCGATCGCCTCCTCGAAGTCCCCGAGGCCGTCAAAGGCCTGGTAGACGCTGGCGAAGCGCAGGTACGCCACGACGTCCAGCCGGCGCAGCGGGGCCAGGATCGCGAGCCCCACCTCGTGGGCCTCGATCTCCGCGGCGCCCAGCGCCCGGATCGTCTCCTCGACCTCCTGGGCGAGCATCGCGAGGTCGTCCTCGCTCACCGGCCTGCCCTGGCAGGCCTTGCGCACCCCGTTGACGATCTTCTGCCGGTCGAAGGGCTCGGTGACGCCCGAGCGCTTGATGACCGAGATGGTCGTGGTCTCGAGCGTGGTGAACCGCCGGCCGCACTCGGAGCACTGGCGGCGGCGGCGGATCGCCGTCCCGTCGTCCGTGGTGCGGCTGTCGACGACGCGGGAGTCGGTGTGACGGCAGAACGGGCAGTGCACGGTCGGATCAGCTCCCGGTGCGGATCGTGATGGCGCGGCCGTGGGCGGGCAGGTCCTCGGAGCGCGCGACGGCCACGATGTCCTCCCCGATCCGGGCGAGCGCGTCCTGGGTGTACTCGACGATCTGCACGGCCTTCATGAACGCGGTGGTGGACAGGCCCTGGGCGTGCACCGCCGTCCCGCCCGTGGGCAGGACGTGGTTCGAGCCCGCCGCGTAGTCGCCGAGCGGGACGGGGCTGTAGGGACCCAGGAAGATCGCCCCCGCGTTGCGCACCCGGGCGGCGACCTCCTGCGGGTCGGCGGTGTGGATCTCGAGGTGCTCGGCGGCATAGGCGTCGGCCACGGCGATCGAGGCGTCGAGGTCGTCGGTGAGCACGATCCCGGACTGCGGCCCGGACAGGGCCGTGGTGATCCGCTCCCGGTGCTTCGCCTCGGGCACCTGGACGGCCAGCTCCGCGGCGACCCGCTCGGCGAGCCCCGGCGAGTGGGTGATCAGCACCGCGCCGGCGGCGGGGTCGTGCTCGGCCTGGGAGATCAGGTCGGCGGCCACGTAGGCCGGCACGGCCGTGTCGTCGGCCAGCACCGCGATCTCGGTGGTCCCCGCCTCGGCGTCCACGCCGACCACGGAACGGAGCAGGCGCTTGGCGGTGGCGACGTAGACGTTGCCCGGACCGGTCACGGTGTCGACCGGCTCCAGGACGTCCTCGCCGTCCGTGACCCCGTGGGCCATGGCGGCCAGCGACTGGGCGCCGCCGATCGCCCAGACCTCGTCCACCCCGAGCAGCCCGGCTGCGGCGAGGATCGTGGGGTGCGGAAGACCGCCGAACTCCTTCTGCGGCGGGCTGCACAGCACCACCGAGCCGACCCCTGCCGCCTGGGCCGGGACGACGTTCATGACCACGGACGAGGGGTAGACGGCCAGCCCGCCGGGCACGTAGAGCCCCGCCCGGCGCAAGGGCGTCCACCGGTGCACGAGCACGGCGCCGGGCGCGACCTCGACGCGGGCGTCGGCCGGCCGCTGCGCCTGCGCGAAGGCCCGGGTCCGCTCGATGGCGGTCTCCAGGCCCCGGCGCACGGCCGGGTCCAGCTCGTCGACGGCCCGGCGGATCTCCGCCGGGTCGACGCGCAGCCGGTCCTGCTCCACGCCGTCGAAGCGCTGCGCGTAGCGGCGCAGGGCGACGGCGCCCTCGGCGCGGACCGCGGCGATGATCTCCTCCACGGCCTGCTGCGCCGACGCGAGCGACGTGGAGCTCTGCCGGGGCACGGCCGCCCGCAGCTGGGACCAGGACAGGTGCCGCCCGCGCAGGTCGATCGTTCGCAGGACGGGAGTCGTGGTCGTCTCAGCAGTAGTCACGCTCTCCATGGTATTCCACCGCGACGCCCGGCCGGGTGCCGGACCTTGCGCTCCGCCGCCCGGTGGGCTACACCTCCAGGCAGGTCGGGCCGAGCAGGACCTTGAGGTCCCCGAACAGCGCCGGTGAGGGGTTCACCCGCAGGTCCGGACCCAGGCGCAGGACCTGCACCTTCTGGCGCGTCTCGAGGTGGATGCGCACCTCGGAGTCCCCGCGGTGGTTGCGCAGCACCGCGCCGATCTCCTTGACCGTCTCCTCCGTGGCGCGGAACTCGGGCAGGGCGATCAGCACCGGACCGCTGTGCCCGTCCGCCGAGAGCTCCGGCACGGTGAGCTCCTGCGCGGAGATCGTCACCGACCCGTCGTCCCGGCGCTGCAGCCGCCCCTTGATCACGCAGATGAGGTCCTCCGCGAGCACACCCGCGATGGGGGCGTAGGCCTTGCCGAAGAACATGATCTCGATCGAGCCCGTCCGGTCCTCGAGCTCCACCCGGGCGTAGGCGTTGCCCGAGGTCTTGGCGATCCGCCGGGACAGGGACGTGATCATGCCCGCCACGGTCACCACGGCGCCGTCGGGCCTGCCGTCCTCGCCGAGCAGCGGCTGGATCGAGGTGTCGGCGTACTGGCCGAGCGCCTCGTCGAGGCCGCGCAGCGGGTGGTCGGAGACGTACAGGCCGAGCATCTCGCGCTCGAAGGCCAGCAGGTCCTTGCGCTCCCACTCGGGCACGTCCGGGACCGCGACGGTCAGCGAGGTCGTGGGGTCCTCGTCGTCCAGGCCCATGCCCCCGAAGAGGTCGAACTGTCCGGCCGCCTCCTGGCGCTTGACGGCCACCGTGGCGTCCACGGCTTCCTCGTGGCAGAGCACGAGCCCGCGCCGGGTGTGGCCCAGCCGGTCGAAGGCGCCCGCCTTGACCAGGGACTCGATGGTGCGCTTGTTGCAGACCACAGCCGGGACCTTCGCGAGGAAGTCGTTGAAGGACGTGAAGGCGCCGCGCTCCTCGCGGGCCTCGACCATCGCGCTGACCACGTTCGCGCCCACGTTGCGCACCGCGCCCATCCCGAAGCGGATGTCGGTGCCCACCGGGGTGAAGTTCAGCGCGGACTCGTTGACGTCCGGGGGCAGCACGGTGATGCCCATCCGGCGGCACTCCGTGAGGTACAGGGCGAGCTTGTCCTTGTCGTCGCCCACCGAGGTGAGCAGCGCGGCCATGTACTCGGCCGGATAGTGCGCCTTGAGGTACGCCGTCCAGTAGGACACGAGGCCGTAGGCCGCGGAGTGGGCCTTGTTGAACGCGTAGTCCGAGAAGGGGAGCAGGATGTCCCACAGGGCCTTGATGGCTGCCTCGGAGTAGCCGCGCTCCGCCATGCCGCCGTGGAAGCCCTCGTACTGCTTGTCCAGCTCCGACTTCTTCTTCTTGCCCATGGCGCGGCGGAGGATGTCGGCCTGGCCGAGCGAGAAGCCCGCGACCTTCTGGGCGATCGCCATGACCTGCTCCTGGTAGACGATCAGGCCGTAGGTCGTGTTGAGGATCTCCGCGAGCGGCTCCTCGAGCTCGGGGTGGATCGGGGTGATCTCCTGCTGGCCGGTCTTGCGCAGCGCGTAGTTGGTGTGCGAGTTCGCGCCCATGGGTCCGGGGCGGTAGAGCGCGATGACCGCGGAGATGTCCTCGAAGTTGTCGGGGCGCATGAGCTTGAGCAGCTGGCGCATGGGCCCGCCGTCGAGCTGGAACACCCCCAGGGTGTCGCCGCGGGCCAGCAGCTCGTAGGACTCGGCGTCGTCGAGCAGGAGGTTCTCCAGGTCGAGCACGAACCCGTCCTGGTTCAGGGTGATGTTCTCGATGGCGTCGGAGATGATCGTGAGGTTGCGCAGCCCCAGGAAGTCCATCTTGATCAGCCCGAGACCCTCGGAGGTGGGGTAGTCGAACTGGGTGATGATCTGGCCGTCCTGCTCGCGGCGCATGATCGGGATGATGTCGATCAGCGGGTCCGAGGACATGATGACGCCGGCCGCGTGCACGCCCCACTGGCGCTTGAGCCCCTCCAGGCCCTCGGCGGTGTCGAAGATCTTCTTCGCCTCCGGGTCCTGGGCGAGGATCTCGCGCAGCTCGTCGGCCTCCCCGTAGCGCTTGGCGCTCTCGTCGTAGACGTCCTTCAGCGAGATGCCCTTGCCCATGACGTCCGGCGGCATGGCCTTGGTGAGCTTCTCCCCCATCGAGAAGGGGTAGCCGAGCACGCGCGAGGAGTCCTTGAGGGCCTGCTTGGCCTTGATGGTGCCGTAGGTGACGATCATGGCCACGCGCTCGTCCCCGTACTTCTCGGTGACGTAGTGGATCACCTCGGAGCGGCGGCGGTCGTCGAAGTCGACGTCGAAGTCGGGCATGGACACGCGGTCCGGGTTGAGGAAGCGCTCGAAGATCAGCCCGTGCTCGAGCGGGTTCAGCTCGGTGATGCGCATGGCATAGGCGACCATGGAGCCGGCACCGGAGCCGCGGCCCGGCCCCACCCGGATCCCGTTGTTCTTGGCCCAGTTGATGAAGTCGGCCACCACCAGGAAGTACCCGGGGAAGCCCATCTGCAGGATGATGCCCTTCTCGTAGTCCGCCTGGCGCTGCACGTCCTCCGGGATCCCGCCGGGGAAGCGGTGGTGCAGGCCCCGCTGGACCTCCTCGACGAACCAGGACTCCTCGTCGTGGCCCTCGGGGGTCGGGAAGCGGGGCATGTAGTTCGCGGAGGTGTCGAACTCGACGTTGCACCGCTCGGCGATCTCGAGGGTGTTGTCGCAGGCCTCGGGGAAGTCGCGGAAGAGCTCCCGCATCTCCGCGGGGGACTTCAGGTAGAACTCGTCGGCGTCGAACTTGAACCGCTTCGGGTCCGCCAGCGACGAGCCGGACTGCACGCACAGCAGCGCCGCGTGGGACTTCGCGTCCTCGGCGTGCGTGTAGTGCAGGTCGTTGGTGGCCACGAGCGGCAGCTGCAGGTCCTTCGCGAGCTTGAGCAGGTCGCCGGTGACCCGCTTCTCGATCCCCAGGCCGTGGTCCATGAGCTCGCAGTAGTAGTTCTCGGCGCCGAAGATGTCACGGAACTCCGCCGCGGCATGCCGGGCCTCCTGGTACTGGCCCAGCCGCAGCCGGGTCTGGACCTCGCCCGAGGGGCAGCCCGTGGTCGCGATCAATCCCTTGCCGTAGGTGTTCAGCAGCTCGCGGTCCATGCGCGGCTTGTAGAGCTGGCCCTCGAGGGAGGCCAGGGACGAGGCCCGGAACAGGTTCTGCATGCCCTCGGTGGTCTCGGCCAGCAGGGTCATGTGGGTGTAGGCGCCGCCGCCCGAGACGTCGTCACGGCCGCCGTCGGCGAACTTCACGCGGGTGCGGTCGGAGCGGGCGGTGCCCGGCGTCAGGTAGGCCTCCACGCCGATGATGGGCTTGATCCCCGCGTTGCGGGCCTTGTTCCAGAAGTCGAAGGCCCCGAAGACGAAGCCGTGGTCGGTCGTCGCCAGGGAGGACATCCCCAGTTCGTGGCAGGCCTCGAAGAGGTCGTCGAGGCGTGCCGCACCGTCGAGCATGGAGTACTCGGTGTGCACGTGCAGGTGGGTGAAGCTGTTCTTGCCGGTCGCCGTCGTCACCCGACCAGTGTAGTGGCCCGCACCGACCGCTCGGCCCCGGCGCGACCGGCCCGCCGCGGGCGGCTCCCTGGCCGGCGCCGGTCCACGGGCTCAGGCGGTCCCCGGCCGGCGCCGGTCCGCAGGCTCAGGCGGGCCCGCCGTCGCGCAGCGTCTCGAGGGCGAACGAGAGGTCCGGCGGGTACGGGCTCTCGTACTCGACCGGCTCCCCCGTCCCCGGGTGCTCGAAGCCCAGCCCCTTGGCGTGCAGCCACTGCCGGGTGAGTCCGAGGCCGGCCGACAGCGCGGGGTCCGCGCCGTAGGTGAGGTCCCCGCAGCAGGGGTGGCGCAGCGCGGAGAAGTGCACGCGGATCTGGTGGGTGCGGCCGGTCTCCAGGTGCACCTCGACGAGCGCAGCCCGGCCGAAGGCCTCCAGGACCTCGTAGTGGGTGATCGACGGGCGACCGCCCTCGACCACGGCGAAGCGCCAGTCGTAGCCGGGGTGGCGCCCGATCGGCGCGTCGATCGTCCCGCGCAGGGGGTCCGGCAGGCCCTGCACCACGGTGTGGTAGACCTTCGTGACCGTCCGCTCCTTGAAGGCGCGCTTGAGCGCGGTGTACGCGCGCTCGGTGCGGGCCACGACCATCAGCCCGGACGTGCCGACGTCGAGCCGGTGCACCACGCCGGCCCGTTCGGGGGCGCCGGAGGTGCTCACGGTGACGCCCGCGCCCGCCAGCGCCCCGACCACGGTCGGTCCCTTCCACCCGGGCGAGGGGTGCGCGGCGACGCCCGGGGGCTTGTCGATCACCACGATGTCGTCGTCCAGGTGGACCACGCGGAAGTCCTCGACCAGCTGCGGCACGATCCGCGCCGGGTCCTCGGGGACGGGCACGTGCACGGTGAGCGTCTGCGAGGCCTCGACCCGGAAGGACTTGGCGACCGGCCGGTCGCGGTGCAGCACCCGACCCTCCGCGCAGAGCACGGCGGCCGCGGAGCGGGAGAGCCCCGTGAGGGCCGCCACGGCGGCGTCCGCGCGGTGGCCCTCCAGTTCGGGCGGCACGGTGAAGCGCTCCTGCACGTGCTCCTCGGACTCAGCCACGGGTGCCCTCCTCCTCCGGCGAGGCCTCGAGCCGCTCCGCGCCCGGGCCGCCCGAGCCCGTGCGGGTGCCGTCGAGCTCCCGGCCGAGCAGGGTCAGGAGCACCACCAGGGACACCCCCACGACCACCCCGCAGTCGGCGATGTTGAAGATCGCGAAGCGCGGCACGGCGATGAAGTCCACCACGTGCCCCACCCCGAAGCCCGGTTCCCGCAGGAGCCGGTCGGTCAGGTTGCCGAGGGCGCCGCCGAGGACGAGACCCAGGGCCAGGGCCCACGCGGCCGAGCGGACGCGGCGGAGGGTGAGCACGATGAGGACGGAGACGACCACCATGACCACGGTGAAGACCCAGGTGATGTCCTCTCCCAGGGAGAACGCGGCGCCGGGGTTGCGGATGAACTGCCACGACAGCAGTCCTTCGACCACCGGCGTCCGCCGGCCGAGCTCCATGCTCGCGACGACCCACCACTTGGTGAGCTGGTCCGCGGCGTACACCAGCATCGCGCCGGACGCGGCGAGGAGCAGGACGCCCCGCGGCACCCCGCGGTCGGGTGCGCCGGCGGGGACTTCGGGGGACTCGCTCATGCTCTCCTCAGGTGGCGGATCGGTCTGACGGGCCGCCCCGCGGGGCAGGGCGGCGGGGACTCCGGTCCCGTTCCATGGTGCCACGTCCGCACGGGAGCCTCCCGCCCGGGAGGCTCCCCTCCAGGAGCGCTCCCGGCCGGAGCACCCGGCCGGGCGACGACGGAGGGACCGGCACGTGGCCGGTCCCTCCGCGGGTCGCGCGTCGTGGCCCGGTGGCTAGGCCTGCTCGATCCGGACCGCGCCGATGGCGCCGTCCGCGGTCGGCGCGGGCTCGAGGGACGGCGTGGTGTCCAGGTCCTGCAGCTGGTCCTGGATGTACGCCTTGAGGTTGGTGCGGTAGTCCTGCTCGAAGGAGCGCAGTCCCGAGACGCGGGCCTGCAGCTCGGCCTGCTCCTCCTGGAGGGCGGTGAGGGTCTCCTCGCGCGTGCGCTGGGCGTCCGTCACGAGCTCCTCGGCCCGGTCGCGGGCCTCGCCGATGATCCGGTCCCGCTCGGCCGTGCCCTCGGCGACGTACTCGTCGTGCAGCCTCTGGGCCATCGCCAGGACGCCGGCCGCGGACTGCGCCGCCCCGGAGGCGGGCGGGGTCCCCGCGGGGGCGGTCTCGGCGGCACCGGTCTCCGGCAGCTCCGCCGCGGCGGGCGCCGTCTGCTCCACCGCGTCCAGCTGCGCACCGGTGGTGACCGGCGCGGAGGACTCGGCGCCGACGGTCTCCTCCGCGACCGGGAGGCCGGGCTCGGAGACGGGCGACGACGCGGAGTCCCTGGGGGCGACGGGCTGCCCGGCGGCCTCGAGCTGCTGCTTGAGGTCCGTGTTCTCCTGGTTCAGGCGGCGCAGCTCCACGACGATCTCGTCGAGGAAGTCGTCGACCTCGTCCTGGTCGTAGCCCTCCCGGAACTTGGTGGGCTGGAACCGCTTGTTGATGACGTCTTCGGGCGTCAGAGCCATGGGTGCATTCCTTCGTGGGCGGAGCGCGGGCGCGGCCCGCGGCGGGGGAACCGTCAGACCGGGGCCGGGGCGGCGCGGTGGCCGGTGCCCGGTGGTCGTGCGGTTACAGCGTACAGGCCGGTCCTCGGCGGGCCGGTCGGACCGGCACCGAGTCGCACCGGCCCCGGGCCGGCGTCAGGCCGGACCGGCAGCGGATGAGAACGGGATCGGGTCAGACCGGCATCGGGTCAGACCAGCATCGAGCCGATGATGCCCTGGACGATGCTGACGGCGAAGATGAGGATGAGGAACCCGAGGTCCAGCGACACCCCGCCGAAGCGCAGGGGCGGCACGATCCGCCGCAGCCACCGCATCGGCGGGTCGGTGACGGTGTACACGGCCGAGGCCCCGACGAGGGCGGCCCCGCGGGGCCGCCAGTTGCGGGCGAACATCTGCACCCAGTCGAGCACGAGGCGCGCGAGCAGCGCGACGTACACGAGGTGCAGTGCCAGGTACAGCACGGAGAGCAACAGGTCCATCGGTCCGCCTCAGTCCTCCTGGTGGTCGTCGGTCTCGTCCTCGCCGCCGGCGGGGTGCCCGACGACCTCCACGTAGGACGGGGTGAGCAGGAAGACCTTGCCGGTGACCCGTTCGATGGAGCCGTGCAGGGCGAAGACCAGGCCGGCCGAGAAGTCCACCAGGCGCTTGGCCTCGGCGTCGCCCATGTCGCTGACGTTCATGATGACGGGCGTGCCCTCGCGGAAGGCCTCGCCGATGGACTTCGCGTCGTTGTAGGAGCGGGGGTGGACCGTGGTGATCGTGCGCAAGGTCGAGCTGTCCTCTCGAGAGCTGGAGGGGGCGCGTTTGATGGAGGTGACCGGCGCCCGGTACTCGGCCGACCGGCGGGGCACGGCCACCGCGGTGGACTCGTGGGCGCGGGCCTCGCGCGGCTCCTCGCGGACCGCGACGGCGGGCTGGTGCTCCTGGCGGGACGGCGTCGGCTCGTCGTAGTCCTCGTCCGTCTCGGCGAGGCCGAGATAGATCATGGTGCGGCGCAACGCTCCGGCCATGGTGCTCTCCTTGACTGTCTGTGCGGATATCGGCGGTGGGGGGAGTTCCGGGATCCTCGGACCGCCCTGCGCCCGTCGTGCTGCCCGGAACGCGGTACGGCCCTGGCCCCGCGGGGCCGTCCTCCAAGCTATCCTACGGGCGCCCGGGGGCCGAGGATATCGGAGCCGACGCGCACGTGCGTGGCCCCCCTGGCGACCGCCTCCTCGAGGTCCTGGCTCATGCCCGCGGACACGGCCGTGGCCTCCGGGAGGGACCGTCGCAGCTGCTGCGAGAGCTCCTGGAGGCGGTCGAAGGCGGGCCCCGGGGGCGCCCCCAGCGGGGCGACGGCCATGAGGCCCCCGGCCCGCAGTCCCTCGGTGCGGGCGATCTGCTCGGCGAGCCCCACGACGTCCTCGGGGCGGGCACCGCCGCGGCGCTCCTCGGCGTCGAGGGACACCTGGACGAGGCACGTCAGGTCCTGGCCGGCGCACGGCCCGGGGGCCGCGTCCCCGGCCGCCACGGCCTCCCGGTGCCGCTGCACCGCCTTGCCGAGGGCCGTGGCCAGGGAGGCCCGGTCCACGGAGTGCACCCACGACGCGTAGCGCACGACCGACTTCGCCTTGTTGGACTGGAGCTGTCCCACGAAGTGCCAGGTGAGGGGTCCGTCCACGAGCCCGGACACCTCCCGCGCCTTGGCGGCGGCCTCCTGGTCCCGGTTCTCTCCCACGTCCCGGACGCCGAGCCGGTGCAACCGGGCCACGTCCGCGGCCGGGAAGAACTTCGTCACGGCGACCAGCACGGGCTCCTCGGCCGCCCCGCTGCGCCGTGCCGCGGCCGCGATCCGGGCGCGCACCCGGTCGAGGGACCGGGAGAGCTCCAGGGTCCGCGGATCGTCCCCGCCGGGGGCGGCGGTCCGGTCGGTGCTCACGCGACGTCCTCCCCGCGGGGACCGGCGCGCCAGACGAGGCCGACGATGCGGCCGGAGCCGGGGTCCCGCCGGTGGGAGGACAGCTGCTCGTTCTCGAGGGTGCAGGAGGAGCCGGCCGCCGCCGGCTCGACGACGCCGACCCCGAGCGCGGTCAGCCGCTGCGCGGCCCCGGCGCGCAGGTCGAGGGCCGGGGTGCCCCAGGACGTCGTGGCGGCCACCGCGGGGATCCGCTCCGCGGACTCCTGCCGCATGGCGGCCGGCACCTCGTAGCACCGCCCGCAGATCGAGGGGCCGAGCCACGCGGACAGCCCGCGCGCGCCCCGGTCCCGCAACTGCTCGACCGTGCGCTCGAGCACGCCGTCGAGCAGGCCGCGGCGCCCGGCGTGCGCCACGCCCGTGAGCGGACCTCGCGGGCCCTCCCCGACGAGGACCACGGGCACGCAGTCGGCGACCATCACGGCCAGCGGCACGCCCGTGGCCGTGACCGCGGCGTCGGCGGTCGGCACGGCCGGCCGGTCGGCGCGGTCCGCGTCGGCGACGTCCGTGCCGTGCACCTGCTCGAGGAAGACCAGGGAGCCGCCGGGGACGCCGATCGAGCGCTCGAGCGCGGCGCGGCGGCCCCGCACCGCGTCCGCGTCGTCACCCGTGTGCAGCGCGAGGTTGCCCGCGCCGCGGTCCGTGAACGCCACCCGGACGCCCTGCCCGACGTCGTCCTGCCACCAGAACACCGGGTCCTCCTGTCGTGCTTCGTCGTGTCTCGTCCTGCCGCCGCCGGACCGGCGGCGGGGTTAAAGCGCCCGGGGGCGGACGCGGGTCCCCCGCGTCCGCCCCCGGGGGGCCGGACTCACTTCAGGAAGTCGGGGAAGTCCAGGGAGTCCTTGCGCCCGGAGCCCGTCGCGGCGCCGGCCTCGGCCTCGGCGGGCAGGTCGACGTCGAAGCCGGCGTCGTCGGGCACGTCGTCGTTCTGCACCGGCTGGGCCCACCGCTGCGCGGTCGAGGGCTGGCCGAAGGACGGGGCGCCGCCGCGCTGCGGGGCGCGGCCCACGCCGGCGGGCTGGCCGGCGCCGGAGCCGAAGGCCGCGCGCGTGGTCGCCGCCTGCTGGGCGGCCGCGTTGGTGTTGTTCGCGTTGGTCTCCGGGCTCACCGAGTCGAAGCCTGCGGCGATCACCGTGACGCGGGCCTGGTCGCCCAGGGCGTCGTCGATGACCGCGCCGAAGATGATGTTCGCCTCGGGGTGCGCGACCTCCTGCACCAGGCGGGCGGCCTCGTTGATCTCGAACAGGCCGAGGTCGGAGCCGCCCTGGATGGACAGGAGCACACCGTGGGCGCCGTCGATGGAGGCCTCCAGCAGCGGCGACGCGATGGCGAGCTCGGCGGCCTTCACGGCACGGTCCTCGCCCTGCGCGGCACCGATGCCCATGAGCGCCGAGCCGGCGCCCTGCATCACGGACTTCACGTCGGCGAAGTCGAGGTTGATCAGGCCCGGGGTGGTGATCAGGTCGGTGATGCCCTGCACGCCGGAGAGCAGCACCTGGTCCGCGGACTTGAAGGCGTCCAGCATGGACACGTTGCGGTCGGAGATGGACAGCAGCCGGTCGTTGGGGATCACGATGAGGGTGTCGACCTCGTCGCGCAGCGTCTCGATCCCGTTCTCGGCCTGGTTGGACCGGCGGCGGCCCTCGAAGGTGAACGGGCGGGTGACGACACCGATGGTCAGGGCCCCCAGGGAGCGGGCGATGCGGGCGACCACGGGGGCGCCACCGGTCCCGGTGCCACCGCCCTCACCGGCGGTCACGAAGACCATGTCGGCCCCCTTGATGACCTCCTCGATCTCCTCGTGGTGGTCCTCCGCCGCCTGGCGCCCCACGTCGGGGTTGGCGCCGGCGCCCAGGCCGCGCGTGAGCTCGCGCCCGACGTCGAGCTTGACGTCGGCGTCGCTCATCAGCAGGGCCTGCGCGTCCGTGTTGATCGCGATGAACTCGACGCCGCGCAGCCCCTCCTCGATCATCCGGTTGACGGCGTTGACGCCGCCGCCGCCGATTCCGACGACCTTGATGACGGCCAAATAGTTCTGGGGGGTGGAGGAGTCCATGGGTACCTAACTCGAGATGGTTCGGGTCCGGGATCGCGAGCCGTTCCTCAACCCTCGATCGAAGGTCGAATCTCAGGCCGTCGGCTGCTCCCCCGGCGGGTTCGATGTCGGGGTCAAGCCTAACAACGACGGGGACCACCTGCACGACAAGCCATACCGCTTTCGACACTTTTCGCCAAAACCGCACGTCGTGCGCTCCTTCCGCCACACTCTCGACCTCTGGTGCAACGTGAGGGACTGACCGGCCCGTCAGCGCACCACGGGACGCGTCGGGCTCGACACGTCGTAGGTCTCGACCCCGCTGCCGGAGCCGCGGGCCTCGACGAGCTCCCGCAGCACCTGGGACTTGAGCTCGCTGTCCTCGGCCGTGCCCCAGACGACCGTGCGCCCGTCGGTGAAGACCAGCTCCACCGAGGACAGGGACTCGGCCGAGGCGGTGCGCAGCTGGGCGAGCACGGATTCGGGCAGGGCGGCCAGCACGTCGGAGATCGTCTCGAACCGTTCGCTCTCGAGCACGTCGCGGCCGCCCGTGACGACGGGGACGCCCGCGTCCGCCGCCGAGCCGGCAGTCATCAGCTCCACGCCCTCCGAGTCGACGACCACGAACTCGTCGCCGTCCTCGATCGCCGCCACGGGCACGCGCTCGTGCAGCGCCACCACGAGGTGGTGCGGGGGCTCGAGCAGGACCTCGATGGAGCGGACCTGCGGGATCTGCCCCACCCGGTCCCGCACTTCGTCCTTGGAGATCCGGGTCAGGGGGACGCCCCGGTAGACGTCGAGCGCGGACTCGACGCGGGCGGGATCCGTCAGCTCGGCGCCGCGCACCGTGACGTCCCGCACGGCGAGGACCGGCGAGAGGAACAGGACGCCGGCGAGCACTGCGAGGGCCGCGAGCAGGCCGAGGACGGCACCGATCCGGCGGCGCCGGCGCCGGGCCCCGGGTGAGGCCGGAAAGGCCACGACCGTGGCCCCGACCGCCGTGGAACCGCCCCGGGCGGGCTCGTCCTCCGGGGGGAGCCGGGAGGCGGTCAGGGTCCGGGTGGCGGCGCGCTCCTGCCGGTGCCGCCGCCAGGCGCTGAACCGGCCGCCGGCGGCCGGGACCTCCTCGAGGTCGTCCTCGTCGGCCAGGGGCGTGACCTTGGTCCCGTCGTTCACGCGCACGCGCCCGCCCTGCGGAACGGCCCCGCCGGCGGCGGTGCTCCCGGACCGGGGCGGGTCCCCGGGCCCGGGGCCCCCCTGAGGTTCGGGGACGCGCTCCGCGGCGGGGGCCGGGGAGGGCTCCGGCAAGGTCCCCTCGGCGGGACCGGGAGCGCCGCCGTCCCCGGCGGCGCTCCCGGTCGGGTCCCCGGCGGAGTTCCCGGAGCGGGGCTGGTGCGAGCGGCCGTGCCGGCTCATCAGCGGGCTCCGAGGCGGTCCACGAGCCGGGGGCCGAGGGCGGTGACGTCCCCGGCGCCCACCGTGAGCACAAGGTCCCCGGGCCGCGCGGCCTGCGCGGCCTGGGCGACCGCGTCGGCGCCGTCCGGCACGTAGCGGACGTGGGCGGGGGCGCGGTCGGTGACGATCTCGCTCGTGAGGCCGTCGACGGGCTGCTCCCGCGCGGCGAAGATGTCGATGACGAGCGCCTCGTCGGCCAGCGCGAGGGCGTCGGCGAACTCGGCCGCGAACTCGCGCGTGCGGGAGAACAGGTGCGGCTGGAAGATCGCGATCACCCGGTGCCCGGACGCGACCTCACGGGCCGCCGTGAGCGCGGCGACCACCTCGGTGGGGTGGTGGGCGTAGTCGTCGAAGACCCGGACCCCGTCCACCTCGCCCCGCAGGTCGAAGCGCCGGGCGGAGCCGTGGAACCCGGCCAGCCCGCGCACCGCGTCCGCGGGCGGGACGCCGGCCTCGAGGGCCACGCAGAAGGCCGCGGTCGCGTTGAGGACGTTGTGCCGGCCCGGCACCACGAGCTCGAGCTGCTCCTCGCGGCGGTCCGCGCCCTCGCCCAGCAGCAGGGTGCTGCTGGTGCGCAGCCCGTCGGCCTCCCCGGGGAGCACCCGGACGTCGGACCCCGGGTCCGTGCCGTAGCTGAGGACCCGCCCGCCGGCGGCCCGGTGGCGCTCCGCGAGCGCCCTCGAGCCGGGGTCGTCCTGACAGGCCACGAGCAGCCCGTCCCCCGGCAGCGTCGCGGCGAACTCGTCGAAGGCCCGGAAGAAGGCCTCGCGGGAGGCGTAGAAGTCGAGGTGGTCGGGCTCGATGTTCGTGACCACCGCGATCCGCGGGCCGTACGCCAGGAAGGAGCCGTCCGACTCGTCGGCCTCCGCCACGAACCACGGGCCCGCGCCGAGGGCCGCGTTGGAGCCGAGGTCGGCCACGTGCGCGCCGATGGCCCAGGAGGGCTCCAGACCGGCGGTGTGCAGCGCGAGCGCGGCCATGGCGCTCGTGGTCGTCTTGCCGTGCGTGCCGGCCACGGCGACGACCGCGCGGCCGTGCATCGCGGCCGCGAGCGCCTCGGAGCGGTGGAGCACGCGCAGCCCGGCGGCCCGCGCGGCGGAGTACTCGGGGTCCTCGGGCGGGATCGCGGTGGACACCACCACGGTCTGCGCCCCGTCGACGTTGCCGGCGCGCTGGCCCACGAACACGGTGGCGCCCAGGTCCTGGAGCTGGCGCAGCGCCGGGGAGTCCTGACGGTCGGAGCCGCTGACCGGGACCCCGCGGGCCAGCATGAGCTTCGCGACGGCGGACATCCCCGCGCCGCCCATGCCGATGAAGTGGACCCGGCCGAGCAGGCCGGGGTCGGTCTCGTGCTCAGTGCTCACCGGGGACCTCCTCGAGGATCAGCCGTGCCAGCACGGTGTCGGCATCGCGCACGCCGTGGCCGCGGCTCGCGGCGGCCATCGCCGCGAGCCGGTCGGGGTCGGCCAGCAGGGGGTGCACGTGCCGTCGGTACCAGTCGGGGGTGAACGCGTCGTCGGCGACGAGCTGCGCCGCGCCGGCCGCCACGAGGGAGGCGGCGTTGAGCGCCTGCTCGCCGTTGCCGACGGGCAGCGGGACGAACACGGCGGGCAGGCCGACGGCCGCGACCTCCGAGACGGTCGCGGCGCCGGCGCGGGCCACCAACAGGTCCGCGGCGGCGTAGACGCGCTCCATGCCGTCCACGTACTCGACCTGCACGTAGCCCGGGGCGCTCAGCGGCGCGCCGTCGTCCCGGGTGAGCTGCTTGCCCCGGCCGGTGACGTGGAGCAGCTGGTAGCCGCACGCGGCGACCTCCTCGGCGACCCCTGCCACGGTCCGGTTCATGGCGAGGGCGCCCGAGGAGCCGCCGGTGACCACGACGGTGGGCCGGCCCGGGTCGAGCCCGAAGGAGCGGCGGGCCTCCGCGCGCAGCGCCTCCCGGTCCAGGTGGGAGATCTCCCGGCGCATGGGCATGCCGACGGTCACGGCCCCGCGCAGCGGGGTGCCGGGGAACGCGGCGGCCACGGTCCTGGCCCAGCGCGCGCCCACCCGGTTGGCCAGGCCCGGCCGGGCGTTGGCCTCGTGGACCACGATGGGCAGGCCGCGCCGGGCGGCGGCGAGGTAGACGGGGGTGCAGACGTACCCGCCGACGCCGAGCACCACGTCCGGCCGGACCCGGTCCAGGATCTCCCCGGCCTGCCGCACGGCGCCGAGGAGCCGCCCGGGCAGCCGGACGAGGTCCACGGACGGCCGGCGCGGCAGCGGCACCCGGTCCACGAGCTCGAGCTCGAGGCCCGCCTGCGGGACGAGCCGGGTCTCCATCCCGGACGCCGTGCCCACCGCCGTGAGCCGTGCCCCCGGGGCCTGTTCCCGCAGCGCGGCGGCCACGGCCAGGAGGGGACTGACGTGGCCGGCAGTGCCCCCGCCGGCCAGCAGGACCGACGGCGCGCGGCCTCCGGGGGTGGGTTCGGACGGTGTCATGCGCGATCCTCGTTCGGGGTGCGGGGGCGGGGGGTGCGGGTGGGGACCTGGATCCGGCGCGGCAGCCGGGTGAAGGACATCACGACGCCGACGGCCGCGAGGCTCATCAGCAGCGACGACCCACCGTAGCTGATGAACGGGAGGGGGACGCCGATCACGGGCAGCACTCCCGTGACCATGCCGATGTTGATGAACGCCTGGCCGACGAGCCAGGTCACGATGCAGGCGGTGGCGATCCGGACGAAGCTGCTGCGGGCGCGCAGGATGACGCGGGCCATCGCCAGGGCCATGACCGCGAAGAGGGCGAGGATCAGGACCGTGCCCAGCAGGCCCAGCTCCTCGCCGATGATCGAGAAGATGTAGTCGTTGTGCGCCTCGGGGACGTAGTTGTACTTGAGCCGGGACTGGCCCAGACCCACGCCCCACCAGCCGCCCGAGGCGAGGGCGTTGAGCCCCTGCTGGGCCTGGTAGCAGGCGTCGGTGGCGCCGCACTCGCCGAACAGCCAGCCGGTGATCCGGTCCACGCGGTGGGGCGCGGTGACCACCGCCAGCGTGCCGACCAGCGCGGCCCCGGCGGCCGCGAGCGCGAACAGCCGCAGGGGCGCCCCGGCGAAGAACAGGGCGGCCGCGTAGATCAGCACGAAGACCAGCGCCGTGCCTACGTCGTCGCCGAGCACGATCATCAGGGCGGGGACCCCGATGCCCAGCCCAGACGGCCACAGGGCCTGGCGCCAGTCCCGCACGGCGTCGCCCTGCCGGGCGAGGACCATTGCGAGCCAGACCGCGACGGCGAGCTTCGCGGCCTCGGACGGCTGGAAGGTCTGACCGCCGACCACGATCCAGTTGCGGTTGCCGTTGATCTCCTGCCCGAGCGGGGTGAAGACGAGCATGAGCAGCAGCACGGCGAGGACCAGGAGCCCGGTGGCGCCCCGGCGGTACCAGGCGGTGGGCACGAAGGACAGGCCGAACATCAGGAGCACGCCGATCCCGCCGAAGGTGGCCTGCTTGACGAAGTACGAGTACGCGGACTCCTCCGCCGAGATGGACTCGACCGCCGAGGCGGAGAGGACCATCATGATGCCGATGGCCGTGAGCAGCAGCACGGAGCCGGCCAGCGCGTAGTAGGAGTGGATGAGCGGACCGTCCACGAGGGCCCGCCAGAAGCGCCGCGCCCCGCCCAGGGGGCCGCGGGCCGTCTGGGCGAGTCCCGCCCGGTCCTGCACCTGGGTCACGAGAGCCGTCCCACGAGGTCGGCGACCTCCCGGACGAACGCGTCACCGCGGTGGGCGTAGGAGTCGAACTGGTCCATCGAGGCGGACGCCGGGGCCATCAGCACCGTGTCGCCCTGCTGCGCGACCTCGTGGGCGAGCCGGACGGCCTCGCCCATCACGGCGTCGCCAGTCCCCGGACCGGGACGCTCGGCGGTCCGCAGGACGGGGACCTGCGGGGCGTGCGCGGCGAGCGCGGCGAGCAGCGAGTCGTTGTCCGTGCCGATGAGCACCACGGTGCGCAGCCGGCCGGCGTGCCGGGCGACGAGCCGGTCGTAGGAGACGCCCTTGGACAGGCCGCCGGCGATCCACACCACGGAGTCGAACGCGCTCAGGGCCGCCTCGGCGGCGTGCGGGTTGGTCGCCTTGGAGTCGTTGATCCACAGCACGCCGTGCGTCGTGGCGACGGCCTGGATCCGGTGGTCGCCGGGCTCCCAGGCGCGCAGCCCGTCCCGCACGGCCTCCGGCGGGGCGCCGGCCGCCCGGGCCAGCGCCGCGGCCGCCAGGGCGTTGGCCACGCCGTGGGGCGTGGGGAGGGGGCCGGTGTCGGTGATCGAGGCCAGCTCGAGGGCGGATCCCCGGCGGTCGTCGAGGAAGGCGCGGTCCACGAGCAGGTCCTCCACGACGCCGAGCATGCTGACGTCGGGGGTCTCGAGGGTGAAGCCCACGGCGCGGCAGCCCTCCACGACGTCGGCCTCCTCGACCATCCGCACCGTCTCGGCCTGCTGGGCGTTGTAGACGCAGGCCACCCGGGTGTGCTCGTAGATCCGGGACTTGTCCGCCACGTAGTTCTCGTAGCCGCCGTGCCAGTCCACGTGGTCCTCGGCCACGTTGAGCACCACGGACGCCAGCGGCGACACCGAGGACGTCCAGTGCAGCTGGAAGCTGGACAGCTCCACGGCGAGGACGTCGTGCTCGACCGGGTCGCGCAGCGCGTCCAGGACGGGGGTGCCCACGTTGCCGACGGCGGCCGCGGTGAGCCCGGCGGCCTGCAGCATCGACGCGGTCATCCCGACCGTGGTGGTCTTGCCGTTGGTGCCGGTGATGCACACCCACTCGGCGGTCCTGCGCCCGGCGCGCTCGCGGACCCGCCAGGCGAGCTCCACGTCCCCCCAGATCTGGATGCCCTCGGCGGCCGCGGCGGCCAGCAGGGGGTGGTCGGGCCGCAGCCCCGGGGAGGTGACCACCAGCTCGGGGCGGGCGCCCTCGACGTCGGGCACGGTCTCCTGGGCCGTCTCCCCGAGCAGGACGTCGGTGGCGCCGACGATCCGCAGGGTGTCGGCCTTCGCCCGGGTCTCCGGGGTGTCCGCCCCGTCGACGACGACGACGAGCGCGCCGAGCTCGATCAGGGTGTCCGCGGCGGCGAAGCCGGACACGCCGATGCCGGCGACGACCACGCGCAGCCCGGCCCAGTCCGCGTCCCACGACGTGAGCCCGGCCAGGCGCGGTCGGTCGAGGACGGGGTTGTCGTTGCTCGCGTGGATCATTGGATCATTCCTCCGTGGGAGAGCAGCCAGTCGCCGTAGAAGACGCCGAGCGCGGCCGCGACGAACAGCCCGGCGATGATCCAGAAGCGGACCACGATGGTCACCTCGTTCCAGCCCTTGAGCTCGAAGTGGTGCTGCAGCGGCGCCATCTTGAAGATGCGCTTGCCGCCGGAGAGCTTGAAGTAGCCGACCTGCAGGATGACGGAGACCGTGATGATCACGAACAGCCCGGCGATGAGCACGAGCAGCAGTTCGGTGCGGGTGAGCACGGCGAACGCGGCGAGCGCGCCGCCGAGGCCGAGGGAGCCCGTGTCGCCCATGAAGATCTTCGCCGGGGAGGTGTTCCACCACAGGAAGCCCACGAGGGCCCCGACCAGGGCCGCGGCGGTGAGGGCGAGGTCGGCGGCGTCGCGCACCTCGTAGCAGACCCCCTGGGCCACGGATCCGCACAGGTGGGTGTTCTGCCACATGGCGATCAGCAGGTAGCCGCTGAACACGAGGATGGACGCGCCGGTGGCGAGGCCGTCGAGGCCGTCGGTGAGGTTCACGGCGTTGGTCGTGGCGGTGGCGATCAGGTTCACCCAGATCACGAAGAGGACGGCCCCGACCGCGGTGCCCGCGAACGCGAGGTCCAGGGAGGTGTCACGGGTCACGGAGATCGCGGAGGACGCCGGGGTCGTGCCCTGGGGGCCGGGGACGAGCAGCACGAGCAGGGCGAACGCGGTGCCGATGAGGCCCTGGAGGACGATCTTGCCCACGGGGCTGAGCCCGAGGTTCTGCTTCCTGGCGATCTTCTTGTAGTCGTCGATGAACCCGACGAACCCCATGCCGAGCATCAGCAGCAGCGCGGACAGCCCCGAGAGGCTGACGCCACCGTAGGAGGGCCACAGCATCCCGGAGATCAGGTGCGTCAGCGCGTAGGCGGCCACCACGGAGCCGAGGATCGCCACGCCGCCCATGGTGGGCGTCCCGCGCTTGGTGTGGTGGCTGGTGGGTCCGTCGTCCCGGATGAACTGGCCGTAGCCGCGCCGGGCGAGGAACTTGATGAAGGCCGGGGTGCCGAAGAGGGACAGCACCAGGGCGAAGCAGGCCGCCATGAGGATCTGGATCATGCCGTCTCGTTCCCCTCCGCGGAGGGTCCCGGGGTGGTGGGCCTCCCGCTCGGGTCGAGGGCGGCGTTGACGAAGGGGCCGGCCGAGAGCCAGTGGTCGCCGTGCGCGGGGGCGTCGTTGCCCGGGGCGGGCCCGGCGGCACCTTCCCCGGCGTCGGCGGCCACCCGGTCCCCCAGGATGCGCAGGCCGGCGGCGTTGGAGGACTTGAAGAGCACGACGTCGCCGGGGGCGAGCTCCTGGCGCAGGATCTCCTCGGCGTCCTCCGGGGTCGCCGCCCAGGTGGCCTCGTTGCCCCACGAGCCCTCGAGCTGGGCGGCGTCGTACACCGGCCGGGCGAGGTCGCCGACCGCGATCAGCTTGGAGATGTTGAGCCGGACGACCATGCGGCCCAGGGTGTCGTGCTCCTCGACCGTGCTGTCGCCGAGCTCGAGCATGCCGCCGAGCACCGCCCAGGTGCGGCGGGGTGCGGAGCCCCCGGAGCCGCGGCCGAGCTGGGCCAGGGTCTGCAGCGCGGCGCGCATCGACTGCGGGTTGGCGTTGTAGGCGTCGTTGACGACCGTGACTCCGTCGGCCCGTTCGGTGCGCTCCATCCGCCACCGGCTCGCGGCGCCCTGGGCGTTGAGCGAGGCCGCGATCCGCTCGGGGGCGACCCCGGCCACGAAGGCCGCCGAGGCGGCCGCGAGCAGGTTGGAGACGTGGTGCTCCCCGATGAGCCGGGAGACGATCTGCTGCTCGGAGCCGTCGGGGAAGTGCAGGCGGAACTCGGGGCTGCCGCCGGGCCCGAGCCGGATCGCGGAGGCGTGCACCCGGGCGGCCGGGACGTCGGGCAGCGCGTTCGCCGGGGACTCCCCGAAGAACAGCACGGGCGCGGCGGTGCGGCGGTGCATCTGGCGGACCAGGGGGTCGTCGTCGTTGAGGACCGCGACCCCGTCGGCCCGCAGGGACTCGACGAGCTCGCCCTTGGCGCGGGCGATGTTGGCGACCCCGCCGAACTCTCCGGCGTGGGCCGAGCCCACGCACAGCACCACCCCGATGTCGGGGCGGACCATCCGGCACAGGTAGTCGATGTTGCCGATCCGGGTGGCGCCCATCTCGATGATGAGGAACCGGGTGTCCGGCTCGGCCTCGAAGACGGTCAGCGGCACGCCGACCTCTCCGTTGTACGAGCCGCGGGGCGCGACCGTGGGGCCCTCCGCGGCGAAGATGCCCCGCAGGAGGTCCTTGGTGGTGGTCTTGCCGACGGAGCCGGTGACGGCGATGACCTTCACCTCGTGGTCGGCCCGCAGCTGGGCCACGACCCAGGCGGCCAGCCGGCCCATGGCCTCCACCACGTCGGGGACCAGCACGCCCGGGTAGGTGACGCCCGCGGCGTCGGCGACCTCGCGCTCGACGAGGGCGAGGACGGCGCCGGAGGCGAACGCGGCGCCCACGTACTCGTGGCCGTCGGTGACCTCTCCGGGCTTCGCGACGAACAGCGTCCCGGGACGCGCCTCGCGGGAGTCGGTCGCGACGTGGCGGACGGTGGGCGCCTCGGCGGCGGCGCCGACGGCGCGCCCGCCGGTGATCTGGGCGAGCTGTGCGGCGGTGAGGTCGATCATCGGTTCTCCCAACGGTCCTGCTGCCCGTCGGCCAGCGCGGCCCGCAGCTCTTCCCTGTCGTCCAGCGGGTGGTCCACGCCCCGGATCTCCTGGACCGTCTCGTGCCCGCGGCCGGCCACGAGCACGGAGTCGGCGCGCCCGGCCATGGCCACCGCGGCGCGGATGGCCACGGTCCGGGGCTCGAGCACGAGCACCTCCTGGGCGCGGGCGCCGGCGTCGCGGGCCGCGAGCGCCCCGGCGGCGACCTCGACGCGGATCGTGCCGGCGTCCTCGTCGTGCGGGTCGTCGTCGGTGACGATCACGACGTCGGCGTGGCGTGCGGCGATCTCGCCCATGATCGGGCGCTTGGACCGGTCCCGCTCCCCCGTGGCGCCGAAGACCACGATGACGCGGCCCTCCTCGTCGGGCGGCTCGACGGCGGCGAGGGCGCGGCGCAGGGCGTCCGGGTTGTGCGCGAAGTCGACGACGGCGGTCGGCTGCGTGCCGATGAGCTGCATGCGCCCGGGCACGTCCGTGGTGAGGGGGTCCGCCTCGTCGAGGACGCGCTGCACGTCCGCGACGTCGACCCCGGAGGCCACGACCATGACCACGGCGAGCGCGGCGTTGGCCACGTTGAAGTCACCCGGCAGCGCCGTGGACACGGTCAGCGTCCGGCCGTCCCGGTGCCGCAGCGCGAACGAGTGGCCGATGCCGCGGCGGGTCAGGGTGGTCAGCGTCCAGTCCGCGCCGTGCCGGCCCGGTCCGGCGTCCCGGTCCCCCGGCACGCCGCCGCGCAGGGCGATCGTGTCCACCAGGTCCGGGCCGAGCTGCTCCCGCGCGTGCTCGGCCATCCGCAGGCCCCAGACGTCGTCCTCGTCCTGGACCACGACGACGGCCCGGCGGGTCCGCTCCGGGGTGAACAGCTGGGCCTTGACCGCGAAGTACTCGTCCATGGACCCGTGCAGGTCGAGGTGGTCCTGGGTCAGGTTGGTGAACCCGGCGACGTCGAAGCGCACCCCGTCCACCCGGTGGAACTGCAGTGCGTGGGAGGAGACCTCCATGGACGCCGCCGTGATGCCTCGCTCGCGCATGAGCGCGAGCAGCGCGTGCACGTGCGGGGCCTCCGGAGTGGTGAGCCGGGAGGGGATCGACTCGTCGCCCGCGAGGATCTCGATCGTGCCGATCAGGCCGGTGCGCCGGCCCAGGGCGCGGAGCACCGAGTTGGTGAAGTAGGTGGTGGTCGTCTTGCCGTTGGTGCCGGTCACCGCGAACAGCGCCGGGGCGGTCCCGTCCTCCGGCCGGGAGCCGTAGAGGCGCGCGGCGATCGCGCCCACGGAGCGGCGGGGGTCCGGGGCCTCGACCACGGGCAGCCGGATGCCGGCGTCGCGGAGGATCCCGGTGCCCTCGGCGTCGGTGAGCACCGCGGCGGCGCCCGAGCGCTCGGCGGCGGCGGCGAACCGGGCGCCGTGGGTGCGCGCGCCGGGCAGCGCGGCGTAGAGGTCGCCGGGACGCAGCTCCCGGGAGTCCAGGGAGATGCCCGTGACGTCCACGGCACGGGACGGCGCCGTCCCGCCCGCGAGCCGGGCGGTCTCCGCGAGGCTCAGCGGCCGGGGCCGGGCGGGGCGCATCGTCTGCGCGTCGTGTCCCTGCTGGGCTGTCGCGTCCATGAACGTCCTTCGTGGTCTGGGCGGCGGGTGGGTGGTCCGCCGGGAGCGGGGGGGGGGGGGGGGGGCCCGGGGGGGGGGGGCCGGGCACGGCGATATGGAAGTCTAGTCGCCCTCGTCGGCCCGCCGGGACGCCGCCGGGGCGGGAGCGCCGCTCCCGGCGGCCCCGGTCCCGGCTTCGGCTCCGGCCTCGGCGCCGGCCCCGGTGCTGCCGGTGGCACCGTCCGTGGTGCCGCCGTCCTCCGGCGCCTCGACGCCCGGCGGGGTGTCCACCGGGACCGTCCCCTCGGCCTCGTCCGTCTCCTCCGGATCGTCCGTGCGCAGCGGGATCTCCACGGGGTCGGTGGTGGAGGGCGGGACGTCGTAGTGGCGCAGCACCTGTCCCATGATCTTGCTGAAGGTGGGAGTGGTGCCGATCGCACGGACGTTGCCCTGGGGCCGCTGGAGCGTGACCGCCACGAGGTACTGGGGGTCCTCGACGGGGGCGACGCCCACGAAGGAGGTGGTGTAGCCGTCGTAGCCGCCCTCCGGGCTGGGGGCCTCGGCGGTGCCGGTCTTGCCGCCCACGCGGTAGCCCTCCACGGCGGCCTCCTTGGCGCCGCCCTGGGTGACGGTGACCTCCATCATGTCCAGCACCTGCTCTGCCGTCTCCGCGGAGACGATCCGCTCGCCCTCGGGCCGCTCGACCGGAGTGCTGGTGCCGTCGGGGGCGAGGACGGACTCGACGACACGGGGCTCCACCTGGACCCCGCCGTTGCCGATCGCCTGGAAGATCGTCGCCGTGCGCAGCGGGGTCTGGGCGACGCCCTGTCCGAAGAGCACGGTGTACTGCTGGCGCACGTCCCACTGGTCCGCGCTCGTGAGGATGCCGGGCGACTCCCCCGGCAGCTCGATCCCCGTGGTCTCGCCCACGCCGAAGCGCTGCATCCACTCGTGGCGCTGCTCCGGGGTGAGCTTGCCGCCGATCAGGACGGTGCCGGTGTTCATCGAGTCGGCGATGATCCCGGCGAACGTGCGCCGCTGCTCGCCGTGGTCGAACGCGTCGGTGATCTTCTGCCCCTCGATCTCCAGGAACGGGGGCACGGTGACCTCCGTGCGCGGCGTGGCCACGCCCTCCTCCACAGCGGCCGCCGCGGTGAGGATCTTCTGGGTGGAGCCGGGCTCCACCGCCTGGGTGACGGCCCGGGCCCCGAGGTCCTCGGCCTCCGCGGAGCCGATGTCGTTGGGGTCCACGGTCGAGGAGTCGGCCAGTGCCAGCACCGCGCCGTCCTCGATCCGCATGACCACGGCCGTGCCCCACTCGGCGTCGAGCTCCTCGGCGCGCTCGGTGACCGCCTGCTGGGCGAAGAACTGGACGTCGCTGTCGATCGACAGCTGCACCGAGGAGCCGTCCTCCACGGGACTCTCCTCCTGGGGGGCCACCGGGATCCGCACGCCGTCGGCGCTGATCTCGAAGGTCCGGCTCCCGTCCGTGCCGCGCAGCAGCTCGTCGTGGGTCTGCTCGATCCCGCCGAGCGCCTCGTCGTCCCCGCCCATGAACCCGACCACGCTGCCGCCGACGGGCCCGTGGGGGTAGATGCGGTCGGACGACGGCTGCCCGTACACGTAGGGCAGGCCCAGCTCGCGCACGGTGTTCCACTGCTCGGGCGTGACCCCGCGGGACACGTACTCGAACTGCTTGTCGCCGTCCAGGGCCTCCTTGACCTCGGTGTCCTCGAGCTCGAGGGCGTCGGCGAGCTGGTACACCGCCTGCGTGGGGGTCACGGTCTCCGTGGTGCCGTCCGCCAGGGGACGCTCGAACTCGCGCACCAGGGACTGGTCGACCGTGACGTCGTAGCGCTGCAGCGTGCGGGCGAGGACGTTGCCGTGGGTGTCCCGGATCTCACCGCGCAGCGCGGGGACCACCTCGGTGCGGGACCGCTCCCCCGCGGCGGCCTCGGCCCGGCCGGCGACGTCGAAGCCCTGCACCCACACGAGGCGGATGCCGAGGACCACCAGCAGGCCGAGCACGAGGACGACGCCGATGTGGCTGCGGCCGATGCCGCGGGCGCGGGGGGCGTCGGACGTCGAGCGTGCGCGTGCCACGTGTCTGCCTCGTTCCTGGTTGCGACTGGGAGATGTCCGGGGAGCTGCTGCCGGCGGGGGCGGGGGCCGGTGCCCCGGTCACTCCCCGGGCGTGCGCTGCGGCGGGGCCGAGAGGGAGCCGCCGTCCGCCCCCGCGGCGCCGGACGGCGCCGCGTCCTCGCGGGCCCGGCGCTCGGCGTCCTCCCGCTCCTGCTCGGACTTCTCCCGCTCGCGGTCCTCGGCGCGCTGGGCGGCGCGGTCCGCCGCCTCGGAGCCGGTCTGGTGGGCGTGGTCGACCAGGATCTCGTGGTTCTTCTGGGGCTGCGCGGGCAGCGGATCGCCCTCGACGGTCCCGTCCGTGAGGTCGACCGTGCCCGAGCCCTGGGCGGGGACCATGCCGAGGTCCGCCGCCATCACCGCAAGGTTCTGCGGGGCGCTGTAGAACTCGAGGTCCTGGGTGAGCGCCTCGTTCTGCTGGCTGAGGGCCTGCTCCTGGGCGCGCAGCTCCACGAGCCGGTACTGGCCGCCGGAGATCTGGATGTTCAGGACCAGGATGGAGGCCAGCGCCACCACGAGCGCCACCAGGCTGAGCACCACGGTGGAGAACCGCCGGCGCCGCGCCCGGCCCGGGACCACGGACAGCGGGGCCCGGGTGGACCCGGACGGCTCCTCCGTGTGCGGGGCCGGGGTGCTCAGCTGACGGGCGGAGGTGCCCTCCACCGGCGGGCGCTGCCCGCGCCGCCCGGCCCAGGCACCGATGCCTGCGCGCGGGGAGGCCGGGCGTGCCGGGCGTCGCTGGAGTCCGGTTCCGCTCATGCCGTGTACCTCTGCGCGTTCTGTGCTGTGGGGGGGGTGTGCTCTCGGATGCGCTCCACCGCACGCAGGCGCGCGGAGGCAGCACGGGGGTTCTCGTCGATCTCCCGGGGCGTGGGGGTCTCCGTCCCGCGGGTCAGGACCCGGAGGGTGGGCTTGTGCTGGTCGAGCTCCACGGGGAAGCCCTTCGGCGCCGTCGAGGCGGCACCGCGGGCGAAGGCCTGCTTGACGATCCGGTCCTCGAGGGAGTGGTAGCTCATGGCCACGACGCGGCCGCCGACGGGCACGGCGTCCAGTGCGGCGGGGACCGCCCGGCGCAGGACGTCGAGCTCCTCGTTGACCTCGATCCGCAGCGCCTGGAACGTCTGCTTCGCCGGGTGCCCCTTGCGGTGCTGGGCTCCCTGGGGGACGGCCCCGCGGACGACCTCGACGAGCTCGCCGGTGGTCCGCAGCGGGGTCCTGGCCCGCTGCGCCACGATCGCGCGGGCGATGCGGCCGGCGAAGCGCTCCTCGCCCCAGTCCCGCAGGATCCGGCGCAGGTCCTCCTCGCTGTACTCGTTGACCACGTCCTGGGCCGTGACGGGCGCCGTGGAGTCCATGCGCATGTCGAGGGGGGCGTCGTAGGAGTAGGCGAAGCCGCGCTCGCGCTCGTCGAGCTGCAGGGACGAGACCCCGAGGTCGAAGAGCACCGCGTCCGCGTGGTCGAACCCGTGCCGGCCGAGGGCCTCCGGGATCCGGTCGTAGGTCGTGTGCACGGGGTGGAACCGGTCCCCGAACGGGGCGAGCCGCGCCCCGGCCAGCGCGTGCGCCTGCGGGTCCCGGTCGATGGCCACCAGCTGCAGTCCGGGGAAGCGCCGCAGCAGCGCCTCGGAGTGACCGCCCATGCCCATCGTCGCGTCCACCGCCACGGCGCCGTCCTCGCCGAGCGCGGGAGCCATCAGGTCGAGGCACCGCTCGAGCAGCACGGGAACGTGGAGCTGCTCGGCTGGGCGTTGCGCCATGGGCCCTCTCTTCGGCGGTCGACGGTGGTTCGGTCTTCGGTGGCCGGCGCCGGTCGACGCCGTGGTGCGGCGGCGGGCCTTCCAGGATCAGAACCCCATCCGCTGGCCGTCCCTCGAATCCGGCCTGGCTCAGGGGAAGGTGAGTCAGGACGGTGACGGCTGTGCGGCTGGAGATCTCATCCGGGAAGCGGCTCCGCGTGCTCCGCGGGTGGTCTCGGCGGCCCTGTGCTCAGAAGAGCCCGGGCACCACTTCCTCCTCGGTCTCGGAGAAGGCGGCCTCCTTCTCGTTCAGGTAGTCGTTCCACGCCTGGGCGTCCCAGATCTCCGCCCGGGTGCCCGCACCGATGACGGCGAGCTCCCGGCCCAGCCCGGCGTAGTCCCGCAACGGCGGCGGTATGGTGACTCGGCCCTGCTTGTCCGGGACCTCGTCCGAGGCGCCCGAGAGAAAGACCCGGATGTAGTCCCTGGCCTGCTTCGAGGACAGCGGTGCCGCCCTCAGCTGCTCGTGGACCCGCTCGAACTCGCGGACGCTGAACACGTAGAGGCACCGTTCCTGACCACGGGTCAGGACGAGTCCCTCTGCCAGCTCCTCCCGGTACTTCGCCGGCAGGATCAGGCGGCCCTTCTCGTCGAGACGGGGTGAGTACGTTCCGAGAAACATGCTCACCGCCTCTCCAGCCCGAGAGTTCTCCCAGATCCATCTCTTCGCCCCACTTTACTCCACTTCACTCCCCGGTCAACGAACGCGGGGCCCGGCCGCGGCGGCGTGGCGCGGCACCCGCGGTCCGTGGCCGGTGTCGCCCCAGGTGGGCGGGCGGGACCCCGGTGGAGGGCTGCGGGGAGGACGGTGGAGGAGCGAGCGGCGCGCCGTGCCGGACACCGGCAGGAGGGCGGCGGGGAGGACAGTGGAGGACGCTGCCCGAGGCGCTCCCGCGGCACGAAAAAGCTCCCCGGCGGTGCACCGAGGAGCTGGTCGGACCCTGGACGCCGTGGGGCGGCGGCACGGTGGTGGGAGGTGGAGGGATCCGGCCGGGGCGGCGGGACCGGGCGGCGCCCTGCGCTGGGCGCCCTGCGGCCGGCTCGGCGCCGGTCAGGAGGACGGGCCTCCGGAGTTGCGCTGGTCCCAGCGCTCCTCGAGGTTCTGCAGGAAGGGCGACGAGCGGCGGGGCGGGCCGCCCTTGCCGGTCTCGCCACCGGGGCGCGGTTTGCCGGAGCGCAGGGTGGCGACGTAGACACCCGCGCCCATCACGACGAAGCCCAGGACCCCCACCAGGATGGAGTCGATGACGACCCCGCCCAGGAGGACGAGCAGGCCCACGACGGCGATCACGATCCCGAGGACGATGTTGCGGGTGGACGCACCCCTGACGGCACGGGAGCCCATGCTCGTCACGAACCTCGGGTCGTCCGCGTGGAGCTGCTTCTCCAGCTGGGCCAGGAGCTGTTGCTCGTGCTCGGACAGTGGCACGGTATGCCTCCTCATCCTTCGGGTGCGGATTCCCCGGCTGTTCCGGCGCCGCCTCCTACCAGGATAGACCGTCGGGTGCTGAATTGGCACCGCGCACACGGCTGTCAACAGCCTCCGAGTTGCCTTCCGGATTCCGTGGTGCGGGCGGCAGGAGACGGGCGGGTCCGAGGCGTTCGACCCCGAAGCGGGCGTGCACACGGTCCATGGCCTGCTCAGCGGCCCCCCACTCCTCCTCTCGGCCGTCCAGGCTCAGCTGCAGGGCGTCCGTGGCGGGCTCCAGGCGCTCGGCACGGATGCCGAGGAGCCGGACGGGCTGGGGCCTGGCCCCGAGCTCCTCGAGCAGGCCCACGCCGTGCTCGAGCAGGTCGTGGGCCGAGGTGAAGGGGTGCTGCAGGGTGCGCGAGCGGGTGATGGTCGTGAAGTCCGCCCAGCGCACCTTGAGCCCCACCCGGCGGGCGCGCAGTCCTTGGCGGCGCAGCCGTGAGGCGGTCCGGTGGCTCAGGCGCAGGAGGGTCTCGTGCAGCACCCGGTCGTCGGCGACGTCCCGGGGGAAGGTCTCCTCCGCGCCCACGCTCTTCTCCTCCCGGACCGGCTCGACCGGGCGGGGGTCCCGCCCGTTGGCGAGCTCGTGCAGGTGGTGGCCGGCGGCCCGGCCGACCAGGCGGGTCAGCATCGGCACGGGGGCGGCCGCGAGGTCCCCGACGCTCCTGAGGCCCGCGCCGGTGAGCGTCTCGGCCGTGCGCCCGCCGACGCCCCACAGCGCCGAGACCGGGAGCTCCGCCAGGAACGCGACGGTGTCCTCGGGCTGGACGAGCAGCAGGCCGTCCGGCTTGGATCGGGTGGAGGCGATCTTCGCGACGGTCTTGTGGGCGCCGATCCCCACGGAGGCGGTCAGTCCCAGCTCGTCCCGCACGCGGGCGCGCAGACCGCGGGCGATGCTCACCGGCGGGCCGAGCCGCCGGACGGCTCCGGCGACGTCGAGGAAGGCCTCGTCCACGCTGATCTGCTCCACCCGGTCGGTGATCTCCCGGAACATCGCCATGACCCGGCGGGAGTAGGCGTCGTAGGCGTCCCGGTGGGGCTCGAGCAGGACGGCCCGCGGGCACATCGCCCGGGCCCGCGCCAGGGGCATGCCGGAGCGGACGCCGTACGCCCGGGCCTCGTAGGACGCGGAGAGGACGACGGAGCGGCTGCCCGCCCCCGCCACGATGACGGGCCGGCCGCGCAGCCCGAGGGCCGCGAGCAGCTCCACGCCGACGTAGAACATGTCCATGTCGACGTGCAGCACGGCGCACGCCCGCCAGCGGTCCAGCCGGTCCCTCGGCTCCTCGTTCACCGTGCTCTCCTCCCGGGTCCGGCACAGCATAGCTCCCGGTGCGGACATCGCGGCCGCCGTGCGGGCACCGGCCCGGGCGGAGCGCCACGACCCGTCCACCGGACCTTCGATAGGCTGGGGCGGACATCGCGGACGGCCGTCAGAGGGCATCCGCCACCGCCCCGAGACCGAGGTCGATCCGCCCATGCCGTGCCCGCCGCTCCCGCACCACCCCGACGCACCCGCCGGCACTGTGCCGCGGTCCCGACCCGAGGACGCCTTCCGCGCCGAGGACGAGCGGTTCGTGGCCCGGCTGCACGCGGAGCTGGAGGAGTTCTTCGGGCGGCAGCGGACGGTCCTGGGCGGCATCTCGGCGGACGCGCTCCCGCTGCTGGACGCCGTCGTCGCGCTCTCCGCCGGCGGCAAGCGACTGCGGGCACGGCTGTGCTACTGGGGCTGGCGGGCGGCGGGCGGCGACCCGGAGGACCCGGCCGTCGTCCGGGCCGGTGCGGCGCTCGAGCTCTTCCAGTCCGCCGCGCTCATCCACGACGACGTCATCGACCGCTCCGACACCCGCCGCGGCGCCCCGAGCGTGCACCGCCGCTTCGAGTCCGTGCACGCGGACCGGGGCTGGGCCCTCGACGGTCCCGCCTTCGGGGTGGCCGCCGCGATCCTCTCGGGGGACCTGTGCCTGTCCTGGAGCGAGCAGCTCTTCGCCGCGGCCACCACGGCGCGCGGCGGCCACCGCGCACGGGCGGTGTTCGACCTCATGCGCTCGGAGGTGATGGCCGGGCAGTACCTCGACGTGCAGGGCGAGGTCGCCGGCGGGGGCCAGGACCGAGACGGCGCGGTGCAGCGGGCCCTGGACGTCATCCGGTACAAGTCGGCGAAGTACTCGGTGGAGCACCCCGTGGTGCTCGGCGCCGCCCTGGCCGGGGCGCCGGAGCCGGTCCTGGAGCGCTGTTCCGCGTTCGCGCTGCCCCTGGGCGAGGCGTTCCAGCTGCGCGACGACGTCCTGGGCGTGTTCGGCGACCCCGCGGCCACGGGCAAGCCCGCCGGCGACGACCTGCGCGAGGGCAAGCGGACGGTGCTCGTCGGCTACGTCCGCACGCTCGGCAACGAGGCGCAGATCGCGCGGCTCGAGGAGGCCCTCGGCCGGCCGGACCTGACGGAGGAGGACGTCGAGGAGCTCCGCGCGCTCATCACCGCGTGCGGCGCCCTGGGCGCCACGGAGGAGCTCATCGGGCGGCTCAGCCGGGAGGCGTTCACGGCGCTGGACCGGTTCGGGGCCGGCGCCGTGCCCATGGCCGCGCTGCGCGGCCTCGCGACGGCCGCGGTCCGCCGCTCGTCCTGAGACCGGCCGCGCCGGAACCGGTCGCGGGGCCGGCCCGGCGCGCCGGTCAGGAGCGGGTCACCAGGCCAGGGCCTGCGCCCGTCGGCGGATCTCCGTCTTGCGCCCGTCCCGCAGTGCGTCGACGGGACGGCCCGGCAGGGACTCGTCCTCGGTGAACAGCCACGTGATCGCCTCGACGTCGGTGAAGCCGGAGTCCCGCAGGACCGCCACCGTGCCCTTCAGCGAGTCGACCACGGCGCCGTCCAGCAGGAAGGCCGCCGGCACCCGGCGGATGCTGTCGTGGGGGTTGCGGACGGCGAGGAGCGTCCCGTCGTCGACGAGGCCGTGGACGCGGGTGATCACGAGGCCGAGCCGCTCGGCGACGTCGGGCAGGGGCAACCACTCCTGGACGAGACCGTCCAGGCGGTCGAACTCCTCGGTGCTGATTCCGGATGTGTTCTTCACGCCCCCAGAGTGCCACGTCCGCCGGTGCCCGTGCCACGCGGGCCCGCCACGGTATGCTCGACCCGCGGAGCCGGCTGAGACCTCCGCACCTTCCCCGATCAGCGTCAGAGAGCCCCTTCATGCCGTTTCCCCCCGACAGCGACACGACCGACCCGAACGACGCACCGCCCCGCACCACCGCCGAGCCCTCCGGGAACCAGGACGACCGCTCCCCCGGGTGGGCGCGCCGCGCCCGCACGGGGTCGGCGGTCACCGCCGTCGCCGCCCTGGCCGCCCTGGGCGGGGGCACCGTGGCCCACGCCGCCCCCGCCCAGACGGCCCAGGTGGCCTCGGCGCCCCTGCTCGTCGGCCAGAAGACGACGAAGGCCCCGGTGCACACCGTGTCCCCCGGGGACTCCCTGTGGGCGGTCGCCCAGCGCCACGGCGTCGCCGTGGACGAGCTCATGCGGTGGAACGACCTCTCGGGCGCGGCGCTGCTGATGCCCGGCCAGAAGCTGCGACTTCCCGACGCCGCCGCCCCGGCGGCCGAGTCCCCGCGGCGGACCGCCCCGCCCGTGGAGGAGCCGCCCCGCACGGAGCACGTCGTGCGCTCCGGCAAGTCGCTGTGGAGCATCTCGCAGGCGCGCGGGGTGTCGGTCCAGTCGCTCCTCGACGGCAACGACCTCACGGTGAACTCGCTGCTGCGCCCGGGGCAGCGGCTCTCGGTCGCCGCGCCCGCCCCCGACACGGTCCGGACCGCGCAGGCCCCCGCGCCGGAGCGCGCCGAGGAGCCCCGGCCGGCGCCCGAGCGCGCCGTCGGCGACACCTTCCTGGGCCGCACGTACGAGGACGGCGTGGTGGACTCCGCCAACCGCCACCACGAGCAGCTCTCCTCCCGTCCGGCGCCCTCCCGGGAGCAGATGCGCCGGCTCGTCCACGACACCGCCGTGCAGATGGGCGTGGACCCGTCCCTCGCCCTGGCGCACGCCTACCAGGAGTCGGGCTTCGACCACCGGGCCGTCTCCCCCGCCGACGCCGTGGGCGCCATGCAGGTCATCCCGGACGCCGGGGACTGGGCCTCGGGCCTCGTGGGCCGGGAGCTCGACCTGCTCGACCCGCAGGACAACGTCACCGCCGGCGTGGCCATCATCCGGCAGCTGGGCCGCGCCGCGCCCAGCACCGACGTGGCCATCGCCGCGTACTACCAGGGCCTGCACGGGGTGAAGAAGTACGGGATGTACGACGACACCAAGCAGTACGTCAAGAACGTCAAGAGCCACCGCAAGCGGTTCGGACCGTGACCTCCGACCCAGCGTGCGCACAGCGCCGCGGCCTAGGCTGAGGCCGTGCAGCACGCGCTCCCCGACCACCTGACCGGGACCCTCCTCGAGGGCCGCTACGAGCTGGGTCCGCGCATCGCCCGCGGCGGGACGGCCACCGTGTACCGGGCGGTGGACACGCGCCTGCAGCGCGTCGTGGCGGTCAAGCTCATGCATGCCCACCTGGCGGAGGACCCGGCCGCCGCGGACCGGTTCGTGCGGGAGGCCCGGGCGGCGGCGCGGCTGTCCCACCCCCACGTCGTCGCCGTGCTCGACCAGGGCCACACCCGCGAGGGGGTGCCGTACCTGGTCATGGAGCACGTGGAGGGCTCGACGCTGCGCGATCTCCTGCGCCGGCGCGGCGCCCTGCCCCCGGGCGAGGCGCTGGCGCTGCTGGAACCGGTCCTCGACGGGCTCGCGGCCGCCCACCGGGCAGGTCTGGTGCACCGTGACGTGAAGCCGGAGAACGTGCTGATCTCCGGGACCGGCCGGGTGACGGTCGCGGACTTCGGCCTCACCCGCGCCGTCGACCAGCACACGGCGACCGGAACGGTGCTGGGCACGGTGGGCTACGCCTCGCCGGAGCTCGTGACCGGGCAGCGGGTGGACACCCGTGCGGACGTGTACTCGGCCGGGATCGTGCTCTTCGAGCTCCTCGCCGGCCGCCGTCCCTTCGAGGGCGGCCCGCTGGCCGTGGCCCGGGCCCACGCGGAGGGCGCCGTCCCGGACCTGCGCACCCTCGACCCCGGTCTCCCGGACGGTCCGGCACGGCTCGTCGCCCGGGCCACGGCGCGGGACCCGGAGCGGCGTCCGCCGGACGCCGGCAGCTTCCTCGAGGAGCTCCGGGCGGTCCGGGCGGGGCTGCGGCCGACGGAGCTCGACCGCCGACCGGCGCCCGGCGCCGTCCGCGGCGCCCCGCCCGCGCCGGTCCCGGACAGCGGCGCCACGGCGGCCCTGGACCCCGCGGTCGCGCCCACCGCGTCCCTGGGTGCCGAGGCCGCCCGGACGAAGACCCTGGGTCCGGGCGCCCCCACGGAGGCCCTCGGTCCGGGCGCCTCCACGGAGGCTCTCAGCACCGCCGCCCCCACGGAGGCCTTCGGCCCCGCGGCCACCGGGACCGGGGTGCCGCGACCGCCGGGCGCGCCCACCGAGACCCTGAGCGCAGCCCGGAACGGCGCCCCGGCGGCGCCCGGCCGGCCGCTGCCCCCGCGGTCCCCGAGCGGTTCCTCCGACCCGTGGCGGCCCGAGGTCGAGCTGCGCCCCGCCCGTCCCCTGCACGCGGCCGGGACGCTGGCCCTGGTCGCGCTCGCGGTGGCCGGGGCGGCGTTCCTGGGCTGGCTCCTGGGCTCCGGCCCGGGCGGCACCGCGAGCGTGCCGGACGTGCGGGGAGCGGGTCCCGAGCTCGCCGAGCAGTACCTGGCCGGCGCCGGTCTGGGCAACGTCGCCGTGCACGAGACCGCGGACCCGGTGGCCCCCGCCGGCACCGTGCTCGGCACCGACCCGCCGGCCGGGGCCACCGTGCGAGCCGCGGAGCAGGTCGTCCTGCTGGTCTCGACCGGTCCCGCGCGGACGACCGCGCCCGACGTCGCCGGGATGACCGAGGAGGACGCCCGGGCGCGCCTCGAGGAGGCCGGACTGACGGTCGGCAGCCGCAGCCAGGTCTCCGACGACGCCGCCCCCGGGACGGTCGTGGGGCAGCACCCCGAGCCGGGCGAGGCGGTGGCCGAGGGGTCGGCGGTGGACCTCGCCGTCTCCGGCGGGGCCCGCGCCGGGGCCGCCCCCGGGGTGCTGGGGCGGCCCGTGGACGAGGCGGTCCTGGTCCTCGCGGAGGCGGGGTTCCCGGCGCGGGTCGAGGAGAGTCTCGGCGCGCCCTTCGGCTACGTGGTGGCCCAGACGACGGACGGGGCCGAGGTCGTCCTCACCGTCGTCTAGCGGACGGCAGATCCGGCCCCGGCCCCGTCGGCCGGTCCTGCGCTCAGCGGCGGGAGAGGTAGCCCGCCACGAGGAACGCGATCTCCAGGGACTGCATGTGGTTCAGCCGCGGGTCGCACAGCGACTCGTAGCGGTCCTGGAAGGAGGACTCGTCGACGGGATCGGCGCCGCCGAGGCACTCCGCGACGTCGTCGCCCGTCATCTCCACGTGGATGCCGCCGGGGAAAGAGCCGATCGCCTCGTGCACCTCGAAGAAGCCGCGGACCTCGTCCACGACGTCGTCGAAGTTGCGGGTCTTGTAGCCGGACGGGAGGGACACGGTGTTGCCGTGCATGGGGTCGGTGACCCACACGACCTTGGCGCCGGAGCGCTCCACGGCCTCGACGAGCGGCGGCAGCTTCTCCCGGATGTTCTTCGCGCCCATGCGGGTGATGAAGGTGAGCCGCCCGGGCTCGCGCTGCGGGTCGAGCTTGTCGATGAGCGCGAGGGCGTCGTCCCCGGTGGTCTTGGGGCCGAGCTTGACACCGATCGGGTTGCGCAGCCGGGAGAGCAGGTCCACGTGGGCGCCGTCGAGCTCCCGGGTGCGCTCCCCGATCCACAGGAAGTGCCCGGACGTCCCGTACGGGAGGTGGGTGCGGGAGTCGATGCGGCTCAGCGCCCGCTCGTAGTCCAGCAGCAGGGCCTCGTGGCCGGCGTAGAACTCCGTGGTGCGCAGGGCGTCGAAGTCGGCGCCGCACGCGTCCATGAACTTCACGGCCCGGTCGATCTCGCGGGCCAGCGACTCGTACCGGGCGTGGGCCGGGTTCGTGGTGAAGCCCATGTTCCAGGCGTGCACGAGGCGCAGGTCGGCGAACCCGCCCGTGGTGAAGGCCCGGATGAGGTTCAGGGTGGAGGCGGAGGTGTGGTAGCCGCGCACCATCCGCCTCGGGTCGTGGACCCGGGACTCCTCGGTGAAGTCGAAGCCGTTGACCATCTCGCCGCGGAACGTCGGCAGGGTCGTGCCGTCACGGGTCTCGTCGTTGGACGAGCGGGGCTTCGAGAACTGCCCGGCCATGCGGCCCATCTTCACGACGGGCATGGACGCGCCGTACGTGAGCACCACGGCCATCTGCAGCAGCGTCTTGACCCGGGCGCTGATCCGGTCCGCGGTGGCGCCCTCGAAGGTCTCGGCGCAGTCCCCGCCCTGCAGGAAGAACGCCCGGCCGTTGGCGACGTCGGCCAGCCGGTCGCGCAGCTTGTCCACCTCCCCCGCGAAGACGAGGGGCGGGACCGTGTTGAGCTCGGCGATCGAGGTGGCGAAGTCGGGGTGGTCGCCCCAGGTCGGCTGCTGGTCGGCGGCCAGCTCGCGCCAGTCGTCCAGCCCCGGGTAGTCGGCCGCTGAGGGCACCGGGGAGGCGAGGTTGCGGAGGCTGTCGGGAACGGTGAAGTCGAGCATCATGTCTTCCTATGTCTCGTCCGGGGCGGGGCCGGGCGCGGGATCAGGGTGCGGTGGGCCGCGGGGAGTCGTCGTCCGCGGCCCCGGGGCGGTCGCGGTGGGCGATGGAGTCCGCGGTCCGGCGGGCGGTGTGGGCGGCGCTGCGGGCCTTGTCCTTGGCGGTGCCGACGAGGTCCGCCGCGGCCTGCTTGGTCTCCTGGCGCTTCTGCTCGGCGAGCCGCTTCTTGTGCTCCGAGGCGTAGGCGTGCACGTAGACCTGGCCGGAGAGGGCCTGGATCGCGTGCATGATCTCGTCGGTGACCTCGCGCAGCAGGGCGTGCTCGCCCTGCCGGCCCCGGTAGCGGGAGAAGTCGAGCGGCTCGCCGAAGATCGTGGTGACCCGGGCGCGGCGGCGGGGCAGCGGCAGCCTGGTCCCGATCGGCTGGACCTTGTCGGTGCCGACCATGGCGATCGGGACGACCGGGGCGCCCGTCTCGAGCGCGAGCCGGGCCACCCCGATCTTGCCCTTGTAGAGGCGGCCGTCCGGGGAGCGGGTGCCCTCCGGATAGATCCCGAGCAGCTCGCCCTCCAGCAGCTTGCGCCCGCCGTTGCTCAGGGACTTCGCGCTGGCCCGGCCTCCGGACCGGTCCATGGGGATCTGGTTGATGGCGCGGAAGAACGCGGCCGTCACCCGTCCCTTGACGCCGGGGCCGTCGAAGTAGTCGGACTTCGCCAGGAAGTACACCTGCCGGGGCACGGCCACGGGCATGAACACCGAGTCGGAGACGGAGAGGTGGTTGCTCGCGAGGATGGCCGGGCCCTCGTCGGGCACGTGCTCCAGGCCGCGGACCTCGGGACGGAAGGCGACGTTGATCAGGGGGCCGACGACGTAGCGCTTCAGAAACATGTAGACCATGTGGGAGGGGACTCCTTCGTGCTGATCGGGATGTCGCGAGGGTCCGTGCCGCTCGGACCGGGTCCGGCCTCCGGTATTCTCTCACGTCCGCGCGGGCACGGGCGCCGGTCCGCCCGAGCCAGGGCTCCCTCCTGACATCATGGACGCATGACGCCACCCGTCGAGGACCAGCACCTGCCCTCCCCTCCCGCGAGCAGGGGGCCCGCCGCCGAGGACGATCCGGGCGCCCCGTTCCGGTATCCGGCCGATGGCCCCGCGGGCGTGCTCGTGCTGCACGGCTTCACCGGCGTCCCGTTCAGCGTCCGCCCGTGGGGGCGGGCCCTGCACGAGGCGGGGGCCGACGTCGTGGGGCCCGTGCTGCCCGGCCACGGCACCCGCTGGGAGGACCTCGCCGGCGTCCGCTGGGAGCAGTGGCGCGACCACGCGGCCCAGCACGTGCAGCAGCTGCGGGCCCGGCACGACGTCGTGGTGGTGTGCGGGCTGTCCATGGGCGGGGCGCTCGCCCTGCATCTCGCCGCGACCCTGCCCGTGGACGGGGTCGTGGCCCTGAACCCGGCCCTGTCCCTCGTCAGCCGCACGGCACGCCTCGCCCAGGCCCTGCACCGCGCGGTGCCCTCCGTGCCGGGCGTGGGGGACGACATCAGCCTCCCCGGCGTCACCGAGCACGCCTACCCGCGCACGCCGGTGGCGGGCGTCGCCGAGCTGGGCCGGTTCATGGCCCGCACCCGGAGGATGCTGCCTGCCGTCACCGCCCCCGTCCTGGTGCTGCGCTCGCAGCACGACCACGTGGTCTCCGACGCCTCGCACCTCCACGTGCTGCGCCGCGCGGGCGGGGACGTGGAGCTGGTCCGTCTGGCGGAGAGTTTCCACGTGGCCACCCTGGACCGGGAGGCGGACGTGGTCTCGTCGCGGTCCGTGCGCTTCCTGCAGGACCTGCTGGCCGGACGCAGCCCCGTCACCGGAAGACCGTTGCGCCCGGCCTCCCGGGAGGGCCGGCGATGAGCGCGGGCCCCGGGACGCCGGGCGGGGCCGGCCCCGAGGACGAGTGGAGCCGGATCGTGTCGGATCTCGAGGACGTGCGCCGGGCCGACGACCGGCACCTCGCCGGGCCCCGGGACTGGTCCCCCGAGGACCCCGCCCCCGGCGGGTCCGCCGCAGGGACGGAGGACGGCGGGGACCCGGAGGGCACCGAGGACGACGACGCGCCGTACTCCCCCGACCCCGGACCGGTCACGCAGGGACTCAGCGGCGGGGCACTGCTGTCGTGGACCGTGCTGGTCGGCGTGCCCGTCCTGCTGGTGGTGTTCTCCCTGCTGCCCGGCTCCCTGCCGTGGTGGGCCATCGTGACCGGCCTGGTCGCCGTGGTGGGGGCCATCGGGCAGCTGCTGCGGTCCCTGCCCGACGACCGCGACGACCTGGACGACGGCGCCCGCGTCTGACGGGGTTTGCGTGAGCCAATTCACTAGACTGGCGTGGACGGCCCACCGACCCCGATCCGAGGAGACCCCCATGCGCCACGTCGCGACCGACGCCCTCGTGGACCCACCGGCCCACAGCCGCATCACCGACTTCCTGCTGATGCAGGCGGGCCAGGAGCAGGATCCGCACCTGTACACCGTCCTCGCGGCGGACGGGGCCCCCCGCGAGGTGCACGCCCGGGAGTTCCTCACGAGCGTGCAGGGCGTGGCGAAGGGTCTCGTGGCCGCGGGGATCGAGCCCGGGGACCGGGTGGGCATCCTCAGCCGGACCCGCTACGAGTGGACCCTAGCGGACCTCGCGATCTGGTACGCCGGCGCGGTGCCCGTGCCCGTCTACGACTCGTCCTCGACCCAGCAGATCGCCTGGATCATGGGCGACTCCGGCGCCAAGGCCGTCTTCGTCGAGACGCAGGCCCTCGAGGAGTCCGTGCGCGCGGCCTCGCGGGAGACGCCGTTCCGCGCCGCGGAGAACGTCTGGCGCCTGGACGGCACGGGCACCGGCCTCGACGAGCTCGCGCGCGCCGGCGCGGACGTTCCCGACGAGGAGCTCGAGGCGCGCCGCACGTCGCGCGGGCTCGAGGACGTCGCCACGATCATCTACACCTCAGGGACCACCGGTCCGCCCAAGGGGTGCGAGCTCACGCACGGGAACTTCGTGCGGCTGTGCGAGAACACGACCCTGGTCGTCGCGGACATCATCCACCCGGGCGCCCGGACGCTGCTCTTCCTGCCGCTGGCCCACGTGTTCGCCCGCTTCGTGGAGGTGATCGCCCTATACTCCGGGACCGTCCTGGCCCACACCCCGGACGTGAAGAACCTCATGGGGGACCTCGCGGCCTTCCGGCCCACGTTCATCCTGGCCGTCCCGCGGGTGTTCGAGAAGATCTACCAGAGCGCCCGCCTCAAGGCCGAGAAGAGCGGGAAGGCGAAGTCCCTGATCTTCGAGCGCGCCGTGGCCACGGCCGTCGCGCACTCGAGGGCCGGTCAGGACGGACGGGTGTCGCCGATCCTGCGCGCGCGCCACGCCCTCTACGACCGACTCGTGTACTCGAAGCTGCGGGAGGCGATGGGCGGGGAGGTCACGCACGCCGTCTCGGGCGGCGCCGCCCTCGGCACCCGGCTGGGCCACTTCTTCAACGGGATCGGCGTGTACGTCGTCGAGGGCTACGGGCTCACGGAGACCACCGCCCCGATCGCCGTCAACACCCCCGAGATCGGCAAGATCGGCACCGTGGGCCTGCCGCTGCCGGGCAACGAGGTGAGGATCGGCGAGGACGGGGAGGTCCTCGTCCGGGGCACGCACGTCATGCGCGGCTACCACGGCCGCGAGGACCTCACCGCCGCGGCGTTCGAGGACGGCTGGTTCCGCACGGGCGACCTCGGCTCCCTCGACGAGGACGGCGCCCTCACCCTCACCGGGCGGAAGAAGGAGATCATCGTCACCGCCGGCGGCAAGAACGTGGTCCCCAACGTGCTGGAGGACCCCATCCGCGCCTCGGCCCTGGTCTCCCAGGTCATGGTGGTCGGGGACGACCGGCCGTTCGTGGCCGCCCTCGTCACCCTCGACCAGGACGTGCTCCCCGCGCGCCTCGAGCTCATGGGGCTGGACCCCGCGATGCCCGTGGCGGAGGCGGCGCGCCACCCGAAGGTCGTCGAGCACGTCCAGGACATCGTGACCCACGCGAACCAGGCGGTCTCCCGCGCGGAGAGCATCCGGGCCTTCGAGATCCTCGACGTCGACTGGACGGAGGCCTCCGGGCATCTCACCCCGTCGATGAAGATCAAGCGGACCCGGATCGCCCAGGACTTCGCGGACCGGATCGAGGAGATCTATTCCCGTCCCGCCCCCGAGCCGGCCCCGGCCCCCGCCACCCCGGCGGAGCGGATCAAGGAGAAGCTCTCCCAGGCGCACCTGCCGGGCCGCGGATAGCGCCGGGCCGGTCGTCGGCCGGTGGGATCACCGGCCGCCGACGAGGGCCTCCGGGGCCAGGGGCGAGTGCTGGGGGACGTCGAGGCCCAGCAGGGCGTTCTCGACGACCTCGCTCAGGGCGGGGTGGATCCAGTACTGGCCGCGGGCCATCGTGTGGGCGTCGAGGCCGAAGGACATGGCCTGCACCAGGGGCTGGATGAGCAGGGAGGCCTCCTCACCGATCAGGTGCGCGCCCAGGAGGCGCCCGGTGCCCTTCTCGGCGATCAGCTTGCACAGACCCGTGCGGTCCTCCATGGCCCACCCGTAGGCAGTGGCCCCGTAGTCCTGCACCTTGACCGTGATCTCGCTGCCCTGCTCGACCGCCCACTGCTCGGCCTCCTCCTGGGTCATGCCGACGGAGGCGATCTGCGGGCTGGTGAACACGGCGGAGGGCACGAACCGGTGGTCGGTGGCCCGGAGCTCGCCCGGGTGCAGGAGGTTGTGCTGCACCGTGCGGGCCTCGGCGTTGGCCACGTGCTTGAGCTGGTAGGGCGAGCTGATGTCGCCGAGCGCCCACACGCCCTCGACGGGAGAGCCCCCGGAGAGGGCCCGCTGGTACTCGTCGACGGCCAGCAGACCGTCCTGCCGCACGTCCAGGCCGCCCGCCCGGGCGTCGAGCACGTCGGTGTTCGGCTGCCGGCCCGTGGCCACGAGCACCACGTCCGCGGGCAGGCGCATGACGAGCTCCGGGTCCTGCGGGTCGCGGAAGGTGACCATCACGGCGCCCTCGTCGCCGTCCCACTCCTCGACCTCGCTCAGCGACCAGCCCGTCTCGAGCTTCCACTGCCGGGAGGCCTCGCGCGCGAACCGCTCGGCGATCTCCGGGTCGTGGTAGCGCAGGATGCGGTGGGAGCGGTTGACCTGGGTCACCCGCGCGCCGAGGCTGGAGAAGACGTGGGCGAACTCGGCGCCGATGTAGCCGCCGCCGACCACCACCACGCGGCGGGGCAGCTCGTCGATGCGCATGACCGTGTCCGAGGTGTGCACCTGGGGCAGGTCCATCCCGGGGATCTCCGGCCGCACCGGTCGCGAGCCGGACGCCACCACGATCTGGTCGGCCGTGATGTCCTCCCCCGACGCGGTGCGCAGGGTCATCGGAGCGGTGAAGCGCACGTGCTCCTCGTAGACCGTCACGTGCGGCAGCGTCCGGCGGTAGGCGAGCCCGCCGTGGGAGATCGCGTCGATCCGACCGAAGATCCGGTCCCGCATCTCCCGCCAGCGCACGCCGTTGACCGCGGCGTCGAGGCCGAGCCGGTCCGCCTCGTGGGCGCGGCGGGCCACGCTCGCCGGGTACGCGTACATCTTCGTCGGGATGCAGCCGACGTTGAGACAGGTGCCGCCGAAGGTCCCGCCGTCGACGATGGCGACGTCCAGGCCCTCGTAGTCCTCGGTAAGGATGGAGTTGCCCGAGCCGGAGCCGATGATGATGAGGTCGAATTTCCGCATGGCGCCCATCCTATGCGCGGGTGCTCCCGCTCCGGGTCGGCCACCGCCGGCGCCGCGGCCCTCCCGGGGACCGCGGTGCCGGCGGAGGCGGTGCCGGGTCAGCCCGCCGTGCCGAGCGCCAGGAGGAGGTCGCCGCCGGAGACCTGGGTGACGCCCTTGAGGGCCACCCGCTGGACGGTCCCGCCGGTGGGGGCGGTGATGGAGGCCTCCATCTTCATGGCCTCGATGGTGGCCACCTGTCCCCCGGCCTCCACGGTGTCGCCCTCCGCCACGGTCACGGTCACCGCCCCCGCGAACGGGGCGGCCACGTGGCCCGGGTCGGACGGGTCGGCCTTTTCGGTCTCGGGCACCGAGGAGGCGATCGAGGTGTCGCGGACCTCGATCGTGCGGGGCTGGCCGTTGAGGGTGACCATCACGCTGCGCATGCCCTTGTCGTCCGGCTCCGAGATGGCCTGCAGGGTGACCAGCAGCCGCACCCCCTTGCCGAGGGAGATCACGTGCTCGTGCTCGGAGGTCAGCCCGTAGAGGAAGTCCCGGGTGTGCAGCAGCGCCAGCTCCCCGTACTTCGCCCGGCTGGCCTCGTAGTCCCGGGTGGGGCCGGCGAAGAGCAGCCGGTTCAGGGTCGCCCGCCGGGTCGCCGAGTCCCCGGCCAGGGCCTTCGAGTCCTCCGGGGCCAGCTCGGTGACCCCGACCTTGACGGTGCGTCCCTCGAGCGCCCTGGAGCGGAACGGTTCGGGCCAGCCGCCGGGGGGCGTGCCGAGCTCCCCGGCGAGGAAGCTGATCACCGAGTCCGGGATGTCGAACTTCTGCGGGTTCGCCTCGAACTCGCCCGGGTCCACCCCCATCCCCACGAGCTGCAGGGCGAGGTCGCCCACGACCTTCGAGGAGGGGGTGACCTTCACCAGCCGGCCCAGCATGGCGTTGGCGGCGGTGTACATGTCCTCGATCGCCTCGAACCGTTCCCCCAGCCCCAGCGCGATGGCCTGCTGGCGCAGGTTGGACAGCTGACCGCCCGGGATCTCGTGCCGGTAGACGCGCCCGGTCGGGGCGGTGAGCCCGGACTCGAAGGGGGCGTACATCCGGCGGATGACCTCCCAGTAGGGCTCCAGGGCGGTCGCGGCCTCCAGCGGGATGCCCGTGTCGCGGTCGGTGTGGGCCAGAGCGGCGATCAGCGCGGAGGCGGGCACCTGGGAGGTGGTCCCGGCCATCGAGGCCTCGGCGACGTCCACCGCGTCCACCCCGGCGCCGATGGCGGCCATCAGCGTGGCGAGCTGGCCGCCGGCGGTGTCGTGGGTGTGCAGGTGCACGGGCAGGTCGAAGCGCTCCCGCAGGGCGGTCACCAGTTTCGCCGCGGCCGCCGGGCGCAGCAGCCCGGCCATGTCCTTGATCGCCAGCACGTGGGCGCCGGCGTCGACGCACTGCTGGGCGAGGTCCAGGTAGTAGTCCAGGGTGTAGAGGTCCTCGGCCGGGTCCAGCAGGTCACCGGTGTAGCACAGGGCGACCTCCGCGACCGCGGTGCCCGTCCTGCGGACGGCTTCGACGGCCGGGCGCATCTGCTCGACGTCGTTGAGGGCGTCGAAGATCCGGAAGATGTCCACCCCGGTCGCCGCGGCCTCGGCCACGAACGCGTCCGTCACCTCGGTGGGGTACGGGGTGTAGCCGACGGTGTTGCGCCCGCGCAGCAGCATCTGGATCGGGATGTTCGGCATCGCCTCCCGCAGCAGCCGCAGCCGCTCCCACGGGTCCTCCCCGAGGAACCGCAGCGCGACGTCGTAGGTGGCCCCGCCCCAGGCCTCCACGGACAGCAGCTGCGGCAGGGTGTGGGCGTAGGCCGGGGCGGCGGCGAGCAGGTCCCGGGTCCGCACCCGGGTGGCCAGCAGGGACTGGTGGGCGTCGCGGAACGTCGTGGAGGTCACGGCCACGGCCTCCTGCTCGCGCAGGGCCCTGGCGAAGCCCTCGGGCCCCAGGTCCCGCAGCCGCTGCCGCCACCCGTCCGGCGGGGTGTGCTCGGAGGGCCCGTCGAAGGGCGAGCGGAACGGCTCGTCCTGCTTGTCCCCCGGGTAGTGGGGCAGCTTGGTGCGCGGGTCGATGCCCTCCACCCGCTCCCCGTTGGGCTGGTTCACCGTGACCTCGGCCAGCCAGGTCAGCGCCTTCGTCGCCCGGTCCCCCGAGGTGCGGGCCTCGAGCAGCTCGGGGCGGCGCTCGATGAAGTCGGTGGCCACGTTGCCGGCGAGGAACTCCGGGTCGGCCAGCACCGCCTGGAGGAACTGGATGTTGGTGGCCACTCCGCGGATGCGGAACTCGGCGAGGGCGCGCTGGGACCGGTGCACCGCGGTGGCGTAGTCCCGTCCCCGGCAGGTGAGCTTCACCAGCATCGAGTCGAAGTGCGGGGAGATCTCGGCCCCCGCGTAGACGGTGCCCCCGTCCAGGCGGACCCCGGCCCCACCGGCGGAGCGGTAGGCGGAGATCTTCCCGACGTCGGGGCGGAACCCGTTGGCCGGGTCCTCCGTGGTGATCCGGCACTGCAGGGCCGCCCCGCGCACGGTGAGCTCGTCCTGGGCGATGCCCAGGTCAGTCAGGGTCTCCCCGGCCGCGATGCGCAGCTGGGACTGGACGAGATCGACGTCGGTGATCTCCTCGGTCACGGTGTGCTCGACCTGGATGCGCGGGTTCATCTCGATGAACACGTGCTGCCCGGCCCGCTCCCCGGCGGTGTCCACCAGGAACTCCACGGTGCCCGCGTTGACGTAGCCGAGCTCCTTCGCGAACTTCACCGCGTCCCGGTGCAGGGCCTGGCGGATCCCCTCGTCGAGGTTCGGGGCCGGGGCGATCTCCACGACCTTCTGGTGCCGGCGCTGCAGGGAGCAGTCGCGCTCGAACAGGTGCACCATCCCGCCCTCGTTGTCGGCGAGGATCTGCACCTCGATGTGGCGGGGCCGCAGCACCGCCTGCTCCAGGAACACGGTGGGGTCCCCGAAGGCCGTGTCCGCCTCGCGCATCGCCGCGGCCAGCGCCTCGGGCAGCGCCTCCGGCGTCTCCACCCGCCGCATCCCGCGGCCCCCGCCGCCGGCCACCGCCTTGACGAAGATGGGGAACCCGATGCCCGCGGCCTGCTCCAGCAGCTCCTCGGGGTCCGCGGAGGGCTCCGTCGAGGCCAGCGTCGGGATCCCTGCCCGCTTCGCCGCTTTGAGGGCTGCGACCTTGTTGCCGGCCAGTTCCAGGATGCCCGCCGCCGGACCCACGAACGTGATGCCCTCCGCCGCCGCCGCACGGGCCAGGTCCGGGTTCTCCGACAGGAACCCGTAGCCCGGGTAGATCGCGTCCGCCCCGGACTCCTTGGCCACCCGGATGATCTCCGCCACGTCCAGGTACGCCCGGACGGGGTGGCCCTCCTCGCCGATCCGGTACGCCTCGTCGGCCTTCTGCCGGTGGATCGAGTTGCGGTCCTCGTAAGGGAACACCGCCACCGTCTTGGCCCCGAGCTCGTACGCGGCACGGAAAGCACGGATCGCGATCTCGCCGCGATTGGCCACCAGGATCTTGGAGAACATCAACACCCGTTCCGCACCCGGGGCCGTCCGGCGGACACCCGGGCACTGATTCGTCGAAGGTCGTGCAACGTCGCGCACGCGGTCGGCATGGCCGTCCGCGGGCGTTCCTGACCAGTGAACCACGCCGCCCCGGGGCACACTGTGACTGCCGTCACAGAGCGTCGCCGTGGTCGGCGCGCACCGGCGGGGCGGAGGACGGCGGATGGCCCGCGGGTGGGCCCGCGCCGCACCGGGACGGAGCGCGCGCACCCGGCTACGATGGGCGCAGCCGTCTCCTCGCCGCGGCCCCCGATCCCGGACCCGAGGAGCCGTTCCTCCCGTTTCCCCGCGAGCGAAGGGTGTCCCCTCCGTGCAGATCGTCAGCGTCAGCAGCCTCAAGGGCGGTGTCGGCAAGTCCTCCGTGACCCTGGGGATCGCCTCGGCCGCCCTGCAGGCGGGCGTGCCCACGCTGGTGGTCGATCTCGACCCGCACGCCGACGCCACGACCGGGCTCGGTGTGCACCCCGAGCGCGGTCACGACATCGGAGGGGTGCTGCGCAGGCCTCGTCGAGGGTCCCTCGAGCGCGTGGTCGTGGGCTCGGCCTGGGCGGTGCGCGACGGCCTGGACAGCAGGGCCCTCGACGTCGCCCCGGGCTCGGCCCGCTCGTCCCACCTCGACCGCTCCGAGTACCGGGACAAGGATCTCGGCCGGCTGGAGCGGGCGCTCTCCGACGCCAAGGAGTACGACCTGGTGCTGGTCGACTGCCCGCCCACGCTGAGCGCCCTGACCCGCACCGCGTGGGCCGCCAGCGACAAGGTGCTCTCGGTGGCGGAGCCCTCGCTGTTCTCGGTGGCGGGGACCAAGCGCACGATGACGGCGATCGCCCAGTTCGAGCAGAGCCGCACGTGGGCCGTGCCGGCGGCCGGCGTGGTGGTCAACAAGGTCCAGCACTCGTCGGTGGAGCACCGTCACCGTCTGGGCGAGCTGCAGGAGCTGTTCGGCCCGCTGCTGGTGAGCCCGGTGATCCCGGACCTCCCCGTCTGGCAGCAGGCGCAGGGCGCGGCGTGGCCGATCCACCGCTGGCCGGGGGCAGAGGCACGGGACATCTCCGGGCGGTACACGGCCATCCTGCAGGGCCTGCTCGACGGCTCATCCTGAGCCGCCCGGATCAGCCCGCGTTCTGCCGGCGGGCCCGGCGGGCGGAGAGCTCGTCGTCGGGCAGGGGCTCCTGAGCGGGGGCCCGGTCCGTTCCGGTGTGCTCACCGGGGAGCGCCGCGAGGGTTCCCTCGACCTCGCGCCAGACCCGGCCCACGGCGATCCCGAAGACGCCCTGCCCACCCTGCACCAGGTCGATGACCTCGTGGGGGGACGTGCACGCGTAGACGCTGGCGCCGTCGCTCATCATCGTGAGCTGCGCCAGGTCCGCGACGCCCTGGGCGCGCAGTGCGCCCACGGCGGTGCGGATCTGCTGCAGGGAGACGCCGGTGTCCAGGAGCCTCTTGACGATCTTGAGGACCAGGATGTCGCGGAAGCTGTAGAGGCGCTGCGTGCCGGACCCGGAGGCGCCGCGCACGGTGGGCTCCACGAGACCCGTCCGCGCCCAGTAGTCGAGCTGCCGGTAGGTGATGCCCGCAGCCTTGCACGCGGTGGGGCCGCGGTAGCCCACGGACTCGTCCCGGATCACGGAGTCGTCGAAGAGGACGCCCTGGGTGCCCTGAGCCGGAGGGCTGCCGGTCCCCGCCGTGCCGCCGGGCTGCTCGCGGTCGCTCACGCCGCCTCCTCGCTCGTGGACCCGGTGCTCGCGGCGCCGGGAGTGGGTGGTCTCGCAGAGACGTCCGGATCCCCCCGGGAACACCTCGAGTACTGCTTCGACGGTAGACCTCCCCGGGGACGGGGTCAAAGCCATCAGCCGCCCGGGTCCCGTGTCGGGCGGACGGCGCCGAGTCAGAAGTCCTCGGGGTCGACGTTGTCGAGGAAGTCGCGGAACTGCTCGACCTGCGTCTCGGGGGGCAGCTGCTGCTCCCCCTCTTCCGCGCGGGGGGACGGCTCCCGCAGCTCCCCGTCCCCGCTCATCACGAGGCCGGCCTCGTCGAGGACGGTCTCGGTGCACAGGATGGGGCAGTCGGTGCGTGCGGCCAGGGCGATGGCGTCCGAGGCCCGGGAGTCGACGACCGTTCCGTCCGAGAACTCGAGCGCGGCGTGGAAGACGCCCTCCTCCACCGTGTGGATCCGCACCCGGGTGAGCGTGCGGCCGAACGCGGTGGCCACCGACAGCACGAGGTCGTGCGTCAGGGGCCGGGGCGGCTCGATCCCCTGGACGGCGAAGACGATGGACGTCGCCTCGTTCGTGCCGATCCAGATCGGCAGGTGCCGTCCGCCCTCGACCTCGCGGAGCACGACGACGGGCTGCGCCGACGGCACGTCCATGCGCACGCCCGCGATCTCCATCAGGACCTGGTGCACGGCCATGTCAGCCCTCCACCGCGGCCCGCTCCTGGAGCGCGGCGATCTCCGAGCGCACGAGCGAGGTGTGGATGGTGAGGCACAGCCCGGAGATCTCCTGGGCGCGCTCGACGGCGCGGGCCCTCGAGGCGGCGTCCCGGCGGGAGGTCAGGGGCGCCACGGCTCGTTCCACGAGGCCCAGCTCGCGGTCCGCGGCGGCCTTGAAGGGGCGCAGGTGGCGCGGTTCCAGGCCGTGGGCCGTGAGGGCGAGGGCTGCCCGGGTGATGGCGAGGGCGTGGTCGTCGAAGGCCCCGTTCTGCTCCCGGATCAGCCCGTAGCTCACGAGCTCGCGGACGAGCGGGACGCCGGCGCCGGTGCGGGCGGCGAGCTCCCGCAGGTTGTAGGTGCGCGGCGCGCTGACGACCGGCAGCGGGGCGGTGACGGGGTCCGCGGCCTCCGCAGTGCGGCGGGGGTCGTCGGCCCGGGCGTCCTCGTCGGCGTCCAGCCGCTCCCGGATCACCTTCAGCGGGAGGTAGCGGTCGCGCTGGAGCTCCAGGATCCGGCGCAGCCGGTCCACGTCGGCGCGCGAGAACTTGCGGTAGCCCGACGCGGTGCGCGCGGGGTGGACCAGGCCCTTGTCCTCCAGGAAGCGCAGCTTGGATGCGGTGATGCCGGGGTGGTCGGCACCGAGCTCCTTGAGCACGGCGCTGATGCCCACCCGGGGCTCGTGCTGGACGTCGTCCCGGTGGGGATCGGTCTCCGCGGGGTCGGTCATGGCTCCCTTCTACTGGTCCGACTGCGAGCGCAGCGAACGGTAGAACGTGAATCGGAACTTGCCGATCTGGACCTCGTCGCCGTTGTCGAGCTGCGCGCTGTCCACGCGGTCGCCGTTGACGTAGGTGCCGTTCAGGGAGCCGGAGTCGATGATCTCGAAGGAGTCGCCGCGCCGGACGAACCGGGCGTGCCGGCGCGAGACGGTGACGTCGTCCAGGAAGATCTCGGAGGACGGGTGGCGGCCGGCGGGCACCTCGTCCCGGTCGAGGAGGAAGCGCGACCCGGAGCCCCCGCTGTCGTGGGCGACGAGCAGGGCGCTGCGCGGCGGGAGCGCGGATACTGCGGAGCTCTCCTCGGGGGAGAGCTTGTGGGAAGCTGCGTGCGAGAGGACCTCGGCCACGATCTGGATCGACGTGGTCTCCGGCTCCCCCTGGGGTGCGTTCGAGCCGTGCTGGGTTCTGAACATCTCTTCCCTCGACTGGTGACGTGATGGTGGACGGATCCTGTGGGACCCCTACCCCGCGACCTCCTGTCCCGGCGGTTTCCGGGCAACCGGCCGGAGCCACCCGGTTGCTCTTCAGTGTACCGGGTGGTGGAGACACGGAGGGGCGGCCGGGACACGTCCCGGCGCGCGGTCGGGGTCCTGCGCGGGTCAGTCGAGCTGGGCGGCGTACCCCTCGGCGTCGAGCAGGCCGGACCGGTAGTCCTCGCCGGCGGGGCGGACCTCGAACAGCCAGCCCTCCGCGTACGGGGCGGTGTTCACGGTCCCGGGCTCGTCCTCGAGCGCCTCGTTGACCGCGGTGATCTCGCCGGAGACGGGGGCGAAGATGTCGCTCACCGACTTGGTGGACTCGATCTCCCCCACCGCGGCGCCCGCCTCGACGTTCTCCCCCACCTCGGGCAGCTGGACGAACACGACGTCGCCCAGCTCGCTCTGCGCGTGGTCGGTGATCCCGATGCGCACCGCGCCGTCGGCGCCGGGGCCCGCGATCCACTCGTGCTCGGCCGTGTAGGACAGGTCGGCGGGGATGTTGCTCATGGGATCACTCCTGGTCCGGCGGGTGCGGTCGGCATGATTATGGCACAGACCTCACCGGGGCCCCGGGGATGCGGAGCCCTTCGGGTGTCGGGCGCTCAGCGCCCCTCCCACGCGGTGATCTCGGCGTGGATGGAGTGCTTGCGCTCCGTCCCGGCGAAGGACGCGTCCACGGAGTTGCGGGCCAGGGCCGCCGCCTGCTCGTCGGTGAGGCCCAGCGCGTCGCGCAGGCCCTGGAAGACGTCCCCCACGTAGCCGCCGAAGTAGGCCGGGTCGTCCGAGTTGACCGTGACCAGCAGTCCCTGCTCGAGCATGTCCAGGACGGGGTGGTCGGCGAGCGTGTCGACCACGCGCAGCCGCACGTTGGACAGCGGGCAGACGGTGAGCGGCACCCGTTCCGCGACGAGGCGGTCCACGAGCCCGGGGTCGCGCAGGCACTGGATCCCGTGGTCCAGCCGCTCCACGCGCAGCACGTCCAGGGCCTCCCGCACGTACTCGGGGCCCGCCTCCTCCCCCGCGTGGGCGACGACGTGCAGCCCGGCCGCCCGCGCCCGCGCGTAGACCTCCTCGAAGAGGGCCGGCGGGTGTCCGATCTCGGCCGAGTCGAGGCCGATCCCGTCGATCCGCGGCAGCTGGTCCCCGAGGGAGTCGAAGAGCTCGGCGGCCTCGGCGGCGGGCCGGTCCCGCAGGAAGCACAGCAGCAGCGTGCTGGTGAGGCCGTGCTCGGCACGGGCGGCGTCGAGGGCGGCGCGGATGCCGTCGACCACCGTCCCGAGCGGCACTCCCCGGACGGTGTGCGCCTGGGGGTCGAAGAAGACGTCGACGTGCCGCAGGCCCTGCGCGCCCGCCCGCTCGAGGTAGGCCCGGGTCAGCCTCTCGAAGTCGGAGGCGTCGCGCAGCACCGCCATCGTGGCGTAGTAGAGCGCGAGGAACGAGGACAGGTCCTCGAAGTCGTACTGCCGCCGCAGCTCCTCGACGGAGTCGTAGGGCAGCGCCACCCCGTTCTTGGCGGCGAGCTCGAAGGCGAGCTCGGGCTCGAGGGTGCCCTCGATGTGCAGGTGAAGCTCCGCCTTGGGCAGGGTGTGCAGGTCGTTCAACTCCGGCGCTCCTTCGCGGTCGGCCCCGGGACCGGAGCATTCGACGTCCCGTGCAGTGTATGCGCCGCGGTGCGGATCGGGCCCCGTCCCCCGCTCCGGGCCGTCCCGGGCCCGGCGGTAGGCCGCACGGGCGCCGAAGAGGCACAGTGGCCGGCGGCACGGTGGAGGGACGAGAGAAGGCCGGTGGTCCGCGTTCCCGCGGTCCACCGGCCCCGAATCGTCGGGCTGACAGGATTTGAACCTGCGACCCCTTGACCCCCAGTCAAGTGCGCTACCAAGCTGCGCCACAGCCCGAAGTGCTCAGTGCGTTCCCGCCCCGAGCACTCGCATCACATTACAGCAAGCTCCGGCGGAATTCATCTCGGCGTGCGCCTCAGCGCTTCCGGTTCCGCTTCTCCCGCACGCGCATGGACACCTCGATGGGAGTGCCCTCGAAACCGAAGGTCTCGCGGAGCCGGCGGGTGATGAACCGTCGGTAGCCGGGGTCGAGGAAGCCCGTGGTGAACAGCACGAAGCGCGGCGGGCGGGAGGAGGCCTGGGTGCCGAAGAGGATGCGGGGCTGCTTGCCGCCGCGCACGGGGTGCGGGTGGGCCGCGACGATCTCGCCGAGGAACGCGTTGAGCCGCCCGGTGGGGACGCGGGTGTCCCACGAGGCCAGGGCGGTCTCCAGGGCGGGGACGAGCCTGTCCTTGTGCCAGCCGGTCTTCGCCGAGACGTTCACCCGCGGCGCCCAGGCCACGTGGGCGAGGTCGCGGTCGATCTCCCGCTCGAGGTAGTAGCGGCGGTCCTCGTCCATGAGGTCCCACTTGTTGAAGGCGAGCACGAGGGCGCGGCCGGAGTCCACGGCCAGCTGCAGGATGCGGACGTCCTGCTCGGACAGCACCTCGTCCGCGGCGAGCAGCACCACGGCCACCTCGGCGCGCTCGAGGGCCGCCTGGGTGCGCAGGGACGCGTAGAAGTCCGCGCCCTGGGCCATGTGCACGCGGCGGCGGATGCCGGCGGTGTCGATGAAGCGCCACGGCTTGCCGCCCAGTTCGATCAGCTCGTCCACGGGGTCGCGGGTGGTCCCGGCCAGGGGGTCCACGACGACGCGCTCGGACCCGGCCAGCTTGTTGAGCAGCGACGACTTGCCCACGTTCGGGCGCCCGATGAGCGCCACGCGGCGGGGGCCGCCGGTCAGCTCGGTCTCGGCCACCGCGGAGAACTCCGGCAGCAGCTCCGTGACCGCGTCGAGGACGTCGGCGGCGCCGCGCCCGTGCAGGGCGGACACCGGGTGCGGCTCCCCCATGCCGAGGGACCACAGGTAGGTGGCCTCGACCTCCAGCTGCGGGGAGTCGACCTTGTTGGCGACCAGGATCACCGGCTTGCGGACCTTGCGCAGCATCTTCACGATGGCCTCGTCCGCGGCCGTGACGCCCACGGTGGCGTCGAGCACGAGCAGCACGGCGTCGGCGAACTCCACGGCCATCTCGGCCTGCTCGGCGACGCGGGCGTTGATGCCCTTGGCGTCGTACTCCCACCCGCCGGTGTCCACGAGCGTGAAGTTGCGCCCGTTCCAGGTGGCCCGGTAGGAGACGCGGTCGCGGGTCACGCCCGGGGTGTCCTCCACGACGGCCTCGCGCCGGCCGAGGATGCGGTTGACGAGGGTCGACTTGCCGACGTTCGGGCGGCCCACGATGGCGAGCACCGGGGCGGGCCGGCGCACCGGTGCCTGGTCGCCGTCCTCCGCCCACTCGGCGAGCAGCGCGGCGTCCTCCTCATCGAGCTCGTAGTCCTCGAGCCCGGCCCGCAGCGCCTGCGCGCGCTGCTCGGCCTCGTCGTCGTCGATGGCCGCGAGCCGCTGGGCGACGTCGTCCGTGGTGCCGCCGAGGATCTCGGCCTCGTAGGGGTCGTGGGCGGTGTCGTGCGCGGGGTTCTCGGGGTTGCCGGTCATGGCTGTCCTTCGCTGGGCCGGGTGCGGCCGGTCGGGGTGCGGAAAATGTCGGGGGGGGGGACGGTCTAGGCGGTGCGGCCCGCGGCGCGGACGACCACGTCGATGACGGCCTGGACGGTCTGCTCCACGGTGAGCTCGGAGGAGTCGATCGTCACGACGCCGTCGGCGGCCTGGGTGAAGTTCACGACCGTGGCGTCCTTCGCGTCCCGGCCCACGACCCGGGCCCGGAGCTGCTCGGCGTCCTCGACGCCGCCGTTCTGCAGGCCGCGGCGAGCCATCCGGGCCCGCTCGTCGGCGGTGAGCAGGATCCGGGCGTCGGCGTCCGGGGCCACCACGGTGGTGGTGTCCCGGCCCTCGGCCACGATCCGCCGGCCGCTGTCCGCGATGAGCTCCTGCTGGCGGGCCACCAGCACCGCCCGCGCCGCCGGGTTCGTGGCCACGGCGCTGACGGCCTCCGTCACCCGGGCGCCCCGGATCTCGACGCCCACGTCGGTCCCGCCCACGAACACCAGCTCCCGGTCGGGATCGGTGCCCTGGGCGAGCGGGAAGTCGCGGGCGGCCTCGACCACGGCGCCGCCGTCGGAGAGGTCCACCCCGCGGTCGAGGCACCACCACGTGAGGGCGCGGTACATGGCGCCCGTGTCCAGGTAGGCGAGACCGAAGCGGCGGGCCACCTCCTTGGACACGCTGGACTTGCCGGAGCCCGAGGGTCCGTCGATGGCGACGACCAGCTGGCGTCCGGCGTCCGCCGGCGCCCCGGTCCCGGGCGCTGCGCTGCGGGCGGTGTTCGTTCCGGTGTTCACTGCACGACCTTCCATCCGCGCTCCTGGAGCGCCTCGACGAGTTCCTTGCGGCGGTTGGGCAGCACGGAGACCTCGACGAGGCCCACGGGCTGGCCCGGGGAGTGCTCGAGGCGCAGGTCCTCGAGGTTGACGCCGATCTCCCCGATCTCGGTGAGCAGCCGGGCGATCTGCCCGGGGACGTCCCCGACGAGCACGGTCAGGGTCGCGAACGCCCGGGGCGCGCCGCCGTGCTTGCCCGGGATGCGGGCCCGGCCGGCGTTGCCCTCCGCCATGAGCTGGGCGATGTCCAGCCGCGCGCCGGGCGCCCGGGGCGCCTCGAGAGTCGCGATGAGCCGGTCCAGGTCCTCGCGCACCCCGTGCAGGGACGCCACCACGGGTGCGGCGTTCGCCGAGAGGATCTGCACCCACAGGCCGGGGTCGGAGGCGGCGATGCGCGTGGTGTCCCGCAGCCCCTGGCCCGCGAGGGACAGGTGGTGCAGCGGGGTGTCCTGCAGGCGGGAGGCCAACAGGGAGGACATCACCTGCGGCAGGTGGGAGATGAGGGCCACGGTCGCGTCGTGCTCGCGGGCGTCCATGAACGTGACGGTCGCCCCGAGGTCCACGGCCAGGTTCTTCGCCGCGGCGAGCGCCGCGGGCGCGGAGGCGCCCGAGTCGCACACGACCCAGGGCATGGACGTGAACAGCTCGCCGCGGGCGGCCACGGGACCGGACCGCTCCCGTCCGGCCATGGGGTGGGTGCCCACGTACCGGGTGAGGTCGCCGCCCAGGGCGCGCACGTCCTCCAGCACGGCCTCCTTGACGGACGCGATGTCGAGGACGACCGCCTCCGGGTGGCGTCCCAGCGCGTCGGCCACGGTCTGCGCGGTGACGTCGGGCGGGGTGGCGACGACGACGAGGGCCGGCTCAGGGACCTGGTCCTCCCCCGCCGCGCGGCAGGAGCGGCCGGCGCCGATGTCCTGGGCCACGGCCTCGGCGGTGGGCGAGGAGTCCTGCAGCCAGACGTCCACGCCGAGGTGGCGCAGGCCCAGCCCGATGCTGGCGCCGAGCAGGCCGGCGCCGACCACGAGCACGGGCCCGGAGGTCGCCGCGGGGGCCGGCGGCGCGGAGGGGGTCTGCGTCACGGCTGCTCCCTACATGCCCACCGAGGCGAGGAGGTGCCCGACCTCGGTCCTGGAGAGCCGGCGGATGGTGCCCTGGCGCTGGTCACCGATCCGGATGGGACCGACCTCGGTGCGCACGAGCTTCTCGACGGGGTGGCCGACGGCGTCGAAGAGCCGGCGCACGATGCGGTTGCGCCCGGAGTGCAGGACGACCTCCACGAGCAGGTGGCCGGGGGTGGAGTCCACGAGCCGGAAGGAGTCGACGGAGGCGATGCCGTCCTCGAGCTCGATGCCGGCCTTCATGGCCGTGCCGACGCCCTTCTCCATGGGGCCGCGGACCTGCACGAGGTAGGTCTTGGGGACCTCGTAGGAGGGGTGGGTGAGCCGGTTGGTCAGCTCGCCGTCGTTGGTCAGCAGCAGCAGGCCCTCGGTCTCGACGTCGAGGCGGCCCACGTGGAAGACGCGCTCGTTCTTCTGCTGGTTCAGGTAGTCGGCCACGCACGGCCGGCCCTCGGGGTCCTCCATGGTGGAGAGCACCCCCTCGGGCTTGTTGAAGGCGTAGTAGACGAGGTTCTCGTCGAGCTGCACGCGGACGCCGTCGACGTGGATCTCGACGGTGTCCGGGTCCACCCGGATGCCGAGCTCCGTGATCGTCTCCCCGTTGACCTGCACGCGGCCGGCCTCGATCATCTCCTCGCACACGCGCCGCGAGGCCACGCCGGCCTGGGCCATGAGCTTCTGCAGCCGCACCCCGTCCGGGTCGTGCTGGTCGAGCCGGTCCACGGGCGGGTTCTTGGGCCGCCGCTTCCGGTGCGGGGGGCGGTACGGGGTGGCGGGCATCCGCCGGGCGCTCTTCTCGGAGGACGCGAACGGGCGGGGTCCGCGGTCCTGGCCGGTGCCTGTCGAGGACCCGCCCTTGGCGCCGCCCTTCGCGGCGCCGCCCTTCGCGGTGCCGCCCTTGGCGGGTCCGCCCTGGGCGGCACCACCCTTGGCGGGGCCGCGGCCGGAGGCGCCCTTCCCGCCCTGGAACGACGTGCCGCCCTGGCCGGTGCGGGGCTTCTGGCCGCCCTGGGAACCGGGAGTGCGGCGGCCGCCGGGCCCGGGGCGGCCGGATGATGAACGTGAAGTGGCCATGGTGGTGTCTCAGTCCTCGTAGTGGTCGATCTGGTCGATGCCCGGCAGATGAGGGGCGATGTCGGGGAGCTCGTCGAGCGAGCCGATGCCCATCTTCTCCAGGAAGAACGTGGTGGTGCCGTAGAGCACGGCGCCGGACTCGCCGTCCCGCTCGAGCTCGCGGATCAGGCCTCGCTGCACGAGCGTGCGGACGACGCCGTCGACGTTGACCCCGCGGATCGCGGAGATGCGTCCCCGGCTCACGGGCTGGCGGTAGGCCACGACGGCCAGGGTCTCCAGGGCCGCCTGCGACAACCGGGCGGTCTGTCCCTCCGCGACGAACGCGGAGACCACGGGGGCGAACTCGCTGCGCGAGTGGATCCGCCAGCCGGCACCGGTGCTGCGCAGCTCGAACCCGCGCGGCGCCAACGTCCCATCATACCCCGGATCCGCGGCGACGCCGTCGTACTCCGCGCGGAGCCGGTCGAGGACCCGTTGCACGGAGGCGACCGGGACCACCAGGACGGCGGCGATCTCGTACTCGCTGACGGGCTCGTCGGCGACCATCAGGATCGCCTCGACGGCGGCCCGCACACCGCCGGGCAGCGCCTCGAGATCCGGTCCGCCCTCCGCCGCGGGGCTCACGCGGACGCTCCCGCGGCGGCCGGGACCTCGACCGGGGCCCCGTGCGGGACCGGGCTCCCGTCCTCGGCGCCGGCGGCGTCCTCGGACAGCCGGTCGGCGGTCCACCCGGTGCCCGCCCCGGTCCAGCGGACCGTCAGCTCCCCCAGCGGCTGCTCCTGGGAGAGCTCGAGCACGGCGTCACGGTACATCTCGAGCAGCGCCAGGAACCGCACGACCACCGCGAGCGTGGACCCGGCGTCCGCGACGAGCACCCGGAAGGAGCGCGGGGCGCCGTCCTCGAGCAGCCCGGCGAGGACCTCGGCCTCGTCCCGGATCGTCACGGCGCCCCCGTGCAGGTGGTCCACCCCGACCTCCGCGGGCGCCTCGGGCCGGGGCGCGAAGACGGACCGGGCGATCTCGGCGAACTGCTCGGGGGCGGTCCGCCAGTCGAGCTCGGGCAGCACGGCGGCCACCTCCGGGTCCAGCGGCACCGACCGGGGCAGTCGAGTGGACTCGGCCCGCATCCGCTCGTCGAGCAGGACGGCCACCTCCTTGAACGCCTTGTACTGCAGCAGCCGCGCGAAGAGCAGGTCCCGCGCCTCGAGCAGGGCCACGTCCTCCTCGTCCTCGACCTCTCCGCGCGGCAGCAGCCGGGCGGCCTTGAGGTCCAGGAGGGTCGCGGCGACCACGAGGAACTCGCTGGCCTCGTCGAGCGCCCGGGTCGAGCCGATCTCGTGCAGGGCGCGCACGTACTGGAGGAACTCGTCCGTGACCGTGGCCAGGGCGATCCGGGTGATGTCCAGCTCGTGCTTGGCGATCAGGGAGAGCAGGACCTCGAAGGGCCCCGCGAAGTCCTCCAGCCGCACCGCGAAGCCGCCGGGCCCCTCGGGGACCGGCGGCTCCTCGGGGTGCATCAGGGCGCGCCGCCGCGCGAGATGAGCTCCCGCGCCAGCTGGCGGTAGGACTCGGCGCCCTGGTGCGCCGTGGCGAAGGAGAGGATGGGCTCGGCGGCCACGGTGGCGTCCGGGAACTTCACGGTGCGCTTGATGACGGTGTCGAAGACCTTGTCGCCGAACGCGTCCACGATCCGGGCCATGACCTCGCGGGAGTGCAGGGTCCGGGAGTCGAACATCGTGGCGAGCACGCCGTCGATCTGCAGGCGGGGGTTGAGCCGGTCCTGGACCTTCTCGATGGAGTCCACGAGCAGCGCCACGGCGCGCAGGGCGAAGAACTCGGCGATGAGCGGGATGACCACCCCGTGTGCGGCGGTCAGCGCGTTGACCGTCAGCAGCCCCAGTGAGGGCTGGCAGTCGATGATGATGACGTCGTAGTGCTCCTCGAGCTTGCGCAGCGCACTGGCCAGCACCTGCTCGCGGGCCACCTCGGTGACCAGCTGCACCTCGGCCGCGGAGAGGTCGATGTTGGCGGGGAGCAGGTCGACGCCCTCCACGTCGGTCTCCTGGACCACGTCCCACACGTCCACGGAGCGGTCCATCATGACGTTGTAGACCGTCAGCTCCAGCTCGTGGGGGTTGGCGCCGAGGCCGGCGGAGAGGGCGCCCTGCGGGTCGAAGTCGACCAGCAGGACCTTGCGGCCCAGCTCGGCGAGCGCCGCACCCAGGTTGATGGTCGAGGTGGTCTTGCCGACCCCGCCCTTCTGGTTGACCATCGCGATGATCCGGGCGGGCCCGTGGGTGGTGAGCTCGGGCGGCTCGGGGAAGTCGCGGGCGGGACGGCCGGTCAGGCCGACGGTCCCCGTCCCGGCCTCGCCCGTGCCGGGGTTCCTCTCGTCGCTCTGCTGGCTCACTCGTGGCACCGCTCTTTCGTTCGTGGTCGCACTCGGGCGGACCGGCCCCGGGCACGGGGCGGCCCGGGCCGGACGGGCCGACCTGGGGTTTTCCTGGACTCGATCAGCTTCCAGGGTACCGCCGCCGCCGTGCCGCCCCGAATTCCCGGGCGGCGGTGGAGCCGGAGGACGGCAACGGCCCGCGCCCGCCGCGCCCCTGGGGGCACGACGGGCGCGGGCCGGACGCGGGTTCCGGCGCGGGAGCGGGTCAGCGCACGCCCGCCGCGGCGTCGACCTTCTCCGCGACGGACTCCTCCACGCGGGCACCGGAGCCGGGCCGGGTGTCTCGCTCGGCGGCGGGCCGGTCCTCGGCGGCGCCGTGCGAGTGCGCGGCCATCGTGGACTCGTCGAACCGGTCCCGGCCGGAGAGCACGCGCTCGACCTGGACGAGGTCGATCTCGCGCGTCCACTTGCCGATCAGCAGGGTGGCCACGGCGTTGCCGGTGAAGTTGGTCAGGGCCCGGGCCTCGGACATGAAGCGGTCGATGCCGACGATGATGCCGACCCCGTCGACCAGGTCGGGGCGGTGGGACTGCAGTCCGCCGGCGAGGGTGGCCAGCCCGGCGCCGGTGACCCCGGCGGCGCCCTTCGAGGCGATGATCATGAACACCAGCAGGGAGATCTGCTCGCCCAGGGCCAGGGGGTTGCCCATGGCGGACGCGACGAACAGGGCGGCCATGGTCAGGTAGATGGCGGTGCCGTCCAGGTTGAAGGAGTAGCCGGTCGGGACCGTGACGCCGACCACGGGCTTGGACACGCCCACGTGCTCCATCTTGGCGATGAGCCGCGGCAGGGCCGCCTCGGAGGAGGAGGTCGAGAAGATCAGCAGGTACTCGCGGCCCAGGTACTTCATGAGCCGGAAGATGTTGATGCCGGTGACCGCCTTCAGCAGCCCGCCCAGGACCACCACGATGAACAGGACACAGGTGAGGTAGAAGGCGATCATCAGGGTGGCCATCGAGACGATGGCCTGCACGCCGGTCTCGCCGACCACGCCGGCGATCGCGCCGAACGCGCCGATCGGGGCGACCCACATGACCATGATCAGGATCCGGAAGACCAGGGCCTGGACGTAGCCGACGGCTCGGAGCACGGGCTTGCCGGCCGGACCCATCTGCTGCAGGGCGAAGCCCACGATGAGCGCCACGAACAGGGTCTGCAGGATGTTGCCCTCGGTCAGGGAGGACAGCAGCGTGGTGGGGATGATGCCGAGCAGGAAGCCGATGGTCCCGCCCTCGCCGTCACCGTGGCCCGCGTCCGTGATCTCGTACTCCGAGCCCTGGATGTTCAGCCCCTCGCCCGGGTGGATGAGGTTGCCGACCAGCAGGCCGATGCCCAGCGCCATGGTGGACATCGCCATGAAGTAGGCCAGGGCCAGGCCGCCGACCTTGCCGACGGTCGCCGCCTTGGCGATGGAGCCGACGCCCAGGACGATCGTGCAGAAGATGATGGGGGCGATCATCATCTTGATCAGGGCGATGAACGCGGTGCCGACGGGCTTGAGCGTCTGGGCGAACTCGGGGGCCACGAGGCCCAGGACGGCGCCGGCGACGACGGCGACGATGACGAAGACGTACAGGTAGTGCGTCCTGTCCTTCTTCTGCTTCTGGGCGGGCGGTTGCGGGTCGACGGGGTCCGTGGCGACGGTGGCCATGCTTGTCCTCCGGTTCGGATGGGTGGCGCGGGGCCCGGGACCGGGCCGATGTGACGAGTCTCACCGCCGCCCGGTCACCTGTCGTGTTGTGGTCATAATGGTCGTGACGCCCACCACAACTGCGGGAGGGACGACCAGGAGGGTGAGGAGCGGACATGTCCCTGGCCCGGCGCTTCCTCCTGATGCAGCTCGCCGTGGTCGCGCTGGTGACCCTCGCCGTCTCCCTGGTCCTGTTCGCCCACGAGCGCGCAGCGGTCGTGGACCGCGCCGAGGCGGTGACCCGGGTCCTCGCCACGGCCCTCGCGGACGACCCGTACGTGCTCGGGGCGGTGGGGGGTCCGGACCCGCACGCCGTCCTGCAGCCGCTCACGGACCGGCTGCTCGCGGACACGGAGCTCGACTTCGTCACGATCATGGCCCCGGACGGCACGCGCTGGACGCACCCCCTGCCCTCCTCCGTCGGGGAGGCCTACCGCGGGGACCGCTCGCACGCGCTCGCCGGGGAGACCTGGACCAGCACCGAGCGCGGCAACCTCGGCCCCTCCGTGCGCACCATCGCCCCGGTCCGCGACGAGGACGGAACGGTCGTGGCGCTCGTGGCCACTGGGGTCCTCCTCGAGGCCGTCTCGCAGCAGGCGCTCGCCCAGCTCCCCGCCGTGCTCCTCGTCGGGCTGCTGCTGCTCGCCGCGTCGGCCACGGTCGCGGCGCTCGGGGCCCGGTACCTGGGTCGGGTCACCCACGGCTGGGGGCCGGAGGAGCTCGCCCAGGTGCACTCCCTGCACGACGCCGTGCTCAACGAGGCCACCGAGGGTCTCCTGCTCGTGGACACGGCCGGTGCGGTGCAGGTGCTCAACGCCCGGGCCCGGGAGCTGCTCGGGGTCCGCCGCGCGCCGGGGGCCCCGGGCCCGGCCCGGCACGAGCGCCTCCCGGTCGCAGACCTGGCCCTGCCCGGCGCGCTGGCCGCCGTCCTGGGCTCGGGGGCGCCCGTGCAGGAGCAGTGGTTCGTGGTCGGGGAGCGCACGCTCATCGTCTCGGCCCTCCCGGCCCGCGGGGCGCTCGCCGGGCGCGGCACGATCGTGATCCTGCGGGACCACACGGAGATCTCCCGGCTGTCGGGGCAGCTGCGCGCCACCGCAGCCCTGGCCGGGGCGCTGCGGGCCCAGACCCACGAGCACGCCAATCGGATGCACACGGTCGTCTCCCTGCTGGAGCTCGGCCGCGACGAGGAGGCCCTCGACTTCGCCTCGGCCGACATGGTGCGCACCCGGGTCCTGTCCGAGGACCTCCTCGCCCACCTCGACGACCCGTTCCTCGCGGCCCTGCTGGTCGGCAAGACCGCCGCGGCCCACGAGCGCGGCGTGGAGCTGGAGGTCGTCGTGGACCCGGACGTGCCCCGCATCCCCGTCTCCCCCGCCGACCTCGTGACCCTCGTCGGCAACCTCGTCGACAACGCCGTCGAGGCCGCCGCGGCCAACGCCGCGCGGGTGCGCCCGGTCGTGGAGGTCGAGATCGCCGGGGCACCCGACGACGCCGACCCTGACCGGGGCACGGTCGTGATCACCGTCGCGGACACCGGGATGGGGGTCCCCGACCACCTCGCCCAGGACGTGTTCGGGCTCGGCGTCACCACGAAGCCGGCCGGTCCGGAGGGACGCGGCGTGGGCCTGCACCTGGTGCGGGAGGTCGTCGACCGGTGGGGCGCGCGGATCGAGCACCGCAACGACGGCGGGGCCGTGTTCACCGTGACCGTCCCGGTGGGCCGGGACGCCGTGGCGGGGCGGTCCCCGTGAGCGCGCCGGTCCGTGTCCTGGTCGTCGACGACGAGCCGCTCACCGCCGCCGCCCACGCCCAGTACGTCGATCGCTCGCCGGGCTTCGAGGCGGCCGCCACCGCCGTGTCCGGGCGGACGGCCGTGCAGGCCGTGCAGGCCGCCCGGCGGGCGGGTCGCCCCGTGGACCTCGTGCTGCTGGACGTGAACCTGCCGGACATGTCCGGTCTCGACGTGGCCCGGACCCTCCGCGCCCGCGGCGAGACGGTGGACCTGCTGGTGATCACGGCGCACCGGGACGTGGCGACCGTCCGGGCGGCGAGCACCCTCGGCGTGGTCGGCTACCTCATCAAGCCCTTCACCTACGCCGTGTTCGAGGAGAAGCTCCACGCCTACCGGCGCTACCGCTCCGCCCTGGGGGCTGGGGGAACGATGGGACAGGCCGAGGTGGACCGTGCCTTCGCGGCCCTCGGTGCGCCCACCCGCCCGGACGCGCCCAAGGGCCTGTCCCCGCAGACCCTGGAGTCCGTCACCGCGCTGATGCGGGGCGGGGAGTGGCTCTCGGCCGGTGAGGTCGCCGAGCGCAGCACGCTGTCCCGGGTCACGGCACGGCGCTACCTCGAGCACCTGGCGGCCCGCGGCCTCGTGCAGCGCCGCCCGCGCCACGGCACGCCCGGACGGCCGGAGCTCGAGTACGGGTGGGCCGGCCAGGACGTCTCCCCCGGCCGCTGACCCGGTGCCCGCCCGCGGCAGCCCGCGGCAGCCCGCGCCCCGGCCGGACGGCACGGTCGTCAGGCGGCGCGCACGGCGGCGGTCGTCACCGCCATCCGGTGCGCGGCCCGGGCCAGGTCCCGGAGGTCCGGGTCGGCCGCGCCGCGGTCGGCGAACAAGAGCTCCTGGCGGGACAGCGCGAAGGGCGCCCGGACCTCGACGAGGGGCAGCACGCGACGCCGCCGGACCTCGAGCCGATGCCGAGCGAGGGTTCCGCGTCCGGTCCCGTGCTCTCCGCCCCGGCCTCGGCCGCCTCGCCGCGGGCCACGATGTCCCCGGCCCGGAACAGGACGCCGGCGGCGATCACGCGCCACCGGGCCCGGCCCGATCCACGCCACTCCCGACCGGGAGAGGGCGCGGGGCGGTGGCGGCCGCCCCGGGGAGACGTCACGGGTTCGTGGTCGTGCGTCGGAGCGTCACCGTCCGCGAGGCGGGCGCAGCACCTCCTCGAGGGCCTCCAGCACGGTGGCGTCCTCGATCGTCGAGGGCACGGCGTAGTCCTCGCCGTCGGCGATCTGCCGCATGGTCTTGCGCAGGATCTTCCCGGAGCGGGTCTTGGGGAGCCCCTCCACCACGGCCACGTCCTTGAAGTCCGCCACCGCCCCGATCTGCCGGCGCACCAGCGCCACGAGCTCGTCCCGGAGCCGGTCCGGCGCCACGTCGGCGCCGGTCTTGAGCACCACGTACCCGGACGGCCGCTGGCCCTTCAGCGGGTCCCCCACCCCGATCACGGCGCACTCGGCCACCGCCGGGTGGGAGGCCAGGACCTGCTCCATCGCCCCGGTGGACAGGCGGTGCCCGGAGACGTTGATGACGTCGTCGGTGCGCCCCATGACGTAGACGTAGCCGTCCTCGTCCACGTGACCGGAGTCGCCCGTGGCGTAGTAGCCGGGGAACGCGCTGAGGTAGGAGTCCACGAACCGCTGGTCGTCGCCCCACAGCGTGGCCAGCGTGCCCGGCGGCAGCGGGAGGCGCAGGGCGATGTTGCCCTCCTCGCCGGTCTCGACCGGCCGGCTCAGCGGGTCCAGGATCTCCACCCGGTAGCCCGGCACCGGCACGGACGGCGAGCCGGCCTTGAGGGGCAGCCGCTCGATCCCGAAGGGATTCGCGCAGATGGCCCACCCCGTCTCCGTCTGCCACCAGTGGTCGACGACCGGGACGCCGAGCACCCGGGAGGCCCAGTGGTACGTCTCGGGGTCGAGCCGCTCGCCCGCCACGAAGAGGGTCTGCAGGGAGCCGATGTCGTGCCGGCGCACCAGCTCGCCCTCGGGGTCCGCCCGGCGGATGGCCCGGAGGGCCGTGGGCGCGGTGAACAGCACCTTGACGCCGTGGTCCTCGACGCGCTGCCAGAACGCCCCGGCGTCCGGGGTGCCCACGGGCTTGCCCTCGTAGAGCACGGTCGTGGCGCCGGCCAGCAGCGGGCCGTAGACGATGTAGGAGTGGCCCACGACCCACCCGACGTCGGACGCGGTCCACATCACCTCGCCGGGGCCGACGTCGTAGATGTTGCGCATGGACCACGTCAGGGCCACGGCGTGCCCGCCGTTGTCGCGGACCACGCCCTTGGGGGCCCCGGTGGTCCCGGACGTGTACAGGACGTAGAGCGGGTCGGTGGCCGCGACCGGCACGGGCGCCGCGGGCTCGGCGCCCTCGACGGCGGCCGCCCAGTCGAGCCACTCGACAGCGGGCCGCCCGTCGGCCCCGGCCCGGCCCCGGGCGTCCTCGACCGTGGTCTCGAACCCCGGGCGCTCGTGCACCAGCACCGTCCCGGGGGCGTGCTCGGCCATCCGCAGGGCCTCCTCGATCGCCGGGATGTACTCGATCCGCCGCTTCGGCTCGACCCCGCCGGTCGTGGTCACCACCACGACCGGCCGGGAGTCGTCGATGCGGGAGGCGAGCTCCTTCGGGGCGAACCCGCCGAAGACCACGGAGTGCACGGCGCCCAGCCGGGCGCAGGCGAGCATCGCCACGACGGCCTGCGGGATCATCGGGAGGTAGACGAGCACCCGGTCGCCCTTGCCCACCCCCCGGGCCGCGAGGACCCCGGCGAGCAGGGCGACGTCGTCCCGCAGGCGCGCGTAGCTGAAGCGCTCCTGGATCCCCAGCACCGCGGAGTCGTAGACCAGCGCGGTGCGCTCGCCGTGGCCGGCCTCCACGTGCCGGTCGAGGGCGTTGTAGGAGGTGTTGAGCTCGCCGTCCGGGAACCAGCGGTAGAGCGGGGCGGCGGCGTCGTCGAGGGCGGTGGTGGGCTCGCGCACCCAGTCCACGGCACGGGCGGCGTCGAGCCAGAACCCCTCCGGGTCCTGCACGCTGCGACGGTAGGCCTCCGCGTAGCCCTCGGCCTGCTGCGGTGTTCGGTGGTCGGTGCTCATGGGTCCCTCCCGGGGGTTGCGGTCCTGCCGGACACCCTAGTGGTGCAGGTCACATGCGACAAGGCCTCTGTATACACTGATGTGCAATGTAGCCGGGACAGGCCAAATCCCTGGCCTTCCGTCCGGAACTGTGTATACAATGCTCGTGCATTGTGATGCCTGTCACCGAGGGTCCGCGTCGCACTCCCCGACACGGTCCGCCAGAGCGAGGAGGGAGCCGTGCGAGCCAGCGACCGCGCCTACGAGGCCCTGCGGGAGGACATCGTCGAGTGGCGCCTGCTCCCGGGCCAGGTGCTCGGGGAGGTCGAGCAGTCGGAGCGCTTCGGCATCTCCCGCACGCCGATCCGCGAGGCCCTCAGCCGGCTCACCGCCGACGGTCTCGCGGAGGCGCACCGGGGCCGCGGCGTCGTGGTCTCCCAGGTCTCCCTCGAGGACGTCCGCGCCCTGTTCGAGCTGCGGGAGGCCCTCGACTGCCGGGCGGCCCGGCTCGCCGCCCGGCGCCGCGACCCCGTCGCGTTCCAGGGACTGGCCGCCGAGCTCGAGGCGGTCGTGGCCCAGCTCCACGGGCCGGGCACGGACCGGGCCGAGTACTACGACCTCGTGGAGCGCATGGACCGGGCCATCGACGAGGCCACGGCCAATCCGTACCTCACCGCGGCCCAGCGCTCCCTGCGCCTGCACCTGGCCCGGGTGCGCAAGCTCTCTCGCACCAACCCCGACCGCCTCGCGCGCGCCGCCGCCGAGCACGCCCAGATCGCCCGCGCCGTCGCGGACGGCTCCGAGGAGCTCGCCGAGGCCGCGACGCGCGTGCACCTGGCCAACTCGCTGCAGGCCGTCCTGACCACCCCCGTCCGCGAGTGGGTCCAGCCCGCTCCCCCGCTCGAGGCCGCCGGCTGAGCGAGGACCCACCTCGACCACCGCCGGCGGTCGTCCGTCCCCACGAGAGGAAATCCCATGACCGTTCTCCACTCCGTTCGCGTCCACCCGTCCAAGGACAACCTGCCCCGCGAGGAGCAGCTGGCCTGGAAGATGGCCGAGGTCGCCGCGGACCCGGTCGAGGTCACCCCGGAGGTGACCGAGATGGTGATCAACCGGGTCCTGGACAACGCCTCGGTGGCGATCGCCTCCCTCAACCGGGACCCGATCGTCTCGGCCCGGGACCAGGCGCTGTCCCACGCGCCGGGACCGCACGGGACCGGGTCCGCCCTCTACGGGGTCGCCGCGGACCGGCACAAGGTCTCCCCGGAGTGGGCGGCCTGGGCCAACGGCGTGGCCGTTCGCGAGCTCGACTACCACGACACGTTCCTGGCCGCGGAGTACTCCCACCCCGGCGACAACATCCCGCCGATCCTGGCCGTGGCCCAGCACGTGGGCTCCACCGGCCACGACCTCGTGCGCGGCATCGCCACCGGCTACGAGCTGCAGGTGGACCTCGTGAAGGCCATCTGCCTGCACGCCCACAAGATCGACCACGTCGCCCACCTCGGCCCGTCCGCGGCCGCCGGGATCGGCACCCTGCTGGGCCTGGACGTGCCGACGATCTTCCACGCGATCGGCCAGGGCCTGCATACCACCACCGCGACCCGCCAGTCCCGCAAGGGCGAGATCTCCACCTGGAAGGCCCACGCGCCGGCCTTCGCCGGGAAGATGGCCGTGGAGGCCGTGGACCGCGCCATGCGCGGGCAGACCTCCCCCACCCCGATCTACGAGGGCGAGGACGGGGTCATCGCCTGGCTGCTGGACGGCCCCGGCGCCGCCTACGAGGTGCCGCTGCCCGCCCCGGGCGAGGCCAAGGCCGCGATCCTGGACACCTACACCAAGGAGCACTCGGCCGAGTACCAGGCGCAGGCCTGGATCGACCTGGCCCGCAAGCTGCACCGCGAACGGCCCGAGCTGGCCGACCCGGCCCGGATCGCCTCCGTCGTGCTGCACACCTCCCACCACACCCACTACGTGATCGGCTCCGGGGCCAACGACCCGCAGAAGTACGACCCGACCGCCACCCGGGAGACCCTCGACCACTCGATCCCCTACATCTTCACCGTCGCCCTGCAGGACGGACAGTGGGACCACGTGGGCTCCTACGCCCCCGAGCGCGCCGGCCGCCCCGACACGGTGGCCCTGTGGAACAAGGTCACCACGGCCGAGGACGCGGAGTGGACCCGCCGCTACCACTCCCTCGACCCGGCCGAGAAGGCCTTCGGCGGACGGGCCGAGATCACCCTGACCGACGGCACCACCGTGGTCGAGGAGATCGCGGTGGCCGACGCCCACCCGCTCGGCGCCCGCCCGTTCGCCCGCGACCAGTACGTCACCAAGCTGCGCACCCTCGCCGCCGGCGTCGTCGCCGACGACGAGCTGGAGCGCTTCATCGCCGCCGCCGAGAACCTCCCGGACCTGGGCGCCGGCGAGCTGGATGCCCTCAACGTCACCGCCTCCGTCGACCTGCGCACCGGCACGAAGGGAATCTTCTAGAGCCATGCTGTTCTCCACCACCACCCCCGAGGCCAAGCGGATCGCCCTGCGCGAGATGCTGGCCGGTCCGGCCACCGTCCGGTTCCCCGGCGCCTACACCCCGCTGTCCACGAAACTGATCCAGGAGCAGGGCTTCGACGGCGTCTACATCTCCGGGGCCGTGCTCGCCAACGAGCTCGGCTTCCCCGACATCGGGCTCACCGCGCTGCCCGAGGTGGCTGCCCGGGCCGGGCAGATCGCCCGGGTGACGGACCTGCCGTGCCTCGTCGACGCCGACACCGGCTTCGGGGAGCCCATGAACGTGGCCCGCACCGTGCAGGAGCTCGAGAACGCGGGCCTGGCCGGGTGCCACATCGAGGACCAGTTCAACCCCAAGCGCTGCGGCCACCTGGACGGCAAGAACGTCGTGGACCTGGCCACGGCCGTCAAACGGATCCGTGCCGCGGCCGAGGCCCGCCGGGACCCGAACTTCCTGATCATGGCCCGCACCGACATCCGCGGCGTCGAGGGCCTGGCCGCGGCCACCGACCGGGCCAGGGCCCTGGTGGACGCCGGGGCGGACGCGATCTTCCCCGAGGCGATGGCCGACCTCTCGGAGTTCGAGGCGATGCGGGCGGCGGTGGACGTGCCGATCCTGGCGAACATGACCGAGTTCGGGAAGTCGCAGCTGTTCACCGCCGATCAGCTCCAGGAGGCCGGCGTGAACATGATCATCTACCCGGTGACCCTGATGCGCGCCGCCCTGGGCGCCATGGAGCGCGTGCTGGACGCCATCCGCACCGACGGCACCCAGGAGGCGGCCGTGCCGGACATGCTCACTCGCGCCCGGCTCTACGAGCTGGTGGACTACAACGGGTACAACCAGTTCGACTCCGGGGTCTTCGACTTCGAGGTCCCCGGACTGCACCACTGACCGCACCCACCGCACCGACCACGTGAAGGAGACCACCATGACCGAGACCCAGAGCGAGGTCCACAAGGGGCTGGCCGGCGTCGTTGCCGACTACACGGCCATCTCCAAGGTCAACTCGGACACCAACTCCCTGCTCTACCGCGGCTATCCCGTGCAGGAGCTGGCCGCGTCCTGCTCCTTCGAGCAGGTCGCCCTGCTGCTGTGGAACGGCGAGCTGCCCACCGACGACGAGCTGGCGGACTTCAAGGCCCGGGAGCGGGAGCACCGTGCCCTGACGCCGGAGCTCAAGGCGATCATCGACGCCCTGCCGACCACCTGCCACCCCATGGACGTCTGCCGCACCGCGGCGTCCGTCCTGGGCGCCCAGGACCCGCAGGCCGAGGACTCCTCCCCCGCGGCGAACCTGGCCAAGGCGCAGACGCTGTTCGCGGCCATGCCCGCCGTCGTCTGCTACGACCAGCGCCGCCGCCGCGGCCAGGACGTGGTGCCCCCGCGCGACGATCTCGACTACTCCGCGAACTTCCTGTGGATGGCCTTCGGCGAGGAGGCCGACCCGCAGGTCGTGGAGGCGTTCAACGTGTCGATGATCCTCTACGCCGAGCACTCCTTCAACGCCTCGACGTTCACGGCCCGGGTGGTGACCTCGACCCTGTCGGACCTGCACTCGGCGGTCACCGCCGCCATCGGCGCGCTCAAGGGACCGCTGCACGGCGGGGCCAACGAGGCCGTCATGGAGACGTTCGTGGAGCTGGGCATCCGCAAGGAGGAGACCGAGGCCGACGCCGAGGTCCGCGCCAAGGCCTGGATGGACGAGGCCCTGGCGGCGAAGAAGAAGGTCATGGGCTTCGGCCACCGCGTGTACAAGCACGGGGACTCCCGGGTGCCCACCATGAAGGCGGCCCTGGACACGATGGTCGCCCACTACGGCCGGGCCGAGCTGCTGGGCCTGTACAACGGGCTCGAGCGGTCCATGGACCAGGCCAAGGGCATCAAGCCCAACCTCGACTACCCGGCCGGTCCCACCTACTGGCTGATGGGCTTCGACATCCCCACGTTCACCCCGCTGTTCGTGGCCGCCCGGATCACGGGCTGGACCGCCCACGTCATGGAACAGGTCGCGTCCAACTCCCTGATCCGCCCGCTCTCCGAGTACAACGGCCCGGACGAGCGGCACCTGTAGCACAGGGCCGGCTCAGCGGGGCGTCCCGGTGACTGTCCGGGACCCGGCACGGGTGGCCCGGACCGGGGACCCGCCGACGCCCCAGGGTCGGCGACGGTTCCGGACGGGACACGGCCGTCCGCGAGGCGGACGACCGCGACGTGGGCGCTCAGTACGTGGGCGCCGCGGGCAGCCCCATGTAGTGCTCGAGCGTGGGGATGTCCTGGTCGACCATGCCGCCGGCCACGTGCACGCCGACGTAGCGCAGGTGCCACGGCTCGTAGGCGTAGCCGGTGGTCGCCGTGCGGCCCCGGGGGTACCGCACGATGAAGCCGTGCTCGTGGGCGTGCTCGCGCGCCCACGCCCCCGCCGGGGTGTCCTCGAAGCAGCTCTGCAGACCGCACTCCCCGCTCGGGTCGCCGATGTCCATGACCAGCCCGGTCTGGTGCTCGCTGTGGCCCGGGCGGGCCGAGATCAGATCCGCCTGCGCCTGCCCGTAGAGCGCCACGTAGTGGCGGTAGAGGCTCGCCTGCGTGGTGTAGGAGCGGTAGCCGCTGACCGCCGTCAGGGGCGCGCCGTCCGCCGCGGCGGACCGCTGCATCCGCCGGAACGCCGCGGCGGCGTCCGCCCGCAGCAGCTGCCCGCCCACGGCTTCGAGGGGACGGGGCACGTAGTCCGCGGGGTCGAGGGGGCGGCGCTTGTTGACGACGACGTACACCGACGCGGCGCGGTCGATCTCCCGGGCCACCCGGGTCCCGGCGCCGCGCGCCCACGTGACGGATCCGCGCTGGAAGCTCTGACGGCAGCCGCTGCTCGTGCACGACTCCCCCGAGACGGGATAGCCCAGGGCGCCGCGCTCCGCGCCGTGGCGCAACCAGGCCGCCCGGATGCCGCCGACGGTGGGATGGGCCCCGCTCGGCCGCGACCACAGCACGACCCCGCCCTCGAAGGCCTGGTAGCAACCGGCGTCACGCAGTCCACAGACCTCACGGCCCACGGGATAGCCCAGCGACCCCCGCTCGTAGCCCTGCGCGGCCCACGCCGCGCGGATCGCTCCCCAGGTGGGACGCGCCCCGGTCCGCGGGGACCAGTGGATGCTCCCGCGCTCGAACGACCGGTAGCAGCCGTCCCGGACGAGTCCGCACCGCTCCGGGCCCAGCGCCCGGCCGAGCCGGCCCTCCGCGCCCCCGAGCCGCTGGTGCTCGGCCTCGATCGCCGTGGCCGCGGACGCCGGGACGCCGAGGCCCCCGACCACCAGCGCCAGCGCGCACAGCAGCACGAGCAGGATCCGGTGCGTCCGGCCGCTCCCCGGCGTGCCGGACAGGGCGCCGTGCTGCGTGCCGGGCTGCATGGTGCGCGGTGCGCTGGGCTGCGTGGTCTCCGGCATGGCGTCCCCATCCCCCTCCGCCCGGGCGGAGTGTCCGGGCGTGCGTCCAGGCTAGGCCGCCGGCCGGTCTTCGCGACAGCACTTTCACCTGTGTGACCGGCTCCGGACGCGCCACGGAGGGCCGGGCTACCGGGCGCGCGGGTGGGCGGCGGCGTAGACCTCCCGCAGGGAGTCGACGGTCACCAGGGTGTACACCTGGGTGGTGCTGACCGACGCGTGGCCGAGCAGCTCCTGGACAACGCGCAGGTCGGCGCCGCCCTCGAGGAGGTGGGTCGCGAAGGAGTGGCGCAGCGTGTGCGGGGTGATCCGGTCGCCCAGGCCCACCCGCTCCGCCGCGCTCTTCACCGTGGTCCACGCCGTCTGGCGGCTGATCCGCCCGCCCCGGGCGTTGAGGAACAGCGCGGGCGTGCCTCGTCCCTCGGCGGCGAGCGCGGGCCGGCCGCGCACCAGCCAGTCGTCCACGGCGCGCACGGCCCAGGAGCCGAGCGGGACCATCCGTTCCTTCCCGCCCTTGCCGAACAGCCGCACGAAGGGCATCCCGGCCCCCGTGTCCTCCGGCTCACCGCTCCGGCGCACGGCCCGGGAGAGGTCGTCGACGTCAAGGCCGGTCGCCTCCGAGATGCGGGCGCCCGTCGAGTAGAGGAGCTCCAGCAGCGCCCGGTCGCGCAGCTGCTGGGGGGTCTCGGTGCCGGTCGACTCGAGCAGCGCGGTGACCTGCTCGACCGGGACGGCCTTGGGCAGGCGCATCCCGGGCGTGGGCGGCTGGACGGGGGCCGCGGGGTCCGTGCGGGTGAGGCCCTCGAGAGCCCAGAACCGGTGGGCGCCCCGGACCGCGACGAGGCTGCGCGCGGCGCTGCGGGTGCTCAGGGCAGCGCTGTCCTCCGACCCGGCGGACAGGTCCCGGAGGAAGTCGCGCACGTGTCCCGTGGTGATCCCCTCCAGGGTGGTCACGGGCGGGTCCGTGCGCTCCCGGAGGTGCTCGGCGTAGCGGCGCAGGTCCCGCCGGTACGCGGCCAGCGTGTTGGCGGCCAGGCCCCGCTCGACGGCCAGGTGCTGCAGATAGCGATCCAGGGCCCGCTCGAGCGCGTCGCCGGACGGCGTCCCGGACGTCCCGCCGGCCGGGGTGCCGGTCACCGGAGGTCGGGGTGACCGGGCCACGGGGCGTCCGCCGGGCGCAGCGACCGGTAGCCCTCCGAGCGGGCGGCGTGGGCGGCGAGAACCCCGATCACCACGGCGGGCGAGTTCAGGCGGCCCTCCAGCACCGCCCGCACCGCGCCGTCGAGCGGGACCCACGCCCCGTGGATCTCCGCCTCCTCCCCGTCGCGCGAGTGGAGCTCGTGGTCGGGGACGTCGCTGAGGCCCCGGGCCAGGAAGATCCGGTTGGCCTCGGAGGAGGAGCCCGGGCTGTTGTGGAAGTCCACGAGGACGTCCCAGCGCTCGGCGCGCAGGTCCGCCTCCTCCGCGAGCTCCCGCTGGGCGGCCGAGGCGGGGGCCTCGTCCTCGACGTCCAGCAGACCGGCGGGGATCTCCCACATGGTCATTCCGACCGGCCGGCGGTACTGGTTGATCAGGAACACCTCGTCGTGGTCGTTGAGCACGAGCACGGACACGGCGCCGGGGTGGGTGATGTAGTCGCGCCGGAGCGGGTCCTCGCCCTGGGCGAGCTCGAACTCGTCGCGCCGGACGTCCCAGATGAAGCCCTCGTAGACCGTCTCGGAGGCCACCGTGCGGCGGTCGCTGAGCTGGTCGGAGAGCTCCTCGGGTGCGAGGTGGCGGATGTCCATGGGGGTCCCTTTCGGATCGGCGGCCCGGCGCGGGCTGCCGCGGCGGCGAGCGGGGTGCGGGTGGGGTGACGGTGCAGGCGCCGGTCCTCGCGAGGACCGGCGCCTGCACCGGGGTGCCCGTGCGGCCACGGGCGGGGACTCAGCGGCCCTCGGCCTCACGGCGGTCGAGGGCCGCCTTCACGAGCCCGTCGAACAGCGGGTGCGGGCGGGTCGGGCGGGACATGAGCTCGGGGTGCGCCTGGGTGCCCACGTAGTACGGGTGCACGTCGGCGGGCAGCTCCACGAACTCCACGAGGGTGCCGCCCGGGGAGGTCCCGGAGATCACCAGTCCTGCCGCCTCGAGGCGCCCGCGGTACTCGTTGTTCACCTCGTAGCGGTGGCGGTGGCGCTCCTTGACCTCGGTGGAGCCGTAGGCGCCGGCCACCACGGACCCGGGCTGCAGCTGCGCGTCGTAGAGGCCGAGCCGCATGGTGCCGCCGAGGTCGCCGGCGCCCTCGACGAACTGCTTCTGCTCGTCCATGGTCGCCACGACCGGGTACGCGGTCTCCGGCTCGAACTCGGTCGAGGAGGCCCCGGCCAGTCCGAGCTCCGAGCGGGCGAACTCGATGACCATGCACTGCAGGCCCAGGCACAGGCCGAGGGTCGGGATGCGGTGCTCCCGGGCGAAGCGCAGGGTGCCGAGCTTGCCCTCGATGCCACGGATGCCGAAGCCCCCCGGGACGCAGATCGCGTCGACGTCGCCGAGCTCCCGCTGGGCCCCCTCCGGCGTCTCGCACAGGTCCGAGGCCACCCACTTGATCTTCACGCGGGCGTCGTTGGCGAAGCCGCCGGCGCGCAGGGCCTCGGAAACCGACAGGTAGGCGTCCGGCAGGTCGATGTACTTGCCGACCATGGCCACCGTGACGAAGTGCGCGGGCTCGTGCACGGCCTTGAGCAGGCGCTCCCACTGCGCCAGGTCGGCGTCCCGGTAGTCCAGCCCCAGGTAGTCGAGGATGTAGGTGTCGAGTCCCTGGGAGTGCAGGGTCCGGGGGATGTCGTAGATGCTCGGGGCGTCCGGGCAGGAGATCACGGCGTCGTGGTCGACGTCGCAGGCGTTGCCGATCTTGCGCAGCATCGTGTCCGGGACCTGCCGGTCGGAGCGCAGCACCAGCGCGTCCGGCTGGATGCCGAGCCCGCGCAGCGCGGCCACGGAGTGCTGGGTCGGCTTGGTCTTCAGCTCGCCCGAGGGGCCGATGTACGGGATCAGGGAGACGTGCAGGTAGAACACGTTGCGGCGGCCGACGTCCTGGCGGACCTGCCGTGCGGCCTCGAGGAACGGCTGGGACTCGATGTCGCCGACCGTGCCGCCGATCTCGGTGATGATGATGTCCGGCTGGTCGTTGCCCTGCGCGCGGCGGCGCATGCGGTTCTTCAGCTCGTCGGTGATGTGGGGAATGACCTGGACGGTGTCCCCGAGGTACTCGCCCCGCCGCTCCTTGGCGATGACCGTGGAGTACACCTGGCCCGTGGTCACGTTCGCCGAGGCGTCGAGGTTCTCGTCGAGGAACCGCTCGTAGTGGCCGATGTCGAGGTCGGTCTCCGCCCCGTCGTCGGTCACGAAGACCTCGCCGTGCTGGAAGGGGTTCATGGTGCCCGGATCGACGTTGAGGTACGGATCCAGCTTCTGCATCGTCACGGAGAGCCCGCGTGCCCGCAGCAGCATCCCGAGGGACGAGGCGGTCAGCCCCTTGCCGAGGGAGGAGGCCACGCCGCCCGTCACGAAGATCTGGCGGGTCACCTTGCCCGGTCGCTGGTTTTCGGTCTGCTGTGCGCCGGCCACGTGGGCGGCTTCGTTTGCATTCACCACGGAATTCGACCCTATCATTCTTGTCCGCTCAGGACGTCGGTTGCGTGCTGGGGATCACCGTGCGCGGACACCTCAGAGCACTGCCCCGCGGACCAGTTCCCGGGCGTGCTCGCGCGCCGCCGCGGAGTCCTCGTGACCCGCGAGCATCCGGGCGAGCTCCACCACGCGCTCCTCCTCGTCGAGCACGCGCACGTCGCTGACCGTGGCGTCCGTGCTCTTGGTGACGAGGATGTGCTGGTCGGCGAAGGCCGCGACCTGCGGCAGGTGCGTCACCACGAGCACCTGGACGTGCTGGGCGAGCATCTTCAGCCGGCGGCCGATCTCCACGGCCGCCTTGCCGCCCACGCCCGAGTCCACCTCGTCGAAGACGAAGGTGGGCACGGGGTCCACGGCGGCGAGGACCACCTCGATGGCGAGCATGAGACGGGACAGCTCACCGCCGGACGCACCCTTGCCGAGGGGCCGCGGCGCGGCGGCGGCGTGCGGCTTGAGGAGGAAGGAGATCTCGTCCCGCCCGTGGCCGGAGAACTCCTGCGTCGGCTCGACCTCGATGACCAGGGAGGCGTTGGGCATGGCCAGCGCCGTGAGCTCGGAGCTGACGGCCTCGGAGAGCCGGTGCGCCGCGTCCCGGCGCCGGTCGGTCATCCGCGCCGCCAGCTCGCTCAGCTCGGCGTGCAGCTGCTCGAGGCGAGCCCGGAGCTCCTGCTCCCGCGCGGGGTCGTCGGTGAGCTCGTCGAGGCGCGCCCGCGAGCGCTCCGCCCAGTCGAGGACCTCGTCCACGGAGGCGCCGTACTTGCGGGTCAAAGTCTTGAGCCTGGCCCGCCGGGACTCCACCTCGGCCAGGCGGGCGGGTCCCTCGTCGTCGAGGCCCGAGGCGTAGCCGGAGAGGTCCGCGGCGATGTCGTTGACGAGCACGGCGAGCTCGCCGACCCGCCCGGACAGCTCCTCGAGATCACGGTCGGAGTCGGCCTCCTGCTGCAGGGCCCGGTGCGCCGCCGCCACGAGGGCGGTCGCGTCCGGCGTGTCGGCGTCGGCGAACTCCCCGCCGCTCAGGGCGGCGTGGGCCGTGAGGGCGGCGGCACGCAGCTGCTCGAGGTTGGTCAGCTTCTGGCTCTCCTGGTCGAGGCGCTCGTCCTCCCCGGGCTGGGGGTCCACGGCGTCGATCTCCTCCAGGGCGCCCTGCAGGCTCTGCGCCTCGAGCGCGCGCTCGCGGCCGTGCTCGGTGACCTCGCGCAGGGTCTGCTGCCCGGAGCGGTACTCGGCGAGCCGCTCCCGGTAGCGGCGCAGCTCCGCGGCCAGCTCCTCCCCCGCGTACTGGTCCAGGGCGTGGCGCTGGGCGGCCGGGGACTTCAGCCGCAGCTGGTCGGACTGGCCGTGCACCGCCACCAGGGTCTGGCCCACCGCGGAGAGGGTGCCCACGGGAGCGGAGCGGCCACCGACATGGGCGCGGCTGCGCCCCTCCGCGGTCACGGTCCTCGCGACGGTGACGAGGGCCTCCTCGGCGTCCCCGACGGCCTCGACGTCGACCGCCCCGCCGGCGTCCTCGACGAGGGCGGCGGCCGGATGGCCGACCGGGACCCGCACGACGGCCTCGGCGACGGCCTTGGGCGCCCCGGAGCGCACGGCGCCGGCGTCGGAGCGGTTGCCCAGCAGCATCCCGAGGGCGGTGACCACCATGGTCTTGCCCGCGCCGGTCTCACCGGAGAGGATGCTCAGCCCCGGGCCGAGAGGCAGCACGGCGTCGGTGATGACGCCGAGGTCGTGGATGTGGATCTCCTCGATCATTCAGCCGTCCTCCCCGGTCTCGTCCCGGGTGCGGCGGGACGGGGCGTCCGGCTCGTGGGGCATCTCGTGCCCCACCGTGGACTTCTGCAGCTCCTGTGCCCGGCCGCCGGCGCTCTGGTCGCCGCGGACGGTGGGCAGGGCCGTGGTCCGCGCCGCGGCCGCTTCGTGCGGGGGCACCGGGCCGCGCCAGCCGCTCGTGGGCAGCTCGAACTTCTTCACGAGCCGCTCCGAGAAGGGGGTGCGGTGCATCCGCGCCAGGTTGACCGCCTTCGGGGAGCGCACCACCTCGATCCGGGAGCCGGGCGGCAGCTCGGTGGTCCGGCGCCCGTCGCACCACAGCACGCCGCGGGCGTCGGTGCGGGTGAGGACCTCGACGGCCATCATGGAGTTCGGGGAGATGACCAGGGGCCGGGCGAAGAGGGCGTGGGCGCTGAGCGGCACCATGAGCAGCGCCTCGACTTCGGGCCACACCACGGGCCCGCCCGCGGAGAACGCGTAGGCGGTGGAGCCGGTGGGGGTGGCGAGGACCACGCCGTCGCACCCGAAGGTGCTCAGCGGCCGGCGGTCCACCTCGATGACCACCTCGACCATCTTCTCGCGGTCGCCCTTCTCCACCGAGGCCTCGTTGAGCGCCCAGGTGTGCAGGACCTTCTTCTCGTCCTGCCACACGGTGACGTCGATCGTCATGCGCTGCTCCACCGTATAGCGCCCGTCCACGATGGCCTCCACGGACTCGCGCAGGTCGGAGCGCTCGCTCTCGGCGAGGAAGCCCACGTGGCCCAGGTTCACGCCCAGCAGCGGGGTGTCCACGCTGCGCACCAGTTCGGCGGCGCGCAGGATCGACCCGTCCCCGCCGAGCACCATCACGAGCTCGACCTCCCGCAGGGAGACGTCCTCCTCGATGACCTCCACGGGCGCGAGGGGCACCGCGTCCTCCTGGAGCGCCTCGAGGTCGTCCCGCGAGATCACCGGCACCAGGCCTGCCTCGTGCAGCTGGAGACAGGAGTCGCGGGCGGCGTCCTTGGCCTCCTGCCGGCCCATGTGCGCCATGACCAGGATCTTTCGGCTCACCGGGTCCTCCCGTTCTCGACTGCTCGGTGCGCGCGGGCGTCGTCAGGACCGGGACCGGCCCGTGGCGCACGCCGTGCCCGCGGACCGGGCACCGCTCACCACCCTACGCGAGGGCGGGGACAGTCAGGACGGCGGATCCCGGCGGCACCACAGGAAGAACTCATGGTTGCCGTCCTGGCCCGGCAGCGGGCTGCGCTCCCGGCCCCGGACCGACAGTCCGTGGCTCCGGGCCGCGGCAGCCACCGCCTCGACGGCCCGGGCACGTTCCAGCTCGCTCGTGACCACCCCCGTGCGGGCGAGACGGTCGGCGCCGACCTCGAACTGCGGCTTGACCATGAGCACGAGGTCCCCGCCCGGCACCGTGGCCTCCGCCAGTGGTTCCAGGACCAGGGTCAGCGAGATGAACGACAGGTCGCAGACCGTGAGCTCCGCCCGGCCGCCGATGTCCTCGGGGCGCATCCAGCGCACGTTCATGCCCTCTAGCGCCCGGACCCGCGGGTCCCCCCGGAGCGAGGGGTCGAGCTGGTCGTGGCCCACGTCCACGGCGACCACCTCCCGGGCGCCCCGGCGCAGCAGCACGTCGGTGAACCCACCCGTCGAGGCGCCGGCGTCGAGGCACCGCTTGCCCGCCACCTCGATGTCCGGGAAGGCGGCGAGCGCCCCGGCCAGCTTGTGCCCGGCCCGGCTGACGTAGTCCGGGGCGGCGGCGGGCCGGACCTCCAGCAGGTCGTCGGGGCCGACCCGGACGGAGGGCTTGGTCGCGGGCCGGCCGTTCACGAGCACCCGGCCCTCCCCGATCCACCGGGCGGCGACCGTGCGGGAGCGGGCCAGTGTCCGCGCGGTGAGCTCCTGGTCGAGACGGGCGCTCACCGCGGCCCCGCCTCCTCCTGTCCGGTCCGGGGGCGCGGCACGAGGCCGGCGGGGACGGTGCCGGGCTCGGCGTCGAGCTCGGCGACGAGGGCCGCGTGCAGCTCCCCGTAGCGGCCGGGGTGCTCGGCGACGGGCAGCCTTTCCAGCTCGCCGGCCCGGTCGAGCACCGCGTCCACCCCGGCGTGACCGGTCGGACGCAGGGCTGCTCCGCCGTCCCCCGCCGCGTGCGGCGGCCCGGCGTCGGCGGTCACTTCCCCGCCTCCCACTCGGGGTCGGGGACCACGGGGACGTCGGTGTGGGGGTGTGCCGCCCACCAGGCCGCGCATGCGGCCCGCCAGGCGTCGAGGTCGTCCTGGGCGCCCCGGATCCGCAGCCGCGTGCCGTCGGTCTCGGCCTCCGCCGCCCCGCAGCGCGCGGTGTGCCCCCCTGCCGAGGACGAGACCTCGACGTCGGGGTACGGCTCGAAGAGCGCGTGCAGGGTGCCGACGACGTGGTCCGGGCGCTCCGCGGTGCACGCCGCGAGGATCGTGTGCACGGTGTCCACCCCGGTGAGGACCGCGATCGTGGCGAAGCCGGCGGCGTTGCCGCCCCGGATGTCGGTGTCCAGCCGGTCCCCCAGCACCACGGGACGGGTGCTGCCCGCCCGCTCGGCGGCGGTGCGGAAGATCGGGGCCTCCGGCTTGCCGGCGACGACGGGCGGCCGCGCCGTCGTGGCCGCCACGGCGGCCACGAGGGTGCCGTTGCCGGGCGCCAGGCCGCGGGCCTGTGGAATGGTGCGGTCGGTGTTGGTCGCGACCCACAGCACGTCCGGGTCGGCCAGCGTGTACGCGGCCTCGGCGAGCTCGGCCCAGCCCAGGCCGGGGTCGAAGCCCTGGATCACGGCGCGGGGCGCGTCGGACTGGGCCCGGACCGGGACCAGCCCGGCGTCCGCGACGACGTCGGCCAGGGCCTGGGAACCGGTGACGAGCACCGCGGTGCCGGCCGGGACCCGCTGCGCCAGGAGCTCGGCTCCCGCCTGCGCGGCGCTCACGACGCCGTCGGGGCCGGTCGGCACGCCCAGGTCCGTCAGGTGCTCGGCGACCGTCGCGACGGAGCGCGAGGCGTTGTTCGTGACGTACACCACGGGCACGCCGTCCGCGGAGATCCGGCGGAGGATCTCGGGTGCCCCGGGGATCGCGTGCGGGCCGGCGTAGACGACGCCGTCCAGATCGCTCAGGACGGCGTCGAACCGGTCGAGCAGCCGTTCAGCCACGCTGCGGGCCGCCGTCCTCGACGTCGCCGGCGTCCTCGCCGCCGAGGTCGACGAGATCCGCGTCGTCGTCCGGGTCGAGGTCGTCCTCGGAGCCGCCCTCGAAGTCGTCGTCGGGGTCCAGGTCGTGCTCCTGGTTCTCTCCCTCGTCGTCCGGGTCCTCGTCCGGGTCCTCGTCGGCACCCTCGTCGAGCACATCCTCGGTCTCGTCGTCCATCCCGCCGTCGGGGTCGCCGCCCAGGTCGCCGTCGGCCGCACCGGTCGCGCTCCCTGCCAGGTTCGGCCCGACGGTCTGCCCGGCAGGGCCGTGGGCCGGGGCGTCCGCCCGGTCCTGGCCCGGCATCTCGGCCGTCTCCTCGGCGCCGGCCAGGGCGACGCCGTTCGCCGGCACCTGCTCGGTCTCGTCCTCGTCGTCGAAGTCGACGATCTCCGGCTCGGCGAACTGCCCCGTCCCGAGGGCGGCCTCGGCCACCACGGCCTGCCGGTCCCACGTGAGAGCCTCATGGTCCCTGCCGACGCCCCTCAGGGTCTCGGCGTACGCGCGGAACAGCCGGGGGCTGTAGGGGAAGCCCCGGTTCTTGTCGAGCTGCGGAATGGTCAGCGCGTCCACCGCCCCCTGCGCGTCCCCCTGGTCACGTCGCATGCCGGCCAGGACGATGGCCAGTTCCACCCTCTCGCTGGGCTCGAGCGACTGCACGGCCTCGGACGTCGCGAGCTCCACGGCCTTGTCCAGGCGCCCGAGGGCCCGCTCGCAGTCGACCATCAGGGGAAGGTGGATCTCGGCGCCGGTCATCCGCCGGAACGTGCGCAGTTCCTTGAGCGCCAGCGCGTAGTCACCCGCCTCGTACGCCGCGATCCCGGTGGCCTCCCGCACCGCGGCGATGCGGCCGCCGCGCCGTCCGGCCGCCTGTGCGTGCTCGAGCGCGAGTTCGGGGACGTCCGTCAGATAGCGCCCGGCCATGACCAGGTGCTTGGCGACGGCCTCGGCATTGCGCGGTTCGAGTGCCCCCAGCTGGGCGCGGGTCGGTTTGTCGAGCTCGCGACCCGTGATGTCCTCGTCGACCTCGGGCGCACGGTGACGGTGGGTCGAGACGTCGTCCCGGTCGTCGCGCCGACCACGGAAGCCTTCGTTGCGGTCCGGGAATCCACCGCGGCGGTCACCTCGCGGGGCGTATCCACCCCGGCGGTCGTCCTGCCGGTCGTCACGCCGGCGGTCATCACCGTAGCCTCCGCGGCGGTCACCCTGCCGTTCGTCACGACGGTCACCTCGCGGGGCATAGCCGCCACGGCGGTCGTCCTGCCGGTCGTCACGCCGGCGGTCATCACCGTAGCCTCCGCGGCGGTCACCCTGCCGTTCGTCACGACGGTCACCTCGCGGGGCATAGCCGCCACGGCGGTCGTCCTGCCGGTCGTCACGCCGGCGGTCATCACCGTAGCCTCCGCGGCGGTCACCCTGCCGTTCGTCACGACGGTCACCTCGCGGGGCATAGCCGCCACGGCGGTCGTCGGGCCGGTCGCCCCGGGGGGCGTAGCCGCCACGACGGTCGTCCTGCCGGTCGTCACGCCGGTCGTCACGCCGACCACGGTAGCCCTCACCCTCACGGCGTGGCCCCCGATCACCCTGGCGGTCGTCCTGCCGCTCGCCCCGCGGAGCGTACCCACCACGACGGTCGTCCTGGCGGTCATCGCGCCGACGGTCATCGCCGTAGCCCCCGCGGCGATCACCCTGCCGCTCGTCACGCCGGTCACCCCGGGGGGCGTACCCACCACGACGGTCGCCTTGGCGGTCATCGCGCCGATCTCCGCGCGGGGCATAGCCACCACGGCGGTCGTCCTGCCGCTCGCCGCCGGGCCTGCCGGTGGCGCCCCGGCCCTCGGAGTCGCGTCCGCGCGTCTCGCCGTCGCGGGCTGGGCTGCGCCGTCCGTCATCGAACCGGCGTCGGGACGGCGAACCGGACCGGTCGCCCTGGCGCCCGGCTCCTCCGCCGGACCGGCGATCGCCGGAACTTCCGTTCCCGCGCTCGTCCCGGGACCCGTGCTGGAAAGACTCGGACACGTACCGCTCCTCTGTGCCGACGCGGTGCCGGTCGGCTCTCGTGGATGTCGGCGGTGGCCGGAGAACGGTCCGCCATGCTGATCGTTCCCATTGTATAAGCACGTCCGGCGCCCCTCGGTCCCGATTCGTCCCCGGCCTCCCCCTCGTCGGATGATGGGCCCATGACCAAAAAACCCCTCACGTCCCACCTCCTGGTGCGCGTGCTGCTCGGCATCGTCCTGGGCATCGCCTGCGGTCTGTTCTTCCCCGAACCGGTCGCCCGGCTCTTCCTGACGTTCAACGACCTCTTCAGCGCTTTTCTCGGCTTCATCGTCCCGCTGCTGATCGTCGGTCTCGTCACCCCGGCCATCGGTGACCTCGGCAGAGGGGCCGGCAAGTGGCTGGGCGTGACCGCCGCCATCGCGTACGCGTCCACCGTCCTCGCAGGCCTGCTGGCCTTCGTCGTCGCGCGTGCGGGATACCCGTGGCTGCTGGACGGGGAGCGCGACGTCGACGCCCTCGCCAACCCCGAGGAGAGCGCCCTCACCGGATTCTTCACGCTCGAGATGGAGCCCGTGTTCGGCGTCATGACAGCACTCCTCCTGGCCTTCTGCCTGGGCGTGGGCATCACCCTCATTCCCGGTGACACCCTCCACAGGAGCATGGACGACCTCCGGCGGATCATCATGCGCATCGTGGAACTGGTCATCATCCCGTTGCTGCCCCTGTACATCTTCGGGATGTTCATGGGCCTCACCATGAACGGTCAGATCCTGGTGGTCGTCTCCACCTTCTCGAAGGTGGTGCTAGTCGCCCTGGCCCTGTCCGCCGTCCTGCTCATGGCTCAGTACGTGCTCGCCGGGATCTACGTGGGTCGGAACCCCGCGGTCCTGCTGAAGAACATGCTCCCCGCCTACGCCACCGCGCTGGGCACGTCGTCCTCCGCCGCGACCATCCCCGTCACCCTCAGGTGCGCGGAGGCCAACGGCGTCCGGCCGTCCGTGGCCGGCTTCGTGATCCCGCTGAGCGCGACGATCCATCTCGCGGGTTCGACCCTGAAGATCGTGCTGTTCTCGGCAGCCGTCATGACCATCACCGGCACCCCGATCGACGACCTGGCCTATGTGGGCTTCATCCTCATGCTGGGCATCACGATGGTCGCCGCCCCCGGTGTCCCCGGCGGTGCGATCATGGCAGCCGTCGGTCTGCTCCAGGGCATGCTGGGCTTCGACGAAACCGCGGTCGCCCTCATGATCGCCACGTACATCGCCATCGACTCCTTCGGCACAGCGACGAACGTGACCGGGGACGGCGCCATCGCCGTGGTCATGAACAAGCTCATCGACAGTCGCACCGTGACCGGGTCCGTCCAGGAAGCTCAGGAGGGGCTGACGCTCTCGGAGGCACAGACCATTCGGTAGATCTCCGCGCAGCGGGTTTGCACCAGGACGAGGAAGGCCCCGACCGCGCGGTCGGGGCCTTCCTCGTCGTGGGCCGAGCGGCCCACGGAACAACAGGGACCGGAACATCAGGGACGAAGCGTCCAGTGGAGCTCGGTGACCATGTCAGCGGGGTCGTCGCCCGGCCGCGGCTCGGTCACGTAGACCTCCCACATGCGGTCGCCGAGAGAGAGCCCCTGGTGCTCCACCCACTCCGCCAGTCGCTGCCAGGACTGCCCCAGGTCGTCGTAGTTGCCGCGGTGCACGGACGTCGCCACCCGGGAGGCAGACAACCGGCCGGCCACCACGGTCCCTTTGGGGGTGACCTCCCCCTGCACCGGGAAACCCACCTCCAGGTGCACCGTCTCCGCGGGCACTCCGTGATACACGGCCATCGGAGGTCCTGACGGCTCGAAGGCCCCGTCGGCCATGGCCCGACCCAGTTCGTCGAAGGCACGGTCGAAGAACGCCCGCAGCTCGCCCATGGCAACGGTCCCCGTCACCACCGCCGTGGCCTGCTCGTGCTGCTCGGTCACTGTGGGAGTCTCGGCATCATGGTTGGTCGCATCCATGCCAGCATTGTCCGCCGATGACCGGGACCGCGCTTGTGTTACAGGGGGCCGGCAGAAACGTGGGCTGATCGTTCCGCTGCCGGCCGGGTGCGGGCCCGGTGTGGTGCCGGTGCGGTGCAGTGCCTGTGCTGCGATGCCTGTGCCCTGCTGCGGTGCGGTTGCGGGGGGTGTTAAATGCGGGGAGCCCCCGCACGGTGTGCGGGGGCTCGACCCTTGGTGGTGTGGTCCGGCGGTGTCCTA